>NZ_KV801015.1:111951-112362 GCF_001810345.1 Haemophilus sp. HMSC061E01
AACTGAAAGTGCAGTAGAAAAAACAGATGAAAATCCAACCATACTTGATCCGAAAAAAGCGGCTATAGCTGCAGCCATTGCAAGAGCCAAAGCGAAGAAAGCTGCTGCTCAAGGTGAAACAGTTGCAACAAATACAACTGAAAGTGCAGTAGAAAAAACAGATGAAAATTCAAGCGTACTTGATCCGAAAAAAGCAGCAATAGCTGCAGCCATTGCGAGAGCTAAAGCCAAGAAAGCTGCCGCTCAAGGTGAAGCAGTTACAACAAATGAAACTGAAAGTGCGGTCGAAAAAACGGATGAAAATCCAACCGCACTTGATCCGAAAAAAGCGGCAGTAGCTGCGGCCATTGCAAGAGCCAAAGCGAAGAAAGCTGCTACTCAAGGTGAAACAGTTGCAACAAATACAACTGA
>NZ_KV801015.1:112462-171927 GCF_001810345.1 Haemophilus sp. HMSC061E01
AAAAAAAGCGGCGGCTGAAGCTGCCAAAGAAACAGAATAACGCAGGAAAAAATTATGTTTAAGAAAATGGTGAGTTCGCCTCATACCCATTCAGGCAAATTAACCGCCCGTATTATGTTATGGGTGATTGCAGCCATGTTGCCTGCTCTGCTCACACAAATTTATTATTTTGGAATGGGTGTTTTGGTGCAATCCGCCTTGGCTATTTCTTTCGCATTATTACTTGAGTTTATTGTGACCAAATTGCGCAATAAGGCAAATCTTGTCTATATTTCAGATTTTAGCGTGGTGCTTACTGCCTTAATTTTAGCGATGGCGATTCCGCCTTATGCACCTTATTGGGTGATTTTAATCGGTACGCTTTCTGCTGTTATTCTAGGCAAACACGTTTATGGCGGCTTGGGACAAAATCCTTTTAATCCGGCTATGGTGGGTTATGTGGTGCTATTGATTTCTTTCCCTCTACAAATGACAAGTTGGATGCCGCCTATTTCATTATTAAATGAACCCCCAACATTTGCGGATTCGCTTTCTTTAATTTTCACAGGCTTAACCACTGACGGTTTTAGCTTAAGCCAACTCGTCCATTCCATTGATGGAATTACACAAGCGACGCCATTAGACAGCGCAAAAATCTTCTATAACTTACATCAAGGCGATGAAAGCGTATTCCATGATTTTGTAAAATTGCCGATTTTATTACAAAACGGGACTGACTTTGCTGAAGGTTGGTGGCAGGTTAATCTGGCATTTATGCTTGGTGGGATTGTATTAATCTTAAAGAAAAAAATTCACTGGCAAGTTCCTGTTTCAATGCTCGTGACCTTTGTGACCTTAGCAACAATCACTGCGATGTCAGGCCATCATCATTTAAGTATGATAAGCCAACTCTTTAGCGGTGCCATGATGTTCGGCGCATTCTTTATTGCGACTGACCCTGTCACAGCTTCTATTACACCTCGTGGTAAGCTTGTATTTGGTACTTTGGTTGGACTATTGGTTTACCTTATTCGTTACTTTGGAAACTACCCTGACGGCGTGGCATTTGCGATTTTGTTAAGTAATATTTGTGTACCACTTATCGATCACTATACCCGCCCTCGTGTAGCTGGCCACTTTGCAAAAGGGAGAAAATAATGGGTATTTTAAAAGTCACCTCCCGTTTTGGTTTGTTATTAGGTTTTATTGCGCTTACATGTACCGCTGTTTCTGCAGGCATTTATATGCTGACAAAAGATAAAATTGATGAAGCCATGGCTGAACAACAAAAAGCGTTATTACTCCAAGTGATCCCTCAAGATTATTTTAATAATAACTTGCTTGAAAGCGTAGAAACACCTGAGCAAGATAAACTCAAAGGCATTCAAAAACTCTATTTTGCTATTAAAGATCATGTACCCACTGCCTATGCTTATGAAACAACAGCACCAGATGGTTATTCAGGGAATATCCGTTTATTAGTAGGAATCACACCAAAAGGTGAAGTTTTAGGTGTGCGTGTCATCGAACATCATGAAACCCCAGGATTGGGCGATAAAATCGAACTTCGCATATCTAATTGGATTTTAAGTTTTACGAACCAAGTTATCGTACCAGAAAGCCTAAAAGATTGGGCGGTCAAAAAAGATGGCGGTAAATTTGATCAATTTTCTGGCGCAACCATTACGCCACGCGCGATTGTAAATCAAGTAAAACGTTCTGCTCTCGTGATGCTTGAAAATGAGGCATTACTCAACGAGATGGCAAAAAAATACGCGCAATAGGATATTTATTATGACTGATTTAACCGAAAAAACGACCTCACTTGATGAGCAAAGTGCGGTTGAAAATTCAGAAGAAATAACGCAAACGCCTTCTATTTGGAAAGAAATCTTTATTCAAGGCGTATGGAAAAATAACTCAACCCTCGTGCAATTATTGGGGCTTTGTCCGCTCTTAGCTGTATCAAGTACTGCGACGAATGCATTGGGTTTGGGCCTTGCAACTATGTTGGTTTTAACCTGTACAAACACCGTTGTTTCGCTCTTTCGTAAACAAATCCCTCATGAAATCCGTATTCCGATTTATGTGATGATTATTGCCACCACCGTAACCGTGGTGCAATTATTGATGAATGCTTATACCTATACACTCTATCAAGCTCTTGGGATTTTTATTCCTTTAATCGTGACTAACTGTATCGTCATCGGTCGTGCCGAAGCCTTTGCCTCTAAAAATAGCGTAGCACATGCAGCCTGGGATGGTTTTTCGATGGGATTAGGTATGGCATTAAGTATCACCGTATTAGGTGCGCTACGTGAAATCCTAGGCCAAGGTACCCTTTTTGAAGGCATTGAAAACCTATTTGGTCAAGGCGCCAAATTCCTGACATTACATATTTATCACGCTGACAGCAGCTTTTTACTCTTTATTCTTCCGCCAGGTGCGTTTATTGGATTAGGCATTCTACTGGCGATTAAAAACCGAATTGATATGAAAAAATGAACCAAGCTAAACGAATTGAAATCCTCACTCGACTTCGGGAGCAAAACCCGCATCCAACCACGGAATTAGAGTATAATTCGCCTTTCGAATTACTCATCGCTGTGATTTTGTCAGCTCAAGCGACCGATAAAGGCGTGAATAAAGCGACAGCAAAATTATTCCCTGTGGCAAATACCCCACAAGCTATTTTAGATCTCGGCTTAGAGGGGTTAAAAGAATACATTAAAACCATCGGGCTTTATAACAGCAAAGCAGAAAATATCATTAAAACCTGCCGTGATTTAGTTGAAAAACACAACGGTGAAGTACCTGAAAGTCGTGAAGCCTTAGAAGCCCTTGCGGGAGTCGGCAGAAAAACGGCGAATGTAGTGTTAAATACCGCTTTCGGTCATCCAACTATTGCAGTGGATACGCATATTTTTCGCGTATGCAACCGCACAAACTTTGCCCCTGGCAAAGATGTGGTAAAAGTGGAAGAAAAACTACTCAAAGTTGTGCCAAAAGAATTTAAAGTGGATGTACATCACTGGCTGATTTTGCACGGGCGCTATACTTGTACCGCGCGCAAACCTCGATGTGGAGCTTGCATTATTGAAGATCTCTGTGAATACAAAGAAAAAACAGAATATTAAACGAATAAAATCAAACGGAATATATTATGACAACAAACAATCAATCTCGCCAAACATGGTCTAGCCGACTAACTTATGTGCTCACCGTTGCGGGTGCGACAGTTGGCTTTGGGGCAACGTGGCGCTTCCCTTATTTAGTGGGTGAAAATGGCGGCGGTGCCTACGTACTCCTCTTTTGTATCGCGATGATTGTCATTGGTATCCCGATGATTTTAGTAGAAAATGTTATCGGACGCCGTTTGCGTGTGAATTCCATTGATGCCTTTGGCGACAAAATCCAAGATAAAGGTAAAAACATCTCCAAATATTGGAAGATTCTTGGTTACATGGGGCTTCTTGGCTCATTTGGTATCATGGCTTATTACATGGTATTAGGTGGTTGGGTGATGTCTTATATCATCAGCCTGATGAATAATACCCTTGATATCAGTACCCCAATTACAAAAGAAGTGGCCAAAGATTTCTACGATTTACACATCAGCAACAGCCCATGGGAAATCATGCTCTACACCTTCCTGTTTGTGGCAGTGAATTACATTATTTTAGCGAAAGGTATCATCGGCGGGATTGAACGTTCCGTAAAATACTTAATGCCATTACTCTTCATTTTCCTCATCGGCATGGTGATTCGTAACCTTACCTTACCGGGTGCAATGGAGGGTGTGACTTTCTACTTAAAACCAGATTTCAGCAAAATTACACCTAAATTATTCATTTTCGTATTAGGCCAAGTGTTCTTCGCATTAAGCCTTGGTTTCGGTGTATTAATTACTCTCTCAAGCTATTTAAATAAAGAAGAAAACCTTATTCACACAGCCGTTATTACAGGCTTCACAAATACTATTATCGCTGTGTTATGTGGTTTTATGATCTTCCCATCATTATTCACATTCGGCATTGAACCTAACGCCGGGCCAACTTTGGTTTTCCAAAGTTTACCAATTGTATTCTCACATTTATGGGCGGGTAAATTCTTTGCTATCGTATTTTTCGGCTTATTGCTTATTGCGGCATTAACCACGTCAATTACGATTTACGAAGTCATCATCACCGCATTACAAGAAAAACTCAGAATGCGCCGTGGTAAAGCGATTTTTGTTACCTTAATGGGAATTTTCTTATTAGGTAACGTGCCATCTATTCTAGGTGATAACCTTTGGAAAGATTTCACCATTTTCGGTAAAAGCATTTTCGATACCTTCGATTTCGTCAGCGGAAATATTCTCTTTATGCTGACCGCACTTGGCTGTGCCATTTTCGTTGGTTTCGTGTTAAAAGATGATGCCAAAAAAGAGCTATCACCAACACCAAATTCACGCTTCACAACAATTTGGTTTAACTATGTTAAGTTTGTGGTTCCAGTGATTATTTTGGTGATTTTTATTAGTAATATGTAATAAAAAAACCGAGCTATTTCGCTCGGTTTCTTTTTTACCTATACCCTATTTTGCTTCTGCTTGAGTCTTTTTCTCTTCAAGTTCTTCCCAACGAAGGAAGGCTGTTTCAAGTTCCGCTTCAGTATCCGCTAATTCTTTAAGCTTAGCATCCGTTACATCATGGGCTTGTTGGAAAAAGTGAGGGGCACCAATTTCAGCTTGAAGTGTGGTGATTTTCTCTTCCAATTCTTCCAATAATTGTGGAAGTTGTTCTAACTCACGTTGTTCTTTGTAAGAAAGTTTAACGGATTTTGGCTTTTGAGAAACAACGTCATTTTTAACCGCACTTTCCTGTGCTTTTGGTGCTTCTTTTTTGACTTTTTGAGCTTCTTGCTCTGCTTTCATCGCAAAGTAATTGGCTTGTTGTCCCTTTGCATCAAAGAAACCGCCCACGTATTTATTCAATACGCTGTCGCCTTCAAAGAAATAACACTCAGTCGCGACATTATCAATAAACTGACGATCATGGCTGACAATCAATAGCGTGCCTTGATAATCCGTGAGGATTTCTTCCAATAATTCTAAGGTTTCTACATCCAAGTCATTGGTTGGTTCATCGAGAATCAGTAAGTTATTCGGTTTCAGTAATAATTTAGCCAATAACAAACGGTTACGTTCACCACCTGAAAGCGCTTTTACAGGTGTCATCGCACGTTTGGGTGGAAATAAGAAATCCTGCAAATAGCCCAAAACATGACGTTTTATGCCATTGACTTCAATATCCTGCTTGCCATCGGCAACGTTATCCATCACCGTTTTTTCTGGATCAAGATCAGCACGATATTGGTCAAAATAAGCAATGTCTAATTTTGTACCGCAATGAATGCGACCGCTGGTTGGCTTGGTTTCACCTAATAAAAGTTTAATAAACGTGGTTTTTCCACAGCCATTTGGGCCAACCAATGCAATTTTATCGCCACGTAAAATGGTCGTGCTGAAATCTTTGAGCAGCTGTTTGCCTTCAATCTCATAAGACACATTTTCCATTTCAAACACGATTTTGCCTGAACGACTTGAGTTATCTAATTGTAACTTAGCAGTACCCATCACCTCACGACGTTGGCGACGTTCTTCACGCATGGCTTTTAAAGCGCGCACGCGGCCTTCATTACGTGTACGACGCGCTTTAATCCCTTGACGAATCCAAACTTCTTCTTGCGCTAAACGCTTATCAAAAAGGTCATTTTGCAATGCTTCAACACGTAAGCTTTCCTCTTTAGCGGTGAGATATAAATCATAGTTACCTGGATAAGACACTAATTTCCCGCGATCTAAATCAACAATACGAGTCGCCATTTTACGGATAAAAGAACGGTCGTGGGAAATAAACACAATACTTCCAGTAAATTCTAATAAGAAGTTTTCTAACCATTCAATTGCATCTACGTCCAAATGGTTGGTCGGTTCATCTAATAACAAGACATCGGGGTTACACACCAACGCACGAGCAAGAGCGGCTTTACGCAACCAACCACCCGATAAATCGGCTAATTTGGTATCGGGATTTAACTCGAGCTTTTGCAGGACTTCATTGATTTTATTTTCAAACTGCCAACCATTGGCATGCTCTAATTTTGCTTGCACTTGTGCTAGCTGGTTAAGAGTTTGTTCGCTGTAATTTTGTGTCAACTCTTGCGAAATATGGTGATATTCCTTTAACAAATCTGCTAAATGTTCAATGCCTTCTGCCACATAATCAAATACATTCCCTTCAGCATGGCGAGGCGGATCTTGTTCTAAACGTGAAACCACTAAATCTTTTTCATACTGCACTTTGCCGTCATCCATGGTGACTTGCTGTGCAATAATTTTTAATAAAGTCGATTTACCTGCCCCGTTACGCCCCACCAAACATACGCGCTCATTGGGTTCAATATGCAGTTCAGCGTGATCAAGTAACGGATGATCACTAAAAGAAAGATAAGCGTTAGTTAAACTAATTAATGCCACAAAATTGTCCTATAAATTCAAAATATCAATAAAAATAACCGCACTTTAGAGCTGATGATAAACCTTTAAAGCATAGGCATCTGACATGCCTGCGATATAGTCACAAATAATACGTTTTTTGCCCTGTTCTGGCGCATTTTTCCAACGAGTAGCCGTATTCGTTGGCAATAAACGTTCTGGGTCAGACTCAAAAATCTGGAACATTTCCGTAAGAATGCGTTGGCCTTTATATTCAATACGTTGCGTTTCCACATGACGAATCACGTATTTCCATACAAACTTTTTGAACACATTTAATGCCGCAATCACATCTTGCGGTAGTTCTGCATTATAACGTAACAAAGGTTCATCAAAATTACCGGTGACTTTCCAACGCACATGAGTAATAAAGAAATTCACTAATGCACCAATGGCATTTTTACGCTCGAAATGATGGTTGGAGAATAATCGTTGGCTGACTTGCTCTATATTTTTTGCCAGCCAATCTGAAGGAATCGTTTTAAGTTCATCCAATGCTTCTTGCCACTGATGTTGATTTACTACACCGGTCACAATCGCATCTTCTAAATCATGTACCCCATACGCAATATCATCCGCCAATTCCATAATGCTGCAATCTAAAGATTTAAATTGTGTTTTTAAAAACTCGGCAGGATTTGACCGCACTTTTTGAAATGAACCAAACAAAGTGCGGTCATTTTCAGAAAGGTTTTGCAATAGCCAATTAAACATTGTGACGTCATCACGGAATAACCCTTTTCCTGGTTTCCAGTCGCTAATTTTGACATAGCGTGGATCAGCGTTTTCAGTATGCGGCAACTGGGCATATTGAGGGGAAGATAAGTCTAAAATATTCGGATATTTCACCACACCTAAAATGGCACGACGTGTTAAATTCATCCCTGCTGTTTCAGTATAGGGCTCAAGTTTAGTAATAATACGAAATGTCTGCGCATTGCCTTCAAAGCCGCCATGATTCCGCATCATATAATTGAGCGCTACTTCCCCACCATGACCAAACGGCGGATGACCAATATCATGCGCAAAGCACAAACTTTCAATTAAATCATTGCTTGGTAATAAAGGCTTGAGTTGTTTCTGTAATTCACTTTTTTCGATATGAAGCTGGTCTGAAATAGCAACATAACTTTCCGCAAATTTTAATTGGGAAACCAGGCTGCTACCGATTTGTGCTACTTCTAGAGAATGAGTTAGGCGCGTGCGATAAAAATCATTTTCGCCCACCGCGTGAATCTGTGTTTTGGCTTGCAGACAACGGAAAGCAGCAGAATGTAAAATCCGCCCGCGATCACGACGAAATGGTGGTCGGTGATCTTTTTCGCGAGGTGGATCAGGAAGGAAACGTTCGGTCCAAAAATCAGCTAATTGGGTTCTCATAAAAATAGATGAATAACTTTGAATACTAAGGGCGCTAAAATTGAGCTCATAATACCGCAAAGTACCAAAGAAATCGAACTATAACTACCGGCTTTCGGATTAGCTTCCATACAGCTTACCGTGCCGAGTGCGTGAGAAACGGCACCAACAGATAAACCTACGGCTTCTTGTTGTTTAATACCGAGTTTTTTCAAGATGAGATAACCAAAAACCGAACCTTGTAAACCTGCAACAATCACGCCTACGGCTGTAACGGCTGGAATACCGCCTAAATGAGAAGACACTTCCATCGCAATTGGCGTGGTAATTGATTTTGGCAATACGGTAGCGACCATTTCAGGGCTTGCCCCTAAAATAATCGCAAAAATGGCACCGGTAAACATGGAAAACAGAGAAGCCAATGTCACCACAGAAAGAATAATTTTCCACTGTTTCGCAATTTGACGAAGTTGTTCATACAACGGTAACGCCAGCGCAACAATACTCACGCCTAATAAATTATTAATCGGCGCATTACCCGCCATGTAATCATCATAAGGAATATCGCCAACTACTAAAATCAGCACAAGAATTGATACTGTGAGCACGAACGTATTGAAAATCATGGATTTCCAACGTTTACTGATTTGTAATGCGAGCCAAAATCCGAAAATCGTTAAAATGGTATAAAGATAAATTGCATACTGCATAATAAAACCTTAGTCAGCTTGAAGATTGCGTCTTTCTAATACTTTTTTACGCTTATGGGTAAAGGATTGTTTATAAAATAAATAGTTTCCTATAAATGCAATAACTAAAAGTGTCAGAACGGTACTGAGAATATTTGGGATGAGCAAAACTTTCCATTGGCTAACGAGTAAATCATAATATTTGATAATCCCCACGCTCACAGGCACAAAAAGAACCGCCATGTATCGGATCAATAAGCTCGAGCCGAAATAAATCCACTCCAGGTGAATCACATGAGTCGTTAAACCTAAAAAAAGTAACAATAACCCCCAAATACTGCCTGGAATCCCCACTGGAATGTATTGAGAAATCAAATTGCCGAGTAGTAACATAATGTATAAAATGATGAGCGAACGAGCGAGTTGAACGCCTTTTTGGAGTAACATATTTCCTCTATCAACTTTTTTAATAATAATTAAAAATTATTTTACGCTTTTTTGTTAAAATTACCCATCCATTTTAGCGAAATTTTGCGATGCAGATCAAAGAAATTCCAAATGATTAAAAATGCTTTCTTATTTTTAGCCCTAATTTTGACCGCACTTTGGACGCAATTTTCAGTCGCTACTGAACGCCAAATGGCATGTTGGGTTGTAGGGGTCAGCGATGGCGACACCTTAACTTGCCTCTTACCCACTAAAAAACAACTCAAAGTGCGATTACAAGAAATTGATGCACCGGAAAAAGGCCAACCATTTGGAAAGAAAGCCAAACAATATCTTTCACAACTGGTTTTCAAACAAAATGTGACGTTGTCCGTTTCTGGTTACGATCGTTACCAACGTATTTTGGCAACGGTTTACCTGCAAGAACAAAACATCAACTTAGAAATGGTAAAAAACGGCATGGCGTGGGTTTATCCGCAATATGTTAAAAATCCACTCTACTTTCAGGCACAAGATTTTGCCCAACAACAAAAAATTGGCTTATGGCGAGATTCCAACCCTATTGCCCCTTATGAATGGCGAAAACAGAACAAAGCAGGCAAACATGGAGGTCAACATGGCTTTTGATTATCAATCATTTAAAAATGAATTTCCTTATTTTAAATCGTCAAATGCCGTGGTTTATTTGGATAATGCGGCAACAGCATTAAAACCTCAAGCACTAATTGATGCAACAAGTACTTTTTATCAATCGGCAGGCTCCGTGCATCGTAGTCAGTATGAAGCCGCACAAACAGCACAATATGAAAATGCCCGCCACTTAGTTAAAACCTTAATTAATGCAGAAGATGAAAAAGCGGTGATTTGGACTTCAGGAACGACGCATAGCATTAATTTAGTCGCTAACGGTTTACTCCCCTCTTTGCATACGGATGACGAGATTTTAATTAGCCAAGCAGACCATCATGCTAATTATGTTACGTGGCATGAGACAGCGAAAAAATGCGGGGCAAAAATTCAAGTGTTGCCTATTTTGGATAATTGGTTAATTGATGAAAATGCCTTAATTGCAGCCTTAAATGAGAAAACTAAATTAGTGGCGCTCAATTTTGTTTCCAACGTAACGGGAACGGAACAACATATCCAACATTTAATTCGAGTAATCCGTCAACATAGCAATGCGCTCATTTTAGTGGATGCCGCTCAGGCTATTAGCCATATACAAATTGATTTGCAGGCATTAGATGCGGATTTTATTGCCTTTTCGGCACACAAAATTTATGGACCAAACGGCATTGGTATATTAAGCGGAAAATTAAGCTCACTTTCTCTGCTACAACCGCTTTTTTACGGTGGAAAAATGATTGAGCGCGTATCCCATGAATGTATTACTTTTGCCGATTTGCCTTATCGATTAGAGGCGGGCACACCAAATATTGCGGGCGTGATTGGCTTTGGTGCAGTGCTAGATTGGCTCAAAAAATGGGATTTTCAGGCAGCCGAAGCTTATGCCGTTGCTCTTGCTGAGCAAAGTAAAGTGCGGTTAAAAAACTATCCAAATTGTCGTTTATTTAATTCACCGCAACCGAGTTCAGTAGTATGTTTTGTTTTTGATGGGATTGCGGCTTCGGATCTTGCTACCCTATTAAGTGAACAGAAAATTGCGTTGCGTGTGGGTGAACATTGTGCCCAACCTTACTTAGCCCGTCTTGGCGAGCGTACTACATTAAGACTTTCTTTTGCGCCTTATAACAGCCAACAAGATGTGGACGCTTTTTTTGCGGCATTAGATAAATCCTTAGAGTTATTAGCATGCTAGAAAACATTAAACAGGCAAAAAATTGGGAAGATCGCTACCGTTTTATTATTCAAGCGGGTAAGCATCTCCCTCAACCTTCTCCTGATGAATTGGCTCAAATGCAATCGATTCAAGGCTGTGAAGCGGGACTTTGGTTTATGCCCATTCCACAACATGACGATACGTTTCAATTTCAAGCTTACAGCGAAGCGCGCATTATGAATGGCTTGTTATGGTTGTTGTTACAAAACATCAACGGCCAAACCCGAAACCAATTACAACAATTTAATATTCGTCAATTTTTTGATGAGCTTGGTGTTGCCTCCCGCTTAAGTGAAACCCGCTTAAACGGTTTAAAACAAATTGAAGAAATCTTGCACAATCTGTAATTATGTATCTGATCGAACCCTTTTTTAAATTAACTGCCTTAGAAAATGACATCGGCCAACAAAGCCGTTTACTCAATGCAATCATCGACCAATGGCGTTATAACGGGCAAATTATCGGCCGTGAAATCCCGCTTTATTTAACGGAGGAAGACGATCAACAAGGTTTTGCAATGCGCGTTATTTGCCCTGAGCAAGATAGCCTTTTGCCCAAGAACAATAACCAAACTGTGAATCTGGCAATGGAAAATGCTGAAAAGTGCGGTCTAAATTTTCAAGGTTTTCAAATTATTGCCGATGATTTAAATGCTGACAGTACAGCTGAATGTAACCGACCTGCATGGCAGATGCTCTACACCACGCATTTACAATCTTGCTCGCCATTACATAGCGGGGATGATTTCTCCCCAATTCCGCTCTATAAACAGCTAAAAAATCAACCGCACTTAAGCCAAGATTTAATTAAATGGCAGGAAAATTGGCAGGCCTGCGATCAGTTGCAAATGAATGGTTCGGCTTTAGAAAAAGAAGCATTAAATGAAATCTTCGAGGTTAATAGCACGCTCAGCAAACATGGACGCTACCTTGCTGCTGAAATCGAAAAAGAAAACGGCATACCGACCTATTATTATTTATACCGTGTCGGTGGACATTCTTTAGAATCGGAACAACAACGCTGTTGCCCGCAATGTGGTGGCGATTGGACATTAGACGCACCACTATTTGATGTAATTTACTTTAAATGCGACCAATGTCGATTAGTCTCGAATGTGTCGTGGAATTTTTTATAACGCTTTCGTCATTCAGGAAAACAAATGAACTATCAAGATAAAAGCCTTCAATCTTTAAAACTCGGTCAAGCAACAGAATATGCTGCGAATTATGACCGCACTTTGTTACAACCCGTGCCTCGAAAACTCAATCGTGATGGCTTAGGCATAACTGAACAACAGCCATTTTCCGAAGGGGCGGATATTTGGACAGCCTACGAAATTTCTTGGTTAAATCCAAAAGGTTTGCCACAAGTAGCTATTGCCGATGTGGAAATTGATTATCGCAGTGAAAATTTAATTGAATCGAAAAGCTTTAAACTCTACTTAAATAGCTTTAACCAAAGTAAATTTGCTGATTTTGCTAGCGTAGAACACACTATGCGTGAAGATCTAAGTGCTTGTGCTCAAGGCGAGGTCAAAGTACGTTTGCATCCTTTATCCCATTATCAAGGACAAAGTATTGATACTTTACCGGGCGATTGCATTGATGATCAGGATATCGAAATCCACAGCTACGAATTTGATGCAGACATTTTGCAAGATTGTACGTCCAATAACGTGGTGGAAGAAACCTTAGTAAGCCATTTATTGAAATCTAACTGTCTTATCACCAGTCAGCCGGATTGGGGAACCGTGCAAATTCATTATGTGGGTAAGCAAATCGATCGCGAAAAACTTCTCCGCTACATAGTGTCTTTCCGTCAACATAATGAGTTTCACGAGCAGTGTGTCGAGCGTATTTTCTGTGACTTGATGCATTACGCCAAACCAGAAAAACTCACCGTCTATGCGCGTTATACGCGCCGTGGTGGATTGGACATTAATCCATTCCGTTCGAACTTTGAGGAAATTCCACAAAATTTACGTTTGGCAAGACAATAAGTAAAAAGAAAAAGTGCGGTGAAAATCAACCGCACTTTTTACTTTATACGTGACGTAAATCGTGAGCTTGTTGTAATAACTGACGACTTTCTTGCAAGAATTGATCAGAATATTCCCCAAACCATTCTCTCACTTGATGGAAAGCATCAATAAATCCTTGACGATCGCCTTTTTCAAAGAATTGTAACGCTTCTTCATAGGTTTGTTTCAAACTTTCAATCACATCTAAATTTTCTGGCTTATCCATAATAATATCTGCATAAAGTGCCGCATCTTGAGCAAATAGACGACCAATCATAGCTAATTCCAAACGATAAATCGGGGAAGATAGCGCCAATAAATTGCTTAAATTGACGGGCTGTTTAGAAAGATGCAGACCATTCGCAAAAGTGGAAAAGTGACGTAATGCTTGAATATACGTCATATTGTGATCATGCTCAGCTGCATCAATTTGGTAAATTTTTGCACCCCAGATTTGAATTTGCTCCAGTAACCATTCATAACACTCACTAAAGCGCCCATCACAACACACAACCACTTGTTTTGCCATGCTCGCAATATCAGGGCCAAACATTGGATGCAATCCAACTACCGCCCCTTTATGCACCTCTAACATTTTAGCTAATGGAGCACGTTTCACGGAGGTGAGATCCACCAGTAGCATATTTTCCGTTAAATAGGGTTTTAAACGTTCTATGGTTTCTAACGTGTGATCAATTGGCACGGAAACAATGACAACATCTGCATTCGTTAAAATGCGTTCTGCCACATCCCAATCATTCAGATCTAAAATAGAAATAGGATAACCAGAAGCGCGCAAATAGCGGGCAAGTAATTGCCCCATTTTTCCGTAACCGCCGACAATAACAATTTTGTTAATGGCTGGATTCAGGGTTTTAAAACCAAACTGATTTTCATTGGAATACGATTCACGCATGAAACGACGAAGCACATCTTCGATAAGTTGTGGAGAGATTCCCGCTTTCGCCGCCTCTTCTCGGCGCGCTTGTAGCATTGCTAATTCACGTTCTGGCGCATAAATTGGTAAACCTTTTTCATGCTTAACCTCTCCTACCTGGCTTACCAGTTCGAGGCGTTTAGCAAAAAGTTGAATCAGTTCACGATCGAGCGCATCAATTTCCTGACGTAAATGGTTAAGGACATCCATAATTCACCTGTAATATCTTATTTACATTGATTGCAATTAAAAGGTTACAGGTGAGATTACTGGAATTAAAACAGAAAGGCAAATGGTTAGAGAGATTGTGTAATCAAACGTTGCGGACGAATTACATTGTTATCATCGATAAGTGCCACGCCTAAAAAGATATTCTTGTCAGAAAACAACCGCACTTGACCACGCAATTTTGCTTCATTAGTAAATTTAACGCGCTGTCCAAAGCCTATACTTTTACTTTGCTCTGCGTTTAACTTTAATGCAGGTAATTTACTGACTGCTGTATCTGTCGGTAAAAGATGTTGATCAAGTTGTGCAAGATTGCCTTGCTCTGCAAGCGCCTGCAAAGCATCCCATGTCATCATCTTTTCTGTTGGATAATCCGCAACCGCAGTTCTACGTAACACTGTCACATGAGCGCCACAACCTAACACTTCACCTAAATCATCCACTAATGTTCGGATATAGGTTCCTTTCGAACAATGCACTTCTAAAGTTAGAAAAGGCGCTTGATACTCAATAAAGTTAAGCTCAAAAATCGTGATAGGACGTGCTTCACGTTCTACCGTAATGCCTGCGCGAGCATACTCATACAATGGTTTTCCATTGTGTTTTAACGCTGAAAACATGGTCGGCACTTGCAAAATATCACCACGGAATTGTTCAAGCGCGGTCAAAATTTGTGATGTTTCCACATTGACAGGACGCGTTTCGACCACTTGTCCTTCTGCATCTGAGGTATCCGTACGTTCACCTAATTTTGCTGTAACCACATAGCGTTTATCTGCATCTAATAAGAATTGCGAAAACTTTGTCGCTTCGCCTAAGCAAATAGGTAGCATACCGGTTGCTAATGGATCGAGCGCACCGGTATGCCCTGCTTTATTCGCTTGGAATACGCGTTTCACCTTTTGCATAATATCATTAGATGACATGCCTTGTGGCTTATCTAATAAAAATACGCCATCAATATCACGTCCACGCTTACGAGGTCTCGACATTAGTCATTTTCCTCAACGTGTTTTTTCTCGTCTTCACGTATCACGTTTGTCACCAAATTAGACATACGCATCCCTTCGACTAAGGATTGATCATAGAAGAAACGAATTTCCGGCACAATGCGTAAACGCATTGCTTTACCCACTAATGAACGAATGTAAGGTGCCGCTTTTTCTAACCCTTTCATGCCCTGTGCAATCGCTACTTCATCATGATCAAACAAAAATGTGACAAACACTTTTGCATAAGCTAAATCGCTTGATACTTCCACATCAGACACGGTTACCATGCCAATACGGGGATCTTTCACTTCACGTTGCAAAATGATGGCGATTTCTTTTTGTAATTCTTGTGCAACGCGATCGCTGCGTTTAAATTCTCTTGCCATAATATTTCTCTTATTAAAAAGCGGTCAAAAATACGTTGAATTTTGACCGCTCTTTTTATCGATTAGATTGAACGTTTAATTTCAACGACTTCAAACACCTCAATTTGGTCGCCGACTTTCACGTCATTGTAGTTTTTAACGCCGATACCACATTCCATACCATTACGGACTTCAGAAACGTCATCTTTAAAGCGACGGAGAGATTCCAATTCACCTTCAAAAATTACCACGTTATCACGTAATACACGGATTGGGTTGTTGCGTTTTACTACACCTTCGGTCACCATACAACCGGCGATTGCACCAAATTTCGGATGTTTAAACACATCACGCACTTCAGCCAAGCCGATGATTTCTTGTTTGAATTCAGGTTGTAACATACCGCTCATCGCTGCTTTCACATCATTTAATAGTTCATAAATGATAGAGTAATAACGAAGGTCAATATTTTCTGCTTCGATAATACGACGAGCTGAAGCATCCGCACGAACGTTAAAGCCAACCATAATCGCATTAGAAGCTGCCGCTAAGGTTGCATCAGTTTCAGAAATACCACCGACACCAGAGCCCACTACTTTCACTTTCACTTCGTCAGTAGAAAGATCTTGTAACGATTGAATAATCGCTTCCACAGAACCCTGAACGTCCGCTTTCACAATGATGTTCAGTTCAGCCACATCACCTTCCGTCATATTGCTAAACATATTTTCAAGTTTCGCTTTTTGCTGACGAGCAAGTTTCACTTCACGGAACTTACCTTGACGGTGTAACGCCACTTCACGTGCTTTTTTCTCATCACGCACTACAGTCGCTTCATCACCCGCTGCAGGTACACCAGAAAGACCTAACACCTCAACCGGGATAGATGGGCCTGCTTCATCGATTTCTTTACCGTTTTCATCGCGCATTGCACGAACACGACCGTATTCAAAACCGCAAAGTACGATATCACCTTTACGTAAAGTACCAGATTGAACAAGAATGGTCGCAACCGGACCACGACCTTTATCAAGGTAAGATTCAATCACTACACCGCTTGCCATGCCGTCTTTTACAGCCGTTAATTCAAGTACTTCTGATTGAAGCAAGATGGCATCTAATAAGTCATCAACACCGGTACCTTTCTTCGCAGAAACTGGAACGAATTGCACATCACCACCGAATTTTTCAGAAATCACTTCGTGTTGAAGTAATTCTTGCTCTACGCGATCTGGATTTGCCTCTGGTTTATCAATTTTGTTCACTGCCACCACTAGAGGTGCACCGGCTGCCTTCGCGTGTTGAATCGCTTCAATAGTTTGCGGCATCACTCCATCATCTGCCGCAACAACAAGAACGACGATATCCGTTGCTTTCGCACCACGTGCACGCATTGAGGTAAATGCGGCGTGTCCCGGTGTATCTAAGAAAGTGATCATTTTGCCGTCATCCATTTCTACGTGGTACGCACCGATGTGCTGAGTAATACCACCCGCCTCACCTGCTGCAACTTTCGCTTTACGAATATAGTCAAGCAATGAGGTTTTACCATGGTCAACGTGACCCATGATCGTTACAACTGGTGCACGAGTCACTTTTTCTGCGTTAACATCACGATCGCCTAATACTTCTTCTTCTAGTTCATTTTCATTGCGAAGAATCACTTTGTGACCTAATTCTTCAGCCACTAATTGAGCTGTTTCTTGGTCAAGCACTTGGTTAATGGTCACCATTTCGCCCATCTTCATCATTGCTTTGATGATTTCAGTTGCTTTGGTTGCCATTTTGTTTGCTAATTCTGCAACGGTAATGGTTTCACCAATAACAACATCCTGTTTCACAACCTGAACAGGTTTTGTGAAGGCTTGTTGTAATGCTGCACCTTTCTTACCATTTTTACCTTTACCAAATTTACCATCTTTTTGATTTTTACGGTTAGATTCGCGCTCATTTTTATTGCCGCCTTTCACGTCATCGCGTTCTTTTTTCGCTTTAGCGACTTTATTTTTGCCGCGACCACGATTTTCATTACGGCGTTCTTCTTCGTCTTCCGCTTCTAAAGCATAACGAGAGCTTAAATTGTAATCGGTATAATCTTCTGATGCGCTTTCATTGCTTGACGTATCCGCTTCAGCATAACGTTTAGCATCTTCAGCTGCTTTACGAGCTTGCTCTTCTGCCTTTTGGCGAGCTAGCTCTTCCGCTTTGCGACGAAGTTCTGCTTCTTCTGCTTTACGTTTTTCTTTTTCTGGATCAACCGATTTAGGTTTATTTTCAACCGCACTTTGTGCTGGTTTCGCTGCCTTTTCTGCTTCAACCTTCGCTTTTTCAGCTTTCGCTTTTTCCGCTGCAGCTTTTTCAGCAGCTAAACGTGCTTTTTCTTCTGCCGCTTTCTTCTCTGCTTCTTGCTGTGCTTTTAATTTCTCTGCCTCTGCGGCTTTTCGAGCGGCATCTGTTGGCACTGTGCGTTTTTTACGAACTTCAACTTGTACCGCTTTTGCTTTACCGCCAGCTGTTGTGCTGCTTACGGTTGTTTTTGTTCTGCGTTGAATACTTAGTTTTTTCGGTGCATTCGCATCCGTATTTTTTACATCTTCAGTCATTATTAAACTCCTTACTCTTCGCTAAACCAGCAAATATTACGCGCAGCCATAATAAAGTCAGCGGCTTGCTCTGCGGTTAATTCTTCGATATCAGCTAAATCATCTACACCTTGCTCAGCAAGTTCTTCAAGCGTAGTAATTTGTTTTTCAGCTAATTTAAAGGCAATGTGACGATTCATGCCTTCAAGATTTAATAAACGATCTTCAATATTCGCTTTTTTCAAGGCTTCTTCTTCAGCTGCTGCAGCTGCAGTAATGGCATCTTTTGCGCGACCTTGTAACTCTTCGATAAGATCTTCATCTTCTAAACCATCAATTGCAGTCAGTTCACTCACAGGAACATAAGCCACTTCTTCTAAAGAAGTAAAGCCTTCATCCACTAAGATTTGAGCGAACTCTTCATCAAGACCTAATTTATCCATGAATAAATTTAATACTTTGGTATCTTCAGCTTGATGTTTTTCATTTAATTGTTCGGTAGTCATGACATTTAATGTCCAACCGGTTAATTGTGTCGCTAAACGTACGTTTTGACCGTTACGACCAATTGCTTGTGCTAAGTTGTCCGCATCAACCGCAATATCCATTGAGTGATTATCTTCATCCACAATGATTGAAGTCACATCAGCTGGCGCCATAGCATTAATTACATATTGTGCTGGGTTGTCATCCCAAAGTACGATATCTACACGTTCACCACCTAATTCATTGGTAATCGCTTGAACGCGAGCACCGCGCATACCCACACACGCACCAACTGGGTCGATACGTTTGTCATTTGATTTCACCGCAATTTTCGCACGAGAACCTGGATCACGAGCTGCACCACGGATTTCAAGCATTTCTTCGCCGATTTCTGGTACTTCAATACGGAATAACTCGATTAACATTTCAGGTTTCGCACGAGTCACAAATAATTGTGCAGTTTTGCTTTCTGGATTCACTTTATAAAGCACACCACGAACACGATCGCCAGGGCGGAAATTTTCACGTGGAAGCATATCTTCACGCATAATCACGGCTTCAGCTTTATTGCCTAAATCTAAAATAATGCTTTCACGATTTACTTTTTTCACCGTACCCGTAACAATTTTGCCTTCTTCAGAACGGAATTGCTCAACCACTTTTGCACGCTCAGCTTCACGAATTTTAGTACTGATTACTTGGCGAGCGGTTTGCATCGCAATACGGTCAAATGCGATAGATTCGATTTGATCTTCGACATAATCGCCGATTTGGATATTAGGGTCTTCGAATTGTGCTGCTTCTAATGTAATTTCTTTTGTTGGCACTTTAACTTCATCAACAACTAACCAACGACGGAATGTATCAAACTCCCCTGTTTTGGTGTTGATAGACACACGAATATCGGTTTCATAGTCATATTTTTTCTTCGTTGAAATTGCAATCGCACTCTCTAACGCTTCAAAAATCTTTTCGCGTGGCAATAACTTCTCGTTAGATACTGCTTCAGCAGCTAACAAAATCTCTTTACTCATTTTCCTTTTTCTCCTTTAAAATTTTGCGATTACATTGGCTTTTTGAATGTTGCCAAAAATAAGAACTTGCTCCTGACCATCAACAATAAGTGTCAACATGTCATTTTCAATTTTTTCCAATTTACCTTGCCATTTACGGCGATCTAAAACAGGAATACGTAAATGCACAGCGATATCCTCACCCACATAACGTTGGAATTGTTCAAGCGTAAATAATGGACGATCAAGACCTGGTGATGACACTTCGAGGTTATATTTATCCGCAATCGGATCTTCCACATCTAAAATCGCGCTCACTTGACGACTTACATCAGCACAATCATCAACGCCTACGCCACCGTCTTTATCAATGAATAAACGCACAGTCATGAAACGACCTGCACGTTGGCATTCAATCCCCCAAAGTTCACAGCCTAAGTCTTCTACTGCACCTTGAAGCATCTCTTGCAATTTTTGTTCTAATGTTGCCAATTTTTGCTCCTAATCTTAAAATTCAGACATAAAAAAAGGGTTAGGTTCGTCAATGAACCTAAGCCCAGTTTCTAAATTTCTCGTACAAAAAAACCCCAAATTTGGGGTTCTTTTTACTGAACTTGTTATTGGTTGCGGGGGCCGGATTTGAACCGACGGCCTTCGGGTTATGAGCCCGACGAGCTACCAAGCTGCTCCACCCCGCGTCCGAAATATGCGGTGTATTATAGTGATCTAAATCAAAAGATCAAGCGGTTTCTGCTAATTTTCTTGAAAACGTAAGATTTTTTGACCGCACTTTGCTTTATTTAAAGTGAGAGTTAGAATCCAAAGCCCGTGCCTAGACCTACACCAACGCCCACACCATTACTGCCACCGCCAGCACCTACACCAACAGAACAAGCACTCACCAAAGCACTTAATACAGCCACTAAAAATAATTTTTTCATAGATTTTCCTTTGTTAAATGTTCAAATAACCGATAAACGGCCAATAAGTCCGTTCGTGCAATCGGTTTGAACGGAAGTAAAAGATAATAAAGCCAACGAAATCTTCTCACATAAGACAACATATCAGTCCAATAAGTTGTCGGGCAATGAGATTTATAATAATCAAATAATTCATCAAGCTTTTCATCATCTAAGCTTTTCACACGACATAAACTGTCTAAAAATGCCAGCATATCACGTGTAATCAACCAGTGCTCATTATGGCTTTTTGAATGTGATTCAAAGTCCATAAAACTAATCTTGCCTTCTTTCCATGCGATATCTCGTATGGCTGGTCGACCATGAATAATGCCTTTTTGATGAAGACTAATCAATATCTCCATCGCTGAATGCAAAATATGTGATTTTTCTGCCCAAGACAATTTTTCATCATTCAGCCAGATGTTTAATGTTGGCCCCGCATCTTCCAATACTAAATAATCATCACCAAAATCGCATAATTTGGGTACTGGTGCACCAATATTATTTAGATGCTGTAGTATTTCACACTCTTCTTTAAAATGTTGTTTTGGATGCGGTTTTAATAATAACCATATCCCTTTTAATTGCTCAGGCTGTTTTAACCAATATTGTTTTCCTAAATATTCAAAGCGAAAAACGCGCTCCCCACGATGCTCTTCAAGAAGCTCTTGCACATGGTCTTTAAATGACGAAGTCATAATCTCTACTTAAATTTTTATTGTGTATTGAAAAGATAAGCGATACATTCTACAAAATTTTTATTCTTTTTCAATCAAGGAGAAAAATATGCATTTTTTCAAAAAAGTGCTTACCGTACTGACATTAGGTTTCTTCACGCTATCTGTACAAGCTTCCCCTTTTAGCATCAGCGAGCAACAAATTAACCAGTATTTAAGTGAAAAAGGCACAATTAATGACAAACTCGGTATTCCAGGATTATTTTCTGTCGATTACGCACTGAAAGATTTGGTGACTAAAATCGGACAAACTGAAAACAATCGTGTTGAAATGAGCGGTTTGGTTGATACACTTATCCGTTTATCTGGTAAAACCTACCCAGCTAAATTGCATTTAACCTTTGATGCCGTTCCAGAATATAACGCACAGGAAGGTGCGCTCTATTTAAAAAATCTGCGCATTTTACGCTGGTCTGGTGAACCGAATAGTGTGATGGATCAACTCCAAGATGTCATGCCGCTATTAAGCGATGGTGTGGCAGCACTATTAAGTCGTATGCCAGTTTATACCTTGGATGAAAGTGATATGAAACAAATGCTGATTAAGAAATTTGCCAAAGAAATTAAAGTTGAAAAAGGTCGATTAGAATTAATTGGTGGAATGTTTTAAAAATAAGGGCGTATTAAACGCCCTTTTTTATAACTCAATGATAGCTCGTAAACCTTGAATTTGCCCGTTAGATTCAATGTTTTCTAATCGGAAACGATAGTGATGCAATTCCGCTATTCTTGCCACAATAGACAATCCAAGCCCACTTCCCTTTTCATTTTGTCCTGCAGGACGATAAAAACGCTGCCCTAATTTTGCTAATTCTTCTGGCGCAACACCACCGCCATTATCTTCAATAAGAATTTTACGTGGCTGTAAAATCACACGAACCAGAGTGCCTTGAGGACAATATTTAATGGCGTTATCCAACAAGTTTCTCAACATTTGGGCAAGTAATAATGTCTGCCCTTGCTTAACGGCAGGATCTCCCTGATGTTCAAACTGCAATTCGATTTTGCGTTGCTGCGCACTGAAATATAACTCACCGATAAGTGAAGTTATCATTTCTGACCAATCAATGGATTCCTGATGATTTAATTCTTTAAGATTATCTAATCGAGAAAGCGTAAGAAGCTGTTCGATTAATTGGGTCGCTCGGTCGATACCTTGGGTTAAATGCGTTAAGGCCATTTCACGAGTTTGTGCATCATCGCCAGCCAACTGTGCGACTTCCGTTTGAATACGTAATGCCGCTAATGGGCTACGTAATTCATGTGCTGCATCAGAAACAAAGCGGCGCTCCCGTTCCAACTGCTCACTGGTGCGTTTGAAAAATTGATTTAAGTTTTGGACTAACGGTAAAATCTCTGTTGGCACATCATCGGTTTCTAATAACGATACATCACCTGGTCGGCGAGCTTGTACGTTTCGACTCAATCGATTAATTGGTTTTAATGCACGATAAATCACAATAAACGCGACCAATAAGAGCACTGGTAATCCTGCAAACCAAATTCCTGTTTGGCTGAAAACCATTTTATTGACCAACTCTTCGCGATATTCTAACTCTTGACCTACGGCGATCACCAATTCACCATTACCAACAGGTTGCCAATAAATCAACCATTCATCGTCATCATCTAAAATATGCGCTTTACTAAAACCAGTTTTATTTTGAAAAATAAATTTGTCGCCATTATCACCATCGGTTAATAATCTTTCACCTTTGTTAGAAAATATGGCAAAGGCTAACGCATCATTATCGTAATGACGTTTCTGTGATTTAAATCCACCACGTGGAAAGTTCGCATTTTCATCCAATAAGACATTTTTCAAATCAGAAGCTGCCAAACGCTCGGCAAAAAGTACTTGTTGTGCATTAAACACATCTTTGACTTCTTTTTTAACAACCGTCCAAGCAACAGCCGTGGCAACGCACCACACACAAAGTGCGGTCAAACTTAAACCGATTAAGAGACGGAAACTCAGTCGTTTATTTTTCATTAACTTGTCCTAAAGCATAGCCTACGCCATGTACCGTACGAATAAATTGCTTACCCAGTTTTTGACGTAAATTATAAATATGTACGTCCAATGCACCGCTACTTAATTCTTCATCCCAATTTGACAGTTTTTCTTCAATAGTCGCACGTGAAAGCACTCGTTCTTTATTCAGCATAAAAAGCTCGAGTAATTTATATTCACGTCCAGTTAATGTAATTTCATCCTCATTCAACCAAGCCTTACGCTGTGCAGGATCGAGTTTGACATTGCCATGCTCAATCTGTGGTTTAACTTGCCCATAACGACGACGAATTAATGCTTGCAATCGCACCACCACTTCAGCCAAGGCAAAGGGTTTGCAAAGATAATCATCCGCACCTTGTTGAATGCCTTTAATGCGTTCATCCAATGTATCACGTGCAGTTAAGATCAACACTGGCACATCTTGATTATTTGAACGCCATTGTTTTAATACCTCCAAACCATCTAGTTTAGGCAGGGTTAAATCCAATAACACTGCATCATAAGGCGCGCCGATTAAGGCGTTTAATCCACTTTGCCCATCAGTAAACCAATCTACAATAAAGCCTGATTTCGTTAAACCAATTTGCAGACCATTGCCGATGAGCGCATCGTCTTCTACTAATAAAACTCGCATAATATTGACCGCACTTTTATCTTTCTCAAAACGAAAAAATGGCGGGCTTTTGCCCACCACTTCAAATTATATGAATTATTGCGTTTTTTCAACGCTAATGACTTCAAGCTCAGCTTTTTCAAACGCGTCATTATCCAATTTACCGTAAACGCGGATTTTATCCTGAGGTCCCACATTTAAGCCATTCCAAACGCGGTTTTTAATTTCCAATTTGATTTGGTCTGTACCATCGGTGAAAACATATTCATCACCATCAATTTGTTGAGTGATGTTACCGACTAAGGTAATCATAGAATTATCTTTCGCAGATAATGCTTGTTTAACAGTCAATTGTTGACCTTGGTTACCACCTTGGAAGCCACCTTGTGCAGTGTTGCCATTGAAACCCGCAAATGCTACTGAAGTAGATAAAGCTAAAAGAGTCGCTAAAGCAAATTTTTTCATCATGTTCTCCTAAATAGAATTAAGCATAAATTAATCATGTTTCAAAGCGAAGGATTATCCTCATTGCCGCCTTGTTGATGCTTATTAAACACAACAAATCTTAATGAAATCTTAAGCAACCTTAAGATTTTAAAATTTTTTTAAAATCACCAACAAAATCGTTCATTCACCAAGTTATCTTGGCGTTCTTTTTCCCATTTCGCTTTATTTTCAGGATTAGCAAAATAACGGTCTTGCTCAACTAAACGCGCATCAAGTTTTGCCTCTGCTTCTTTTAATGCTTGTTTTCTATCTTGATACTTGCTTGGTAATTGAGGTAAAAATACCGCCTGATACGGATGATTTTTCACCCAGTCAATCGCATCTTGCGCCGCCTTGTGTTGTTTATTCAAATCACAGAACGCATACGGATTAACATGTTGTCCCACTAATTGCCCAAATGCTGTGTTATTCGAGACTGTTAATTTATCTAAATCCAACACATATAACGCGGTGATTAAACGATTTTGCCCACGATAAAACCATTTTACCGCTTCATCACGCAAGCCAAAATCATAAGCACGAGCAGAAAGTGCAAACATTGTCATCGGAGAAACAAAATCCACTTTTTTCTCAATAATATTGACCGCACTTTCAAAATCTTTTTGTGTATTTTTCAGTAATAACGCATCAATATCTTTGTTCACATTAATCTGTTCAAGTCGTCCATCTCTGGCATCGTAATAAGGCTTTACATACATATCAATATGCTTAACCGGCTCCTTTGAAATTGAGCTACAAGCCGTTAATAAAAGTGCGGTTGAAATTAACGTTAATTTTAGAAAGGTTTGCATGTTCTTCCCTTATGATGAATATTAGCTCGCTATCTTACAACAAAAGAGCCGTGAGTTTTACTTCTCTTTCTTCTATAATGAGTAAAATTTTGTTTTATTTTGTTTCATGAAAATCAATCTTATTCAGCGCCAAATCACCTTAGATTTCGATAACCAAACTTCTCTGCTTAACTTTTTAGAACAACATCAAATTCACCATGAATATCAATGTCGTTCAGGTTATTGTGGTTCTTGCCGCGTGAAGATCAAAAAAGGCAAGGTGTCTTACGCCGAAACGCCCCTTGCCTTTATTCAACCCGATGAGATTCTACTGTGTTGTTGTCGGGTGGAAAGTGATTTAGAAATAGAACTATAAGATATAAATTTTATATAGCTAAAGATTTTACTAATTGTAGTAATATACTTTCAAAAAAGCTCTCACGCCCTTGTTTTCTATTTTGTTTTCTCACCTACAATGAAATATCCACAAAAGTAGGTAATAAATAAAGCCCCCCATATTCTTAAAGAAAGAATCAAGTAATCTTTATTGGTAAACAATTCAAATTGATCTATTTCACCAGTAGAAAAGAATCTGTCTATAAAGACTATTAATTGCAATCCAATTAGCATGAAAAATGAGTTTCTGAATGCAACTATTATATATTTCATTATTTTCCTTTCTTTCGTTTCTTTCGTTTCTTCTTTTGGGCTCTAGCTTTTTTAACATCATCTTTTTTATCATCTCCATAAATGAGAGGTGAGTAATAAGAAATTAGAAGAGCTGAAAAAAATAAAAAAGCCCCCCACACCACAAAATAATGAAAAAATTTTTCTGTACTAAATTCAATTTCCCCACTAAGTAAAAGAGTCAAATAAATCATGATAGTGGACAAAATAGAAGCAATAGCTATTCTAATAATTTTATTTATTGTCATTATTTATCTCTATTTTAATTTATCTGATGTACCAAGCTCAGGGGGAAGGGATACTTCCATGCACAAATAAAAACATAACGATCTACACAAAATGAATAGATCGTTATTTGATAGGCGAATTTTAAAATTAAGTCTACTCTATAAATTATTCAAATCCAACACGTCTGTCATATCAAACAATCCGTGAGATTGTTTTTCTAACCATTTACCTGCACGCACTGCACCATTCGCAAAGGTCATACGACTTGATGCTTTGTGAGCAATTTCAACGCGCTCACCGATATCGGCAAACCAGACACTATGTTCACCCACTACATCTGAAGCACGAATAGTGGAGAAACCAATTTCATCACGTTTACGTTCTCCTGTAATGCCTTCACGACAAAATACGCCATGCGTTTTTAAATCACGACCAAGGGTTTTCGCAATGTGTTCCCCCATAGAAAGTGCCGTACCTGATGGTGCATCTACTTTGTGGCGATGGTGCGCTTCAATGATTTCGATATCACAATAATCGCCCATCACTTTGGCTGCTTTTTCTAATAGTTTAAATACCAAATTAACACCCACACTGAAGTTGGATGCAAATACAATGGCAATTTTTTCTGATGCGGCTTGAATTGCGGCTTTGCCCGCATCATCAAACCCTGTGGTACCAATTACCATCTTTTTATTATTAGCGACACAAAATGCGATGTGCTCAAGCGTGCCTTCTGGACGCGTGAAATCAATCAGCAAATCAAAGTTGTCTTTTTCTGCATTTAAATCATCTGATACTTTGATACCTAATGTACCGATACCAGCAAGCTCACCAGCATCAGCCCCCACTAAAGAGGAACCTTTACGTTCAAAAGCGGCACCTAATTCTACCCCTTCTGCATTATGTACGGCTTGAATTAATTGACGCCCCATTCTTCCGCCTGCACCGGCGATCGCAATTTTTAATGTCATGTTTTGTCCTTTTTAATCAAATTAAAGCGTGTTGAACGCCACTATAAATTAAATAGATTCCGAAGAAAATAAAAATCAGCCCTGCTGCATTATCAATATAGCGACTATATTGGCTATAAAACTGTTTTGCAACAGAACGAGAGAAAAGCACCGAAATGATGTAGAAATATAAAAAGGTTTCTACGGTAATCACGGCAAGTGCGGTCAAAATTTGTGATGTTTCGGTAATATTCACTAGAACCAATGACATCACACTGCTGAAATAAATCACAACTTTAGCATTAGATAAATTGACTAATAAGCCTTTCATAATGCTCGTTAAAGTCGATTGATTTGGCACATTTGCATTTTGCTTTTCATCAAAAACCGCATTGGTTTTCACTTTTGCCATTTTAATGCCAAGATAAACTAAATAGGCTCCACCAAGCATCATCACAATGCCTTGAATAATTGGCATAGTGGCAAAAATAATGGCGAGTCCTAAAACCGCTGCTGTTGCCCAAATTAATACACCAATGGTAATCCCAATCACGCCACCAATAGCTTCTCGACGGGAACTCATGGCAGAAATTCGGCTGACATAGAAAAAATCTGGGCCAGGCGAAAGTAAACCAACAAGATGAATAATCATCAAATTTAGCATGGCAAGCCTATAATACGTAGTATCGCAATCACGATAACAGCATAAACTGCCGCTAAAACATCATCCACCATAATCCCAAAACCGCTTTCCAGTTTTTGGTCAAAATAACGGATGGGATAAGGTTTTAAAATATCGAAGAAACGGAAAAGTACAAAGGCAATGACAATCCAAGGCAAAGATAAAGTTGGAATTGCAGCTAGCACAATAAATACCCCAACAAATTCATCCCAAACAATGGAGCCGTGATCATGAACGCCCATATCATCTGCGGTTTTTTGACACAGATAACAGCCAAGCGCAAAGCAAAGTGCGGTCAAAATTAAGAAGATTTTTAGACCAAGACAAGCTAATAATGCCGAACCTAAAATCGTTCCGGCTAAACTTCCCCATGTGCCCGGTGCAGGACGAATTAATCCTGAACCGAAACCTAATGCAAGTAAATGAACTGGATTTTTTAAGCTGACTTTATCAAGAGGTGAACTATTCATTATTTATCCTTAAAATGATCGAAACCAGACGGTGCTTGATAATTGATGACACGTCCATCTTTTAAAAAAGTAATCTGATTGTTATTTTGCGGAACGATTTTTCCGATACAAGTGCAAGGTACATTCAACGATTGGGATAACTTTTCAATCTCGGCCTTTTTATTTGCGGGAACCGTAAAGCAAAGTTCATAGTCTTCCCCGCCACTTAATGCAAATGCTTCTGTTTTTTCTAAGCGATATGTTTTTTTAAGTGAGGTGGATAAAGGCAAGGTAGATAATTCAATCTCCGCTGAACATTGGTTTCTCGTTAAAATATGCCCTAAATCGGCAACAAGACCATCTGAAATATCAATGCATGAATGCGCTACATCCACTAAGGCTTGACCTAATTCAACACGTGGCGTTGGGTGAAAATGGCGTTTTACTAAAAATTCAGTATCAAAATCGACCGCACTTTTACCTTGTAAGATCCAATTTAAACCTGCCGCACTATCACCTAACGTGCCCGATACATAAATTAAATCACCAACCTTCGCGTTATGTCGGAATAAAGCCTTTCCTTTTGGTACGAAACCTTGTGCCGTAATGGTTATAGAAAGTGGACCTTTCGTTGTATCGCCACCAATTAATGTTACATCATATTGATTTAATGTATCAAACAGACTTTGACTAAAGTGGCTCAGCCAGTTTTCATCAACTTTAGGTAATGTGAGTGCAAGAGAAATCCAAGCGGGTTTCGCCCCCATAGCAGCTAAATCACTTAGATTTGTCGCGATAGCTTTATACGCTAAATCTTGGGGAGAAATGGAAGATAAAAAATGCGTGCCTTCGACCATTGTATCGGTGGTGATCGCAAGCTGATAGCCTTCTGGAATATGAGTGATCGCACAATCATCCCCAATACTGAAATCAATAAAGTGTTGATTGCCTTTTTGTATTGAGAAATATCGCCCTATAAGATCAAATTCACCCGTACTCATTTTATCTGCGCACCAAAAAACAAAGGGCAGACATTTGTCTACCCTACATTTGAATAATTATTTGCGACCTAATGCAGGAGCGACTTTATCCAATACACCGTTAATGTATTTATGGCTTTCATCTGCACCAAACACTTTCGCTACTTCAATCGCCTCGTTAATCGCCACTTTATACGGCACATCTGGCTCAAATTGAAGTTCGTAAACCGCTAAACGTAAAATCGCTTTTTCAATCGGATCTAATTCATCCAATGTGCGATCTAAATAATGGCTCATTGAAAAATCAACAGCGTCCACATTCGCGACAGTTTGACGGAAAAGGCGGCTAAAATAAGGTTTATCCACACCTTTTAAATCTTGATCCACCACAAAAGTGAGTTCCACTTGTTCTGGTGCATTACCAGAGAGCGCCCAAGAATATAATGCTTGAACCGCACATTCTCTCGCTCTACGACGTGGCGATACTTTTTTTACAGGTTCTTTTTTCTCTGTCATTGGAATTATGCCGCATCAATTTGTTGTAAAAGGTTCACCATTTCAAGTGCAGTTAATGCTGCTTCTGCACCTTTGTTACCTGCTTTAGTGCCTGCGCGCTCGATAGCTTGTTCAATGTTTTCAGTTGTTAAAACACCGAATGCCACAGGAATTTCAGCTTGCATTGCTACTTGACCTAAACCGCTACTTGCTTCACCCGCTACATATTCAAAGTGAGCTGTACCACCACGGATCACCGTACCTAATGCCACGATTGCATCAAATTTTTTGCTTTCAGCTAAACGACGTGCTACTAATGGAAGTTCATACGCACCTGGTGCACGAACGATTGTAATATTCTCATCTTTCACTTGGCCGATACGTTTTAATGCATCTACCGCACCTTCTAATAAACTTTCATTAATAAAACTGTTAAAACGAGCAATCACCACTGCGATTTTAGCATTTGGCGCAGCTACCGCACCTTCTAAAACTTTCATACTTTTTCCTAATCTGAATGAACAATAAATTTGACGGTGGATTTTAGCATAAAAAGAAACCCTGTGGAAATAATCCGACAGGGTTTTCTATGAGTGGAAAAGAACTTACTTCTCGAGTTTTAACGGTTCAATTTTCCAGATATTTTTCGCATATTCAAGAATTGTACGGTCTGATGAGAAGAAGCCCATGTTCACCATATTTTGAATGGTACTTGCTATCCATACGTCACGATCTTGATATTTTTTATCTACCGCTTTTTGCGCTTCCACATAACTGCGGAAATCAGCAAAAGATTGGTAATAATCGTGGTATTGTAAACCTTGAATGAGAGAGTGATAACGGTTCGGTTCTTCCGGCGAGAAATCACCACGGATAATTTGGTCAATAACTTCACGTAATTGCTCGTCATTTTGATAATAATCAAACGGACGATAACCTTCGCGACGTAATGCTTCCACTTGTTCAACCGTATTACCAAAGATAAAGATGTGGTCTTCACCAACATTATCTAAAATCTCAACGTTCGCTCCATCAAGCGTACCCAATGTTAACGCACCATTTAAGGCAAACTTCATGTTACTGGTACCTGATGCTTCTGTTCCTGCAAGAGAGATTTGCTCAGAAATATCTGCCGCTGGAATGATTAATTGTGCAAGACTTACGCTGTAGTTCGGAATAAAGACAACTTTTAAACGACCTTTTAAGCGTTCATCATTATTGATAACATTCGCGACATCGTTAATTAAACGAATGGTTTGTTTTGCTGCATAGTAAGCTGAAGCCGCTTTACCCGCTAAAATGAACACACGTGGCTGCCAATCTTTTTCTGGATGAGCAAGCATTTCGTTGTAACGAGCAATAATGTGTAACACATTAAGCATTTGACGTTTGTATTCGTGAATACGTTTTACTTGTACATCAAATAAAGCATGTGGATCTAAATCAATATCAAGTGTTTTCTTCACATATTGTGCTAATTTCACTTTGTTATCGTATTTAATATCCGCAACTGCACGCTTAAATTCACCTTTATCTGCAAAGGCTTTAAGTTTTTCAATTTGGCTTAAATCGCAACGCCATTCAGAACCAATATATTGATCAAATAAAGCCGCTAATTTCGGGTTTGCTACGGCAAGCCAACGACGCGGTGTCACACCGTTTGTTACATTGGTGAAACGTTCTGGATAGATACGAGCAAAATCAGCAAAGGTTGATGTCACCATAAGATCTGAGTGAATTGCCGCAACACCGTTCACTTTATGAGAACCGACAACAGACAACCATCCCATGCGCACTTTACGTTGATATCCTTCTTCGATAAGTGAAACGCGACGGATAAAATCCATATCAGTCGTGACATACGTTTTCACATATTCAAGGAAATGATCATTAATTTCAAAAATCATTTGTAAGTGACGCGGTAAGATCTTCGCCATCATTTCTACCGGCCAGGTTTCTAATGCTTCAGACATCAAAGTATGGCAAGTATAAGAGAAAATACGACGAGTCACATCCCAAGCGTTTTGCCATGAGTAACCGTGTAAATCGATTAAAATACGCATCAACTCAGGAATGGCTAATGCCGGGTGGGTATCATTCAAGTGAATCGCTACTTTATCAGCAAGATTATCCAATGTACCATGGGTTCTTAAATGGCGACGGAGAATATCTTGTAAAGATGCTGATACTAAAAAGTACTCTTGACGTAAACGTAACTCACGACCATTCCAGGTAGAATCATCTGGATAAAGTACACGAGAAAGGTTTTGGTTAGCTGAACGCGTTGCCACCGCCGCTAAATGATCACCACGGTTAAATTCAGCTAAATCAAATAACTCTCCACCATGAGCAGACCATAAACGTAAGGTCGATGCCGAATCATTTTTATAGCCTGGGATCATTTGATCGTATGCAAGTGCGGTCACTTTTTCAGCCGGATTCCAGATACATTTTTTATCTTCAAAATAGATATGACCACCAAAATCAATACTGAAACGTTTTGATGGACGCATAAATTCCCAAGGCGCACCTTTTTCCAACCAATCATCCGGACGTTCAACTTGTTGACCATTTTCAATTTTTTGACGGAACATACCGTATTCATAACGAATACCGTAACCCATCGCAGGAATCGCTAATGTTGCCAGTGAGTCCATAAAGCAAGCAGCAAGGCGACCTAATCCCCCGTTACCTAAACCTGGATCCACTTCTTTTTCAATAATCTCTTCCAAATTAACATTTAATTCAGCCAGGGCTTTTTCTGCCACGTCATAAACACCTTCTGCGATCATCGCATTAGAAAGTGTACGGCCGATTAAGAATTCCATAGAAAGGTAATAAACACGACGAGTTTCTTCTGCACGAGATTGACGAGCGGTGGTAATCCAGCCTTCAGTCACTAAATCACGCACAGCATGAAGGGTTGCATTTAGCCAGTCGCGTTGACTCGCCTCTTTTGGTGAACGACCAATTAAGAAAATTAATTTATAAACAATTGCTTTTTTCACGCCTTCAACATCAAGACTTGGTCGATTGTAGAGAAATGGCGAATCAAAATTGTCCATGATCATAGAAAGTAAAACCTCAATAAAAAAATCGCGCAAATTTTAAGCTTTTTTACGAAAAAAACAACAAAAATCCCCCTCTTCAAAGGCGATTATTTTGAAGAGGGAGTAAATCCATTTAATTATGAGTCTAAAATGCTTAAATAGAGCTGCTCATATTGAGCGGCGGCATTTTTCCAACTAAAGTCCTGAGCCATGGCATTATTACGAACCATCGCCCAAACTCGTTGTTTTTGCCACAAGACAAAGGCATGCTGGATAGCACTTCGTAAATCATCTGCTTCGGCTTTTTGGAATACAAACCCCGTTGCAGTACGCGCTTTAATGGTTTCACTTGTACTGTTGGTCACGGTATCCGCTAATCCTCCCGTCGCACGAACAAGCGGCAATGTGCCATATTGCAAGCCATACAATTGAGTTAATCCACAAGGTTCAAAGCGACTTGGTACTAAAATGACATCACCGCCGGCAACCATTAAATGTGAAAGTGCTTCATCATAGCCAATTTTTACTGCAATATTTTCTGGGTAACGTTGTGCTAATTGGCAAATACCCTCTTCCAAATGTTTCGCACCCGAACCGAGAATGGTTAATTGGCCACCTTGTTTAACAATTTCATCCGCTGTGGCAATCAGTAAATCTACGCCTTTTTGTTCTGTTAAGCGAGTCACCATCACAAATAAGAGTGCATCAGGTTGTTGTGGCAAATTGAAGTAAGCTTGTAAATCAGCTTTATTTTTCTTCTTGCCTGCGACGGATTTTAATTTGTAGTGATGCTGAATATACGCATCACAACTTGGATGCCAAATTTCTTGATCCACGCCATTTAAAATCCCTACCAACTTGCCTGCTTCACGTAGGCCTGTTAGCAAGCCTTGCAAGCCATAAGCAAAGTCTGGTGTGGTGATTTCTTTCGCATAAGTAGGACTCACTGCTGTGACCATATCAGAATAATAGAGACCTGCTTTCAAATATGAAATTTGGCCAAATAACTCTAAACCATCAACATGGAACATGCCTTCTGGCAATCCAATTTCATGTAAATGGCGATGAGCGAATTGTCCCTGATAAGCCAAGTTATGAATCGTAAATACCGATTTTGCTGGACGACCTTTATTGAAGAGATAAGCGGCGGCTAAGCCCGCATGCCAATCATGGGCATGAACCACTTCAGCTCGCCACCAACTATCTAAGCCTGTCGCAAGCTCTGCCCCCACCCAACCTAATAACGCAAAACGCTTATAGTTATCGGCATAATCGTTGTAATCGGTATCATGATAAGGATTTCCTTCTCGCCAATAGAGATGTGGTGCATCAATCAGATAAATCCCCACGCCATTGTATTCGCCATAACGCAATACAACATGACCAGCAAAATTATCAAATTCTGTGACAACATGCGTATTCTCAATACCTGCAGAAATTTTTGGATAAGCCGGCAATAAAATACGTGTATCAATACCAATTTCTTTTTGTGCAAAAGGTAATGCCCCTAAAACATCGGCAAGTCCACCGGTTTTGAGTAAGGGATACAGTTCCGAGCAAACATGTAAAACTCTCATAATTTTCCTTTTATATTTAAAATTGTGCTGTCATTGATAACAGCACAATCTTTTTACTTCACTTAAAATACCGTCAAAATTGACCGCACTTTAATCCAAATGTTCTTCGTTAGTGACTTCTTCGCCTTGCAATTTTTTCAACATCGTTGAGGTTACAAGTACAACTTTACCGGTAGAACTCACACGGAAGCGTTTACTATCAAGCGCTTTGTCCACACCGATTTCCATACCATCTGGAATAATACAATGGCGATCAATAATACAATCTTTCAATGTACAATTTTTACCAATTTGTACTTGCGGTAACACGACACTGTGATCAACAGAAGAGCCTTCATCAATTTTGACTCTATCAAACAACACCGAGTTACTAATAGATGCATCGGTAATCACACAGCCACCACCTATAAGCGAGTTATCTACCGGTTTGACATTCGCTTTTTTATAGAAGAATTTAGATGGATAAGCCTGCACTGGATTACCACGAATTGGCCAGCTTTGATCATAAATATCTAATTGTGGATGCTCTGAAACTAAATCGATATTCGCTTGCCAGAAACTATCGAGTGTACCCACATCACGCCAGTAAATTTCACCTTCAGTGTTTCGGCCCATACAAGAACGGCTGAATGGATGCGCATAAAGCACGCCTTCTTCCAAGCATTTTGGCAAGACATCTTTGCCAAAGTCATGAGATGTGCAAGGTGTGTTTACTTCTCTATCTAGCATTTTATAGAGATATTCTGCATCAAAGACATAAATCCCCATGGAAGCTAATGAAATGTCTGGTTTACCAACCATTGCTGGTGGATCTTTTGGTTTCTCAACGAAGGCTTTCACTTTAAGGTTTTCGTTTACCGCCATGACACCAAATTCACTCGCTTCAGAACGCGGTACCTCAATACAACCTACTGTACATTTTGCTCCACTTCTCACGTGATCCATCAACATGACACTGTAATCTTGTTTATAAATATGGTCACCTGCAAGAATCAAAATGTATTTTGGACGATAGTGATTACGGATAATCGCCATATTTTGATACACCGCATCCGCTGTACCACGGTACCACGTAGAATCATCAATTTGTTGACGGGCAGGTAACATATCAACGAATTCACCACGCTCTTGCGGTAAGAATGACCAACCTGTTTGTAAATGGCGTAATAAAGAGTGAGCGGCATACTGGGTCACGACACCAATGCGATTCAGGCCTGAGTTAATACAGTTGGAAAGCGCAAAATCAATAATGCGACGATTACCGCCAAAATATAACGCAGGTTTAGCACGTTTATCGGTTAATTCATGTAAACGGGAACCACGACCACCAGCCAAAATAAGCACTAAAGTATCTTTAACTAATTCATATTTATTAAGATCGCTTTTCATAACAAACTCCATCGTTTTCATCATCCATATGTTCCAACACTTCAAATGCTATACCGCTCACATCACATTGTTGAATCACGCTATTTTCAGTTTCGGCAATCTTTTTCCATTTACCCTTTGGCAAATAAAAAGATTGCGGTTCAGTTTTTGCATTAATTAAGAAAAGATATTTGCCGTCCAACATAACTTGTAGGGCTTTGCTTTCCCGATTATGCCAATCGTCTAGTGTCATAGGGTTTCCCCCAGTATTCAACCACTCGACATTTTCATCCGACCACCAAGCCTCCTGTTGCAAACTTTGAATTTTTTTTCGAAATGCAATGGTTTGCTTGGTAAAGTCAAATAAGGTTTGGTTAAAATCATCCCACTTTAACCACGTAATTTCGTTATCTTGGCAATAGGCATTGTTGTTGCCATATTGGCTGTTGCCGAACTCATCTCCAGCAAGCAGCATGGGTACACCATTTGCCAGTAATAAAGAGCCTAACAAACCTTTTTCTGATAAAACACGGTTATTTTCGACCGCACTTTGCCATTCATCAGCTAAATCCAGTTGAGAACCTTCTATGCCATGATTGTAGCCATAATTTTCATTGCGTCCGTCACGGTTCTCTTCACCATTAGCATCATTGTGTTTATGGTTATAGCTCACTAAATCTCGTAACGTAAAACCATCATGAGCAGTAATAAAGTTCAAGCTACCATGCGGTAATCGTTCTTCTCGTTTAAAAATATCGCTAGAGCCAGCAAAACGTTCTGCAAAGGCCCCCACTTCACCACTTTGCCACAACCAAAAACGGCACATATCATCGCGGAAACGATCATTCCATTGAGAGAAATAAGCAGGAAAATAACCAACTTGATAGCCGTAATGACCAATATCCCAAGGTTCTGCGATTAATTTAATTTTTTGTAGAACCTCATCCTGTTCCATTTCCGCAAACAATTTTGCATTCGAATTGAAATCAGGCGTTTCACGACCAAGTACCGTGGCTAAATCAAAACGGAAACCATCCACATGACATTCTGTTACCCAGTAACGTAAACAATCTAATACCCATTTGCGAGTGACATCATTAGAAAGATTGAGCATATTGCCGCAACCCGTCCAGTTGAGGTAATCACCATGCTCGCTTTGCCAGTAATAGGTTTTATCATCAATACCGCGTTGGCAAAATGTTGGGAACGTTTTTTCAGATTCAGCCGTATGGTTAAACACCACATCTAAAATCACTTCAATGCCCGCTTGATGCAAGGTTTTCACCATGCTCTTAAACTCATTTAAAGGCTGTTTTTGATCAGCTGCGTAACTTGGTTCTAAAGCAAACATGGCTAGTGGGTTGTAGCCCCAATAATTACGTAATCCTTTTTCTTGCAAATGCGGTTCATCAATGAAGAAATTCACTGGAAGCAACTCAAGGCTGGTAATACCCAATGATTTAAAATACGCAATATTTTCAGGATGAGCTAAAGCCGCATAAGTGCCTCGAATATTTTCTGGAATACGGGAATTTAATTGGCTAAATCCTTTAACATTCAGTTCATACACAATGGTTTGAGCCCAAGGAATAGACGGTTTGCAATCCCCTGACCAATCAAAATGCTCGTCAATAATGTGGCCTTTAGGTGCAACGGCGGCATTATCTCGTTCATCATTTAACACGAAAATTGAACGAGATTCTGGTGAGCTTAAATCCGGTTTATGGCTTACTGCTTTGGCATAAGGATCAAGCATTAACTTTTGCGGATTGGCTAAAGTGCGGTTATTTTTGCCTGTGATTCTGAACGCATACTCATCATTTAACTCAACGCCTTCAATTGCCACATGCCAAATATCATCGGTTCTGCTCATGGCAAAACGGCTTTCTTTGCCATCACGGAACAAACAAAGTTCAACAGCATCGGCCGCACTAGAAAACAGCGCAAAATTCGAAATTTTTAGGCCGTTTTCCAGCGTTTGAGAATATCCCATTGGGGAAGGTTTGCCATTGTTATAAATACTAAACATTGTGTTTTTCGCGATTGTTATGCTTTATATTTTAAATAGATCGTTGCGAGTGGCGGAATGGTCACGCTAATCGAATTGTCACGTCCGTGACTTGTAATCGCTTCGCTTTTCACAGAGCCGAAATTACCTACATTTGAACCTTGATAATACATTGAGTCAGTATTCAAAATTTCTTCGTACTCACCCGCTGCATTAACCCCAATGCGATAGCCTTCGCGTGGCACCGGAGTAAAGTTACTGATCAAGATAATGCGTTCGCCATTACTGCTTTTACGTTCAAAAGCAAAGACCGAATTTTCCGCATCATCCACCACTAACCAATCAAAGCCTTCCGGTTCACCGTCTAATTCAAAGAGCGGTGCATTTTTTTGATAAATTCCGTTCAAATCTTTGACTAATTGCAATACACCTTTATGCCATAGGCCACCATGGTTTTCGTCAAGTAAGAACCAATCCAAACTTTCTTCATAATTCCATTCGCGACCTTGAGCAAATTCATTGCCCATGAATAATAATTTCTTACCTGGATAGCCCCACATATAACCGTAGTAAGCACGCAAGTTAGCGAATTTTTGCCATGCATCGCCCGGCATTTTGCCAAGTAACGAACATTTGCCATGTACAACTTCATCGTGAGAAAGTGGCAATACAAAGTTTTCACTGTATTGATAAATCATCCCGAAGGTCATTTTGTCGTGATGATAACGACGATAAACTGGATCGAGTTTCATATAACTTAGGGTGTCATTCATCCAGCCCATGTTCCATTTAAAATTAAATCCAAGACCACCGTTTTCTGTCGGATGGGTTACGCCACCGAAAGATGTGGATTCTTCCGCAATCGAAATCGCACCGGACACCTCAGAATGGATTTTCCAGTTGGTATGTTTTAAAAATTCAATGGCTTCTAAATTTTCACGACCGCCATATTGATTCGGAATCCATTCGCCTTCAGCACGGCTGTAATCGCGGTAAATCATTGATGCGACCGCATCTACACGGATACCATCTACACCAAATCGTTCAAGCCAATACAGTGCATTACTGGATAAGAAGTTTCTCACTTCATTACGACCATAGTTATAAATTAAGGTATTCCAGTCTTGATGATAGCCTTCACGTGGGTCAGCATGTTCATATAAGGCTGTACCGTCAAATGCGACTAAGCCGTGTGTATCACTTGGAAAATGCCCTGGCACCCAGTCTAAAATCACATTAATGCCTGCTTTATGGGCTTTTTCGACTAAGCGTTTAAAGCCTTCTGGTGTACCAAAACGACTCGTTGGTGAATACAGCCCTATCGGTTGATAGCCCCAAGAGCCATCGAATGGAAATTCGGAGAGCGGTAAAAACTCAATATGCGTAAAACCCATATGTTTTACATAAGGAATAAGTTCATCAGCAATTTGGTCATAATCAAGCCAGAAATTATTTTCTAAATTACGGCGCCATGATCCCAAATGTACTTCGTAAATCGAAATAGGTTGATTACGTTGGTTCGCTTTACGACGTTGCTCCGTCATTTCGACTACATCCGGCAACATGCTGATTTCGGATGCTGTATCTGGACGTAATTCAGAGCTAAATGCATAAGGGTCAGCTTTTAAACGAAGGTTGCCGTTGCAATCAATCAATTCAAATTTATAGCGTTGCCCCAAACTGGCTTTTGGTAAGAATAACTCCCACACACCACTTGCCGGATGGAAACGCATTGGATGACGACGACCATCCCAATAGTTAAAATCACCTACCAACGAAACGCGCTTAGCATTTGGCGCCCATACACGGAAATTTACGCCCGGTACACTGTCACATTCAGTAAAATGTGCACCTAATACTTCATAAGGACGCAATAACGAACCTTCCGCCAATAGCCATTGATCCAAGTCATTAATCATCGGATGAAAACGGTACGGATCTTCAATAATTTGGGCTTCTACGCCCCAATACACTTTTAATTGGTAGGTAAAGAAATGGTGAATCTCTGGCACAATAGCACCAAAAAATCCGCGGTCATCCAGTTTTTCTAGTTCAACAACGATGGATTGACTTTCTTTATCAATCACTTCGACTTTATCTGCATCGGGTAATAAAGCACGAATCTCAATACCATTGTGAGTTTCATGCATGCCTAATACAGCAAAAGGATCGGCATGTTTGCCATCAAAAAATGAATTAATTACTGATTGAGCGACTAATTTCGTCATGACATACTCCTTTATGCTTTGCAAGCTTGATTATTTACAACCGATAGTATTTTCTCGTTTGTTGAGCGGCAAAAAGCATTAAACGATGATAGATAAAAGGCAAAGCAGGCAATGAATGAAAGTGCGGTTGAATATGGAATGGTTTTTTCAAGCTGAATTTGGTTTTGCTCGTCGAGCAATTGATAACGCAAAGAAGCATCAGGGGGAGAAGAAAACGCGACTAAATCATCATGAATGGGTTCGTTTTCAAAGGCACATATGACATCTTGGAACGGCTGATTTTGTCCAATATTCGGCGGAAATTGCAACTGCTCGATAAAATAATCAATACTGGTTGGCGACGCATCAATCAAATGCCCATTAATATCATAATGGGAAAACGAAATGCCAAGTTTTTCAGCAGATTGTTTAAGTGATAAGGACATTTGCATACAACGAATGATACATCTATATAATACTTATTAAGTATTATAAGTAAGCACAATTGAAATACAATTGCCAATCTTGCAAATTGTGACCTAAATCAAAAAACAAAGTTTAAAGAGAATAAAAAAACAACGAAATTTAAATTATTCAGTTTCAATGACAAATTCAAACCAATCAATGACATCTTCTTCATGTACGCCATCTTGAATTAAAACACCTGCATTTTTCACTGAATTAGGAGCGCCGCTGATTAAAGGATGCCATTCGGGTAAAGGTTTCCCCTCATACAATAAACGATACGCACAGGTATTCGGCAACCACCCAAAATCAGGCAAGTTCTTTTTGGTTAATTTGGTACAATCACTTTCGATTTTAAAACGTTCTGGATAATTACGACACTTTCCTGTTTCTACATCTAATAAATTGCAAGCAATGCGTGTGTAATAGAGTTTTTCACGTTTGCCTCGCCCTTGAATGTATTTTCGATAACAGCATTTCCCGCAGCCATCACATAGGGCTTCCCATTCGGATTCCGTCATTTCAAGGAGCGATTTTGTTTGCCAAAAATGAGATTCAAATTGCATAGTGAAACCAATAAAAAAGTGCGGTCAAAATTTACGTGATTTTTGACCGCACTTTGTTGTTTAGAATTAGAAGCCTTCTTTTAAGCTTACGGTCAAGTTAAACACTAAGTGCTCTGGGCGGCTGTCTTTGTTATCCGCACAGAAATAACCTTCGCGTTCAAATTGGTAACCTTTTTCTAGTTCTGCATTTGCGAGGCTTTGTTCTACAAAACCGTGTTTCACCACTAAAGAGGTTGGATTTAACACGCTTTCGATTTCTTCTGCTGCACCTGGGTTTGGTACGGTGAAGAGACGTTCATATAAACGGAACTCCGCTGGGTGATTATGTACTGCAGATACCCAGTGAATTACCCCTTTCACTTTACGACCATCAGCTGGATTTTTACCTAAGGTTTCAGGATCGTAAGTACAGAAGATCGTAGTAATTTCACCATTTGCATCTTTCTCTACGCGTTCAGCTTTAATCACATAAGCGTTACGTAAACGCACTTCTTTACCTAATACTAAACGTTTATATTGTTTGTTTGCTTCTTCACGGAAGTCTGCTCGATCAATATAAAGCTCTTTCGTAAACGGTAATTGACGCTCACCTAATTCTGGACGATTTGGGTGATTTGGTGCCGTTAAGGTTTCTTCGCCTTCAAAGTTTTCAATCACTACGCGAACAGGATCAATCACCGCCATTGCACGTGGTGCATTTTCATTTAAATCGTCTCGAATGCATGCTTCAAGCGCAGAATACTCTACGACGTTATCTTGTTTAGTCACACCAATACGACGGCAGAATTCACGTAACGAAGCCGGGGTATAACCGCGACGACGTAAACCTGAAATCGTTGGCATACGCGGATCGTTCCAACCATCTACAATGCCATCATTCACCAATTTCAATAATTTACGTTTAGATGTTAACGTACCTTCTAAATTTAAACGAGAGAATTCATATTGATGTGGCAATGGACGTTCAATACTAATATTGTCCAACACCCAGTCATATAAACGACGGTTGTCTTGGAATTCTAATGTGCATAAAGAGTGTGTAATACGCTCAATCGCATCAGAGATACAGTGAGTGAAATCGTACATTGGGTAAATGCACCATTTGTCACCGGTTTGGTGATGGCTAGCAAATTTAATACGATAAAGCACAGGGTCACGCATGACCATAAATGGTGAAGCCATATCGATTTTCGCACGAAGACTTAATGTACCTTTGGCAAACTCACCATTTTTCATTCTTTCAAATAACGCTAAGTTTTCTTCGACACTACGATCACGATATGGACTGTTTTTACCTGGCTCAGTTAATGTACCGCGATACTCACGCATTTGGTCTGGTGAAAGTTCATCTACATAGGCTAAACCTTTCTCGATTAACTCAATCGCATAGCCATAAAGTGCATCGAAGTAATCAGATGCATAACGCGGTTCGCCTTCCCATTTAAAACCTAACCATTCCACATCGGCTTTGATGGAATCCACATATTCCACGTCTTCTTTTACTGGGTTGGTATCGTCAAAACGTAGGTTACATAAACCGTTATATTCTTTTGCCAAGCCGAAGTTTAAGCAAATCGATTTTGCGTGGCCAATATGTAAATAGCCATTCGGCTCAGGCGGGAAACGAGTATGAACACTTTTGTGTTTACCCGAAGCTAAATCTTCATCAATAATTTGAGTAATGAAATTGTGTGTGCGGGTATTTTCCGCATTTTCTAGAGTGTGTTCTGTATTGCTCATAAATTTCTCAATAAATTGAAAATAATTTCCCCATTCTATACGAAAAGTCTGGCGTTGTGAATTTGATCACAAAACTAACCGCACTTTCATTAAATTAAGACTGAATTTTTTAGGATTTTTAGGTCTAACTTGAAGATTTTTCGTGCAAACTGAAAAGTTTACCTTTAGAATACCACTTTACTGAACAAACGTTCATTTTTATTTAGGATAACAAAGTCTTTATGAAAAAACGCTTTTTTATTTTACTCGGATTACTCGTTGCTACCGGTGCTGTTTATTATTTTTTCTCAAGCAATAACAAACAAGAAACCACCTATCTGACTGAATCGGTTACACGTGGCAATGTGGAAAAAACAGTTGTCGCCTCTGGTTCAGTTGAAAGCGTGAATGAAGTTGATGTTGGTGCTCAAGCTTCAGGTGAAATCACTAAACTCTATGTCAAATTAGGGCAAGAAATCAAAAAAGGCGAAATGATTGCAGATATTGATTCTACAACCCAAATTAATACCTTAAATACCAAAAAAGCGGCATTGGTCAGCTATCAAGCTCAATTAAAAGCGAAGAAAACTGCTTATGATGTAGCTCTTTCAAGTTATAACCGCTTATCAAAACTTTATACACAAAAAGCGACGTCTTTGGATAGTTTGAATACTGCAAAAAGCACACTTGATAATGCGAAAGCTGAAATGGAAGCCATTGAAGCCAATATCAAACAAGCTGAAATTGAAGTGAATACCGCAGAAACCAATGTGGGTTACACCAAAATCACCGCCCCAATGGACGGTACCGTTATTTCTGTGCCTGTTTCAGAAGGTCAAACCGTTAACGCCAACCAAACGACGCCAACGATTGTAACCATTGCTGATTTAAGCAAAATGAAAATTAAGCCTGAAATTTCAGAAGGCGATATTACTAAAGTTAAAGCAGGTCAAGAAGTCAGCTTTACTATTTTATCAGATAGCCAAACCGTATATCACTCCGTTATTGATTCTGTTGATCCAGCCAATACTACGACAAGTGATAGCTCTTCAACATCATCTTTAAGTAGCTCAAGCAGCTCAACGACCAGTGCGATCTACTATTACGCCAATGTTTTGATTGATAACCCTGATCGTACTTTACGCATCGGAATGACGACAGAAAACAACATCAAAATTGCCAACGCGAAAGATGTGTTATTAATTTCCAATATGGCTATTCAAAAACGTGATGGCAAAAGCTTTGTCAATGTATTGAATGATAAAAATCAACCTGAACCGCGTGAAGTTGAAATCGGTGTTCAAAATGATTTCAAAACTGAAATCAAATCGGGTTTAAACGAAGGTGAAAAAGTCATCGTGTCGCAAGTTGCGAATGGTGAACAAGTTGGCTCTATGCCTCGTGGTCCAAGAATGTTCTAAAAGTGCGGTAGAAAATTAATGAATATTATTGAAATTAAGGATCTCAACCGTTACTTCGGTGAAGGCGAAAATCGTGTTCATATTTTAAAGAATATCTCTTTAAATATAGAAAAAGGCGATTTCGTCGCGATTATTGGGCAATCAGGTTCCGGTAAATCGACCTTGATGAATATCATCGGATGCTTGGATACGGCAACCAGTGGTTCTTACAAAATCAATGGGAGAGAAACCATTGAATTAAGCAAAGATCAACTTTCAGATTTACGTAGCCAAAAATTCGGCTTTATTTTCCAACGCTATAACTTATTATCAAGTTTAACTGCCGCTGAGAACGTCGCTTTGCCTGCAATTTATGCGGGAATATCACAAGAAAAACGTCTTTCTCGTGCGAAGCAACTTTTAGAAAAATTAGGCTTAGGTGATAAATGGCAAAATAAACCCAGCCAGCTTTCTGGTGGTCAGCAACAACGTGTGAGTATTGCCCGTGCGTTGATGAATGGCGGTGAAATTATCTTAGCCGATGAACCCACTGGCGCATTGGATTCACAAAGCGGTCAAAAGGTGATGGAAATTCTGCGTCAATTACACGCAGAAGGCCACACCATTATTATGGTAACCCACGATCGTGAAATTGCCGCCAGCGCGAATCGCGTGATTGAAATTAAAGACGGTGAAATCATTGGCGATACACAAAAAGAAGCAGTAAAAAGTGCGGTCAAAAATCCAACCAAATCTAAATCGCACTTTGGATTTAGCAAAGATCAATTTGTAGAAGCCTTTCGTATGTCGGTGAGTGCGATTATCGCCCACAAAATGCGTTCTCTTTTAACCATGCTCGGGATTATTATCGGGATTACCTCCGTGGTTTCCGTCGTGGCATTGGGAAATGGTTCACAACAGAAAATCTTAGCAAATATTAAAGGCATCGGTACAAGTACTATGACTATCTTTAATGGTACTGGTTTTGGCGATCGTCGTGCTGAACAGATGCAGAACCTTACAATTAATGATGCCACTGCTTTAAATCAACAAAGCTATGTACAAAGTGTCACGCCGAATAGCTCATCAAGTGGCACATTAATTTATGGTAACCAGACGTTCTCCTCGACCAGTTTAAAAGGTGTAGGTGAACAATATTTTGATGTCGATGGATTAAAACTAAAATCCGGTAATTTATTTTCGGCTCAAGATGTTGCTGATAACAACCAAGTAGCCTTAATCGATGAAAGTGCGAAAAAATCGATTTTCCCGGATGAAAATCCTATCGGTAAAATCGTAATGTTTAACAAACGTCCATTACGTATTATTGGCGTGGTATCTGATAAACAAATGGGCGGGGCAAGCAGTTCACTTAATCTCTATGCCCCTTACACTACCGTGATGAATCGTATTTCGGGCAGCAAAAAAATTGGGTCGATTACGGTAAAAGTGGATGATTCTGTCAATACGACTGTCGCTGAAAAAGGAATTACTGAATTGCTCACTATGCGTCATGGTAAAAAAGATTTCTTCATCATGAATAGCGATACCATTAAACAAACCATTGAAAGTACCACTGGCACAATGAAATTGCTCATTTCCTCTATCGCCTTTATTTCATTAATCGTTGGTGGGATTGGGGTGATGAATATCATGTTGGTTTCCGTGACAGAGCGAACTAAAGAAATTGGTGTACGCATGGCTATTGGCGCGAGACAATTTAATATTCTGCAACAATTTTTAATTGAAGCCGTGCTGATTTGTTTAATTGGCGGCGTGACGGGGATTCTGCTTTCGGGCCTAATCGGTCTGTTATTTAACGTATTTATGACTGACTTTACGATGGCATTCTCTACCGGCTCAATTGTTGCGGCAGTGGTCTTCTCTACCCTTATTGGTGTGATCTTCGGCTATATGCCGGCAAAACGTGCAGCGCAATTAGATCCAATTACAGCTCTTGCTCGAGAATAAAGAAATTTTGTAAAACACAAAAGAGCGGTTAAAATTCTTACTAATTTTTAACCGCACTTTAATTTAAAAGAAAGGAAAAAATCCATGTTAAAAATGAAAAAATTAACCTTAGCAATCGCGATGGCAACTGCTCTAGCAGGTTGTGCCAATATCGGTGATTCTTATAAAGCGAGCCAGCAGGATTACCAAAATTATGCGGAAATCACTAAACAATTTAATGTAAAAGAAAACTGGTGGGCGCTTTACAATGATTCACAATTAAATCGTGTGGTAGAACAAGCATTAGTTAACAACAAAGATTTAGCCAAAGCGTCTGTTGCCGTAAATCGTGCTCTATATAATGCAAACCTTGCAGGCGCGAATTTAATTCCGGCATTTAGCGGTTCAACCCAATCTTCCGCAAGTAAAAACGTGAAAACGGGTGGTAGCTCAGCAGTAAGCCATCAAGGTGCATTAAATGTGAGTTATACATTAGATTTATGGCAACGTTTAGCAGATACTGCAGATGCCGCAGAATGGTCACACAAAGCAACGGCTGAAGATTTAGAAGCAACGAAACTTTCACTCATCAACTCTGTTGTGACAACCTATTATCAAATAGCCTACTTGAATGATGCGATCAGCACAACCGAAGAAACCATTAAATACTACAACGACATTAGCAGCATTATGCAACGTCGTTTATCACAAGGTGTGGCGGACAGCGCAAGCGTAGATCAAGCACAACAAGCGGTATTGAACGCACGTAACAACTTAATCAACTATCAAACGCAACGTAAAACAGCGGAACAAACTTTACGTAACTTACTGAACTTAAAACCAGAAGAAGCATTAAATATCAACTTCCCACACATTCTTAATGTAAAAAATGTAGGCGTGAATTTAAATGTGCCTGTTTCTGTGATTGCGAATCGTCCTGATGTGAAAGGCTATCAATATCGCTTAAGCAGTGCATTCAAAAATGCGAAAGCAACCGAAAAAGGTTGGTTCCCAGAAGTGACTTTAGGCGGCAGCTTAACATCAAGTGGCACTAAAGTCGGTAACGCATTGCACAATCCAGTTGGTACAGGTTTAATCGGCATTAGCCTACCATTCCTCAACTGGAATACGGTGAAATGGAACGTGAAAATCTCTGAAGCCGATTATGAAACCGCACGTTTAAACTACGAGCAAAGTATTACTAAAGCTTTGAATGATGTAGATACCAACTACTTCGCCTATACACAAGCGCAAAGTGCCTTTGCTAACTTGCAAAAAACACACAGCTATAATCAACGTATCACCAAATACTATCGTGATCGTTACAATGCTGGTGTATCTGAATTACGTGAATGGCTCGCCGCGGCAAACACAGAGAAAAGCTCTCAACTTTCTATCTTGAATGCGAAATACAACATCATTCAAGCAGAAAATGCCGTATATAGTTCAATGGCAGGTTATTACTCTCGTTAAAATTATGATTAAGGAAGTTTCGGCTTCCTTAATTTTTTTATGGACATGAAAATGAAAAAACAACTGACTTTTTATTTCATTCGCCACGGTAAAACTGTTTGGAATACAGAAGGTTTAATGCAAGGTCATGGCGATTCCCCTTTGACTGAAGAAGGCGTTAATGGCGCGAAAAAAACAGGTGTGGCACTTAATCATATTCCTTTTGTCGCGGCCTACTCTAGCGTATTAAAACGTACCATCGCGACAGCCTCTCATATTATTGGTGAACGAGATATCCCCCTTTTCCATCACCAAGGTTTAAATGAACAGTATTTTGGTTCTTGGGAAGGCAAAGTTGTTGATACGTTAAGAGAACATCCAGAGTTCAAACAACTCATTAAAGATCCTGCCAATTACAAAGCTCAAGTAAATGGCGGAGAAACGTTCGAACAATTGGGCGAGCGAGCCATGAAAGCATTGCACGACATTATTAAGATCCACAATCAAGGCAATATTCTCATTGTGTCGCATGGCCATACTCTACGTTTATTGCTTGCCTTATTAAATGGCGCAACCTGGCAAAATCACCGCGATGAAGATAAATCAGTATCGCTTATTAACACCTCAATTAGTGTTGTGCATTATGACGATGAGAACGGTTTTTGCGTTGAGAAAATAAATGATGCAGATCATTTAAAATAAGCAAATTTCGCTAAAAAAATAACCGCACTTTAGATGACCTAAAGTGCGGTTAATTTTTATGATGTTTTTGTAATTATTTCACTTCGCGGAATAAAATCTCGCTTGGAATCACAGAACCTTGCCAGTAAAGCTCGGTTGATACTTTCTCTGCTAAATCTAAGAAAGATTTCGCAATTTCACTGTCTGGTGCAGCAACTACAGTTGGTTTACCCGCATCCAAATCTTGACGAACTTGGATATTCAACGGTAACTGACCTAATACTTTCACATTGTATTTTTGTGCCATTTTTTCTGCTCCACCAGTACCGAAAATTGCTTCGTGATGACCACAATTGCTACAAATATGCATAGACATATTTTCCACAATACCTAACACTGGCACCGATACACGTTCAAACATCGATACACCTTTCACCGCATCTAATAATGCAATATCTTGTGGGGTTGTGACCACTACCGCACCCGTTACAGGGATTTGTTGTGAAAGCGTTAATTGGATATCACCTGTACCCGGTGGCATATCAATCACTAAGTAATCTAAGCTGTCCCATAAGGTTTCATTTAAAAGTTGGCTTAATGCGCTACTTGCCATTGGACCACGCCAAATGGTTGCATTATCTTCATCCATTAAGAAACCAATCGAGTTAGCAGATAAACCATACGCTTTAATTGGGGTAATATGTTGGTTATCTGGTGAAGTTGGGCGTTGATGCGGCGCACCTAACATATGCGGAATAGATGGGCCGTAAATATCTGCATCTAAGATCCCTACGCGAGCACCTTGAGCTTGTAAAGCAAGCGCAAGATTCACCGAAACGGATGATTTCCCTACCCCGCCTTTACCTGAAGTCACTGCAATGATGTTCTTCACACCTTTTACAGCGGGTTGATTATTCGCACGTTTTAACGTTGCGATTTGATAATTCACTACCCATTTGATTTCTTTGCTATCCGTTGCTTTTAATAACGCATCAGAAAGCTGTTGTTTCACTTGCTCCACGCCAGTGTTCCATGCAAAAGGCAGTTGTAATTCAATACGCAATACATCGCCACCTTTTTCTACTTTCTTCAAAGTATTTAATGCGATTAAATCTTTTTGCAAACTTGGGTGTTGAAATTGTTGGAAAAGTTGCAGAACCTGAGCTTGTTGTTCTGCTGTTAAATTTTCAGAAAAAGCAGTTGCCATAATATTCCTTTAATAGTAGTAGGTAGTAGAGTAAATTTGTCAGGGATATTCTACCCCTTTTCCCCCTCAAATGTTAAGCTAAAAGTATAACTAAACTAGAAAAAATCACACTAATCGGGTAACATACTCGCAATTTTTGCAAAAAGAATAAGAGAAAAATAATGACAACTCAACCTCGTAAAATTTTAGTCACATGTGCATTACCTTATGCAAATGGTGCCATTCATTTAGGCCATATGTTAGAACACATTCAAGCAGATATTTGGGTGCGTTTCCAACGTATGCGTGGCAATAAAATTCATTTTGTCTGTGCTGATGATGCACACGGCACACCAATTATGCTTAATGCCGATAAATTAGGCATCACACCAGAAGAATTAATTGCAAAAGCAAAAGCTGATCACGTCCGTGATTTTGCAGGTTTTAATATCAGTTTTGATAACTATCACTCTACTCACAGTGAAGAAAATAAACAAATCACCGCTGAGATTTACAATAAGTTAAAAGCGAAAGGCTTTATTAAAACGAAAGTGATTTCTCAATTATTCGATCCTGAAAAGAATATGTTCTTACCGGATCGTTTCGTCAAAGGGACTTGCCCAAAATGTAAAGCCGAAGATCAATACGGTGATAACTGCGAAGTTTGTGCTTCTACTTATAGCCCAATGGATTTAATTAATCCTCGTTCTGTTGTATCAGGTGCGACACCAATCATCAAAGAATCTGAACATTTCTTCTTTGACTTACCTGCTTTTGAAGGCATGTTAAAAGAATGGACTCGCTCTGGCTCACTTCAACCTGAAATTGCAAATAAAATGCAAGAATGGTTTGAAAGCGGTTTACAACAATGGGATATCTCTCGTGATGCACCTTATTTTGGTTTTGAAATTCCGGGTGCAAAAGATAAATTCTTCTATGTTTGGTTAGATGCCCCAATCGGCTACATGGCTTCTTTCAAAAATCTCTGCGATCGTGAAGGCATTGATTTTAATGAATTCTGGGGAGAAAACAGCGATGCAGAACTTTATCACTTTATCGGTAAAGATATCGTGTATTTCCACAGTCTGTTCTGGCCAGCAATGCTAGAAGGGAGCGAATACCGCAAACCAACCAACGTGTTTGCTCACGGTTATGTCACCGTAGATGGCGCCAAAATGTCAAAATCACGTGGTACATTTATCCAAGCCAGCACCTATTTAAATCACATTGATCCAGAATGTTTACGTTATTACTATGCGGCTAAATTAAACGATCGCATCGAAGATCTTGATTTCAACTTGGAAGACTTCGTTCAACGAGTCAATACGGATATCGTTAATAAACTAGTCAATTTAGCTTCTCGTAATGCTGGCTTTATCACAAAACGTTTTGAAGGCAAATTAGCAGATAAATTAGAAGACGAAGCGCTTTTTGCTGAATTTACTGCACAAGCTGAACAAATTGCTGCTTACTATGAAAGCCGTGAATACAACAAAGCCATTCGTGAAATCATGGCATTAACCGATAAAGCCAATAAATATATTGATGAAAAAGCCCCTTGGGTCATTGCGAAAGAAGAAGGCAAAGATGCTGAATTACAAGCGGTTTGCTCAATGGGTATTGAGCTTTTCCGTGTATTGATGTCTTACTTAAAACCGGTTCTTCCAAAACTGGCTGAACGTGCAGAAGCATTCTTACAAACAGAACTCACTTGGGATAATATTGCACAGCCTTTATTAGGTCATCAACTTGCTCCATTTAAAGCGCTTTTCTCTCGTTTAGAGAAAAAACAAATTGATGCGGTAGTAGAAGAAACTAAAGCACTGTTCGCTGAAGCAAACAAAGCGACAGAAAAAACAGCGGCAAAATCGACCGCACTTTCAAATGTCGAACCTATTGCTGACACCATTAGCATTGATGATTTTGCTAAAATAGATATGCGTGTGGCAAAAGTGTTGAAATGCGAAGCAGTACCTGAATCCAATAAACTCTTACGTTTTGAATTAGATTTAGGTGACCATACTCGCCAAGTGTTCTCTGGCATTAAAGCGGCTTACAACAAACCTGAAGAATTAGAAGGTCGTTTTATTATTGTGGTTGCAAACCTGGCACCACGTAAAATGAAATTCGGCGTATCAGAAGGGATGATTCTTTCTGCTGGTACTGGCGGAAGTGATTTATTCTTACTTTCAGCTGATAGCGGTGTCACTGCCGGTATGCAAGTAAAATAATTTACTATTTAGGCGACTTCGGTCGCCTTTTTTATTGCCAAACGAAACCAAATACCCTACCATATCAATCAGCTATTTATCACACAAATTAAAAGGAATTCATTATGACAAACGAACTTATCTGCTATAAACAAATGCCGGTTTGGACAAAAGATAAATTACCTAAAATGTTCCAAGAAAAACACAATACTAAAGTGGGAACTTGGGGCAAACTTACAGTGCTAAAAGGTAAACTTAAGTTTTATGAGCTAACCGAAAATGGCGATGTCATTGCTGAACATATTTTCACTCCAGAAAGTAACATTCCATTTGTCGAGCCACAAGCATGGCACCGAGTTGAAGCCCTTTCTGATGACTTAGAATGTACGCTTGGTTTCTATTGCACAAAAGAAGATTACTTCAACAAAAAATATAATATGACTGCAACGCATGGTGATGTGGTTGATGCAGCTAAAATTATCAAACCTTGTAAAGTGCTAGATTTAGGCTGCGGACAAGGTCGTAACTCCCTTTATTTAAGTTTAAAAGGCTACGATGTGACCTCTTGGGATCACAACGAAAATAGCATCGCCTTCTTGAACGAAACTAAAGACAAAGAAAACTTGAATATTAAGACCGCTGTTTATGATATTAACACCGCCAATATTCAAGAAAACTACGACTTCATTTTATCAACCGTGGTATTTATGTTCTTAAACCGAGAGAGAATTCCAGCCATTATTAAGAATATGCAAGAACACACCAACCCAGGTGGTTATAACTTAATTGTTGCAGCCATGTCCACGCCTGAAGTGCCTTGTCCACTTCCGTTCTCATTTACATTCTCTGAAGGTGAATTAAAAGAATATTACAAAGATTGGGAATTCTTAGAATATAACGAAAATATGGGTGAATTACATAAAACCGACGAAAACGGCAATCGCATTAAATTAAAATTTGCAACAATGCTAGCAAGAAAAAAATAATTCGCTAATTTAAAAAAGAAAATGACCGCACTTTGTCTATCAAGTGCGGTCATTTTTTATGGTATTTTAATTACTCTTCAATAGAACGTAATAATTCGTTGATACCTACTTTACCTAAAGTTTTTGCATCAACTTTTTTCACGATCACTGCACAGTATAAGCTGTATTTACCACATTTTGATGGAAGGCTACCAGAAACAACAACTGAGCCTGCAGGCACACGACCATAGAATACTTCGCCCGTTTCACGGTCGTAGATTTTTGTTGATTGACCGATGAATACGCCCATAGAGATCACGCAACCATCTTCAACAATCACGCCTTCAACGACTTCAGAACGTGCACCAATGAAACAGTTATCGCCGATAATGGTTGGGTTTGCTTGTAATGGCTCTAATACACCACCGATACCTACACCACCAGATAAGTGAACATTTTTACCAATTTGCGCACATGAACCAACAGTTGCCCATGTATCGACCATGGTACCTTCACCTACGTATGCACCGATATTTACATAAGATGGCATTAATACACAGTTTTTAGAAATGTATGCCCCTTTACGTACTGTTGCAGAAGGTACGACACGGAAACCTTCTTGAGCAAAACGCTCTTCTGTATAGTCAGCAAACTTTAATGCCACTTTGTCATAGTATTTGGTTTCTGCTCCATCAATAATTTGGTTATCATTAATACGGAAAGATAATAATACTGCTTTTTTCAACCATTGGTGAGTAACCCATTCACCATCAATTTTTTCTGCAACACGGTATTTACCGCTATCTAATCCTTCGATCACTTCTTCGATTGCTGCACGAGTTTGTGCATCAACTGTTTTAGGGGTAATTTCCGCACGTTTTTCAAATGCAGCTTCAATAACTTGTTGTAAATTTGACATTTTGCTTCCTATTGTTGATGTGAAATAACGGTTGTTAGTTTTATCATATTTTTGACTTTCAAGCAAAAAACAACCGCACTTTCTTTTGATTTAAAATATAAAAAAAGCGAACCTAATTATGGCTCGCTTTTTTATATTTCTAGTTTTAGTTAGTTGATAACAGAAACATTTAATGATGAACCGCCAACGATTCTTACTCGACGCCCCGCTTTGAAGCTAGGATCTGCTTTTTGAACCACAACGATCTCTTCTCTATTATCTTTTCTGATAACAAGTTCTGCACCATTAACTTGGCTCATTTTTTCCTCAGCTTTGCTACCAATAATCGCCCCACCAATTGCACCTACTGCAGTTGCAATTGCTTGTCCGGTGCCACCGCCAATTGTACTACCAGCGATACCACCTAAAGCACCGCCACCAACTGTACCAATTACACCTGGGTTATCCGCTTGGATTTTAACAGGACGGACAGAAACAATAGTACCATAGCTAATTGAACGAGCTTCTTTTGCTTGTCCAGCTTCATACACATCACCGCTAAAAATATCGGTATTTGCACAACCGGTTAAGCCGATAGACATCATAAGTGCTAATGCTACTGTTATTTTTTTCATAAAACTAACCTTCTAAAAATAAATTAGATTGGGTTTCTTGGAGACCAAGTAGAAACGTTTTTCACGCCTTGACCGTTGTCAGATACTTTCACACAAGCACCAGTTACTAAAGTTGAATCGTATTTGTGAACGATAACTTCGGTTTCACCTTCTTGTTTGTATGAGCAGTCGTTTTTACGAACGGTTAATTTTACATCATCACCTTGTAATTCGGTGAAGATAACTTGACCTTTATAAGCGCTTTCATCTTTTTGTGATTGAGATGAACAAGCTGATAAACCTAAACTTAATAAGACAGTTAATGCTAAGGTAATTTTTTTCATTACACTAAACCTCGAGTATTTTCTTTATTGTATAAGGATGAACCTTTATGCAAACGTGATTTTCTGTTTTATCAACAAAACTCACTGCAATTGATGGATTGGGCAATTGCTCCCCTTCCACCTTAGGTTCGCTCACCTTCATGGTTAATTGAGTTAGTTCCTTCCATAAAAATGTATTGCAAATCCGATTAACCCAATCCTCAACAGATTCATGAGATAAAAACGGCATTACAATTTCAATATGTTCCCAAGTTTCTTGGGGATATTGTTTATTTTTAGGAAACGGTAATTCAATAACATCGACAGGCTGACCAATGAAATCAACTGGCTCATCTAATTCAATCAAATAGATAGGACGCCCATTGACGATATTATCGCTTAAAATTCTACCGCACTTTAATAACTCTGTCAGCCAATTTTTTGCTTTTTCTTCAGTATTTGCTCTTAAAGCTAAATGATCAATTTGGAAATCATTCAAATTCACTTTTATAACGGCGGCTAATTGCTGAATTTTTTCCTGAAATAAAGGCAATTCTTGATAAAGTGCGGTCGATTCTTCTATTAAATTTGACATTTTCTTCTGCTCTTACTTTGAGAAATCTATAAACAACGGTATCATAGCCGATTATTTTCATTATTCAATTTCAAGATTAGGAAAAACCGTGAATATTCAATCTATTTTATCCGATAAAATTAAACAGGCGATGATTGCAGCTGGTGCAGATGAACAGTGCGATGCGCTTATTCGTCAATCTGGCAAACCGCAATTTGGTGACTACCAAGCAAACGGAATTATGGCTGCGGCTAAAAAACTAGGATTAAATCCACGTGAATTTGCACAAAAAGTTTTAGATCATGCCGATCTTTCTGATGTTGCTGAAAAAACTGAAATTGCAGGTCCGGGTTTTATCAACATTTTCTTAAATCCAACTTGGTTAGCGAATAATGTTTCTGCTGCATTAAAAGATCAAAATCTTGGTGTCAGCGCAAATGAAAAACAAACCATCGTGATTGATTATTCTTCACCAAACGTTGCGAAAGAAATGCACGTAGGCCACTTGCGTTCTACCATCATCGGTGATGCTGTTGTTCGTACCCTTGAATTTTTAGGTCACAACGTTATTCGTGCGAATCACGTGGGTGACTGGGGTACGCAATTTGGTATGCTTATTGCTTATCTTGAAAAAATGGAAAATGAACATGCGAGCGAAATGGAACTTCAAGATCTTGAAGCATTCTATCGCGAAGCGAAAAAACATTATGATGAAGATGAAGCTTTCGCTGAAAAAGCCCGTAACTATGTAGTGAAATTGCAAGGTGGAGATGAATATTGCCGCACAATGTGGAAAAAATTAGTCGATATCACCATGCAACAAAACCAACGCAACTACGATCGTTTGAATGTCACCTTGACCGAAAAAGATGTGATGGGTGAAAGTCTTTATAACCCAATGTTACCAGCTATCGTTGAAGATCTGAAAAAACAAGGTTTAGCAGTTGAAGATGAAGGTGCATTGGTCGTTTATCTTGATGAATTCAAGAATAAAGAAGGCGAACCGATGGGCGTTATCGTACAGAAGAAAGATGGTGGTTTCCTTTATACCACTACCGATATCGCGGCGGCGAAATACCGTTATGAAACCTTAAAAGCGAATCGTGCATTAGTGTTCTCTGATACACGTCAAAGCCAACACATGCAACAAGCGTGGTTAATTACGCGTAAAGCAGGTTATGTACCAGATAGCTTCTCACTTGAACATAAAAACTTCGGTATGATGTTGGGTAAAGATGGTAAACCATTCAAAACTCGTACTGGCGGCACCGTAAAATTAGCAGATTTATTAGACGAAGCGATTGAGCGTGCAACGATATTAATCAACGAGAAAAATACCAATTTATCTGATGAAGAAAAAACTGCGGTTATTGAAGCGGTGGGTATTGGCTCGGTGAAATATGCGGATCTTTCTAAAAACCGCACGACTGACTATGTGTTCGATTGGGATAATATGCTCAGTTTTGAAGGTAATACCGCGCCTTATATGCAATATGCTTATACGCGTATTCGTTCAATCTTCAATAAAGCAGACGTGAACCCAACCGCTCTTGCAGAAGCGAAAATTCAGCTTTCAGATGAAAAAGAACGTGCATTAGCCATCAAATTGCTTCAATTTGAAGAAGCCGTTCAAACGGTGGGCAAAGAAGGGACACCACATGTACTCTGTGCTTATTTATATGAATTGGCTGGTGTCTTCTCTTCATTCTATGAACACTGCCCAATCTTAAATGCAGAAGATGAAAACGTAAAATTAAGCCGTTTAAAACTCGCTTCTCTTACAGAGAAAACCTTAAAACAGGGTTTAGCGTTATTAGGTATTAAGACAATCGAAAAAATGTAAAAAAGTGCGGTCAATTTCGACCGCACTTTTTCTTTATACATCCACTAAAATGAGTATCGCGGCTTCTCCGCCCCATTCTTTGGGAGCTTGGTGTAACGCTCGGACTTTAGGGTGCTGAACTAACCAACGTGGAATTTGTTTTTTCAACGTAAACGTGCCGTAGCCGGTCATGATGCTCGCGCAATAAACATGCTCATTTTCACAAGCTAATAACAGTGCTGCCAATTCCATTTTGGCTTGCTCACGGGTTAAACCATGCAAATCCAAAAATAATTCGGGTGAAAAATCGCCACGACGAAGTTGCTTTAATAAATGGCTATCTTCCCCTTCACGTAAATATTTGATGACACCATCATGTTCATTTAGCAGTGGTTCATATTCATCGGAAAAATAGAAAAGCGTATCTTCTTTTTCTCGAATATCACGTAAAGGGGATTTTTTTTGACCGCTCTTTTGACGAGGTGCCACAAAGGTATCTTGCTTGATGGGTTTGATCCCTTTTGTTTCCGCCCGAAAAAGATCGAAATCATCTTGTTCTATCATTATTTTTCTCAATTTGTTATTTTGCTTAATGATAGCACATCTATTCTATGGTATAACTAGCCAAATTTTTTATTGAGGCACAAAATGGAAACCTTACACAATCAAGAACTTGTTGCGACAATTTTAGAAGATAATGTGGCAAGTGAATTAACGACCATTCAAGATTTTTTACGCTGGACATACAGCTCATTCAACCGTTCTGATATTTACTACGGGCAAGGCCATGACAATGCGTGGGATGAAAGCCTTCAATTAGTACTTGCTGGACTTCAATTACCACTCGATTTACCGCAAGATTTATTTAACAGTAAACTCACTCATTCAGAAAAAGAAACCTTAGTACAATTAGTCTTAAGCCGTATTGAGCAACGTATGCCAGTCGCTTATTTAACGAATAGTGCGTGGTTCTGCGGATTAGAATTCTATGTGGATGAGCGTACGATTATTCCACGCTCACCAATCAGCGCATTAATCCAAGATAAATTTGCTCCGCTTTTAAAATCTGAGCCAAAACGTATTTTAGATCTTTGTACAGGAAGTGGTTGTATCGCAATCGCAACAGCTGAAGCCTTTCCTGAAGCGGAAGTAGATGCGGTCGATCTTTCTGTGGATGCGTTAAATGTGGCAGAAATCAATATTGCGCGTCACCAATTAGAACATCGTGTTTTCCCGATTCAATCAGATTTATTCCAAAATATCTTTGGTCAACAATATGATTTAATCGTCTCCAATCCGCCTTATGTGGATGAAGAAGACTTGGCAGATATGCCGGAAGAATTCCATTATGAACCTGAATTAGCCTTAGGTTCCGGTGTTGATGGTTTAGAGATTACGAAACAAATTTTAAAACAAGCAGCAGATTATTTAACGCCAAATGGCATGCTCGTTTGTGAAGTAGGGAATAGCATGGTAAGTCTCATTGAACAATATTCAGATGTGCCATTTGAATGGGTTGAACTAAAAAATGGTGGCCTAGGTGTTTTTGCTATCAGCCGCGAAGATTTAGTGAAATATCACGATTCTTTTTAAGCTAAAGTGCGGTTAAAAATTATCGTAAATTTTGACCGCACTTAACAATTACTGGCGCGCGTTCTTAACGCGTGCTTTTCTTTTTTTAATAAAACAATGAATTTACAAAAACTTTTACTGACTCGTCGTTTCTTTTCTACCCTTGCATTCTTTTCCATGCAAACGGTATTTTTCATCTATTTACAAGGAAAAGGCTTAAGTAACAGTGAAATTGCCTTTTCCCTCTCGTTGCTTTTCTTCTGCAACCAAGCATTAGCGATTTTAGCCGGTATCTGGGGCGATCGTTTTGGGCTGGCAAAAATGATGTTACTTGGATGCTTTTTAGATGTGATCGCCTATATTTTCTTTCTCTTTGCTGATAATTACATTCTACTTTTAATTGCTACCACCTGTTTTGGATTAGGTAGCTGTTTATTTGGTACCAATGCGAAAGCCTGCCTATTGGTACTCGCGGGTGAAGAATACAAAGAGAAAACCCGATTACAGGGAAAATATTTGAAAGTCACTTCCATGTCGTCTATGTTTGCGCCCTTATTGGTGATTCCGTTTATCAAATATAATCATATTGAATGGTTGATTTGGGTCTGCTTTGCGATGGAAGCGATTCTCTTTGCCTTAATGGTTAAACCGTTTTATCAAATTCAAACTTTGCAAACCTTAGTGAAATTTCGCTTTATCCAAATTAAAGAAATCATCACTAAAGAATTTTTATTGGTACATTTGATGTTGTTTATTCCCCTTTCCATTGCAACGTCATTCTTTGTGATCTTCCCTTTCCTATTTGACAACAAATTAGGCATGCCGGAACACTCCCCCATTGCACTTTTTGTGAATGGGTTGTTGACTGTATCGCTACAAAGTTATTTTTCTCGAAAAATTAATTTAACGATTAAACAAACCCTATGGGTGGCGCCAATCTTGGCTGTTGGTATTATCCTGCCTTGGTTTATTACGTTGAAATATATTTCTTTGGTTTCTGCTTATATTTACTTAGTCATTTTCACAGTGATTGAAGTCTATGCTTTAACGGCAATGGCGAATTTATTAGTAAAATTTGATAATGGTACCAACCGAGGTTTTATCTTTGGTTCATCACGATTATTGCTTTCTATTGCAACAGTCATCGTCATGAACTTAGTGCCACATTTGTTTTTATTGTAAAAAAGAAACGGCCAGAATTCACATTAAATTCTGACCGCACTTTTATATTTTTCTATGCTTATTTCACTTCTAATTCAACATTATCAAACAATTTCTTCACCGCGCTGTTATCACGCAATTT
>NZ_KV801015.1:172027-274729 GCF_001810345.1 Haemophilus sp. HMSC061E01
TCAGCCTTTTCAACCATTGGTCGGGTTAAGTGTGGAGAGAAAAATTCAATAAAGTCATACATATAGTTGCGCAAGAAAGTGCTGTGTTTAAAGGCAATTTGCGTCATACTCGCACGGAATAAATGCCCAGCATCAATTGCCACTAAATCCTTATCTGCTGGTGTATGTGCCATAGAGGCCATAATGCCCACCCCCAATCCTAAACGCACATAAGTTTTAATCACGTCAGCATCCGTTGCGGTAAACACAATATTCGGCAGAATCCCCGCGCGATTAAATGCATAATCCAAATCAGATACACCGGTAAAACCAAAGGTATAAGTGACTAACGGATATTTGCCTAACTCCTCAACTGTAAGGTTTTTTACTTTTGCTAAAGGATGGTCAGGTTTAACAATCACCGAACGATTCCACAAATAACAAGGCAGTTGAATCAAATCATCAAAAAGATACGGTGCTTCTGTTGTGATCGCTAAATCCACTTCACCCGAAATCAATGCATCATGGATTTGCGTCGGTGAACCTTGATGAATATGTAAGCTCACATCTGGATATTGTTTAGAGAAACGTTCCACTACAGCCGGCAACATATAACGCGCTTGCGTATTGGTTGTCGCAATGCGTAACACGCCATGATTCGGACAGGTATATTCATTAGCAACCGATTTAATGCTTTGCGCTTTCACTAGAAGCTCACGAGCAATAGCGACGATCTTTTTACCCGCAGGCGTAATGGATTTAATGTGTTTACCATTACGCTCAAAAATCTCTAAACCTAATTCATCTTCTAACAAGCGAACCTGTTTACTGATACCAGGTTGAGAGGTATAAAGCGCATTCGCGGCTTCAGTCACATTTAAATTTTGGTTTACAATCTCAACAATGTAGCGGAGTTGCTGCATTTTCATCGCGAATACCACCTATTTTTTATAGCGTTTACTTAACTCAGTATAACGTTTTACTGCTTTACGAATTTGACCTGATTTTGGTCGGCGACGAGGTTTCGTCACGTCTAATTTGGTTTCGGTTTCTGGTGGCAAGCCCACTAGCTCACGTAGATAATTGACATTTTCCAGATCCATTTCTTCCCAGCCACCACGCGGTAAGCCTTTCATCAGCTTAATATTCCCGTAACGAATACGAATTAAGCGGCTCACTTGAATACCTTGTGATTCCCACAGACGACGTACTTCACGGTTACGACCTTCCATTAAAGTCACATCATACCATTGGTTAATCCCAACACCACCGGCAAATTTGATTTCTTTGAAATTGGCAGGACCATCTTCCAACTGCACGCCTTTACGTAAACGCGCTAGCATGGCATCGTCCACTTGACCAAATACACGCACGGAATATTCACGTTCAACTTCACGGCTTGGGTGCATTAAACGGTTAGCTAATTCACCATCTGTTGTGAAAAGTAATAAGCCCGAAGTATTAATATCTAAACGACCGACTGCAATCCATCTTGCGCCATTTAATCGTGGTAAACGATCGAATACAGTTGGACGACCTTCGGGATCACTACGCGTACAAAGTTCACCTTCTGGTTTGTAATACATTAATACACGGCATACTTCTTTTTGTGCTTGTTGAAGATTAATGATACGACCATCAATACGCACTTTTATACCGGAATGTACATCGATACGATCGCCAAGGGTTGCCATTTTGCCATCGACACTTACACGATTTTCAGCAATCATCGCTTCAATTTCGCGACGAGAACCTTGCCCTGCACGCGCAAGCACTTTCTGTAATTTTTCACCTTCTACAGTAGATTGGCGAGATGGCTTAGCTACCTTAGCTTTAGGGGTTGATTTGATGTCAGAATTGACCGCACTTTTACGATCTTTACGCTCAAAGTGCGGTTGTTTTCCCGCTTGTTTTTCACGTTCTTGTCTGACTGGTTTTTGAATAGGTTTCATCTGTTTTCCTTTGTCGCTTTCCCAAGCGTCTAAAATAAGTTAAATGAAAGGATCGGTACTACCACTTCCTTCACGTAAAATGACTGGCGATTCTTCCGTTAAATCTACCACTGTTGTTGGCTCTTGACCTAAATAGCCACCATGAATAATTAAATCCACTTGACGTTCTAAGCATTCGCGAATCTCTTCGGGATCGGAATAAGTCATATGTTCATTATCTGGCAACATCAGTGAGCAAGATAAAATCGGTTCACCTAATGCCTTCAATAAATCTAAGGCGATTTGATTATCCGGTACACGCAAGCCAATGGTTTTGCGTTTTGACGTCATTAATCGACGAGGAAGCTCTTTCGTCGCCGTCAAAATAAAGGTATAACGCCCCGGTGTATTGTTTTTAATTAAGCGATAAGCTACATTACTAACCGTTGCATAGGTTGAAAGCTCGGATAAATCGCTACATACTAACGTAAAATTATGCCCGTCTGGCAATTTACGAATCGCTACGATACGATCCATCGCATGTTTATCGCCGATCATACAACCCAAGGCATAGCCCGAATCTGTCGGATACACAATGACGCCACCTTGACGCAAAATTTCTACCGCTTGATTAATCAAACGCGCTTGCGGATTTTCAGGGTGGATATAGAAAAATTGGCTCATAATTTTGTCCTTAAAAAACTGATGAGATTATACACCGATTTAGAGGCAGGTTATAAGAATTTGTTATAAAAAACGACCGCACTTTGAAAACGAATCCAAAGTGCGGTCAATTTTTTAAGTTTTTATTTCAACAATTCACGGAGGGCTGAACCGATTTCAGCGAGACTTCTCACTGTCTTCACACCCGCCGCTTCAAGTGCAGCAATTTTATCTGCAGCTGTTCCTTTTCCACCGCTGATAATCGCTCCTGCATGTCCCATACGCTTGCCTTTTGGTGCCGTTACACCTGCGATATAAGCCACCACAGGTTTTGTCACATGAGATTTAATGAACGCTGCTGCCTCTTCTTCTGCAGAGCCACCGATTTCACCAATCATCACGATGGCTTCAGTTTCAGCATCTTCTTGGAATCGTTTAAGAATATCAATGAAGTTAGATCCTGGAATAGGATCGCCGCCGATCCCTACGCAAGTGGATTGACCGAAATCTTCATCTGTTGTTTGTTTTACAGCTTCATAAGTCAAAGTGCCTGAACGAGAAACAATGCCTACTCTGCCTTTTTTATGTATATTGCCCGGCATAATACCAATCTTACATTCATCCGGTGTAATCACGCCTGGACAATTTGGGCCGATCATCACGATACCCGTTTCATTTAATTTTTGTTTTACCAACAACATATCCAATGTTGGAATGCCTTCTGTAATACAGACTACCAACTGAATACCTGCATCAATAGCTTCTAAAATGGCATCTTTGCAAAATGGTGCTGGCACATAGATCATCGTTGCCGTAGCCCCTGTAGCTTGCACCGCTTCACGCACTGTATTAAATACCGGCAAACCTAAGTGAGTTGTTCCGCCTTTATTCGGTGAAACGCCACCCACTAACTTTGTGCCATAAGCCAATGCCTGTTCGCTGTGAAATGTCCCTTGCGCACCAGTGAAACCTTGGCAAATTACTTTTGTCTCTTTATTAATTAAAATCGCCATGATTATTCTCCTTTTGCCGCTTTCACTGCCGCTTGTGCTGCTGCTTGTAAACTATGTGCTGCAATTAAATTCACACCACTTTCGGCTAAAATTTCTCTACCTTGTGGGGCATTGGTTCCTTCTAATCGAACCACAACAGGCACTTTTACACCGACTTCTTGAATCGCCGCCACGACACCTTCAGCAATAAGATCACAGCGTACAATTCCACCAAAAATATTCACTAATACAGATTTCACATTTTTATCTGTAAGAATAATCTTAAAGGCTTCAGCCACACGTTCTTTCGTTGCACCGCCACCAACATCAAGGAAGTTTGCAGGGGTACCGCCATATAATTTCACAATATCCATTGTGCCCATAGCAAGTCCTGCGCCATTGACCATACAGCCAATATCACCTTCCAAAGCAACATAGTTAAGTTGATATTTTTCTGCTTCGGCTTCACGTGCATCACTTTGACTTAAATCGCGTAAGGCTAATAAATCAGGATGTCGATAAAGTGAGTTATCATCAATGCCTACTTTCGCATCTACGCAAATTAAATTGCCTTCTTTTGTCACCACAAGCGGATTCACTTCAACTAGAGAAAAATCTTTTTCGATAAAAAGTTGAGCGAGTTTTACAAAAATCTCGGCAAATTGTTTATTTTGTTCGCCGCTTAAACCAAGTTTAAAGGCTAATTCACGGCCTTGATATGGCATTCCCCCCACGAGAGGATCAATGGTCACTTTATGAATTAATTCAGGCGTTTCTCTTGCTACATCCTCTATGCTCATCCCCCCTGCTGAAGAAGCCATAAAAATCACTTTCTGCGAAGCACGATCAATCACTGCACCAAGGTAAAGTTCTTTCTCAATCTGGCAGGTTTCTTCAATATAAATGCTATTAACGGGTTGGCCTTTTTTATCAGTTTGGAAGGTGACTAAATGCTGGCCAAGCCATTTATCTGCAAAAGCACGCGCTTCCTCTGCATTATGCACGAGCTTCACACCACCAGCTTTTCCACGTCCACCTGCGTGAACTTGACATTTCGCTATCCAAACATCACCATTCAGCTGAAAGAGTGCCATTTCAGCTTCATCTGCCGTTTGGCACACGACACCTTCACTCACAGGCAGAGCATATTGCTTAAAAAGCTGCTTAGCTTGGTACTCATGTAAATTCATATTTCCTTCCTATTTTTGATGTTGTTTAGCGAAACAAACAAAAATTTGACCGCACTTTGTTTTATTTTAAATTCTGGGCTTGCCCTTTCTATATTGAGTTATATACTGGGACAGAATAACCACAATCCATGTTAAGGATAACAACATGCAAACAAAAAAATCAAGCAATCTTGCGATTGCGCTCATTTGGTTTACTGCTGCTATTTCAATGGCAGAAATTCTCACAGGTACTTGGTTTGCTCCACTAGGGTGGCAACAAGGTTTAATTGCCATCGTCGTTGGACACTTTATTGGTGGTTCGATGTTTTTCTGTGCAGGTTACATCGGTGCAAAAACCCAAAAAAGTGCCATGCAAACGGTACAAATATCATTTGGTGAAAAAGGTTCTGCGCTTTTCTCTTTACTCAATGCCATGCAACTGATGGGATGGACTGCTGTCATGATTTATATGGGGGCTGAAGTCATTTCTATCTTAAATCAAACAGCTGATGCTTCCATCTTTCCATTCCTTACACTTGGCTTAGGCATACTCATCATACTTTGGCTACTACTCGGCTTCACTAAATTAGGTATCTTCAAAAGCCTCTCACTTGTCACCATGTTTTTACTGATGCTGTGGCTAAGTATTCAAGTAGCCAATAAGCCATTTATTGCCATGGACGCTGCACAAAATATTAAATTTGGTACTGCTGTAGAAATTGCTGCCGTCATGCCACTTTCTTGGTTACCAGTAGTATCTGACCACACGAAGAACAGCGAAACACCATTTAAAACGACCGCACTTTCAACGCTGACTTATACCGCGACTAGCTGCTGGATGTATGCTCTTGGCTTAGGTGCAGCATTAGTGACCGGTAAATCTGAAATCTCACAAATTCTTTCGCTTGCTGGTGTCAGTGTTATTGGCGTATTAATTGTCATCGCCTCTACCATGATTAACACGGCTCTTCCCGCCTATTCCACCGGCATGAGTTTAAACAATATTTTCCCTCAATTAAAAGTTACGCCAATCTCGGTTCTTACCGTGATTGTGGGCATCATATTAGCCTCAACCTTACCTGTAACAGAATACGAACATTTCTTGTTCTTTATTGGCTCTGTATTCGCGCCAATGATCGCTGTGCTTATCGCTGATTTCTTTGTGCTCAAACAGCATGATGTTAAAAAATCAGTTGATAGTGTTGGACTCGGCGTTTGGTTTGTCGGCTTCGTACTCTATCGTTTCCTTATGGCAAAAGGTTGGGAAACCGATTTAGGTCTGACTTTTCCTGTTATCATCATTACCTTTATCTTAGCAATCTTAGTACGCAAAATAGCTAAATAAAGATTGGATTTTAACTATAGAAAGGCGGGCATTGTTCCCGCCCTTTTATTCACATCAATGTAAAAAAGGCTTTTCCCCTCAAAAGAGAAAAGCCTGTGTGCTTAAATTTCTAATAATAAACGAGTTGGATCTTCTAATAAGTCTTTAATCGCCACTAAGAAACCAACTGATTCACGACCATCAATTAAGCGATGGTCATAAGATAAGGCCAAATACATCATCGGACGAATCACTACTTGGCCATCTACCGCAACCGGGCGCTCTTTGATGGCGTGCATGCCTAAAATCGCACTTTGCGGAGGATTGATAATTGGTGTGGACATTAAAGAACCAAATACACCGCCATTAGTAATGGTGAAGTTACCGCCTGTTAAATCTTCAACGGTTAATTTACCATCACGGCCTTTTTCTGCTAGTGCCTTAATTTGTTTCTCAATATCCGCCATGCTCAGTTTATCGCAGTTGCGTAGTACAGGTGTTACCAAACCACGCGGCGTAGAAACGGCAATGCTAATATCAAAATAGTTGTGATACACAATGTCATCACCGTCAATTGAAGCATTCACCTCAGGATAACGTTTTAACGCTTCAACCACGGCTTTAATGTAGAAAGACATAAAGCCTAAACGTACACCATGTTGTTTTTCAAATTTTTCGCCGTATGTTTTGCGTAATTTCATAATCGGCTGCATATCCACTTCATTGAATGTGGTGAGCATTGCGGTGGTATTTTTCGCTTCCAATAAACGTTCCGCAATACGTTTACGTAAACGGGTCATTGGTACACGTTTTTCTGAACGAGAGCTATATGCCACGGTACTAATGGTATTCTGCTCTGTCGCCACATCTTGTTTCGCTTTTTGTGCATCACGTTTTGCCACTTCACGCGCAATATCTTCACGGGTAATACGGCCTCCCACACCAGAGCCTTGAATTTTTTCTGCATCTAAATCGTGTTCAGCTAATAAACGACGAATAGCTGGACCTTGATCAGCTGAATTATTGTGACTATTTTCAATGGCTGCTCTTTGACGATCAGCCGGTGTTGGCTCATTGTCTTTCACTGTTTCAGATGAAATATCGCCAGCCTGTTGAGTAGAAAGTTTACCTAAAAGCTGTTTACTTACTACGGTTGCACCTTCTTCTTGAAGAATTTCAGTCACTACGCCATCGCTTAAGGCTGGTACTTCAAGTACCACTTTATCTGTTTCAATTTCTACTAATACTTCGTCACGTTTTACCGTCTCACCAACTTTTTTATGCCATGTTGCAACAGTTGCATCCGCAACGGATTCCGGTAAATCTGGAACAAGAATTTCAATTGCCATTTTATTTTCCTTTAAATTATTCTTTCTTTAAAAATTACTGAAATTTCGACCGCACTTTTACAGTGTCAGCGCGTCTTCTACCAATTGTTTTTGCTGTTTGGTGTGTAAAGACATGTAACCTACCGCAGGTGAAGCTGAGGCAGGACGACCTGCATATTTTAACTTCACATGCTCAGGAAGCGAGCTGTCAAAATTATGCTTACTACAATACCAAGCGCCTTGGTTCAATGGCTCTTCTTGACACCATACATAATCCGTCACATGAGCATAAGGCTCTAATGCTTTCTTCACATCTTCATGTGGATATGGGTAAAGCTGCTCAATACGAATAATCGCCACATCGGTTTGGTTATTCGCACGACGTTGTTCCAAAAGATCGTAATACACTTTACCTGAACATAGGACGACTCGTTTAACTTGTTTTGGATCGATGTTATCAATTTCACCAATGACTGTTTGGAATGTGCCATTTACTAATTCATCTAAACTTGACACGGCAAGTGGATGACGTAATAAGGATTTTGGTGAAATACCAATTAATGGACGACGCATTTTACGGATCGATTGACGACGTAGCATGTGGTAAACCTGTGCTGGTGTAGATGGAATACACACTTGCATATTCTGTTCTGCACAAAGTTGTAAATAACGTTCTAAACGAGCTGATGAGTGCTCTGGACCTTGGCCTTCATAACCATGTGGTAATAACATCACCAAGCCACACATTCTGCCCCATTTTTGTTCGCCTGAACTGATAAATTGGTCAATCACGATTTGTGCACCGTTTGCAAAGTCACCAAATTGCGCTTCCCAAATGGTTAATGTTTTTGGATCTGTTGTCGCATAACCATATTCAAAAGCTAATACGGCTTCTTCGGATAATACAGAATCCCACACCTCAAAACGACCTTGGTTGGCATGTAAATGTGTTAATGGCACATAACCTGTCCCGTCATTTTGGTTATGCACAACCGCATGACGATGGAAGAACGTACCACGTCCCGCATCTTCACCCGATAAACGAACATTAGCACCTTCATCTAATAAGGTTGCGTATGCCATAGTTTCCGCCATACCCCAATCGAACAATTTCTCGCCTTTTGCCATTTCACGGCGATCAGCATAAATCTTTTCTACACGAGGATGAGCACGCAAGGTTTCTGGATATTCACTGACACGCTCCGCTAAAGTTTGGAAACGTTCTTGTGGGAATTTACTTTCGTAAGGGGATGTCCAGTCATAGTTGAGATATTGCAACCAGTCCATTTGGGCGATATCCATTTCTCGCCATTCTTTCACTACGCGATCACCGTTATCTAAGGCATCACGATAGAGATTCATCATTTCAATGGCTTCTTCTTCGGTAATCACCCCTTCAGCAATTAAACGATCTGCATAGACTTTACGTGGCGTTGGATGTTTTTTAATGATGCTATACATCATTGGTTGAGTGGCTAATGGTTCATCTGCTTCATTATGACCATGACGACGATAAGAAATGAGATCAATGAAAATATCGCGTTTGAATAAATTACGATATTCCACCGCCATTCTCGCCGCAAAAGCCACTGCTTCAGGATCATCACCATTCACATGAATAATCGGTGCCTGAATCATTTTCGCAATGTCTGTACAATATTCTGTTGAACGGGTGTCATTTGGGTTAGAGGTGGTAAAACCAATTTGGTTATTGATCACAATACGGATTGTTCCACCAACGGTATAACCACGTGCATTAGACATATTCAAGGTTTCTTGTACAACACCTTGTCCCGCTACCGCTGAATCCCCATGAACAGTAACCGCTAATACTTGATTACGCTCTGTATCGTTCTTTTTCGTTTGACGAGAACGTACCGCACCAATAACCACTGGACTAACAATTTCTAAGTGCGACGGGTTAAATGCAAGGGTTAAATGTACGCGACGCTCACCGACTGCGAAGTCAGAAGAGAAACCTTGGTGGTATTTCACATCACCTGTACGCTCGCCTGAATGTTTACCCGCAAACTCGTCAAAAAGATCTTCGGGTTTCTTACCGAGCACGTTTACTAACATATTTAAACGACCACGGTGTGCCATACCAAACATCACATCTTGTACACCTTGTTTGCTCGCATGACGAATAATTTCTTTCATCAATGGAATAAAGGCATCACTTCCCTCTAAAGAGAAACGTTTTGCCCCCGGGAATTTTGCACCGAGATAGCGTTCTAAGCCATCTGCAGCGGTCAATTCACTTAATAAATTAATTTTTTCTTCTTTGGTAAAGAGCGGTTTATTTAATTGGCTTTCTAATTTGCTTTGTAGCCAACTTTTTTGCTCCATATCTTGAACATGCATAAACTCAAGACCAATTGAGCCGCAATAGGTCTCTTTCAGCATTTCAGCTAAATCACCTAACTTGATGTTATCGCGATGATAGACGTAGTGATTAATATTGAAGGTTTCATTGAGATCCTGTTCGGTAAAACCGTGATAACGGTAATCCAATTCAGGTACGGTGGATACTTTCCAGCGATAATAATTGATTGGGTCAAGTTTCGCTTCTAAATGACCGCGGAAGCGATAAGCATTGATAAATTGGAGGACTTTAACTAATTTGGCACTGGCTTCTGGATCGATAACCGTCACAGCTTCTGTTGTATTTTCTCTCGCTAAGCGACGGAAATAATCACGGACTGGTGAATGTGGTTGCTCTACTGCGGTTGTTTTCGGCAATGCATCAAACGTAGCACGCCAGCTTTCATCGACTGAAGATGGATCTTCTAAATAACGTTCGTATAATTCCTCAATATACGATTGATTAGAACCACCCAAAGCGGTTGAAGCCAACCATTCATCAAAGGCACTGTAATGCTGCATATCTACCCCTTGTATTACATGATGTTGTCCACCCATTATACATAGGATAAAAAAAGAAATAATCCTCAAATCACACTTTGTTACAATTTTGTGATCTACTTCAACAAAAAACCGCACATAAAGTGCGGTCTGTTTTATCTGAGTTTTCTTAGAAACTTAAGAATGGCGTAATTTTTTCAATTGTAGCTTCACCGATACCATCAATATTAGAAAGCTCGGCAGCACTTTTGATTTTGCCCACTTTGTTACGGTAATCAATAATCGCTTGTGCTTTTTTCTCACCGATACCAGAAAGTTTTTGTAATGTTTCTGCATCCGCTTTATTGATGTTTACTTTTGTAGAAGAAGCCACTTTCTCTTTTGCTGACTCTTTTGTTGAAGTCGCTTTTTCTTTCACTTCTTTTACTTTATCTGCGGCTTTTGTTTTTGCTTCAGATGCTTTTTCTTTCGCATTATCTTTAACTGAATTGAATTTTTCAGTGGCTTTGTCTTTCATGGACGGTTGATTATTCTCTGTCGCTTTTTCTTTTAAAGCAGATGCTTTCTCTTTTACCGCATCTTTTGCAGAAGTTGCTTTATCTTTCACTGCATCTTTCGTGGAAGTCGCTTTTTCTTTAGCGGCATTAACTTTATCTAATGCGCTTGATTTCGTTGAGCTCGCACTATCAGTCATTGATTTAAGCTTATCATTTGCTACATTTTTTACATCAGCTTTTGTACTTTCAACCATTGATGTTGAATTAGTTACGACTGATTCTTTTGTTGGTAATACAGATGTATTCGTTGCCAATGCAGAACCAGATACGGCTAATGCAAGTGATGTTAATGTTAAAAGTGATTTTAAAGATTTCATAAAAACTCCTATTTAGTTATTAATAGGCACGACAAGCGAACCTGTATGCTAAGACTTATCTTAAGAAAATTAGTTCAAAACAAAAAAACGCCCCTAATCAGGAGCGTCTTTAAATTTAATACTGACTAATCATCACTTGAGAAGATAGAAAGTAATCTTAATAAGCTAATGAATAAGTTGTAAATTGACACATAAATACTCACTGTTGCACGAATATAGTTTGTTTCGCCACCGTGAATAATATTGCTAGTTTCATAGAGGATTGTCATTGTTGAGAACACCACAAACAATGCGCTGATCCCTACCGCTAATGCTGGAATTTGGAAGAAGAAACTTGCCACGATTCCTAACAATAACACGATAAATAATGAGAAAATCGCGGTAGAAAGGAAAGACATATCTTTCTTCGTTGTAAGCACATAAGCTGAACAAGCAAAGAAGACGATTGCTGTACCTGCGAATGCAAGCATAATTAAATCTTCCATTCCTCTCGCCACATACATGTTTAAAATTGGCCCGATGGTATAACCCATAAACCCAGTGAACGCGAATGCAGCCAAGATTCCCCATGCACTATTTGCTAAACGGTTTGTGACAAAAAGTAAACCGTAAAAACCTACAAGTAACACGATAAGATTTGGATAAGGCAAGTTTAAGCTCATAGAAATATAAGCAACAACTGCCGAAAATGCCATCGTTAATCCCAATAAGAAATAGGTATTACGTAGCACTTTATGTGTGCTAAGTAGTGATTCTTCCTGTGAATTAACCACAATGCGAGATTGCATAAAAGCTCCTTATTTTACAAAGAATAAATTTGATGAAACATCACTTCGTAAAGTAAGGGCTACAGGTAAAAAAGTCAATGGTAAATCAAGAATTTGTTTTAATTTTTAAATTTAAGAAGGTAAAAGTGCGGTCAACTTTTAAAGTTATTTTTTATATGCGTTATAGTGAATAAATTAACTTACTCAATAAGTTGAATTACATTATAATAAGCACTCTTTTATTCCACATCATGGACATTATATGAACAGTAAAAAATCTTATCTCGCTATTTTTGGCATTATCCTTGCCGTCGGATTGATGGCTTCAGCGTTTATCCTAGGTAGTCAATTTAAAAATTTACGCCAAACCGGCTCTATTTCAGTAAAAGGATTGGCTGAAAGCCACTATACCTCAACACAAGGTACATGGGTTATCCGCGTAACAGGTTGGGGCGCGACTTATAATGACGCAATGGCAGCGAATCAGAAAAACTTAAATGAAGCCGTTCGTTTCCTTAAAGCACAAGGTTTCACTGATGAAAATCGAGAAATCACCGAATTAGATGTATCTACTCATACTGACTATTATGAGAATGAAAAAGGTGAAACCAAAAGTAGAGAGAATGGCTTTGATGCATCAAGATCAATCCGAATTTCAACTAAAGAATTGACTAAGTTACAAAAAGCCCTCACCAATATTCACCAATTAGTAGCTAACAACCAAGATATTAGTTTTGGTGATCCAAATTACTACTTAGAAAATCTTGAACAAATTAAACGTGAGCTAATTTCAAAAGCCACCCAAGATGCGCATGTTCGTGCTGAAGAGTTTGCGAAAACCAGTAACGTAAAAGTTGGCGTATTAAAATCCGCTTCACAAGGGCCATTCTACATTCAAGCACCAAATCCCGATGCGGATGACTCTAGCGATTACACTGGTAGCTACGACACAAGCACTATTGAGAAAAAAGCGCGCTTAGTCGTCACTATTGAATATGCCATTGAATAATTTTTAATATTTACTCAACATTCATAAGAACAAAGTGCGGTCAATTTTGTCATAAAATTCGACCGCACTTTCTTTTAACAATGAATACGCTATGCAACTCCCTACCCTACAAGCCGCGAAATTAATTCGTCGCTATAAACGCTTTTTGACTGATATTGAATTACCAAATGGCGAAGTGATCACCATTCATTGTGCAAACACCGGTGCAATGACTGGCTGTGGTGAAAAAGGTGATACCGTTTGGTACTCTCATTCTGATAGCCAAACGCGCAAATATCCACATAGTTGGGAATTAACACAATTAGCAAACGACCAACTTGTTTGTATTAACACGCACAGATCCAACCAGTTAGTCTTTGAAGCCTTGCAAAACAAACAAATCAAAGAACTGGCTATGTATGATGAAATTTATCCTGAAGTGAAATATGGTGAAGAAAATAGCCGTATCGACTTCTTACTTAAAGGTGAAGGCTTGCCCGATTGTTATGTTGAAGTGAAATCCATCACCTTTGTAAAAGGTACATTAGGCATGTTTCCCGATGCGGTGACTACTCGTGGACAAAAACATGTTCGTGAGCTTTTAGCCATGAAAAAACAAGGACATCGCGCCGTTGTTCTCTTTGCTGGATTACATGATGGCTTCGATCGTTTTAAAATCGCTGAGTTTGTGGATCCTGAATATGATCGTCTTTTAAAGGACGCAAAATCACAAGGCGTAGAAGCTTATGCTTATGCAGGAAAATTTGACATTTCAGATGGCATTCCGACCGCACTTTCTCTCACAGAAAGTGTACCTTACATCGATTAAAAAAAATAATTGAGAATTATTTGCATTTTGTTGTTGACAAGGTATTTGAGAATGGTTATCATCTAAATATTCCAAAAACAAACAGATAATCACTCCAACTTCACGCCTATTTCCCCACAAATAGGCGTTTTTTTTCATCTCAATCTTTTCATTTCAGCCATATTCTCTATAATGTAGCCTTTAATATTGAAATAACATTAGGAAATAGAATGACTGATATTAATACCGTTCTCGCTGAACTAAAACGCGGTACTGATGAGATTCTTTCTGAAGCAGATTTAATCGAGAAACTGAAAGAAAATCGCCCACTTAAAATTAAACTTGGTGCAGACCCTACTGCTCCAGATATTCACTTAGGGCATACCGTGGTATTAAACAAACTTCGTCAATTCCAACAATTAGGCCACGAAGTCTATTTCTTAATCGGTGATTTCACGGGTATGGTCGGTGACCCATCTGGTAAAAACACCACTCGCCCACCGCTTAGCCGTGAAGACGTGCTTCGCAATGCGGAAACCTATAAAGAACAGATTTACAAAATTCTAGACCCTCAAAAAACAAAAATCGTATTCAACTCTGAATGGTTGGGTAAATTGGGTACTGAAGGGATGATCCGTTTAGCAAGCAACTATACTGTAGCGCGTATGCTAGAACGTGATGACTTCAAAAAACGTTTTGGTAACAACCAACCTATCGCAATTCACGAATTTATTTATCCTTTATTACAAGGTTATGACTCTGTTGCATTAGAAGCAGACGTAGAACTTGGTGGTACTGACCAAAAATTCAACTTACTTGTTGGTCGTGAATTACAAAAATCAGCTGGTCAAAAACCACAAGTAGCGATTACGCTTCCATTACTTGTTGGTTTAGACGGTGAGAAGAAAATGTCTAAATCATTAGGTAATTACATCGGCGTGACAGATGAACCAAGCGATATGTTCGGTAAAATTATGTCAATCTCGGATGAATTAATGTGGGATTGGTACAACTTGCTTTCTTTCCGTCCACTCACTGAAATTGCGGAATTAAAAGCTGAAGTGGCAAATGGTAAAAACCCACGTGACGTGAAAATTTTATTAGCCAAAGAAATCATCGCTCGTTTCCATAATGAAGCGGCGGCAGATGCAGCTGAACAAGAATTTATTAACCGTTTCCAAAAAGGTGCAATGCCGGATGAAATGCCTGAATTCACTTTTGAAGGCGAAATTGGTTTAGCTACCTTATTAAAAGAAGCAGGACTGGTTCCTTCTACTTCTGAAGCAATTCGCTCAGCGAAACAAGGTGGAGTGAAAATTAACGGTGAAAAAGTCGAAGACATGAAAGCCAACGCACCGAAAGGCACGAATGTTTACCAAGTCGGTAAGCGTAAATTCGCACGCGTAACCATCGCATAAAACACATATGGAAATGACCGCTCTTTTTAAGTGCGGTTATTTTTTAACTCATATCCACAATAGAAGGAAAATTAAATGAGCCAAAAAATCTGGGTAACAGGCGATGCAGTGGTCGATCTTATTCCTGACGGTGAAAATCATTATTTACGCTGTGCCGGTGGTGCCCCTGCAAATGTGGCAGTTGGTGTCGCACGTTTAGGCAGTCCGAGTGCCTTTATTGGTCGCGTAGGTAACGATCCCCTTGGCCAATTTATGCAAGATACCTTAAATGCGGAAAATGTGAATACACAACATATGATTTTAGATCCGCAACATCGCACCTCTACGGTTGTGGTTGGCCTAGATAATGGTGAACGCAGCTTTACCTTTATGGTAAACCCAAGTGCGGACCAGTTCTTACAAGCCAGCGATTTACCGCCTTTCCAACAAGGTGAATGGCTACATTGCTGCTCTATTGCGCTGATTAATAATCCATCTCGCGAAGCAACTTTCGAAGCCATTCGTCGTATTAAAGCCGCTGGCGGTTTCTTCTCTTTCGATCCAAATCTACGTGAGTCACTTTGGTCAAGCTTAGAAGAAATGAAAACCGTGGTCATGGAAGCGGTTGCATTAGCTGACGTATTGAAATTCTCTGAAGAAGAATTAACGCTTTTGACTAATACTGACAGCCTTGAAAAAGCCTTTGAAAAAGTGACCGCACTTTATCCTGAAAAATTGATTATCGTTACTTTAGGTAAAGATGGTGCACTCTATCACTTAGAAGGTAAGAAAGATGTGATTTCTGGAAAAGCCTTACAACCTGTTGATACAACGGGTGCTGGCGATGCTTTCGTTGGTGGCCTACTTGCTGGACTTTCACAGCATCCAAACTGGAAAGAAAATGATGTATTAGTGCAAATCATCCGTCAGGCTAATGCCTGCGGCGCTCTTGCAACAACGGCAAAAGGGGCGATGTCTGCATTACCAAACCAAACACAATTAGCGGCATTTTTAGCGAATTAGCATGCAAAGGTGCAAATAGCTGCACCTTTTATTTATGAAAATAATTTAGGAAGTATGTATGAAACTTTGGTATTCGAACTCTAGCCCTTATGCTAGAAAAGCCCGTGCTGTAGTGCAATATCATCAATTGCAAGATCATGTTGAATTACTCCTCGCAAGCAGTGGTTTAGATAAGAACTCGCCACATAACTTAGACAATCCTCTTGGTCGTTTACCGGCATTACAACGAGAAAATGGTGAATGGCTTTATAACAGTTCACTCATTGCAGAATATCTCGATCACATTGGTACGCAACCTTCACTTTATGGGAACAAAGAGACACGTTGGGAAATTCTCCGTTTACATTATTTAGCAGATGGTATTTTAGAGAATGAAATATCCGTAGCACCTGAAAAATGCCTTCGTCCACAAGAGCAATGGTGGCTTGAACGTCATCAGCAAATTTTTGACCGCACTGAGCAAAGCTTAATTGAACTAAAAAAAGCCATTGATAGTTTTGGTGAAGAATTAAATATCGGTACATTGAATGCCGTGTGTGCAATTGATTTTCTATTATTTCGCGATGCTTGGACTCATGCTTCACAACATGCAACCATCAAATCATTAAAAACATGGGCTGACGCAATGAATCAACGCTATGATTGCTTAAAAAACACCTTACCCAAATAAGATTAAATTATGATTATTTTCAATAATGGCAAATACAAAAGTATTCTAGCCGCAGAAAAAGGCGAACTTGCGGAAATTGCTCAAACTGTGCAAAAAGACAAGTATTTCCGACCGCACTTTCATATTGCCCCACCAACTGGCTTAATGAATGATCCGAATGGTTTGATCTTCGATGGAGAGAAATATCATCTGTTCTATCAATGGTTTCCATTCGATGCAATTCACGGGATGAAACATTGGAAGCATTTAATCACGAAAGACTTCCAACATTACCAATCAGCGGATGATCTGATTCCTTGTGAGCTTTTTGAATCTCACGGCTGTTATTCAGGTGGTGCTTTAAAAGTCGGTGATAAATTAGCCATGTTCTACACTGGCAATACTCGTCGTCCAAGTGATAATCAACGCGTGCCTTATCAAAATTTAGCGATTTTCGATCTTAACGGGAAGTTGCTTAGCAAACGTCCGTTAATTGAAAATGCGCCAGAAGGTTATACAGAGCATGTTCGCGATCCTAAACCGTATTTAACTAAAGACGGCAAAATCCGTTTTATCTGTGGTGCACAGCGAGAAAACCTCACGGGAACAGCCATTATTTTTGAAATGGATAATCTTGAAGGTACGCCTCGCTTATTAGGTGAGCTTTCCTTACCTGCTTTTGACAATACAAACGTGTTTATGTGGGAATGCCCTGACCTATTGAAGCTGGGTGATAAAGATGTCTTTATTTGGTCGCCACAAGGTAAAGTTCGGGAAAAACATCAATTCCAAAACAATTATCATGCGACTTATGCTGTGGGTAAATTAACGGATTTAACCTTTGAAGCAGAATATATTAGTGAGTTAGATCAAGGCTTTGATTTCTATGCCCCACAAACATTTGCAGGCTTAGATAACCAAACTCATGCCGTGCTTTTCGGTTGGATTGGTTTGCCAGATTTAACTTATCCAACAGACAAATTTAAATGGCACTCAGCTTTAACCTTACCAAGAGAATTGCGTTTAGAAGGTTCGAAAATTTATCAATGCCCGATTGATAAAATATACAAAAATCTGACCGCACTTTCTGCGCTTCATCTCAATGAAAAAGCTGATATTGCTAATTTAGATCGTGCGTATATTAAATTTGAGGCAAATAACCAAGCCTTTGACTTAACCTTCTTCCAAAATGAAAAAGGACAATCATTACGACTTTCTTATGAAAATGGCTTGGTTTGCTTAGATCGCAGTCAAAGCGAACAAACCGATTTAATGGAAAAATTCGATACCAAACGCTTCTGCGAAGTTGAAAATCTGCAAACTGTTGAAATTTTCTTTGATCGTTCAATTATTGAAATTTTCTTTAATCAGGGTGAAAAAGCGATGACATCAAGATTTTTCATTGAGAACAGAGAAAATACAATAAGCTGTAGCCGTCCATTGGATTTAATGATTGGTTATTTACCAGCAATTCAATATGACAAATAATCAACTCAAGTGCGGTTAAAATTAACCGCACTTTTATTTCCAACCATGTTCTCTTATTAAGTAATGACTATGTTTGTTCAACAACAAAACGCAACACCATCTAATCTTGTGGCGTTCAATTTTCTATTGATTGCCTTTTTAACGGGAATTGCCTCTGCGTTTCAAACACCGACTTTGAGTTTGTATCTCTCTCAAGAGATTCAAGTTTCGCCTTTTTTTGTGGGCTTATTCTATTCAGTTAATGCCATTATTGGCATTATCTTAAGCCAAATTCTGGCGAAATATTCTGATAAGCAAGATGACCGTCGCAAAGTGATGATTGTTTGCTGTTTGATTGCTGTGCTTGGCTGTCTGATTTTTGCTTATAGCCGAAATTATTATGTGTTGATTATTATCGGTACAACCCTATTAGGATTGGGCTCATCCGCTAATCCACAATCTTTTGCTTTAGCACGAGAATATGCAGAAAGCAGTCATCGTGAAGCGGTGATGTTCACCACGATTATGCGAACTCAAATCTCATTGGCTTGGATTGTTGGGCCACCGCTTTCTTTTTTCATTGCGTTAAACTGGGGCTTTGATTACATGTATTTGGTGGCGGGTTCTGCCTTTTTACTTTGTGCAGGCGTCAGCAAATTATTGCCGAAAATTCCTCGCCAAAGTGCGGTTAAAAATCAAGAGATTTTAGACAATACGCCACCAAGAAAAAGTGTGATTTACTTGTTCATCGCTAACCTATTGCTTTGGACCTGTAACAGCATGTATCTCATTAATATGCCATTATTTGTGATTAATGAATTACATTTAAACAAAGAACTGGCAGGGACATTGATGGGGACGGCTGCTGGATTGGAAATTCCTGTGATGATTTTTGCGGGCTATCTCACCAAATATTTCAGTAAAAAGCGCTTGATGATGATTGCTTTAGTTTCAGGCCTTGCTTTTTATTCAAGTTTATTATTTGCGGAGCAAACTTGGCAGCTTATCGGATTACAAATGCTTAATGCGATTTTTATTGGTATTACTGCTACCATTGGCATGGTGTATTTCCAAGATTTAATGCCGACTAAAATGGGCACAGCCACTACGCTATTCAGTAATGCAGCCAAAAGTAGTTGGATTATTGGTGGACCGATTGCGGGTATTATTGCGGAAATTTGGTACTACAACTCTGTTTTTTATGTCGCTGTGGCACTAATTTTTATCAGCGTAGGCTGTATGTGGAAAGTCAAATCAGTTTAATGAAAATAAAAAAGTGCGGTCAATTTTGACCGCACTTTTACTTTATATTATCTTAGCGCCATGCTTTGAATTGGTTAATCAATCCATTGGTTGAGCTATCATGGCTTGAGACTTTCTCTTTATCTGCCAATTCAGGAAGAATTCGATTCGCTAATTGTTTACCTAATTCCACGCCCCATTGGTCAAAACTGAAGATATTAAAAATCACACCTTGTGTAAAAATTTTGTGTTCATACATGGCAATTAATGCACCAAGAACAAATGGTGTAATTTTTTGCACTAAAATAGAGTTGGTCGGTTTGTTACCGGTAAAGATTTTAAATGGCACAATGTCTTTTACCTCAGCTAAAGATTTACCCGCTTTCACAAATTCTGCTTCGACTTCTTCTTTGGTTTTACCAAATGCAAGCGCTTCAGTTTGTGCAAAGAAGTTTGATAACAATTTGCTGTGGTGATCACCTAATGGATTATGGCTTTGTGCCGGCGCGATAAAGTCACAAGGAATTAACATCGTACCTTGGTGAATCAATTGATAGAACGCATGCTGACCATTTGTACCTGGTTCACCCCAAATAATTGGGCCGGTTTGATAATCACGGATAACATCGCCATTACGATCAACATATTTACCGTTTGATTCCATGTTGCCTTGTTGGAAATAAGCCGCAAAACGATGTAAATATTGGTCATAAGGTAAAATTGCCTCAGTTTGTGCACCAAGGAAGTTAGTATTCCATAAACCAACCAATGCTAATGTTGCAGGGATATTTTTTTCTAATGGCGCAGTACGGAAATGTTTATCTATTTCATGTGCACCACTTAAGAGTGCTTCAAAATTATCAAAGCCGATTGAAAGTGCAATTGAAAGACCGATTGCAGACCATAAAGAATAACGGCCACCAACCCAATCCCAGAACTCAAACATATTATTGGTATCAATTCCAAATTCCGCTACGGCTTTACCATTGGTCGAAAGCGCTGCGAAGTGTTTTGCCACCGCACTGTTATCTTTCGCTGCAGCTAATAGCCAATCACGTGCAGAGTTCGCATTGGTCATAGTTTCTTGCGTGGTAAAGGTTTTAGACGCCACTAAGAAAAGTGTGGTTTCAGGATTTACTTTTTTCAACGTTTCAGCAATATGTGTGCCATCCACGTTTGAAACAAAGTGCATATTCAAGTGATTTTTATAAGGACGAAGTGCTTCAGTGACCATGTAAGGACCTAAGTCTGAGCCACCAATACCAATATTCACTACATCAGTAATTGCTTTTCCTGTATAACCTTTCCACTCACCTGAAATTACACGATCACAGAATGCGCTCATTTTCGCTAATACCGCATTCACTTCTGGCATCACATCTTTGCCATCTACATATACAGGTGTATTTGAACGGTTACGAAGTGCGGTATGTAATACAGCACGATTTTCTGTGCGATTAATCTTTTCGCCCGTAAACATGGCATTAATCGCTTCATCTAATGCGGATTCTTTGGCTAATTGATGAAGTAATTTGAGGGTTTCTTGATTAATTTTATTTTTTGAAAAATCCACTAAGATTTGATTTTCAAAAGTTAAAGAATAATCATTAAAACGATTTTGTTCCTGTTTGAACAAATCAGCAATGGTTGTATTAGCCAGTTGAGATTGGTGAGCTTCAAGTGCTTTCCAAGCTTGTGTATTGGTTGGGTTGATGTTTTTCATGAATATTTCCTTTTAAAAATTGAATTCTTTACATTTTTGCTTTCTTACAAAAACAATTAATCGACATATTCTGTTATAACACGAGGGGTTAATTTTGTAATCAATTCATAGCTTAAAATACCACTGTATTTAGCTACCGTTTCAATTGGTAATTCCTTACCCCATAAAATCACTTCATCACCAACTTTATCTTGGCTATCTGGACCTAAATCCACCGTCAGCATATCCATTGAGACACGACCAACAATAGGAACAATACGACCATTTAGATAAACTGGTGTACCTTCTGGCACATCACGCGGATATCCATCACCATAACCAATGGCAACCACGCCAATTTTAGTATCTTTCGGACTCGTCCAAATACCGCCATAGCCAACAGGCTCCCCTTTTTTATGATCACGTACAGAAAGCAAAGATGACGTTAAATTCATCACGGGAGTTAAACCAAATTCAGCACCTACAGTATCTGTTGGTGAAATGCCGTACATAATAATCCCTGGGCGAATACAATCTAAATGCGCTTCTGGCCAGAATAGAATCCCACCTGATGCGGCAATGGTTCGTTCTCCTGCTTTATCTTTTGTCGCTTGAAGGAAACGATCGAGCTGAACTTGAGTGTAATCGGAATCTAACTCATCAGCACGGCTAAAATGGCTCACAAAACCTAAGTGCGGTTGAATTTGAGGAAGTTTTTTCAGCTCTTGATAAAAATAATCCACTTCATCAAGTGACACACCTAAACGGTGCATACCAGTATCAATTTTTAACCAGACTTTAATTGGACTTGGTACTACAGCTCGTTGTAATGCTTCAAGCTGTTCACGGTTATGAACCACGGTTTCAATGTTATTTACCGCAATAATCGGTAAGTCTTTTTCATCAAAAAAGCCTTCCAGCAATAAGATCGGTTTGATAATGCCGTTAGAGCGTAAAGATAATGCTTCTTCTAAACGAGCCACGGCAAAGCAGTCCACCATACTTTCTAAAGCGGATGAAACGAATACTACACCGTGACCATATGCATTTGCTTTTACCACGGCAATAATTTTACTGTGGGGCGCTTTTTCTTTAATAACTTGTAAATTATGTTTTAAGGCAAGCGAACTGATTTTCGCTGTTGCCGGTTTTACGTTCATTTTTCTAATCCGTTATCTCTTGCCTAATAATCATCTCTGTATTCACGCTGCTCGGCAAGATTATCAAAGCGTGAGAACTGACCGTTAAATGCTAAACGTACACGACCAATCGGACCGTTACGTTGTTTACCAATAATGATTTCAGCAACCCCTTTATCTTCAGAATTATCGTTATACACTTCGTCACGATAAATGAACATAATCAAGTCTGCATCCTGCTCAATAGAGCCTGATTCACGTAAATCTGAGTTTACCGGACGTTTATCTGCACGTTGTTCCAATGTACGGTTAAGCTGGGAAAGTGCAATGACTGGAACTTCTAATTCTTTTGCTAATGCTTTTAATGAACGGGAAATCTCAGCGATCTCTAAGGTACGGTTATCTGAAAATCCGGGCACGCGCATTAATTGAAGGTAATCCACCATAATCATACTCAAGCCCCCATTTTCGCGATACACACGACGCGCACGAGAACGTAATTCTGTTGGGGTTAAACCAGATGAATCATCGATATAAAGATTATTTTTTTGCTTAAACATCCCAAACACGCTAGCAATTTTGCTCCATTCCGTTTCATCCAAGTTTTGGCCTGTACGAATTTTGGTTTGATCCACGCGAGCAAGAGAGGCAATCATACGCATCATGATTTGTTCAGCTGGCATCTCTAAACTAAATACCAACACTGGCTTATCACTTGCCATGGCGGCATTTTCACAAAGGTTCATCGCAAAGGTGGTTTTACCCATGGAAGGACGTGCTGCAACAATGATGAGATCGGAAGGTTGTAAACCTGCGGTTTTCTTATCTAAGTCAACGAAACCTGTTGTGACCCCTGTCACACCGCTATGATTTTCAAGCTTACTTAAGGTATCAATACGAGCAATAGTGCTTTCCAACACACTGATCACATTTTGTGGCCCTTCAGTTGAAGAACTGCGTTTTTCAGCAATAGCAAACACCTCTCTTTCAGCTTCATCCAACACCATTTTGATGTCTTTGCCTTTAGGCGAATAACTGTTTTCTGCAATACGATTCCCCACGGCAATAAGCTCACGCAAAATCGCTTTTTCACGTACAATTTCAGCATAAGCTAAAATATTAATGGCATTTGGGGTGTTATTGGAAAGATCAGCGAGATAAGCAAAACCGCCTACGGAATCACTAATGCCTTTGGCTTTAAGGGCTTGATCAAGGGTGATTAAATCAATCGGCGTTTGATTGCGCATTAGCTCTTCCATCGTTTGGAAGATCGCTTTATGCGCAAAAGTATAAAAATCCTCAGCAATGACTCTTTCAGCAATACCATCCCAATGTTGATTACTCAACATAATGCCGCCAAGTACGGCTTGTTCAGCTTCAGTGGAATGAGGCGGGATGCTAACTTGTTCAGTTTTCTGATCAGGTGATTGGATTTGTCTTTGTGAGGCCATAAGGATTTCAATTTAAACTAAAAAACTGTGCCTATGATACCGCAAATACGAGGTGGTTTTAAGAAAAAAGTTCGGTCAATATTTTCAATATTTTAGATATAAAAAAACGGTGGAAAAATCCACCGCTCTTTTTTATTCATGAATGTTGATTATTCAACAGTTAAAGTACGACAAACGTTAGTTGTACCTTCTGACTCATCACCTTGTGTTAATAAAACAACATCACCTGAAACTAAATAACCTTTTTCTTTTAATAGGTTAATCGCTGCTTTTGCACCTGCAGAGCTACGAGATTCACCATCAAAATGAACTGGTGTGACACCGCGGTATAATGCACAACGGTTTAATGTTTCTTGAACACGAGAAAGTGCAAAGATTGGTAAGCCAGAGCTAATACGTGACATTAATAATGGTGTACGGCCAGAGTGGCTTAATGTAATGATTGCAGCGATACCGCTTAAGTGGTTTGCTGCGTACATTGCAGACATTGCTACTGATTCTTCAATATCTCTGAACTCACGATCTAAACGGTGATGAGAAATATTGATGCTAGGCATTTTTTCTGCACCTAAACATACGCGTGCCATTGTTGCAACTGTTTCTGCTGGATATTGACCTGCTGCAGTTTCAGCTGAAAGCATTACTGCATCAGTACCATCTAATACCGCATTTGCCACGTCCATTACTTCTGCACGAGTTGGCATTGGGTTGCTGATCATTGACTCCATCATTTGAGTTGCAGTGATTACCGCACGGTTTAATTGACGTGAACGACGAATTAATTTTTTCTGTACGCCAACTAATTCAGGATCACCGATTTCAACACCTAAGTCACCACGTGCAACCATGATTACATCTGAAGCAAGGATAATATCATCCATCGCTGCTTCATCCACTACGGTTTCAGCACGTTCAACTTTAGCAACGATTTTCGCTTCTAAACCAGCTTGTTTTGCTAATTCACGTGCATAGTTTAAATCTGCACTTGAACGTGGGAAAGATACCGCTAAGTAATCTACACCGATACGTGCAGCAGTGATGATGTCAGCTTTATCTTTTTCAGTTAATGCATCTGCAGATAAGCCACCGCCTAATTTGTTGATCCCTTTATTGTTCGATAATGGACCGCCAACTGTCACTTCAGTAAATACTTTTGCACCATCAGTAGAAAGCACTTTTAATTGAACACGGCCGTCATCTAATAAAAGAATATCGCCTGGCACAACATCTTGTGGAAGTGTTTTATAGTCTAAACCAACGGCTTCTTGATTACCTTCACCTTTTGGTAATTCCGCATCAAGAATAAATTTATCGCCAACATTTAAGAAAATTTTGCCATCTTTAAAAGTAGAAACACGAATTTTAGGGCCTTGTAAATCACCTAAAATTGCCACGGTTTTACCTAATTTTTTGGCGATTGAACGAACACGCTCAGCACGGCCGATATGATCGTCTGGTGTGCCGTGAGAAAAGTTCATACGCACAACATTAGCGCCTGCTGCGATAATTTTTTCAAGATTGTTATCGCGGTCTGTTGCAGGACCCATTGTACATACAATCTTCGTTCTTCTTAATTTTTTAGACATTATCTAAACTCCACAAATAGTTACAATTTAAAAAAGCTTTTTTAATTTCGGCTCATCCGAGATAAAAACCGTCGCGCATTATACGCTTAAACCACTGCAAAATCAAAACAAGCACTGAGAGTTTTTGCAACAAATTTTGGTTATTTTTTTAGCAGCTAAATTTAACTTAAAACAAATCCCCTTGTTTTCATCATTAAAACTGTTTATCATCTGCCACATCTTTTACGCGACTATAGCTCAGTTGGTTAGAGCACCACCTTGACATGGTGGGGGTCACTGGTTCGAGTCCAGCTAGTCGCACCATTTACCCTAAACACAGCCCCGCGAAACTACTCGCGGGGTTTTGTTTTTCCTAGTGTTTTCAAGGCTTTTCAGCCCTTTTACTTATCGCCACTAATCAGACTTAATTGTCTTTAACCGCATTTTTTAGTAACAAGTTTAGTAACAAGGTGATAAACTTCGAAAAATCTTGTTACTAAAACTAAGGAAAAATGATGCCTCGTGTTACTAAACCGCTCACAAATACCGAAGTAGATAAAGCGAAAACAAAGGATAAAGAATACAATCTAAGTGATGGTAACGGTCTTTTTTTACGCATTAAGCCTACCGGTGCTAAGGCTTGGATTTTCAATTATTATCACCCAGTAACAAATAAACGCACTTCTTTTACTATTGGAACTTATCCAGCTATAACACTTGCGCAAGCTCGCCAAAAACGCGAAGAATATCGCGCCCTACTCGCTCAAAGTATCGATCCGCAAGAATACACAAAAGAACAAGAACTAATTAAAAACGGACAGAACGAAAATACTTTCTATAAAGTCGCTTTACTTTGGAAAGAAAAAAGAAGTAAAGAAATTGAGCCTATGACAATGGAAAAGAATTGGGCAAGATTAGAAAACTATCTATTCCCTACTCTTGGAAATTACCCTATCGATCAGATTACTTCCCCTTTATTGATTAAAACTGTTCGACCATTAAATGAAAAAGGTTTCAATGATACGCTGCACCGTTTATTAAACCTCGCTAATCAGATTTTAAATTATGCGGTAACAATAGGATTGATTTCGTTTAATTCTTGCTTGAAAGCATCTGATGCTTACCATAAAGAGCCTCAAAAACATCACCCAGCAATCAAACCGGAAGAACTACCGAAACTATTACAAGACTTCAAAAATTCAAACAGGGATTATCTAACAAAGGTTTTGTTCCGCTGGCAATTACTTTCTATGGTTCGTCCGGCTGAGGCGGTTTCTGTTGAATGGTCTGAAATTGATTTCGATAAGAAACTATGGACTATTCCAGCAATCAAAATGAAAAAAACAAGACAAGGGCAATTTCCTCACATTGTTCCGCTTTCATCTTTAATGATGGATATTCTGAAAGAATTGAAACCTATAACAGGTGATGACAAATTCGTATTTTCTCACTATCACAAGCCTAACCAATCAGCTAGTAAAGAACTAATAGCTAACGCATTGAGAAAAATAGGTTACAAAGGGATTCAAGATGCTCACGGATTGAGATCGATAGCTAGAACGTTTTTAGAAGATCAGCAAATTGATTTCCGTATTGCTGAAAGTTGTCTTGCTCATAGCATTGGGAATAAAACAAGTCAGGCGTATAACCGTTACGATTATGTAGAACTCCGCCGCCCTGTGATGCAATTATGGAGTAATTTTGTGGAGCAATGCGAAAAAGATTAAAAATTTTTTTATTTTTTGATTTTTTGCCTTCACTATCCACTTTTTCACATTTTATCTTTTAAAATCATATAGTTAAATAAGTGAACACTTAAAAATCAGGTGTCATCACCTCTCCACCTCTCCACTATATTCTTATGTAATAATCAAAAAAAGAGGGCTTTCGCCCTATATTTTGTTATTTTTGTAAATATTCATTAAAAAACTCATCATAATTTTTGAAGTGAATATTTGTTTTGAATACTCCACCTGTTGTCCTTTTACTCTTAAACCCAATAGGGTTTCTATTTTGAATCAGCCCTTGTCTGATTGCGCTCGTAAAGTTGTTATAACTTATCGGGTATTCATGGTTTATAGCATCTACAAATTCTAAATAAGCAGGATAAAGGTGAGTTCTAAAACGACTGCGCATCTTTGCGTTACCAATTCCAAGCCCATTTTCTTCTTCTGTGGTGTAAAAATAACTACAAAATAAAGCAATATGATCTGAATTGATTTTAATCTTTAACGCCTCATCACTTTTTTGTTGCTGCTCTAGAAGTTGTTTTGCCTCTAATGGATATTTAAAAGAATGGATTATCTTGTAAATGATAGCACTAATTTCACCTTCTATTTTATCCATAAAATCGGGGTCTCTATCTTTTTCTGGGATGATTTTATCAAAAGAAAAAATAACCCTCCGTCTTTCTATTGCTCCACTTCTATCAGTAAATTTTGTTGGCTCATTATTAACTACCAAGATAACCGCTGGAATAACTGTGGTAAATCTAGAAATATATTTTTTATCAATTCTAACATCATCGCCACCTGTTACGCGTTTTAATCCAGAGCCTTTCCCACCGTATGCTTGTTGTTCTGAACAAATCAATAGTAGTTTATCCTCAAATCCATCCATTTCTTTGGGGTCTTCAAAATCTTCTAAAGATGCTGCACTAATATTTTGTTCACCAACTAACATTTTGGCTAATTTAGCAAATACTGATTTTCCACTTCCGCCATGCCCTGTAACTTCCAGATACATTTGCCAGTTATAACGATTGGTAAGAATCATATAGAACGCGGCTAAAATCGCATTTCTCTTATCTTGTTTACCATCGCTTACCCAGTCAAGCCAGTTGTCAAAATTTGGCGTTGGTTGTTTCTCATCAATATAATCATGAGGAATATGCGATAAAAGCCAGTTTTCTTTAGAGTGTTCTGAAAACTCCAAAGTTTTTCTATCTAGAACTCCATTTCTAAAGGCTAATAAACCTCGTTTTGGTGAGCCTACTATCGTAGATTGGATCTTCAATGTTTTCACAGTCAATTCAATTGAATTCGCGTTATATCTAAGATTGTTTTCTTCAAAAAAACGCACTGCACCGCTTATTAAATTTCCATCATCATATCGATCCCAACTTACGCCATTATAAGTTAGCGTTTCTTTTGTGAGAGGTATATATCCAAAATCAAATCCTAGATATTTAGAAAGTGCGCGTGCTTTTTTATCTGCCCAATCGCTATCTTTCACCTTCTCTTGCGGCATCAATTGGTCTGCTAAATCAGCTGTCTTTTTATCAGTTCGCAAGCGTTGAATGTAAGAGCTTAAATCCTCTTTCACTTGTGCGGCCGCATCAATGAGTTTCACTTCTCTGGCCGAAGTGTTTTTTGCTAAATTCTGACAAATTGCGGTGATTTCCTCCTGTTTTAATTCGCCATATTGAGCAATCTTTACTAACTGCTGATCTTCTTTAGCTATACGCGTTGAAGAAATATTGCTTAATTGATTCTCGCCTAGAATGACTGGTTTTTGCTTGCTTTCTAAACCTTCTACTAATCGGCATAATATTTGCCATTCTTCACCTTTTCCGTTATCCCATGCTTGCCATGCTTTAGAGCCAGCCAGCACAAATAAATCGGAATAAGGTTCATGCGGTTGATCCGCAAGATGCGGAGCATTAATTAATCGAGCCATCTTTTCCCCCTACATCTACATACTTATAACCATTCGGCATTGATTCAGCTAATCTGGCGTCTGCCGCATTTTGTAAAGTTGAGAGAATTTCAAACAGTCCATCCATAGCCGCCAAAGATAATCCTTTAATTACAGCATCTTCATCACTCATAGCACTTACTGGCGGCTGACATACTGATGCTTTAGATATCATTTCATCAAGATAAATACGAAGGAAGAAGAGTTCATTTCTTACCCGCATCAATGCCGCACACTGTTCTGGAGTGAAAGTTCTGAAAATATTAGCTAATTCAGCAACGCAAGCCATAGTGTAAGGAATAGTGCTTACTTCTTCCCCTTGTCGTTGTCTTACTCTCGAGGTGATTGCGGTGAATTCTGTTTCGTTTAAGCGATTAATATCGATTTTCATGTTATTTACTCCCTTTTTGTAATTCAATTCTTTCAATCTGTAACTGCTCAATCTGTTCTACCACTTCAACAAGCTTATTGATTAAGTAGTTATTTGCTTGATTAAAGCCTTTTAACGCTCCGTACTTATCATTAAGTTCCGCACCTTGCGACTTAGCCATTTCATTAAGTAACTTTGAGCCAGCTTTTAATCTAATTACTAAATCAGCTAGTTCATTACGGAATTTCACTTTGTGATGAAACTCGTCCGGATAAACTTCAAGGCATCGTTTGTTACTATCTAGGATTAGTTGAAATTGGCGCGAAAGTTGAGAATATTTCGTCATTAACGGATTGAATGGCTCTTTACCTTTAACTTTTCTTTTTAATGTTTGTTTACGCATTTACTTTCCCCCTTCTGATTGTCGCTGCTTTCTTAATTTGCTCGATTGATGCCTCTAGTCCTTTGTAGTGTCCTGTGTGTAGATAATCCTCTGCGAAGGCTAAGAATTGTTTAATACGTTTACAGGCTTTCTCTAACTGCTCTGGTGTCGGTACGTATGGCTCTTTGAATGATTTGATTTTTTTAGATTTCATCATTTCGCCCCCTTATCTCCACCATTGAGATGATAAGTTGCTTGGATAGAGGCTTCTCGTAAGGTATTAAGAAAATAAGCGTTAGCCTGAATTAATGCTCCGATATGTTTTACGTTATCATTGCTCATAGCTCGATTATCAAAATCCTGCTTAGAATCAGCAAAGAAACCTAAACGACTTATCATATCGCCCAATTCCATTAAGCCATATTCGATAGATTCACAAAGACATTCGCTTTCTGTGCGAATTTTCTCTAAGGTCTGTTCACTTACATCATTACTATTAACAACATCTTGAAGAGCTATTTGAATAGCATCATAACTAAGCATGGTCCACCTCCGCGAAAGAGATTGAAGGGAAAGTATTTGCTGATAAAGCACTAGCGTTTTGAAGATTGATTCTTCCAGCAAGCACTAAGACGAACTCACGGGCAAGCTTAGCGCGTGCGTTGCGTTCGCTATCAGCGGTAATACGGATTTTTTGAAGGTGATTTGATAAATCAGTACGGCGAATAGCCGCGAAGATGAATTGATACATTTGCGTAGATTCCAGTAAAATTTTTTCAGAATCTACCGCTAGACTTCTCACGGTCGGGCGGTAGAACGTAACAGGGTGAGAAACTGCCTTTACTGGAAAACAGCCAACCGCTAAGGGTTGCCCATTACGCTCTACCATTGAGAGAATGATCGGATTTATATGTAAAGCAAAATCCGCATATTCTTTAGGTGTGCGAATGTTACGAACAAAAAAAGCACGGTTTTGTGGCGTGCTATCGTTCGCCAGTAAATAATTCAGCTTCTCACGGCTGGCAATCACTTTTTCTGATTGCGTGTTCATGATGCCAAATTTAACTGTGGTTTGTAAAGCGATTTCAATCAAAAACAACTTGAAAAATATTTCATATTGTTTACAATATATATGATTTAAATTCATGGTAATTTTCTTCATGTTTTAAGTCCTCGTATTGATTTGAGATTTACCTTTTGAGAGATTCTTAAGGTTGAATACGCCGCTTGGGAGAGCCTTGCGGCGTTTGTCTTTTCTATTGCTTAAAATGCGCATCAATAACTTGATTTATTTGCGCGGGTGAAATGGGATATTCATCAAGAAGTTTCCCTTTAGCTTGTTTTGCTGCTAGTTTTTGGTTGTATAAACTGGCAACTCTTTCCACCTGTTCCGCATTAGCAAGCATATAGCGGGTAAACAGTTTCCCAGTCTGACTAACCTCACGTTCTCGGTTCAATTCAATCCCTAAAATTCTTTCAATCTCATTAACCTCATTACGAGCATTGAGGAAATGAACGTTGAAATAACTTTCTTTCTCACTAATACCTGTTTTCGGTTTTAAAATAAGTTCTTTAGCGATTGTCATTAGTCTTGTAGTCATTATTTCCTCCATTAATTAAGCGCGTGCCGCTTTTTGTTCTTCAATCCATTGATTTACTTCTTCTACATCCCATAGGACAAAGGTTTGTGAAAGTCGAATAGGTTGTGGGAATTTTTTTTCTTTAACTAAACAATTTAGTTTTGTGCGCTGAAAGCCAACGATGCGGCAAACAGTTTTACCAGGAATTAATTTTTGTGATTGGATTTGCGTTTGATTCATGAAGAACACCTCTCTTTATGTTTAACTTGTGCGGGTTTAAGTAACCGCGTTGAGTTGTAACGTTACGAGAGTAATTAAAACGCGTTAAGGTGGGGTTATAGCAATAGGGTGATAGTGAACTTTTACTGTCACCCTTTACTATGATAGTTATAAAATCAATTAGTTACGATTGATAGGACAGGCGACGATTTCTATCGCGGTTGCTTGTTTTTGAGAAAGGTTATATTTTTCTTGAATTTCTTTTGCCGTTGCTTCCGCTTTAGGGGCGTTATTTAAGTTTGGATAGTAGTTCGCCCAATATTCTTTTCTGGCTTGAATAGCTAATGCTAAGCGGTCGTTCTCCATGAACTCATTTAATTGTATTGGATAATCCATATTATCAAGTGCAGCCTGTAATTCAGCTATTTTTTTATCCTTTTCTGATAATTCATCTTTCAGTTTTTCTAAAGCTGGTAACAGTTCTTCTGTTTGCTTACCCTTTAATTCGAGTTTATTTTTTAGCCGCTGAATTTCGTCTTGTTTATCTTCACTATCAATAATAGAAAAAAATTCTAAGAACGAAACAATATCTTTATGTAGAATGTGTAGATCTTCTAGTCTTATCCCGGTTCTATTCTCATAGATCGGAATATGAATATAAAAATCATCGTCAATACTCATCTTTATATCTGGGAACTCATTAATCCCGCCAGCTTCTATCAATTCATCTGTATTATATTCATTTAATATCAGATTACTAACCGGAAAGTACCCATTAAATATAATATTCTGAAACTTATCTAATTCACCACTATAAAGATTTATTTGATTGTTGTTTTCAAAATAATCATCTAGATAAAATCTATCATTTAAAATAATTATTAAATTAAAATATATATTATTTATATCTATTCTAAATATTTCAAAATCTCTAATGTGATTAATTTTTGCGTTAATCTCACTTTTATTAAACTGTAAGAATATTTCTTCATTTCTAACCTCTAAAGCCATATCTTTTGACAGTTCTTTCCTGTTTATTGATTCTACCTTGCTTAGCCTGCCATCAAGATAAATTGAGGCTTTTAACTCTCCTGTTTGAATGTAACCTATTAAATCACGCTCTGAAATATTAATATCGTAGTTTAATGAAATATATTTTACCGCATCTGTGATGGAGTATGCCTGTTTAGGCAAAAACTTTAATATCTTCATAAAACGCCCCTTTCGCATTTAGTCCTTATTTGAGAGAGCGCACCAGCAAAGTAAGGTTCTTTGTTTTCGGGGATCAGCCTAGATGCGCTATATTTGGTTGGTTTTTAGGAAATGTTAGCCGTTCGCTATATTCTTTGGCTCAAAGGGCTTGAAGTTTATTTAGTAAAGGCGGATAATTGAATTGCCTTTAGAAACTCCCCTTTGAGTGATAAAGGTTATTACATACGACTTTAATTTAAACCATCGTTCGCGCGGTGGCTTTTCTGTTCCTAAAACTCTAATTATTAATCAATAAAGCCGATTAATTTTTGTTCATTATAACAAATTTAATTATAAAGTTTAACTACGTTTAGTTACGGCTCTTTCATATCTAATCTATTGATATTATAATAATTATGTTACATTTTAATTTGAAGTGTAACAGGGATTCCCAGTGAATTGGGAATACTTGTAAAAATGGTCTTTCGATACGTCATTATGTCATCATCCCCTCGTTGTGAAACGCGGGGATTTTTTTGCCTAACGTTTGCTATTTCCGTTTAACTTTCTTCATTTCTTTGAGTTGCTTAGCGGCTATAAAGTAAATCGTTTCCAACGCGTCCATATTGGGGCTGTTCGGTCTGTTGTTTATTTCTCGTTTTGCTGCATCGCATTTACATTGAAGAATGTAGATAACTTCGTCCAGTGGATAAGGTTCATTGTCATCATACAAGCTAATAAAAGTGAAAAGTGCGGTAGATTTCTTATAGTGTTTCACTGCCGCTATTAGTAAGTTCTGTTTTGCCTCTTTACATCTAATCATATATCCAATCCGTTAAATTCCTCTAGTGCCTGTTTGTGTTCATCTGATAGTTCGAAAATTAAATCACCGTATTCAAGTTGATAAGTGCCGAAAGACATTAGGAAGGCGACTGCTGGGTCTATTTTGTTTGCTGCTTTCTTCTTGTTCGGTTTTATGTTGGCGTTCGCATCAGTTTCCATAACTACATTTGATAAAGCCCACGCAAGCACCGGATCGCCATTGTGTTCTATCATCTGTCTGTTTATTAAAACTTCCGCACTTTTTGCCACTGGGCTAAATCGTTGGTATGTTTGCGGGAATGGCTCTACTTCAAGCCCCGCCGCTTGTAATTGTGTTCGTAAATGGGTTGCGTTCCATACATCAAAGCCAATCATTTGTATATCAAACCGTTCAGCATCTTTCAGAATATCGTCTCTGATTTTGTCGTAGTCGATGCAATCCCCTTCTGTTGTGATTAACCAGCCATTCCGCACCCACTTCCGATACATTGCGCGGTTTTTATTTGCCACGTTGTTAAGCTGAAATTCTGGAATGTAGTGCCGTGTAAGCAATCTAACTTTGTTTCCGTGCGGGAATGTATAACAAAGGCTTGTTAAGTCGCTGGTACTTGATAAATCAAGCCCTAAATAGCAAGTTTGATGAAGTAAATCGCTGTCTGTGTACTTCCGTTCACATTGCTCCCAGTTTCCATCACCTAGCCACGGAGTAGTTCCTTGACACCATACATTAAAACGCTTGGTTAGCATTTCTACCCATTCGGACGGAATCCCCTTAGCCTTTTTGATAGTGTTCTCAAAGTCTAGGTAAGGAATGGATTTACCTATATTCGGATTTGCTTTTATCCAGTTTTCTTGATTGTCGATTTCGTTTTCTTCATCTAACTCAAAAATCAAAACAAATAAGCTATCGTTCTGCTCATTCCCTTCAAGGATTTGAGCGCAATAATCATAATGCTGCTTACAGGCGGAAATAACGTTACTTCCGGCTGTTGTAATGGCAAAGAGTAAACCTTCAGGGCGTGCGCCTTGCCCTAGCTCTAACGCGCTATATACGCTGTTGTCCGTGTGTAGGTGATATTCATCAACAATCGCTAAACTAGGGTTAGTTCCTTCAATGGTTGAAGATTTAGCGGCAAGCGGCCGCATAATGCTGTTGTTCTTTGGATTGATTAGCTTGTGTTGTTGAATGTTAAGGCGTTTTTTCAATGGAGCTGAAAGTAAACACATTTGACGAGCATCATCAAAAACTATCCTTGCTTGATCTCGGCTAACGGCTGCGGTGTATATATCCTGCTGTCCGCCTTCCATCACTAAAAACCAATTAGCTAAAACGGCTGCTATCGTTGATTTAGCGTTCTTTCTTGCTACTTGAACGTAAGCGGAACGATACTTTCTTAATCCTGTGTCTTTACGCTTAAAGCCTAGAATGTTGGCAAAGAGAAAGACTTGCCAATCTGAAAGAATAATTGGCTGTCCGCGTAAGTGTCCTTTAACGTGCGGGCATAGTTTCGAGAAAGCTAAAAACTTATTAACTGCTCCATCATCAAAGAAATAATCGGGATTGTTTAAATCGTTAAAATAACGCTCTACGGCTTGTTTTATCTTCTTACAAGCCACTAACTCACCCGATTTGATTTTCTCTGCGTATGCGTGCCATATTTCCATATTTCGCCTACATAGTTAGGATTTCATCTAAGATATCGTTTTCATCTACTTCAATAGGATTTTTTCTGCGGCTTACAGGGTCGAAACCTAGCAATGATGACATCTTAATCATCACCTTTTCGGCATCTGCTTTCGCTGACAAAGCTGGATTTCTTGATTGAGTGCCTTGACTATTCACAATAATGAAGCCATTTTTGGCTAAATCTGCTACGGAATGACGCCAAATTGCGTAGTTTTCGCAATAAATTTCAAGGTTCGTTAAATCTTCTGCTTTAATATCGCCACGCTCCGAAAGTTGTTTAATTCGGCTTTTCCATTGGGTTTTAGCGATACCATCTAAAAAATCAGGGGTTTTATAGTTTCTTCTCTTACTCATACATTTCCTTATTTTCAAAAAAATTGCCTTGCGTAAAAATTGAGTTGGGAGGGCGGTTCTGACGGCTTGAGCCTTTCTTTTTTAAACTCCCCCCACCCGTCTAATCATTCTTTTTTCGCTCCATATCCGCGTTGGTCTATTACTCGTGTTTTGTAACTGTGACAATTTCGGCATAAAGCTTGATGATTAGATTCAACCCAGAATAGAGGGTCTGCCTGTCCGTTCTCTACTGGCTTAATGTGGTCTATTACCGTTGCTGGTGTGTAGATTCCTTTCTCTAAACACATTACACAAAGCGGGTGAAAGCGTAAGTATTGCGCGCGGTACTTGCTCCACTTATGGTCATATCCTCGCGCGCTACTGCTGGCTCTTGTGTCTTTTGGCTTATGTTCTTCGCATCTACCGGACTTTACTTTGTTTTTACAGTTAGGATAGCTGCATCGTCTTAGTGGTTGATAAGGCATATCGATTACTAAATTCTTAGTAAGCGCAAGGCTCACGGTAAACATCCCATAGAGATTTAACAGTCATAGGGATAAGCGTTTGAGGGGCATCCGTTGTTATTTCTCGGTTACTGTATAAATGCCCGATATACATTAAACAGCCCACTTTTATAGCTGGGGTAAAAGGAACGGTGTTTTCTGTTTCTTCATCACCAAAGGTTTTGCCTATATGCTTTTGGCATACTTCAAGGGCTGCTACCTTATAGCTTTCGATTAAGTCATCATCTAAATCATGATCTACATTTAAATGCTGCTTAATTTCTTCAAGCGTTAAATCAGTTTTTTCCATTGCTTACCTCTTTACAAATAAGTTGTAATTCCCTGTGTGATTCCTTGCTATCAATGATGCTGGTTATTTCTAAGTTACGATTACCGTATTTCACGCGCATTGTGTTATCCACATTCGTTCCGTATCTAATACGGATTCGCACAATGTTTTCATTCGTTACGCTTGCGCTAGCAAAGAACTCTCTACCCTGTAACGGTTCAACCGCTGCGCGTATATTCGCAACGGTTTTCCACTTACTTACAAATCCGCCATAATCATTAGTTTCATTTACTTGTTTTTGTAAACTTATCGCCTTGTTATATTTACCGGCTCTAATCATTCTAGGCATCGTTCACCTCGTTTTCGTTTACGCTATCATTGCGTTTAACTTCTACGGTTTGTTTCCATGCTTGGCTGAATTCATCACCGCCAGCATAAGGCGGCAAGCCTTCACGTCTGCGAACTTCATTAGGTGACATTACGCCCGCTTTAATCGCCACATCGTAACTATTGAAACGTTCGTTTTGACTGGTGCGGAGTAAGTCGCTTGTGTCAAATTCGATTAAGTGCCGTTTCTTGCTACTGCTCGTTAAGTCAATCATTAAGGCATCTTTAAGCTGTTGTTCAAAGTTAGTTAGCCATGGGCGCAAGGTTTGTGATAAGAACGCTCTACTGGCCTCACTGAAATTCGCATAACTACTATTGGAATAATCTTGTAGGAAAATCGGGCTTATGTTGTAGATTCGGGCTATATCAGAAATTGTGAAGGTTCGACTTTGTAACCATTCGGCATCTTGGTTTGTCATGCCTAATTGTTTGTATTCCATTGAGCCTTCAAGGATTGGTGTTTTCCCCGCGTTCTTCGCGCCTTTGTAACGCTCTAAGGCTTTCACTGCTTTCTGTGCTTTCGCATCGTCTAACCATTCGGCCGTTGAGATTAATCCGCTGGCCATCAATCCGTTTTTCATGATTGCTGCGCCATGTCGTTGTTGTGCTAAACCTAGCCCGATAGTTTCGCGGCAAACAGTCACAGGTGAACGCCCCATAAATCCATCAAGGGAACTATGGCGTAAGTGTAAGATTTCATCTTGAAGGTAGTTTCTAGTAACTCCGTTTAAGTCCGTTACTTGGTAAATGTGTTCGCCTGTTACTTTACGGAAGATATTTACTGCACTCGGCTGGTAAGGTGTAAGGCTTACAGGTTCACCCTTGTTATTCCACTCAATCACAGCATAAGCATTACCAGTTAGCAAACAATGGCGCATCATCGTATATTTGAACTGGTAAGGCGTTTGATTTCGGTTAGGCATTTCATTTAAAAGATATTCAACCGGATGACGGTAGATTCTTTCTCGCCCATCTTCTTTCAGTGCGTACAGATAACAAGGCATAGATGCTACCGATTCGGCAATCACTGTTACTGCGTTCATAACCGCTGGTAGAGCCTCTGCCGTTTGTGGGCTGACATATTCGCCCGCACCTGTATTGTTTACGCCCATGTAAGATAGGAATTCATCAATAGTGATTGGCTCGCTGCGTTGCTCTTTTCGTCTAAAAGGATTCCACATATTATGCCCCCATTACATCAACCCACTTGCTTAAAAGTGCGGTAGATTTATCTTGCGTTTTTTCTTTAGCGGCCACCATCGAACGCTTAGCGATTTCAACACTACTTTCCGGATAAGCTGGAATACTTGTTACGGTAACTTCAAATAGCTCCGCTTTAATCACTGTTCTTTGATAAGGTTCAACATCAAATTTCCATTCTTCTTCCATCGCTCGGAATCCGAAAGACATCCCTGTAATATCACCACGTGAAACACTAACTAATAAATCTTTTCCTGTCGTTGTATCAGGTGGGCTTAGTTCAAAGCGTAAACCTATAGAATCCTCTTCTAGCTTTAATGTTCCCGAACTTGTTCGACCTAGTAACTTACTGCAGTCATGTTCAAAGAGTGCTCGCACATCTTCCCCACTAGCCAGGCTGTCACTAAAAGCTTTTGGCGCAAAGGATTCCACAAAATCACAATAAAGCACTTGTGAAGGGCTATTCCATTTCACTACATAACCAACTAGCTTTTGGTTTTCTTCATCGGTAGAAAGTGTTGCGGAGCGGATTTCAAATTCTTTATTCATATTTCACCTATTAAGCAAAAAAAGGGGCTTTCGCCCCTCTATGATTTATGCTGTTGTCTCAATCACTTTGATAGCATTTGAATCTACTACGCCACCACCTAAATATTTATCGGTGTGTACTTTATAGAATCCCGGTTCGGTTAAGTTGTCCGGACGGGTTCGCACGCCTGTTTCGTGATCTACAATGAAATATCCGCGTTTGAAGTCACCGAAGGCAATTACTGCTTTATTTGCTCCACCTGTCGGCATTGTTTCTAAGAAGTGGACTGGGCGGCCTAATAATGTTGCTGGGGCATCGGCTGTTAAACCATCGCGCCAGATATAATCACCGTTTTTGTTTTTAAGTTTTTGTAATGCTGCTGCAATCGTTGATGACATCACCCAAACCGCATTTTTACGGTATTTGCTATGAAGTGTATAGAACGCATCGATTAAAGTATCTGCATCAATCTTCGCTACGCCTGCTACTTCAATTTTTTGAAGTTTGCCAAATTGGCGTACTTTGTCATCTTCGGTTGTGCGTTGGTAGGTTAAGAAGCCTTTTGATTTTTTGTTACCATCACCGGAAGTTAAATCAGTTTCTTCTGTTTCTGTGAAGGTTTCAGAAATTTCATCAGTTAGCCAACCTAAAACATCAATGCTTGAGAAGTCTAAGATTTCTTGTGTAGTCTTAGGATAAGCATAGATTGAATTTAAAGCGATTGTTACTTCATGAAGTTTCGGGCTTGCTGTGCCGTTGCGTGCTGTGCCTTCTGTGCCGTGTTCTACTGCTGCACCGCCAGCTGATACTAATTTTTTGTATTCTTTCGCCCCAACCGGTAAGCGTACTACGTTACAAAGTTGGCGCATTACGCTATCGTCTGTTAAGCGTTTCATTACATCTTTGTCTAACTGTGGGATAACTGAATAGCCGCCATCTTCACCGTTATCCGTAGTTAAATTGCGAAGTTCACCAGTTTTCACATAATGGCGTAACTCATCATTTGAAAGTTGTTTCATGTTGCGTTGTTCTACCTGTTGAGATTGTTCGTTAAGGTTTCGTTCTTCATCAGCTACTGCCTCATATTTGCTGATTTCATCGCTCATTTGTTTTACTAAATCTTTCAGCTTTTCAAAATCTACTGATTCAGATTCATTCAATGAACGGTTTTCTTTTTCTGCTTTTTCAAGCATTGAGCGCATTTCTGCGACTTTTTCCGCCTTTTGTTGGCGTAACTCAATTAGTTTTTTAAACATATTCATCTATTCCTTATGAGATTTCTTTGTCTAAATTTAGACGACTTTTATTAAGTCAAAATATAATATATAGTGTTTTGTTTATTAAATAAACACCTTATTTTTCAATAATTTAGTTACGTTTAGATACGATAAGTTAAGGCTGTTTGATTGCTTAATTTTTGAACAGTTAGGGATTGGATATTCTGTATTGAGATGTTTTTTTTGATTAGTGAAGACTGGTGAAGACTTAGTGAAGACTAAAATAAACAGCCTTCACTATTATAAATACATAATAAATAAAGATTTTTTTCTTGTTTACTTTAAAAAGTGGAGAGGTGAAGACTATTTTATAAAAACTATATTATTTTAAGTTAGGCAATGTTATTGTAGTGTAGAATGAATAGTAAATTCGCAATGAAAAATAGTTTTAGTAACAAGCTTAGTAACAAGATTTTAGACTTTGAAAAATAAACATTAAAAATCAATATGCTACAAGTGAATTCGGGTTCAGCTAGTCGCACCATATTGCAATCCCAAGCTTTTTAGCTTGGGATTTTTTCTTTTTATCCCCTGCTTAATTTGAATGAATCTTTTCTGGATAATCACATATATAAATGAAAATAATTTGCATTGATTGACGTAAACGTTTTCGCTATACTTGCGGCTCTTTTATTATCTATCGGGTTATATATCGGAAAACAATTATGAAATTTAAATTAAGTCTTATTTCAACCGCACTTTTGGCGAGTTTCTCCGCGTCTACTTTTGCGGAGACTGAGCAAGCCGCAAATACAAATACCGAAGTGCTTGAGCAAATCAATGTTCAAGATACGGGTATCAAACAAAATGGTTATCAAACGACAGGGACATCCGTCGTATCAAAAGCTGAAGTGCCTGTATTCGATACGCCAAATACTGTCAATATCCTTTCGACTAAATTATTAGAAGATCGTAAACCTGAATCACTCATTGATGCACTTTATAACGTCAGCGGTGTGAGTCAAGCGAATACGTTAGGTGGTATGTTTGACTCTATTCAAAAACGTGGTTTTGGTGGAAACCGTGACAACTCGATTATGCGTAATGGTTTACAAGCTGGCCCAGCTAAAAACTTTAGCGCGACAACTGAAACCGTTGAAGTTTTAAAAGGGCCTGCATCTGTGCTTTATGGTATTCAAGATCCAGGTGGCGTGGTCAATATCATTACTAAAAAACCACAACAAACACCTCGCTATGTCATTGGTGGAACTTTAGGTAATCATAGACTATGGGGAACACAATTAGATTTCACTGGTGGCTTAGGAAATGGTTTTGCTTACCGCTTTATCTATGACAAACAAGAAAAAGACTACTGGCGTAATTTTGGCAAAGTGAAAAATACCACTTACGCACCATCACTTTCTTGGGAAAATGATAAAACTAAAGTACTTATTTCTTATGAACACAAAGATATTCTTGAGCCATTTGATCGTGGTACAAATCTTTTAACGGCAACTAATGCATTACCAGATATCCCTGTATCTCGTCGTTTAGATGAGCCTAATAATGAAACAACCGCAAAAACCGATAACATTGATTTCAAAATTGAACACAAATTAAGTGACGGTTGGAAATTAAATGCGGGTTATAGCTACGCTCGTTACAAATATTTCTACGATCAAGCTCGCATCACAAATATTAACGTTAAAACTCGTACAGCCCGTCGTGCAATTGAGCAGCAACAAGGCGATCAACGTGTTCATAGTGGTACATTAAATATCGTTGGTGAATTTGGTATTGGTGATATTGCTAACCGTTTTGTAGCCGGTGTAGATGTCATGCGTAATATCCGTGATATTGGACCTATTTATAACCAAGGCATTACAAAGTCAGATATCAATATTGATAATCCAGTCTATACTAATCCTGTTGCAGAACATAAAAACGGTAACGGCAACGCTTACCAATATAACCATCTCAAAACCGTTGGTGTTTATATTCAAGATACCGCTTACTTTACAGATAACTTTATCATGACAGGTGGTTTACGTTATGAGTACTTTGATCAATTTGCGGGACGTCATTGTTTAAATGCTGCAAACTGTAAAAAAGGCCAAAATCTAACAAGAACAGGAAATACTGATCAGCACGATGGTAAATTATTGTATCAATTAGGTGCCGTATATAAATTTACGCCACATATTGCGACATTTGCTAACTACGCTGAGTCTTTCCGTCCACAAATGAGTGTTGCAACACCTGTTAGCGGCGATTTAAAACCAGAACAAGGTAAATCTTTTGAAATTGGTGCAAAATACGAAAACTCTGGCTTCAACGCGACACTTGCATTATTCAATATCACCAAACGTAATGTGGCAGAAGCCGTTGGTTCGGGTTCAAATGCACAATTAAATATCGTCGGCAAACAACGTTCTCGCGGTGTGGAATTCGATCTTAATGGTCAAATTACTGATAACCTAAGCGTAGCGGCTAACTATACCTACACCAAGGTAAAATCACTTGAAAATGAGCTTTATCCTGATGCGGTAAATCAACAACTTTCAGGTGTACCAAAACATCAAGCTTCTCTATTCTTAGCTTATAACGTTGGTGAATTTGATTTTGGTAACATCCGTGTTGGTGGTGGTGCTCGTTATTTAGGTTCTTGGCATGCTTATAACAGTGATTACACCAAAGCATACAAATTACCTCATTCCGTGGTATATGATGCCTTTATTGCTTACGATACAAAAATCTCTGGCAAGAAAGTATCCTTCCAACTTAACGGTAAAAACTTAACAGATAAAACTTACTATCCATCTACCTCTGGTAACGCAACAAACACGTTAATCCCTGTTGCATTAGGTTATGGACGTGAATTTATCTTCAACACGAAAGTTGAGTTTTAATTGAGCGCACAATATTAGGGCGAATATTTCGCCCTTTTTTCGTTTTTTACTTTATGGATAATCAATGAATTGGCAAACTGAACTTAACTCAAGTTTAAGCTGGATTTTGACCGCACTTTTCTGGGTGGTTTTATGCTTTAGTGTAGTGATGGCAGCACTAAAACAAACCACATTTGGTCAAAAGTTTTGGCATATTGCATCCCCTTCGATTAATCGCCGTAACAGCATCAAAATCATCGTTATGCTATTGGTGTTGTTTACCATGATTTTGTTAGAAGTACGCTTCAGTGTTCTCAATTCTTTTTTCTACAATGGACTTTATAGCTCCATGCAGGAATTAGATGCGGATAAGTTTTGGTTCTTTGCAAAACTGAATGCTCTCTTAGTATTGGTACAAGTTATCCACTCCATCGCCGATTATTTCTTGCAACAAGTATTTGAAATCCGTTGGTTGGAAAGCTTGAATAAAGTCCTGGTTAAACGATGGTTAGAAAATAAAAAATACTATCGTCTTAAATACGAAAAAGAGCTACCCGATAATATTGACCAACGTATTGAACAAGATGCTCGCGAATTCATCAGCAGCACTGTCACTATTGTAAGAGGCATGATTAATTCTGTTCTGACCACCATTGAATTTACTATCATCCTTTGGTCTCTCTCAGGTGTATTAAGTCTTTTTGGATTAAATATCGAAAAAGGTGTTGTCTTCTTTATTTACGCCTTTATTATCCTGGCAACATTAATGTCTGTTTGGATTGGTCACCCTTTGATCAAGTTAAACTTTAACAAAGAAAAACTTAATGGTGACTATCGTTATTCTTTGATTCGAGTGCGAGATAATGCGGAAAGTATCGCTTTCTATCAAGGTGAACTGCAAGAACAACATTTATTGAAAAACAAATTTGCTCAAATCATTCATAACCGTTGGGCAATTGTATTAAGAATGTTAGGATTAGACGGCTTTAATGGAAGTGTCACACGCGTTGCAAAACTCTTACCGTTAATGCTACAAGCACCTCGTTTTTTCACTGGACAAATCAAACTGGGCGATATGCACCAAACTGTGCAAGCATTTAACCGATTAATGACCGCACTTTCTTTCTTCCGTTTGTTCTATGAAGAATTTACGCTCTACCAAGCGCGCTTAAATCGTCTTTATGGTTTTATGACTAAATTGGATGAATTAGATCATTTAGAGGTTCATCAGCCCATGAAATGTTCTAACCGTGTTGCATTATCAAACTTTGGTATTAAAGATGAGCAAGGTAGATTGTTACTCAATAATTTAAATATTGAGTTAAAAAATGGTGATGCTTTATTAATTCAAGGTCCATCTGGCACAGGGAAAACCTCTATATTAAAAGCGATGGCGGGAATTTATCCTTTTGAGACAGTGGGTCTGGTGGAACATCCTTGTGTGACTAGTTTATTCTTACCGCAGCGCCCTTATATGCCACAAGGCACGTTACGTGAAGCGATTTGCTATCCAGATATTGATCCTTATCATCCTGAATTGGAAAAAACACTGACTGATTGCTGTTTAGATAAATATCTTCATAGCCTTGATGTAGAGAACGATTGGCAAGCAATTTTGTCGCCAGGTGAATTACAGCGCGTGGCATTTATTCGGATTTTACTGACGAAACCTGAAGTAGTCTTTTTAGATGAAACCACATCAGCACTTGATGAGCCAACCGAGTACCTCCTTTATAAAACAATTAAAGAGCGGTTACCCAATATGATCATTCTGAGCGTGGGTCATCGTGGCACATTGCATCAGTTCCATAATAAGCAACTAGATTTGGCAGTCTGCATCGTCTAAATAATAAAAGGCTAAATTTATATTTAGCCTTTTCTTTTTTTTTACTAAATACGATTGAACTTATAAGAAGTCTCTCAAGGCTTGCTACACATCCCAATCCCCCCTATAATTCCCCCAATTTTTCCAATTTCATTCTCACAATGTCAAATAAAACCATTGCCAAAAATACGCTATTTCTTTACATCCGAATGCTCTTCAACATGGGGGCGATGCTGTATATCTCTCGTGTGGTATTGCAGGTATTGGGTGTGGAAGATTTTGGTATCTACAACATTGTGATGGGTGTGGTGGTCTTATTTTCCTTTTTTAATGGCACAATGACCGCCACTACTCAGCGTTTCATCAACGTAGAAAAAGCCTCCAATGACATTCAACGTGTCAATAAAGTCTTTAATATTAGCATCTTAAATCATCTACTCATTATTTTTATCGTATTCGTGTTAGCCGAAACCATCGGTTTATGGTTTTTAAATCACAAATTGGTGATCCCCGCTGAACGCTTGCAAGCCGCCAATATCGTTTACCAATTAGCATTAATTATTGCCCTTGTTGAAATCATCAAGGTGCCATTCAATGCCATGATTGTTGCGCACGAAAAAATGGGATTCTATGCTTGGTTGGGATTAGGTGAAACCATCTTAAAACTAACTTCTGTCTTTATCTTAAGTCATATCACACATTACGATAGGTTGATTACTTATGGCTGCTTATTGCTTTCAGTCAGTTTAATCGTGCTCTCTCTTTATGTATTATTCACTAAATATTATTTCAAAGAGGCTGCTCGTTTCCGCTTATATAAAGATTTAAGCAAAACCAAAGAAATGGTGAGTTTTTCCGGTTGGATGCTCATGGGGCAAGTTGCCTATGTGGGTTCGACCCAAGGCTTGAATATGGTATCTAACTTATTCTTTGGTGTGGCAGTCAATGCAGCCGTTGCCATTGCAACACAAGTAGAAGGTGCCGTTTATAGCTTTGTGAATAATTTCCAAATGGCAGCTAATCCGCAGTTGGTTCAGTCTTATGCGGCAAAAGATTATGATCGCAATCGCCAATTAATTCTTGGTATTTCAAAATATTCACTTTATTTAATGGCGATTCTCTCGGCACCTGTATTGTATTTCACCCATACCTTATTGACATTTTGGCTAGGTGATCATCTTCCGCAATATACTGAACAACTTGTACAAGCTATTATTGCTTGCTTATTGATCAGTGCAATGGCTGGCGCATTTTGGATGAGTGCATTAGCCATTGGCACATCTACCGTAAAACAATACAATATCATCGTAGCGTTAATCGATCTTTGCACAGTGCCATTGGCTTATTATTTGTTCACACTAGGCTATAATCCAGTATTTGCCTTTGTGGGTAAATTTAGTACGATGGTCATCTCACAACTCTATCGATTATATTTTATTAATAAAAAAATTAAATTTAACCAAAAAGAATTTGTCTCATATTTAATGAATGTCGGCGTGGTATTTGGCCTGCTATTAGGTATCATCTATATATCAGATACCACCCGCAGCTATTCTTTATTGGAATTTATTGGACAATCCATCATTTTAGAAATGGTATTAATCTGTGTTATTTTAATCTTCGGATTAAACACAGCAGAAAAAAATTTCTTGTTTAGCTATTTAAAGAAAAGAGTAAAAAAATGAATCAAATCCTTATTGATTTAAAAAACAAACTGAATCCTATTGTCGAACTGATCAAAGATAAAAATGACGTATTTTATTTCGACTACCCGCTTCATTTGAACGTGGGCGATTTGCTGATTTATCACGGAACCGAGCAATTTTTTAAAGATCACCACATTAACGTAACCTTAAAACGCTGTGAATACGATTTAGATCTTGAAGAAGTCAAAGCAAAAATCACACCGAACACCACCATTCTTTTACATGGTGGTGGCAACTTTGGTGATCTTTATCCGCAACATCAAAAGATCCGTGAAGAAATGGTGACCCATTTCCCGAATAATCGCATTATTGTGTTACCACAAACCGCTTATTTTAAGCATGAAAAAAATCTACAAAAATCAGCCACACTTTTCCGTAGCCACAGTGATTGCCATCTACTGGCTCGCGATGAAAGAACGGAGAACTTATTTGCACAATTTTCTGATCATGTTTATTTATCACCGGATATGGCGCATCAGCTTTATGGCACGATGGAAACCAAGCAAGGCACAACGGGTGAACAACTTTATTTCTTACGTAAAGACATTGAAGCAAGTGATGTAGAGAAAAATATCCTCGCGCAACTGCCTGCCAACAGCAATGTAAAAGACTGGGAAGACATTCTTTCAACCGAAGATGATGTGGTTTTAGCATTAAGTTGGCGAATGAGTAAAATGGCTAATAAATTTGGTTTAAGTTGGCTAAAAGATCTCTGCCATCAATTCTGGTATGCCTATACTCAACGCATTGTAAAGCGTGTTGCGCAAGTATTCTTAGCGAATGATAAAGTCACCACAACTCGCTTACATGGTCATATTTTCTCTTGCTTGTTAGAAATTCCAAATCGTGTTTGTGATAACTCTTATGGTAAAAATAGCAGCTACGCAAAATTGTGGACCAAAGAGTTGGATTTTGTTGAATTGGATAAATAATGTTTGAATTGAAAAAACTGATTACAGCCATGATTCTTCCCCCATTTAATATTTTAATTTTATGGGGACTTTCACTTATTCTAGCTAAATTCAATTTCAGAAAACTAAGCCGAATTTCGACCGCACTTGGTTTCTCACTACTCTATCTTTTAAGCATTCCTTACACTGCACAAGTACTTAAAGACAGTCTCATTACTGAAGATCATTTAACACTGCAAGATTATCAACAAGCTCAAGCGATCGTTTTACTTGGCGGTGGTTTACGTGATAGCAAAGAGCTTTATGCACCATTAGCTTCAACCGCTATTCAACTTGAACGCTTACGCTATGCCGCATTCTTGCAAAAAGAAACGCACTTGCCATTATTAATTACAGGGGCGAGTCCAACTGGTGCCATTGAAGCAAAAATCGCTGCGGAAGAACTCCAAAACTTCTTTAATGTGCCCACTAAATGGATTGAACCTAAAGCACTTACTACCAAAGAAAATGCCCTTTTCACCAAAAAAATATTAGAAAAAGAAGGTATTCACAAAATTATTTTAGTCACCAATGAATGGCATATGCAACGTGCAAAATTATTGTTCCAACAACAAGGTTTTGATGTGTTACCTGCAAGTGTAGGTGAAGGCATTACGCCTGACAGTTATGGACTCAATATGATGCATTTTATTCCACAAGGTGGCGCGATTACGAAAAATATGCAATTACTCAAAGAGTGGATTGGATATTGGAAAGAGCGCTAAAGTGCGGTCGAAAGATCACAAATTAGATAATGTTAAGAGGAAGAAAACATGAGTCAAATTACACGCGAACAAATGCTTCAGGTATTCGAAAATCGCTGCTCCACACGTTATTACGATCCGAATAAAAAAATTAGCCAAGAAGATTTCGCGGCAATTTTAGAATTTGCTCGTTTATCACCAAGCTCTGCCGGCTCTGAGCCATGGAAGTTCTTAGTGATTCAAAATAAAGCATTACGCGATAAACTCAAACCTTTTAGCTGGGGCATGCAATATCAATTAGATGATTGTAGTCATTTAGTGATCATTCTTGCGAAGAAAAATGCTCGATATGACACACCTTTCTTCCGTGATGTTGCGGTGCGTAGAGGTTTACAAGGCGAGCAATTAGAAAAAGCCTTGGAAAAATATAAAGGCTTACAAGAAGTTGAAATGAAAACCGCAGAAAGCGAACGAGCATTATTTGACTGGACAAGCAAACAAACCTACATTGCATTAGCGAATATGCTAACTGGTGCTGCCGCTATCGGTGTAGATTCTTGCCCTATTGAAGGCTTTAACTACGATAAAATGAATGAAGTTTTAGCCGCTGAAGGACTCTTTGATCCAAGTGAATGGGGTGTATCCGTGGCAGCAACATTTGGTTATCGTGCGAAAGACATTACCAAAAAATCTCGTCGACCAATTGAAGAAATCGTCACTTGGGTTGAATAATCTATTTTCAAATAAATGGGCAGCAAACGCTGCCCTTTTCTTTATCCACCAAATAAGGCTGCGCCACCTGTTACAGCCCCCATCGTGCCATATAACAAGCTTAGTGCAAAAAAGATCATCATTGCACCCGCAATACATTTGATCATGGCTTCGCCTTTTTGATTAGAACCCGCTAAACCATACCAATGCCCTAAGCGAGTCGCGACATTTCTCGCATAGCGTACTAACGCTGCAAAAAGCGAAAGCATTAATCCTGTCCCCAAAGACATGGCAAAAGTAGCTAAAATTCCCCACCAATACAGATCCAGCATATAAGCAAGAAAAAGCACAAAAATGGCGCCACTACACGGTCGCATACCAATGGTTAAAATCACTAAGAGTTGAGATTTTAAATCACCCGATTGCTTAAGCTGTTGATCATTGGGTAGATGTTGATGTCCACAACTACATTGTGTTTGACTTATTTTTCCTTGCTCATATCGAAATGGTGAAGCTGCTCCAATCTGTTTCGGTAATGATTGAATAGATGTGATACGAAAAGATTGTTTTTTCTTCAAGCCTTTTAAACCTTGAGCAATCCAATAAAGTCCCAATAACAATAATAAAATGAGTGCGCTACGTTCCAGCCACAACTGACTAAGTTTAAAATATTTTGAGGAAAGATTAAGTATCACCACCACAATGGAGGTTGCTGCAACTGCGACAAAACCTTGCATGAGAGAGGAAAGTAAACTTAAGCGTACGCTGGTTTTAAGTTGGCTTTCATGAGTAGAAAGATAGCTAGCGATAATAAATTTCCCATGCCCAGGCCCTAACGCATGTAATACACCATAAGAAAAGGCAGCAAAAATCAACCACAATCCTGCCGTTGATGAATGTGCTTGAATCTGATGTAGATTTTCAGAAATCAACTGATTAAAGGCTTTTTGCCAATCAGCAACTTGCACAAACAGCCAAGGTAATAATGCGAAGATAATCGCTAATAAACCAATAAAAAGTGCGGTCAGTTTTAACTTCATTTTATTCACACTTAATTTTTACTTTCTGCGCAAACAATACACCAAGGGAATCATCTTCATTTTTTTGCGATTTATCCAATGATGATGCGTAAGATTGAATTTTTTCATCGACATTAGGTTCAAGCACCTCTCCTTTGCAGTTTGCAGGAAGTGATGAAAAATCAACCGCTCTTTTGCCAGTTTCTGCATACCGCATAGCCACATAATAAGTGCGGTCATAAGTCATCAGCGTAAATTCATTATTTTGTAAGGCCTGTGGCTGTGCCAAAAGAAAATCAAAATAATATTCCACCTCGTTCCCTTTCACACGCATACCGTAATTTTCAGGGTGTTTTGTGTATTTAATTTTATGATTTTCTTTGTCAAAAATATAACTAAAGTAATGTTCATTCACAACGTTTGCCATTACTTCATCAATTAACTTCTGTTGAGCGGCCTTATCCCCTTTCGCCTGTTTCACATCATACAGGACGGCTGAGGAACTGGCCTCATCAAGTAACCACTGCGTCGAGAAACCAATTAATTGATTATCTTTCACTAAGGGTTTCGTTTGCATATCGATGAATGCGTGGGGATGCGCTAGTGCTGAAAAAGGTGAAATCAGCAATAATCCAAGAAGTAATTTTTTAAACATAAATAAGAAAAAAGAGTGGCTAAATGATTGAATAGACAGATTTTATCACAAGCAGTTCCCAATCAAAATCGAATAAAAATCAGTCTAAATGTAAAAAATCCTATGATTTTATTGATTTTTATCAAAAAATGATTCATTCGCATTTCCCTTATAACTGAAATTTATGTACTATTTGTTTCGTCAAGTGATTGCTTGATATTCATAAAGTTCCTAAATAAAATAATCATAAATATAGCTAAACTACTTTCCTACCACCCTGTATGGGTGGTTTTTTTTGCCTTTCAAATAGCTTATTCCCTAAACATCAAGTAAAATAACCGCACTTTTATTCATAACATCGAGAGAATTATGTCAACGCAATTTGTATATACGATGCACCGTGTCGGCAAAGTGGTGCCACCGAAGCGTCATATTTTGAAAGATATTTCTTTAAGCTTCTTCCCTGGTGCCAAAATCGGGGTGCTCGGTTTAAATGGTGCGGGTAAATCAACCCTTTTACGCATTATGGCGGGCGTGGATAAAGAGTTCGAAGGTGAAGCGCGTCCACAACCGGGTATTAAGATCGGTTATCTTCCACAGGAACCAAAACTTGATCCGCAACAAACTGTGCGTGAAGCGGTAGAAGAAGCCGTTTCTGAAGTAAAGAATGCACTAACTCGTTTAGATGAAGTTTATGCACTTTATGCCGATCCTGATGCGGATTTCGATAAACTAGCCGCAGAACAAGCAAACCTTGAAGCGATTATTCAAGCACACGATGGACATAATTTAGATAACCAATTAGAACGTGCTGCAGATGCATTACGTTTACCGGATTGGGATGCCAAAATCGAACATTTATCTGGTGGTGAACGTCGTCGTGTGGCGCTTTGTCGTTTATTGCTCGAAAAACCAGACATGCTCTTATTAGACGAACCAACCAACCACTTAGACGCGGAATCTGTGGCATGGTTAGAACGCTTCTTACATGACTACGAAGGTACTGTTGTGGCAATTACCCACGACCGTTACTTCTTAGATAACGTTGCAGGTTGGATCTTAGAGCTTGACCGTGGTGAAGGTATTCCTTGGGAAGGTAACTACTCTTCTTGGTTAGAGCAAAAAGAGAAACGCTTAGAGCAAGAACAAGCCGCTGAAAATGCGCGTCAAAAATCGATTGCGAAAGAGTTAGAATGGGTACGCCAAAATCCGAAAGGCCGTCAAGCGAAAAGCAAAGCACGTATGGCGCGCTTTGATGAGTTGAACTCTGGCGAATACCAAAAACGTAACGAGACTAACGAACTCTTTATTCCACCTGGTCCACGTTTAGGTGATAAAGTGATTGAGGTAGAACATCTCACTAAATCTTACGGTGACCGTACTCTAATTGATGATTTATCATTTAGCATTCCAAAAGGGGCTATCGTGGGCATTATCGGAGCGAACGGTGCAGGTAAATCAACCCTATTCCGTATGCTTTCAGGTCAAGAACAACCCGATAGCGGATCAATTACGATGGGTGAAACCGTTGTGCTTGCTTCTGTGGATCAATTCCGTGATTCAATGGATGACAAGAAAACCGTTTGGGAAGAAGTGTCTAACGGACAAGATGTTCTCACTATTGGTAACTTTGAAATTCCAAGCCGTGCGTATGTTGGACGATTTAACTTCAAAGGCGTAGATCAACAAAAACGAGTGGGCGAATTATCAGGTGGTGAGCGTGGTCGTTTACATTTAGCGAAACTTCTACAACGTGGTGGTAACGTGCTGTTATTGGACGAACCGACCAATGATTTAGACGTTGAAACCTTACGTGCGTTAGAAAATGCGATCTTAGAATTCCCTGGTTGTGCAATGGTGATTTCCCATGACCGTTGGTTCTTAGACCGTATTGCGACTCATATCTTAGATTACGGTGATGAAGGTAAAGTCACTTTCTATGAAGGTAACTTCTCTGACTACGAAGAGTGGAAAAAGAAAACCTTAGGTGAAGCCGCAACACAACCACATCGTATTAAATATAAGCGTATTGCAAAATAAGAAATTAAAGTGCGGTCACTTTTGACCGCACTTTCCTTTTACATCTGGAGTGATTATGTTAGTTTATTTGCACATTGTTTGTGCATTTTTAAGTTTAGGATTATTAATTATCCGTGGGGGAATGCAATTAAGTGGGAAAAATTGGCGCGCGATTAAACTGCTAAAAATTTTACCGCACTTAGTTGATACACTTTTAATTGCTAGCGGCTTAACGATTTTCTTCTTGGTCGGTTATCAGTTACAAAGCTGGCTGGTCATGAAAATCATCATGCTTGTGCTTTATATCTTCTTCTCAGCTAAATATTTTAGTCGTAAAGCAGTCAATCCAAACAATGCATTTCTGGCATTTGCTGTATTAAGTTTCTTGGGGGCAATTTTCTTTGCTTACCAACCAGACTTTATGGAAGGCTAATTATGAAAAAATCCATCTTCAATTGAAGATGGATTTTTTGTCTTATCTTAACCACCGGCTAATTTTACTTTAAACCCTTTTTGTTCTAAAAGTTGTTTAAGTAAATCGCGTTTTTCACCTTGAATCTCAATATTGCCATCTTTAACCGAACCACCACAACCACAACGTTTTTTAAGTTCAGTGGCCAATTTTTTTAATTCATCATCGGATAAATCTAGTCCCGTAACCACTGAAACACCCGCACCTTTTCGACCACTGGTTTGTTTTTGGATGCGAACCACACCATCACTCTTAGGGCGTTGTACCGGCTGCTTTTTCTCTTTAATTCGCCCCACTTCGGTAGAATAAACTAAAGTACTCTCAGTCATATTACTCAATTGATGCATTAATTGAACGAAGCACTTCAGCTGGATTTTCAGCTTGAGTAATTGGACGACCGATTACTAAATAATCAGAACCAGATCGAATAGCAGCAGCTGGTGTCATGACACGACGCTGATCACCAAAATCACTACCAATTGGACGAATCCCTGGCGTGACTAATTTAAAATCAGGGCCACAAGTATTACGTAAAATCTCTACTTCCTGTGGTGAACAAACGACTCCATCTAATCCCGCACGCTGTGTTAAATGCGCAAGACGTAAAACATGTTCAAGTGGTGAAGAGTTAATACCGATTTGTAATAAATCCAAATCTTCCATACTGGTCAATACCGTTACTGCAATTAATAGAGGCGCATCTTTTCCATAAGGTTCAAGAATTTTCTTTGCCTCTTCCATCATTTTCAGACCACCGCTAGCATGGACATCAACCATCCATACCCCTAAATCAGCCGCCGAACGCACCGCTCTTGCCACAGTATTAGGAATATCATGAAATTTAAGATCGAGGAAAACATCAAATTGACGCTCGTGTAATTGTTTAACGAAACTGGTTCCCAGTGTGGTAAACATTTCTTTACCCACTTTTAAACGGCATAAGCTTGGATCAATTTGATCCACGAGGGATAGCGCTTGTGCTTCTGTTTCGTAATCCAATGCAACGATTACTTTGCTATTCATAATTTTACCTCACTGTGTCAATTAATTATGTTCAGGTTTGATGGATTCCCACTGTTTGCAAGAAGGACAATTCCACATCAATTTATGGGTTTGATAACCACAATTTGAGCAACGATAACCAAAGCCCTGCTTAATTCTCTCTCCGACCATTTTATGTAGCAAAATTAAGCTTTCTTTACCTCGCCCTTCCTCTGCATCATCAATTTGGAATTGAATAAAGCGGTGGAAAATAGATGTACTTGGATTTTTGGTTAGTTGTTGATAAAGCTTTGATTGAGCTGCGCTCTTGCCATCTTTCTCTTCAATCACGCTTGCTAACATTAAATCTACTTTCGTATTGTTAATCTGCTGGCTGGCTCGAATCAAGAATAACTCAAAGTTATCTCTCTCTCCTAATTCATCATAACAATATTTGAGTGTTTTCAACACTTCTCCAATGTAAATTGGATTTTGATTAAGAATATTCTCCAAAAAATGAATGGCTTGACGGTAGTTTTTATCTGCCATTTCTAAATCAGCAAGAAGCATTGATGCTCTCACACTGGTTGGAGATACATTCAGCGCTTTTTGTAAAATACTGCGTTTTTCAACCGCACTTTCAATCTCTCCGCTTAAAGCATATTCACAATAACACTGTGCTAATTCCACATCATTTTCTTTAGGGGAAATTTTGGCTAGTTTCTCTGCAATATTTACCGCTTTTTTCCATTCTTTTGTTTTTTGGTAAATCACCAAAAGCTGTTGCAGTGCATTTTCAGCGAACTCAGGTTCATCCACCATAATGATGTAAAGGGCTTCCGCACGGTCATAAAAACCCACCGCCATGAAATCCTTAGCAAGTTGCTGTTTAGCTAATAATTTTTGTTCAAAAGAATAATTGGGACTACGATCGAGGGCTTGATGGATTCTTAAAGCACGATCCACTTCGCCTCGAGAACGGAAAAGGTTACCGAGCGTTAGCTCAGCTTCAAATTGAGAGTTGCTTTCAATTTCATTTTCTGTTTCTTGTTTTTGCAACATATCAAGAAACAGATCAACGGCCTTATCCGTTTGATTAGAAAGCAAAAAATTGACCCCCGTGACATAATCACGGGAGAGTTTATTACTCATATCTTCCTGATCTTTCTTGGCACTCCGATGGCCCATATACCAACCGTAAGCGGCGGCTATTGGCAGAAGCAGAAAGAGTAATTCAAGCATTATACTGCCTTATCGCGAGTAGTCGTTAATTCGTTAATTTGTAATGTTTGACGTTTAACTTGACGCGCTAACGACATATTTTTGAATTTTAATTTTAAGTAGAAAAATCCTGTAATTAACCAACCTAAAATTAATCCAAAACCAAATAAAATTGCAACTAATGTTGAAAGTTGGAATTGGCTTTCAGCAACAATGTAGTTAAAGGTGATTACTTGATCATTATTTGCCCCTATAGTTACCGCAACAAGTACGATAGCCAATACAATAATGAGTCCGAGAATATATTTAATCATCACAATCTCCTTTGTTAAGAATGGGTTCATTATGCCAAAATTTGTAATAAAAAACGACACCTAAGTGTCGTTTTATTGATATCGATTGAATGTTTAAGCAAAAACATTTACGCGATCTTTTAATTCTTTACCCGCTTTAAAGTGCGGTACAGATTTAGCATCTAATTTTACAGAATCACCGGTTTTAGGATTACGGCCAACTCGTGGTTGACGATGGTGTAAAGAGAAGCTACCAAAACCACGAACTTCAATACGATTACCCTCTTCTAAAGATTGTGCAATGAGTTCAAGAATATCCTTTACAATACCTTCTACTTCTTTTGCGGATAAAGTTGGGTGCTTTGTTGATAGATTTTCAATTAGTTCAGATTTAGTCATCGTCAACTCTCCTTTAAATTTATACTTAAACTTGTTATTAAGACTTACAGGTAATGCATTAGTTCATAATAAATTACCGCTAAACCCTTGTTAATTATAGCTGGTAGTAATAAGGCTGAGTCAATGACCCAGCCTTATTGATGTGAATTAATTATTCACCTTTAGCCGCTTTGAAAGCTTCAGCCATTGCGTTTGGAATAGCAACATCTTCTTGTTTGTTATTCACGTTTGCAACTGCAGCTGCTTCTTCAGCTTGATCTTTCGCTTTTACAGATAAGTGAACGATACGTGCTTTACGATCAACACCAGTGTATTTCGCTTCAACTACATCACCTGCTGCAACTTCGTTTGTTAAGTCTGCTGCACGAATATAACCTTCAACGCCACCTGCTAATTCAACTTTAGCACCTTTAGCGTCAGCTTCAATAACAGTTGCAGAAATTACTGCGCCTTTTTTGTTGATTGCTACGAAATTGTTGAATGGATCATCTTCAAGTTGTTTGATACCTAAAGAAATACGTTCTTTCACTGCGTCTACTGCTAATACTACTGCAGAAACTTCGTCACCTTTTTTGTAGTTACGAACAGCTTCTTCACCTGCAACATTCCAAGAAATGTCAGATAAGTGAACTAAACCGTCGATACCACCTTCAAGACCGATGAAGATACCGAAATCAGTGATTGATTTGATTTTACCAGTAACTTTGTCGCCTTTGTTGTGAGTTTCAGCAAATTGAGTCCATGGGTTAGGTTTGCATTGTTTTAAACCTAAAGAAATACGACGACGTTCTTCGTCAACTTCTAACACCATTACTTCAACTGTATCGCCAAGGCTTACAACTTTAGATGGGTGGATGTTTTTGTTAGTCCAATCCATTTCAGAAACGTGAACTAAACCTTCAACACCATCTAAGATTTCAACGAAACAACCATAGTCAGTTAAGTTAGTTACTTTACCAGTTAATTTGCTGTTTACTGGGTGGTTTTCAGCGATAGCAACCCAAGGATCTTGACCTAATTGTTTTAAGCCTAAAGATACGCGAGTACGATCTTTGTCAAATTTTAATACTTTAACAGTTACTTCGTCGCCTACATTCACGATTTCGCTTGGGTGTTTAACACGTTTCCAAGCCATATCAGTGATGTGTAATAAACCGTCAACGCCACCTAAATCTACGAACGCACCGTAGTCAGTTAAGTTTTTAACGATACCTTTAACTTCTGAACCTTCAGCTAGGTTCTCAAGGATTTGTTCACGTTCTTGGCTGTTTTCAGATTCGATCACTGCACGACGAGAAACAACAACGTTGTTACGTTTTTGATCTAATTTGATTACTTTGAATTCTAATTCTTTACCTAGTAGGTGATCAGCTTCACGTGCTGGACGTGTATCAACTAATGAACCTGGTAAGAATGCACGAACACCGTTTAACTCAACTGTGAAACCGCCTTTCACTTTACCGTTGATTAAACCGATAACGGTCGCTTTTTCTTCGTAAGCTTTTTCTAATTCAATCCAAGATTCGTGACGAACAGCTTTCTCACGAGAAAGCTTAGTTTCGCCGTAACCATCTTCAACTGCATCTAAAGCTACGTTTACTGTGTCGCCAACTTTAACTTCAAGTTCACCTTGAGCGTTTTGGAATTCAGCAACAGGAATTGCAGATTCAGATTTTAAGCCTGCATCAACAAGTACAAAGCCTTTTTGAATAGCAACAACAGTACCGCTAACGATTGAACCTTGACGGGTTTCAAGGCCTTTTAATGATTCTTCAAAGAGTTGAGCAAAAGATTCTGACATATAAATAATCTTCTTAATTTAAGTTAATAACATCCACATTAAGATCCATAAAATGCGGGGTTGAGGATAAATGTCTATTCTTCCTTGAATAAACAGTTAAATCGAAATTGACGCTTTTTGTTGAATATAAGCTAACGCTTGAGCAATGACTTCATCAATACTCAATGTTGTACTATCTAACAATAAAGCATCATCAGCCGGTTTCAATGGCGCAACCTCACGATTTCTATCGCGAAAATCGCGTTCTTGTATCTCGGCTAAAATCTGTGCAAAGTTACCATTAATTCCCTTATTTTGCAACTGTTTATAGCGTCTTTTTGCACGTTCTTCCGCACTTGCATCTAAAAACAGTTTAACTTGTGCATTTGGGAAAACCACCGTCCCCATATCTCGCCCATCAGCAATCAGGCCATCATTTTTACCAAAATCCTGCTGAAGTTGCAGTAAAGCAGCTCGAACTTTTGGAAAAACCGCCACTTTTGAAGCGGCTTCCGCCACGTCTTGCGTACGAATTAAATGGCTTACATCCATCCCACCAAGAAGCACATTGACTTCTCCATTCTTTGGAATGAACTGAATATCTAAATGACGGGCTAACTCCGCTAATCCTTCTTCATCGGTTAAGTCTGCATGACGTTTCAACGCAGCCAATGCCGTCACGCGATAAATCGCACCACTATCTAATAAGGTAAAACCTAACTTTTCTGCCAATGCGTAACAAAGTGTTCCTTTCCCTGCACCACTTGGGCCATCAACGGTGATAATTATCCCCATAAAAATCTCCAGTTAAAATAATAATGTGGAGAATTTTACCTTATTCTCCACATTATTGCTTTTTAAATTTGATTAGCCAGAGTTACTGTCGAATCAAGTAACACTTTTGCTCCTTTTTGGCACCAATCATCAGTAATATTTTCTGCCTCATTATGGCTTAATCCATCAACACAAGGAATAAATATCATTGATGTTGGAAATTTATGATTTAGTTGACATGCATCATGACCAGCTCCAGAAACAATATACTCCCAAGAATAACCTAATAAATCACAACTTTCTTGGACCGTTTTAACCAACGCTGAATTAAATTTAACTGGAGATAAAGAAACAACTTTCTTAATATCAAACACTAAATTATTTTCTCGAGCAATATCATTCAAAATCTCATAAATTTCTCTTTCGATATTTATTAAACTTTGTTCATTAGGATGACGAACCTCTAGCGTAAAATAAGCTTCACCTGGGATTACATTAGGGGAATTTGGCGTTAATTTAATCTGACCAACAGTTACACGCCCCTGATTCACTACTTCTCTCAAACCTAATTTATTAAATTTGACTATTGCCTTTGCCATGCCTACTGATGCATCTTGACGCATATTCATTGGCGTAGTTCCAGCATGAGAAGACAACCCCGTCAATGTGATTTGATACCAGTTCTGTCCTAATGCACCAGTTACTACACCTATTTCAGTCTGATTATTTTCTAAAACAGGACCTTGCTCGATATGAAGCTCCAATACAGCATAAGGATGATATGATGAAAAATCGTCTGTACCTAAATAATTAATATTATTTAAAGCTTCTTCCACTGAAATACCATCCTTATCTTTTTCAGATAATGCAGCTGTAAGAGATAAATTACCAATAAAAACTGAAGCTCCCATCATAGCAGGAGAAAATCTAGCCCCTTCTTCATTTGTCCACATAACAAGATCAATAGGTCGCTCAGTTTCGATATTATGATCATTTAATGACAATAACACTTCTAATCCAGCTAGCACCCCATAAATACCATCGTAACGGCCACCTAATGGCTGAGAATCAGCATGAGAACCGATTAAGATTGGCGCTAATCGGTTATCCTTTCCACTACGGCGAATAAAAATATTACCAATTGCATCTATTTTTATCGAAAAGCCTGCATCTTTGGAAAGTTTAATCAAATAATCTCTTGCAAGTTTATCCTCATTACTTAATGCAAGTCTTGTTACACCATTTAAGGGTGTTTTCCCAAATTGAGAAAACACATCTAACAAATAAAGTAATCTTGAATTATTAACATCCATGTTATTCCTCATTTTTAGCTGACTCTTCTTGTAATCGATATCTAAAATCACAGAAGCCATCACCATTCATGACTGTATGAGGTCGACTTAAACTCACATTTGGTGCATATCCCTCAATAAATTTGCTATCTCGATTACAAGAAAGCAGGAACCCAATTTCTTCTAATCCCATTTCTTTATACATTTCAGCATAACGACAACGATGTACATTATAATCATATTTATAATGATCATTATTAATAACCTCTATACGTAATGCATCATCCTTTTCCCATAAATATTGTAAGGCCACAAAACTCTCTACACTCGTACCATTAGGTTCTCGTTTGGCATATTCCTTTCCTGCATCAATTGCAGCATTAGCTACAGCTTCCTCTATGATAGATTTAGCTTTATCTAAACCAAATTCACGTTTCATAATTTCGTAAATAGGCTTAATTATTTCTGCTTCAATTTTACGTTGCTGTAAAATACCAATCTCGACAAACTCAGGAAAATCTTTATTCATTTTCACTCCTTTAAATTACAAAATCGTTACGTAAAATTTCATTATTAATAAATCGACGAATTCGAGGATCATCATTATTTCTTAACTCACTTGGAGTTTGTAAAAATGCTATTTCACCAGAATCCATAAACGCAATTTTATCTGATACCCGCATTGCGAATTGCATCTCATGGCTCACAATAATCATTGTCATTCCTTCTTTTGCAAGTTCTTCCATAACAAGCAATACTTCTCCAACTAGCGTAGGATCCAATGCCGAAGTTGGCTCATCAAACAGCATAATTTTAGGTTTCATCACTAAAGCTCTTGCAATAGCTACTCGCTGTTGTTGTCCACCTGATAATTGATGTGGATATTTATTGGCATGTTGCAACATTCCTACTTTATCAAGCATTGCTAAAGCCAATAATCGAGTCTCATCTTTAGGCTTATTATGATACTCAGGAGCAAGGAGAAGATTTTCTAACACTGTCTTATGTGGAAATAAATTATAATTTTGGAATACCATTCCTAAATTCACAATTTTACCCACTGAATTTGAAACAAAATGGCTACCATTGATAAAGTCCTCCCCTTCTAATTTGATACTTCCCTCATCTAATGACTCTAAACCATTAATACTTCGAATTAACGTTGTTTTACCAGATCCTGAGTAACCAATAATAGAAAGTACCTCCCCCCATTTTAAAGAAAGATCAATACCTTTTAGAACTTGTACGCCGTTAAAGGATTTTTTTACTCCATGCACACTCAATGCTTCATCGCTATTAGCATGTTCAGTTTTTAAAATACTATAAGGTACTAATGCTGACTTATCGATAGCAACCTCAGCATAATTTTCATTTTTAATTAAAGATACATCTAATTTACTTTCAACTTTTTTTAGCACCCAAGACAAGAAACTTACGATGATAATGTAATAAAATGCAACAGCAAGCAAAGTTTCTAATACTAAAAAGTTACGTGTATAAAGCTGTTGTCCGACCAATAAAATCTCAGTTAAAGAAATCACCGAAACAAGAGAAGTTAATTTTACAATTGTAATATACTGGTTAGTTAGTGGAGGTAACGCTACTTTTAATGCCTGAGGAATAATAATTAAACGTTGAAGCCCCCAGAATCGAATTCCTAATACTTTACCAGCTTCATATTGACCTTTAGGTATAGAGGATAAGGCTCCACGATGAATTTCTGCTATATAAGCAGATTCACTGAGCACCATAGCAATTAAACCTGCAATAAATGGATTTGATAATAAAACAGAACTAGCACTCCAGAATTGAGGTACATTATAGATAAAAATTAATAACACTAATAAAGGTAAACTACGAAACAACCAGATATAAGTATTCGAAAATTTATTAACTAGTTTTTTATTCGATTGAGTTCCAAGCGCAAGAAAAAATCCCCAAATAACAGCAAAGATCCAAGTTAATGTACTTAACTCAAATACGGTTAAAACAGCTTTCCAGAAATCAGTATTTACGAATAAGCTTGCTAAATATGACCAATTAAAACCTTTTGATATCGTTTTATCATTTCCATTTTCACTAGCTAGAATCGCATTATCTAAGGCATTTTCTAGTCCATTTTGTTTTAATAATGCTTCATTTGGAAACTCAAGGTTATATTTTTTTAGTAATTTTTCATATGAACCATCTGCTAAAGTATCTTTTATCGCATGTGCAATAACAGCCTTACCTGATAAGTCATTCTTATTAAAAGCAAGCCCAATCAATACCGGATATAACTGTTCTTTATTTGTAATTTTTAAACGATCACCTAATTGATTAATCACCATCTGTGCAACAGCTGCATCTTCATACTGAACATCAACACCACCAGATAAAAGTGCTTGGGCCGCCTCTGGCGCACTCGGATACTCTTTCACAATAAGCGGTTTTAGATTTTTAGGCGCACAATACTTCTCTGAAACCTCATTCATCGTTGGAATCCAAGCTGCACCTTTCATTGAAGAAATGCTTTTACCACAAAGATCCTCTAGTTTTTGTGGAGAAAAGCTATCGTTACCTCGGACAACAAGAACGCCTCCAGTTTGTAAATAAGGGAGAAAATCAACTTGCTTCGCACGTTGAGGATTAACATATAAAGCTGAAGCGACAAGATCATAATGTCCAGCATTTAATCCAATAATAATATTTTCAATTCGAGTGTCTTTAAACTCGACTGGACGATTCAGATTTTTTCCAAGTAATCGCATTAAATCAGGATCAAATCCGCTAGCCTCTTTATTATCTAAGTAAGCATAAGGAGCATAAGTTAAATCAATTCCTACTCGTAAAGGGCTTGCGTCATTAGCTTGTGAAAAGAAAGACAACAATAACAGCAATCCTCCCACAAGAGTTTTATGTATGATGTTTAGCATTTTGATAATCCTTTTATTATTATAAAAAATAAGCCTCCATTAACGGAGGCTTTTGATTTTATGTGTTTTATAAGAGGCTATCTAATAACTGATTTCCCTATTATATAATGATTTTATATATAAGCTTACAATCTATCTATCATGCCCAACACCAATGCCGAGGATTGCTTTGCTGCAAGTGGGAGAAATTCTTCAAATGACATACTCGCTTCGCCATCTCCTGCATCAGAAATAGCTCTAACGACTACAAACGGTACGTTAAAGGCATGACAAACTTGTGCAATCGCTGTTGCTTCCATTTCTACTGCTGTCACATTGGGAAAGTCAGCTTTAATTTGAGCAATTTTTTCTTCGCTATTAATAAAGCTATCACCCGAACAAATTAAACCACGTTTTACATTTTGCCCTTGTGACTGGGCAATTTCATCGGCTAAATCTGCTAATTGTTTATCAGAAAGGAAAGCCGCTGGATTAGCGGGTAATTGGCCTTTTTCATAGCCAAATGCCGTCACATCAGCATCGTGATAGCGAGTTTCATCCGAAATAACGATATCTCCAACTTTTAAACCTTTTGCGATACCACCTGCTGAGCCGGTATTTAAAACCACATCCGGTTTAGCCAATTGTAATAAAGCGGTAGTGCCAATAGCAGCCGCGACTTTACCAATCCCAGATTGCAATAATGCGACTTCTTTACCATTAATTTTGCCTTCAAAAATGACCGCACTTGCCACTTTTGTTTCTCTCTTATCTGTCATTAATTGGGATAAAATTTCCACTTCTTGTGCCATTGCACCAACAATCCCGATTTTCATTATTTTTTCCTTTCTTGTTCGAGTTTATTCACTAAGAAATCTAATACTGCTACGCCATAATCATCGTTATACAACGTACTCGCAGTGAGAACATACTTTCCACCCACAACCACATAAGGGAACGTAAATACGCCATATTCTTCTGTTAAATTAATGGCATTATTCACATCTTCCTTTACTTCAGCAGAATGCACGACTTTATTAAATTCAGCTTTACTGATCCCTTGCGAGATTATCCATTCACGCATCTTATCTAATGACGATAATTCGGTATAACGTGCCTTTTCAGAGGTTTCAAATAACAGCGTATCTGACAACTCGCCTACTTTTAAACGCTGTAAGGTATAAAATATTGTCGCTGAAAATTTAGCTTCGTTTGTAGCAACTGGGTATTCATCTAATGCCACTTTATTAGGGCGAATTTGGCTATAAAGCTGCAAGATGTCTTGGGCTGAAGAACAAACTCGACAGTCATAATCAAAGAAAAACTGGATCGGAATTTTACGATCGCTTCTTTTGGCTTGTTCAATGGGTTCTTGATATGAAAAATAATCTCGACCATCTTCAAACTGAGCCACATTCGCTGGTGGTAAGTGCGGTGGATTTTTGGCAGAAAAATCCTTTGCACTGACTTCACCAAATGCGACATTCGTCACACTCAGCAATATCATTGCAAAGGATCCTTTTAATAATTTATTCTGCCAAACTTTTTTCATAAATTAACCAATTGGTTCAATATAATCGACTAATAATTGGACGTTTCGATTTCCACGAAACTCATTAATTTCTAACTTATAAGCAAATTTTGCCTGCTTAATCGACAAATCGGGATAATACCGAGTATCGATATTAAACGCAATGGCATCTAATAATGGACCACCATTTTTAGGCTCTACAAGCATTTTTAAGTGATTTTGATTTTGCCCGATAGCCCGTTGCTCAAAAATGTTAAACTCACCATCAAAAACAGGCTCAGGAAAAGCTTGTCCCCAAGGTCCGCCAGATTTTATCACCTCTGCCGTTTCAATACTAAATTCATTTGCTTGAAGTTCGCCATCCGTCCAAATCACACCTTGTAATTGATCTTCATTTAACCAATCTTGCACCGTTTGATTAAAAATCTTTTGAAAATCAGGGAAAAAGCTTTCTTTAATGCTTAGTCCTGCTGCCATGGCATGACCGCCAAATTTTAAAATCATATCTGGATGTTGGGAATGAATACGCTCTAATACATCGCGCATATGCAAGCCTTCAATTGAACGTGCAGAACCTTTTAAAATACCTTCTTGATCTTGCGCAAAAGCAATAACTGGTCGATGGTATTGATCTTTAATACGAGAAGCCACAATGCCTAATACGCCTTGATGCCAATCTTTCTGAAATAAGGCTATTCCCATCGGTAATTCATCAGAAAGTGCGGTGAGATTTCGGCAAATTTCTAAGGCTTCTAACTTCATGCCCTGCTCAATTTCTTTTCTGGCTTGATTTAAACTATCCAAATCTAAGGCTTGCGCTCTTGCCTCTTGCATACTTTCTGCAAGTAATAACTCCACACCGACAGACATATTGTCTAATCGACCCGCAGCATTTAAACGGGGTGCAATCGCAAAGCCTAAATCCGACGAACAAAGTTTTTCAACTTCCCGATTAGCCACTTCAGCGAGAGCAATAATTCCTGGTCGACAACGCTTCGCACGAATTCGCATCAACCCTTGATGGGCTAAAATACGGTTATTTTGATCAAGTGGAACAACGTCTGCAATCGTGCCGAGCGCGACTAAATCCAGTAATTCAGTAAAATTAGGCTGTGTTTCAGCCGTAAAAATACCCAACTCGCGAAATTTAGCACGCAAAGCAAGCATTAAATAAAACGCTACGCCTACGCCGGCTAAACATTTTGAAGGGAAATCACATTGTTGCAAATTTGGATTAACAATGGCATCAGCATTTGGCAATATTTCTGGCGGTAAGTGATGATCGGTAATCAACACCTTCACCCCTTGCTGTTTTAAATACGCCACGCCCTCAAAGGAGGATACCCCATTATCTACCGTCATCAATAACTGCACGCCTTTTTCCATTGCCATTTCAGCAACTGGCACACTCAATCCATACCCTTGCTCAAAACGATTTGGCACAAGGTATTCCACATCAGTAAAGCCAAGCATACGCAAAGCTAACACTGAAAGTGCCGTACTGGTTGCCCCATCTGCATCAAAATCACCGACGATAACAATCTTTTGTTGCTGTTGATAAGCATCAACCAATAAATCCACAGCTTGTTGAATACCATGTAATTGATTAGGGTTCAGCATTGATTGCAAAGTGCGGTCTAATTCTTGGCTATTTTTAATATGGCGAGAACGATAGAGACGATCGAGTAATGCATTATCTGAAACAGGATTTCCGGCAGGAATTTCACGACGTTTGATGAGTTTTTTCACAGTATTTCGTTATTAAAAATGACCACTAAAGGAACATTCGATATGTGCTTTAATAATATGAATATTTTAAGGGCGTATATCATACGCCCTCACTACTAACAATTATTGTGCTGATTCTTGTAACACAGCTAATAAATCTTGAGGTTTTAAATATCCCCCAAGCATTTCACCTGTTGAAGTCACAATACTTGGCGTACCTTTCACACCAAGTTGTACACCTAAATCATACTGTTTTTTCACAATGTTAGGTGTTTTCAATTCTTTCGGTAAGTTACCTTTTTCTGCTTCGTTCAATGCAAATACAGGATCTTTCGCTGTCCAAATAGCTTCCATTTGACGAGCTGTTTCATTCATTCCAGCACGTGGGAATGCAAGATAACGAACGGTAATACCTAAATCATTATATTCTTTCACTTGTTGATGAAGGATATGGCAATAATGACAAGTAATATCCATGAATACGGTCACAACATATTTTTCATTTTTTGCCGGATAAATGATCATTTCGTTTTTTAATGCATTCACTTTATCCGCTAAAAGTTTACCAGCCACATCAACCGGGCCTTTATTTGTTAATTCATACATTTTGCCTTGCAAAACATATTGACCATTTTCACTTACATATAAAATGCCTTGATCAGTCACCGCTGTTTTAAGGCCTTTTACCGGTGAATCTTTCACTTCAATATTTTTCGCACCTAATGCCTGTAACTTTGATTTAATCTCAGCATCACTTGCCATTGCAGTGGCTGAAGCAGTAATTAAAAGTGCGGTCAGTAATTTTTTCATTTTTATTCCTAAATATCTAAACAACAAAGATTGGAATTATAAATGGATCGATGATTTGTGCAAGCCAAACTACCCAAAAAACTGAAAATGACTTATACTTCTGCCGTTTATAGAAGGTTTATTTATTATGTTTGAAATTAATCCAATCAAAAACAAAATTGCCGACCTTTCCGAGCGCACATCTGTGCTTCGGGGGTATCTTTGACTTCGATGCAAAAGTTGAGCGTTTAGAAGAGGTTAATGCCGAATTAGAACAACCCAATGTGTGGAATGATCCTGAAAAAGCCCAAGCGCTAGGGAAAGAACGTGTTTCACTTGAACAAGTGGTTGATACCATCAAGAATTTAGAACAAGGTTTAGAGGACGTTGAAGGGCTGCTTGAATTAGCCGTTGAAGCTGAAGATGAAGAGACCTTCAATGAAGCCGTTGCTGAATTAGATGAGCTTGAACAACAACTCGCAAAATTAGAATTCCGACGCATGTTTAGCGGTGAGCACGATGCGTGTGATTGTTATGTTGATTTACAAGCAGGTTCAGGTGGTACAGAAGCGCAGGACTGGACGGAAATGTTACTTCGCATGTACCTTCGCTGGGCTGAAAGCAAAGGCTTTAAAACAGAATTAATGGAAGTCTCTGATGGTGATGTAGCAGGTTTAAAATCAGCAACGATTCGTGTCAGTGGCGAATATGCTTTCGGTTGGTTACGTACGGAAACCGGTATCCATCGTTTAGTGCGCAAAAGTCCATTCGACTCCAACAATCGCCGCCATACTTCATTTGCAGCGGCTTTCGTTTATCCTGAAATTGATGACGACATTGATATTGAAATCAATCCAGCAGATTTACGTATTGACGTTTATCGTGCATCTGGTGCGGGTGGTCAGCACGTCAATAAAACTGAAAGTGCGGTGCGTATTACTCACATGCCAAGTGGGATTGTCGTGCAATGTCAAAACGATCGTTCTCAACACAAAAACAAAGATCAAGCCATGAAACAATTAAAAGCGAAATTGTATGAGCTTGAGTTACAAAAGAAAAATGCGGATAAACAAGCGATGGAAGATAATAAATCTGATATTGGTTGGGGCAGCCAAATTCGTTCTTATGTGTTAGATGATGCGCGTATTAAGGATCTCCGCACAGGCGTTGAAAATCGTAATACACAAGCCGTACTGGATGGCGATCTTGACCGCTTTATTGAGGCAAGCTTAAAAGCGGGACTTTAATCATCTCTTTGATACAAAAAAAGTGCGGTCAATTTTAACCGCACTTTTTTATTACACCTCTTCTTTTTCTTTCAGTTTATTCTTGCCTAGTACCGTATCTTTCATCACCGTGAGCAATTCTTTTTGCACATGAGAAAGTTTTGGTTTTTCTAACTTTTCAAATGCCAGTGGACGACAAAACTCCATAGCCTTAATCCCCAATCGAGCCGTCAATAATCCCACGCCAATCCCCTGCGCTGCTCGTGCAGAAAGTTTCGCGGTAATATCTTGCGAAAGCCAATCCATTCCTAAATCTTGCACGATTTCAGTCGCACCAGCAAAAGCAAGATTCACTAACACCATTCTGAGCAAACGAAGACGGGTAAAATAACCAAGCTCTATCCCATAAATCGCTGCAATTTTATTGATTAAACGAATATTGCGCCATGCAATAAAAAACATATCAATCACAGCTAAAGGGCTAATTGCCACAATCACGGCAGATTCTGCAGACATTTTCGTAATCAGTTTTTTCGCTTTTTGATCAAAAGACTGTAACACCGTCTTACTGAATAAATGGGTGACTTCGCGAGCAGAATAACTTTCATTCAGCTGTTTTTCCCATTGGACAATTGAGGGATGCTGCGAATCCAATTTTAAGGTATCAGCAATCGATAAACACAAGGCTTTTCCTTTCTCGCTATCCTGTTCAGAAAAAACTTTATGATTTTTAACCGCACTTTCACCTATTAATCGCTGACTTTGTTCTTGTAGATTCAAACGCTTTTTGAGTTTCACCAAACGTCGCCATTCTGCGATGATTTCAGATAAACCAAACATCACCACAATAAAACTCACCAAGGCAAAAGCAAGATAAATCCATTGTTGGTTTTGATAACTATCCCAAATCCATTGAACAGATTGCGCAACTGTTGCTCCTAAAAATAAAAGTGCGGTCAATTTTAAAGCCGTTTTCCAACCACTCGATTTAGGCTTCACAATTTGCTCAAATTGCTCGTCCAACAACTCCCCTTCTAAAGGTTCATTATCGATAGTTGTTTCAACATTATAAAATTCCTGCTTAGGCAGAATTTCTTCCTCTTCTGGCTGTTGGGATTGTGTGAAAATTTGTTTTGTCATTATTCTTTCCAATAAAAATAGAAACGGTATTTTACTTCAAATTTCTTTAGCAAATCTTAAATGGCTGAAATAAAAAAGCAATATTGACTAGAAAATAAAATGAGCTACTATAGTCATGTCCACAATTAGTTTATCTAATGTGTTAAGTTTTAACTGTTAACTAAGAAGGATCTTTTCATGAAGAAACTTATCGCCACTGCGGTGCTCTCCGCATGTTCCATGGCTTACGCCAATACCGACATTCCAAACTACAATACCGATTCTCATCTGTATGAATTCACTCAAACTTATGACTTAGTTGCGCCAAAGGGTTCGCAAGGACAAGCGAATCTGTGGGTGCCTTTACCATTTAATGGTGAGTATCAACAGGTAAAATCTATCCATTTTGAAGGTAACTATTTAGATGCCTATATAACAGAAAACAACAAATATGGTGCGAAAACGCTCTTTGCAACTTGGGATAAAGATGCACAAAAACGCGATTTAAAAATCACAATGGTGATTGAAACCAAAGATCGTGAACCAATGGTTAAAGGTGCACTAGAAAATTACACGCCACCAAAAGATATTCACTATTCTGTTGATGTACAAGAATATTTAAAACCGACTCAACATATTAAAACTGATGGTATCGTGAAACAGTTCGCCGATAAAATTGTAGGCACTGAAACCAATCCATTGAAAAAAGCTGAGTTGATCCACCAATGGATCGTCAACAATATGGAACGTGACAATTCTGTTCTAGGCTGTGGCGATGGTGATGTAGAAAAAATTCTGACCACTGGTGTGTTAAAAGGCAAATGTACCGATATTAACTCTGTCTTCGTTGCACTGGCTCGTGCCAGCGGTATTCCGGCTCGTGAAATTTTCGGTATTCGTTTAGGTGCAGCGGATAAAATGGGCAAATATTCCAAAGGTGCTTTCGGTAGTGCGGATGAACATGGCGTAGCGAACGTAAGCGGTGGTCAGCATTGCCGTGCTGAATTCTATCTTGCAGGTTTCGGTTGGGTGCCTGTTGATTCTGCAGACGTAGCAAAAATGCGTTTAGCAGAGAAAAAATCCGTTGACGATAAGGATACACAAGCCGTTGCCAAATACTTATTCGGTAACTGGGAAGCTAACTGGGTAGGCTTTAATCATGCTCGTGACTTCGATTTATATCCGCAACCAGAACTTGCCCCACTCAATAACTTTGGCTATCCGTATGCCGAAGTCGGTGGTGACCCGCTAAATTCCTTTGACCCGAAAGAATTTAAATATGACTACGTCTCTAAAAAGCTCTAATAAATCTTTTTGGGTTGCGATTGCCACCGCGCTAAGTGCTGCGGTGGCTTCAACATTGTGTTGTATTGCGCCTTTAATCTATTTAGTATTTGGCGTGTCATCCACATGGTTGATTGGCTTGGGTGAATATGATTATTTACGCATTCCGATGCTTATCGTTTCATTATGCGCCTTTGCCTACGGCTTTTGGTTGTTGATGTTTTCCAAAAAAATCATTTGCAGCAAATACATTTCCCGTAAAAAGCTCATTGTTTTGTATTGGATTGTATTTATCGTCATGTTCTTTTTCTTAACTTATCCAACCATTTTACCGTGGATTTTAGAGCTTTCTAATTAGGAACAAAAAATGAAGAAATTAACGACCGCACTTTTGCTTTCATTATTCACCTTCTCTGCCGCTCAGGCGGAAGAAACAAAGCAAGTTGTGCTAAAAGTGAATGAAATGAACTGCCAGCTTTGTGCTTATTTGGTGAATAAAGAATTACGTAATATTGATGGCGTGATTTCCACTAAAGCCTCCATTAAAGATAGAACTGTGACTGTTGTAGAAGATCCGAAAGTTTCTTATGAGCAATTGATTAATGCAATTCACAAGTTGGAATATACGGCGGAAGTAGTTAAGTAAAGCGGTAAAAAAATAAAAGTGCGGTCAAAATTGACCGCACTTTTTTGTCTTTAAGAATCGACTTATTTAATCACGCCACATGCCATACGTGGGCCGCCACCGCCAAGTGGAGCTGGATGATCTGAGTGGTTATCACCACCTGCGTGAATCATAATAGAATGACCACGAACTTCATCTAATTTTTTAAGACGTGGCGCTAAAACAGGGTTAGTTGCTGTACCATCATGTAATACAGTTAAAGCCGGTAAGTCACCTAAGTGAGCATCATCTTGCCATGGATAACCGTGTTGTTTTGCACCTTTAGGATCCCAGTGACCGCCAGCCGCTAAACCTGCTGTTAATTTACCGTCTTTTTCTTTTGGATCACAGCTTGGATTTTCATGAATGTGGAAACCATGTAAACCTTCAGCTAAACCTTGTAGATTTGGTGTAAACACTAAACCATAATTTGATTCAGTAATAGTTACAGTCCCTACATCTTTGTTACCATTTGCAGGATCTAATTGTTGTACTTTTACTTCGATTGAAGGACCTGCTGGTTTTGCCATATGGTCATGTGCATTTGCCACGCCAGCAGCACAAATCCCGCTGATTGCTAATGCTAAGAGAGTTTTCATTTTCATCATAAGCTCCTTTACTTTAGAAAGACTCAAATTGATTCTACCTAAATACCAATAAAAAAATAGTGGTTTATATTAAGTATTTGACAATTAAATTGATTTGATTTTTCTATCAATCAAACCTGTCCGCCAATAAAAACTGTAAAACTGCATCCATTCTTAAATGTGGGATGCTTTCACCTTGCTGTAAAACTTGAGGTTCAAAGGAATCAAAATCAAAAGATTGTTTTGACCAGAACTCTGCACTAGGTAGTTTGCTTGGTACAGATCCCGGATAAAGCGTAATAAGTTGCTTATCTACAGAACGTACTCCTTGAATAGCTTTAATTTGTTTACCGTTTTGATTAACTAAAACTTGTTTTGTCGCTCGAATCGCAGCAATGGCTGTGTATTCTGTATCAATTCCTTCAAATTCAACATGACGACCACCTTCTTGCACCAATTGGCGCATTAGGCTAATTAAATTTTGAATTTGATCTGTCGTGATATGATCGGCTTTTGTTGCCACAAACATAAGCTTATCAATATTCGGGGAAAACAAGCGATTAAGTAAATTGCGTTTTCCATAATGGAAATTTTTGAAAAGCTGATTAAGCCCTGTTTGCATATCGATAAAGGCTTGTTGGCTATGATTCAGTGGCGTTAAGCAATCTGCTAAAATTACTTGGCGATCAAAAGTAGAAAAATAATTTTCATAAAAGCCTTTCACCACCTTATTACGATAATAATCATACCGCTTATTTAACACGGCAAAATAGCTATTGGATTTCGCCTCTTTTTTCAGTTTTAACCATTGTTCTTCCGACAAGTGCAATAACGGAAAAAATTGTAAAACAGGCGCACCTTCTAATTCTCCAGGCAAGACGAATCGACCTGGTTGAATAAATTGCATTCCTTCTGCTTTGCAGGCAAGCAAATAATCGGTATAAGATTTTGCAATCTGCGCTAAAACATCTTCATTGACGACCACACTTAGGTCGAGTTTTTTCAGTTTATCCAACCAATCTTGAGCAAACTGCTGGCGAATACCTGATGTAATTTTGGCTTGTTCAAGTGACCATTGTTGAAAATCTAAATTCAGCAAAGGTAAATCCAATAGCCATTCACCAGGGTAATCAAAAATATCCAAGTATAATGTGCCACGTTCTTTAAAATGGCGAAGTAAGCCTGATTGGCGTTCAAAACGAATAGCAAGGCGTGTTTCACTCACGCCTCGAGTAGATTGGCACCATTGTGGAGGATTATTCATTAAATCATTGAGATTCGCTTCATAATCAAAACGTGGAATACTTAAATCCTGCTGAGGAACACGTTTTACCGCTAAAATAGATTGATTTCGAGCAGCCTCAAATAAAGGAAGATGTGCATTTCCCTCTTGATTAATATGTAACAATTGATTAATCAAGCTTGTAATAAAGGCTGTTTTACCGCTTCGACTTAGCCCTGTCACAGCTAAACGTAAAGTGCGGTCAAATCCACGATTGATTATTTGATTAATTTCCCGATTAATTGATTTAAACATATCCTAAAAATCCAATAACTAGCCATTTTTGCCAAGATATTTTACAATTCACTCAATTTATCACAAAACGGTCTTTAATAATAAAGCTATGTTACGTCGAAATGTCACTTTTTGTTTTTTATTGTGTGGGTTGAGCCAAATTAATCTGGCACAAGCCGCGCCAAGCATACCCAAAATGTTGACAGAAAACGGCTTAACATACTGCACGAATGCATCGGGTTTTTCCTTTAACCCGCAAACTGCTGACGCTGGCACCAGTATGAATGTGGTGACGGAACAAATTTATAACAAATTGTTTGATATTAAAGATCATAGTGCGGCTCTCGTTCCTGTGTTAGCCCAATCTTATTCTATTTCATCTGATGGAAAACAAATTCTCATTAATCTTCGTAAAGGGGTGAAATTCCATCATACCCCTTGGTTTACGCCTACGCGTGACTTTAATGCAGAAGATGTGGTCTTTTCGATTAATCGTGTTTTAGGGCATGATACTTATCTGCCTACACTTTCAGATGATGTGGTCACCTACAAAAATCCGCAATATAAAATTTTCCACGAGCAAGCTAAGAAGGTTCACTTTCCATATTTTGAAAGTATTAAGCTGAATCAAAAAATTAAAAGTATCACTGCAACGAATCCTTATCAGGTCAAAATTGACCTGTTTGAACCCGATGCCTCTATTCTTTCCCATCTTGCCAGTCAATACTCTATTATTTTCTCGCAAGAATATGCGTATCAATTAAGTGCGGATGATAATCTCGCCCAATTGGATACGCATCCTGTTGGCACGGGCCCTTATCAAGTGAAAGATTACATTTATAACCAATATGTTCGCTTGGTTCGTAATGAGGATTATTGGAAAAAAGAAGCTAAAATTAAAAATATCATCGTGGATCTTTCTACGGATCGTACGGGACGTTTAATAAAATTCTTTAATAATGAATGCCAAATTGCTTCTTACCCTGAAGTTAGCCAACTCGGTTTATTAAGCGAAAAAGATGATCGCTATTATCTGCAATCTACAGATGGAATGAACTTGGCCTATTTGGCTTTCAATTTCCAAAAGCCATTAATGCAGGATAAAACCATTCGCCAAGCCATTTCGCAAAGCTTGAATCGTTTTAGAATTGTGCGAAATATTTACCACAACACAGCAACTGTAGCGAATAACATTATTCCTGAAATTTCTTGGGCTTCTGCAATTAATACGCCTGATTTTCCTTATGATTACCAGCCAGCTGAAGCAGAGAAAGCATTACGCGATAAAAAACTCACGTTAAATATGTGGGTGATGAATGAAGAGCAAGTGTATAACCCAGCCCCAATTAAAATGGCAGAGCTCATTAAATGGGATTTAGCCAAAGCGGGAGTGGATGTTAAAGTGCGGTCAGTCACACGGACATATTTAATCGAACAATTACGCAAAGGCACAGAAGATTACGATTTAATCTTAACGGGTTGGCTTGCTGGAAACCTTGATCCTGACGGGTTTATGCGCCCGATTTTAAGTTGTGATACGCAAAATGAAATCACGAATTTATCAAATTGGTGTAATCCTGAATTCGATAAGATGATGAATCGTGCGCTAGCGACCAATCATTTATATGAGCGCTCTAAAGCATATAACAATGCACAAGACCTCGTCTTAAACGAATTGCCTATTGTGCCAATTGCAAACGTCAAACGACTTTTGGTCGCACGTGGCAATGTTAAAGGAATTGAGATGACTCCATTTGGTAGCATCAATTTTTCTACCTTGTATTTCATGAAAAATAAGGAGAAAAAATAATGCTCGTTTCAGCAATCCGTCATGTGATTTGGGTGACCATTTTATTATTGATTCTGTCCGTATTAAGTTTTGTGATTTTAATGCGAGATCCGCTCAATGCAGAGCTTGTCACAAATAACATTTATAGTGCTTATTATCATTACCTTACATCATTGTTACAGGGCGATTTAGGGATAACCTATAATGGTGGAGAATCCTTAAAAGATTTAATTTTTACGGTATTACCACCCACATTAGAACTCTGTTTTACTGCGCTCTTATTAGCTTGTATCTTAGGTATTCCTCTCGGCGTATTAAGTGCGGTCTATAATCAACGTGTTTTTTCACGTACATTGCAGAGTATATCCAATGTTGGTTTGTCTATTCCGATTTTCTGGTTTGCACCAATTTTACTTTATGTAGCAGCAATTCAAAGCTGGGAGATCGCAGCCATTGGGCAATATAATTTACTCTATGAAATCAAACCTATCACGGGTTTCCCTATTATTGATGTGTGGTTTGTAGATGTGCCTTACCGAACTAAAATCGTACAAAATGTTTTACAACATCTAGCCTTGCCTACATTAGTGCTTTGTATTCTGCCGACCATGGAATTTATCCGCATCATTCAGCAACGGGCTGATTACTTACTTCAACAAGAATATGCTAAAGCAGCAGCAACACGTGGTTGGTCAAAATGGGCGATTTTAAGACGTTATGTTTTCCGCAATACTTTTCCATTATTGATTCCACAACTTACGCGTGTATTTACCTTAGTGTTAACGCAATGTATGTTGGTTGAGACAGTATTAGGTTGGCCGGGAATTGGGCGTTGGCTCATTGATGCCGTAACCCAACAAGATTACAACAGTATTTCTGCCGGTGTAGTTGTAATTGGTATTTGTATCATTATTATTGATACCTTCGCCAAGTTGCTCATGTTTGTGTTAGATCCATTGAATAAGAAGGGCTGGTATGCAAGATAGAGAACCTGATGAATTTCGCGAAAGCACCTCCTTCTTTCAGATTTGGTTGCTTTTCCGTCAGAATCGCGTGGCATTATTCTGTTTCTATTTATTTTGTCTTCTGATTTTGACCGCACTTTTTCCTAAACTCATTATGCCTTATAGCGAAAGCATGGAGTTTGTCGGAGAAGAACTCATGCCGCCATCTTGGGTAGAAAAAGGTCGTATTGCTTTTTTCTTTGGTACCGATGATCTTGGGCGTGATGTACTCAGTCGATTAATTATGGGCACACAATATACTCTCGGTTCCTCTCTTTTAGTGGTCATTGCTGTGGCAATTATTGGTGGCGCATTAGGTATTCTTGCCGGTATGTCAGAAGGGATTAAATCTCGTTTCTTAGGCCATATTTTTGATGCGTTTTTGTCTATCCCCATTTTGTTGATTGCTATTATTATTTCTACGTTAATGGAACCGAGCTTAATAAATGCCATGTTTGCCACTATGTTGGCTATTTTGCCGTATTTTGTCCATGCGATTTATCAAGCGATTCAACAAGAACTAAAGAAAGACTATGTACTCTTACTGAAATTAGATGGTATTTCAAACTGGGAATTATTAAAAACTACAATCTTGCCAAATATTAGTGTCGTCTATACGCAAGAAATTTCTCGAGCATTTGTGGTCGCTATTTTAGATATTACAGCTCTCAGCTTTATTTCTCTAGGTGCACAACGTCCAATGCCAGAATGGGGCGCAATGATTAAAGATTCATTAGAATTAATTTATCTTGCACCATGGACAGTTTTATTACCGGGCTTTGCTATTATTTTCACCATTTTATTAAGCATTATTTTTACTAACGGATTGTGTAAAGCAATCAATAAATACTACGAGTAACCCATGGCGCTGTTAGATATTCGCAATCTTAATATTGAAATTCAAACACCAAACGGTCGCATGAAAATTGTGGACGGCGTCAATCTTTCGCTTAATGAAGGGGAAATTCTAGGGCTCGTCGGTGAATCAGGTTCAGGTAAAAGTTTAATCGCTAAAGTAATCAGTAATTCCATTAAAGATAACTGGATTGTCACCGCTGACCGTTTTCGTTTTAATGATGTTGAATTGCTTAAACTGACGCCGAATCAACGTCGAAAAATCGTTGGAAAAGAAATTTCAATGATCTTCCAAAACCCATTAAGTTGCCTTGATCCAAGCCGAAAAATTGGTAAACAGCTTATCCAAAGTATTCCAAACTGGACCTTTAAAGGCCGTTGGTGGCAGTGGTTTGGTTGGAAAAAACGTCGTGCGATTGAGTTACTGCACCGTGTAGGGATTAAAGATCACCAAGATATTATGGCGAGTTATCCAAATGAACTCACTGAAGGTGAAGGCCAAAAAGTGATGATTGCCGTAGCAGTGGCGAATCAACCTCGATTATTAATTGCGGATGAACCCACTAATTCTTTAGAGTCCATTACGGCATTGCAAATTTTCCGTTTGCTTTCAAGTATGAACCAAAACCAAGGTACAACAATTTTATTAGCCAGTAACGATCTTAAAAGTATCAGTGAATGGTGTGATAGCATTTCCGTCCTTTATTGTGGGCAAAATACAGAGTCTGGGCCAACCGACCAAATATTAGAAATGCCTCATCATCCTTATACGCAGGCATTGCTGTACTCTGTTCCGGATTTTAGTCGCCCCTTAGGTTTTAAAAGCAAATTAGGGACATTAGAAGGCACGGTGCCGATTTTGGAACAAATGCCGATTGGTTGCCGTTTAGGACCACGCTGCCCTTTTGCTCAGCGTGAATGTATTCAAAAGCCAAGCCGATATCGCATTAAACAGCATGAGTTTTCCTGCCATCATCCGATTAATCTTCGAGAACGGCAGTTTAAGGATAAAATTGCAACTTCACCGCTTACGCTCAATACCGAATCAAAAGGAAACGAATAATGCCATTATTACAAGTGGAAAATCTCAGTAAAACCTTTGATGAACCCGCCAAATTTTTTGGCTCGGAGCAGTTTTATGCGGTAAAAGACGTCAGCTTTACGCTTAACCGTAAAGAAACCCTTGCGATTATCGGTAAAAATGGTTCGGGTAAATCAACATTAGTGAAAATGATTGCGGGGATAACTCCCCCAGCTTCAGGAAAAATCTTATTTAATGATTTACCATTACAATTCGAAGATTTTCACTATCGTGCGCAGCATATCAGAATGGTTTTCCAAGATGCGAATTCAGCGTTTAATCCGCGTTTAAATATTGGCCAAGCCTTAGATGCACCACTGCGATTAATTACCGATTGGAATGAAGAGACTCGCAATGAAAAGATCTTTGAAACACTTTCGCTGGTGGGGCTTTATCCTGATTACACCAATCTTAAAATTAAACATCTTTCAGTCAGTCAAAAGCAACGGATCGCCTTAGCTCGTGCACTGATTCTTCAACCTGAGATCATTATTATTGATGATGCATTGAGTACATTAGATGCCTCTGTGCGTATTCAATTGCTTAATCTGATTTTAGATTTACAAGAACATTTAGGCATTTCCTATATTTATGTCGGACAAAATTTAGGCATTATCAAACATATTGCCGATCAAGTTTTGGTAATGGATGAAGGTGAAATTATCGAGTCTGGCACACCGAGAGAGATCTTTACCAATCCTCAAAATAACATTACTCGCCTACTTGTAGAAAGTCATTTTGGCCAATTACTTGATGAAAATGCTTGGCAAACAACCACTTCCTAATTCTCTGTCAAACAAGTTAGGCATGGACATCTCAAAAAAACGTCTTTAAAATTGACCGCTCTTTTCATTCTTCTTAACTAAATAGGAAAGCAACTATGCAAGCATTATTAAAACTCACTAACTTTGTGAGCAAAACTTTCGCACTATGGGCGATTGTTTTTGCTCTTCTCGCCTTTCTCTTCCCTGAGCAATTCAAAATTTTTGCCCCCTACATTCCTTACCTTTTAGGTTTAGTAATGTTTGGTATGGGAATTACCTTAACTTTTGCTGATTTCAGTGAAGTGGCTAAACATCCTAAATCGGTATTCATTGGTGTTGCAGGTCAATTTATCATTATGCCGGCTATCGCATTTGGATTAGCAAAAGCCTTTGATTTGCCAGCTGATTTAGCGGTTGGTGTGATTCTTGTGGGTTCTTGCCCGGGTGGTACATCATCAAACGTAATGACTTATTTAGCGAAAGGTAACACCGCGCTTTCTGTTGCTTGTACGACAATCTCAACCTTACTTTCACCAGTATTAACCCCTGCTATTTTCTATGTATTAGCAAGCCAATGGTTAGATATTGATGCAGGCGCAATGTTTATGTCTGTATTAAAAATGGTATTGTTCCCAATTTTCTTAGGTTTAGTTGTTCGAGCTCTCTTCAAAAAACAAGTGGAACAAGCAAGCCAAACTATGCCATTAGTCTCTGTTATTTCTATCGTATTAATCTTGGCAGCCGTTGTAGCAGTAAGTAAAGATAAAATTGTAGAATCAGGCCTATTAATTTTCAGCGTAGTGGTTTTACATAACTGCTTAGGTTATTTAATTGGGTACTTTGCGGCGAAATTATTTAAACTTAATACGGCGGACAGTAAAGCGGTGGCAATTGAAGTGGGTATGCAAAACTCAGGTTTAGGTGCTGCACTAGCTGCTGCACATTTCAACCCAATTGCAGCGGTACCAAGTGCTTTATTTAGTTTCTGGCACAATGTATCGGGTCCAATTTTGGCGAATATTTTCTCCAATATCAAAAATGAAAAATAAGCTAATTGGATAAAAAAAGGGCGGAATATAATTTCCGCCCTTTTTTATACTTCACGTATTACTTCACTGAACCACAATTCAAACAATATAAATACTGTCCTTTCGGATCATTAAATTGAGTTAACACATTCAGTTGTTTTTTCACTTGATGTACTTCCTGTGGCAATCCCAACCAATTTGTCAGTAACGCCTGACCTTTTTGTTTAAGCTTGCGATCTAATTTAGAGAAGAAACTATTATCTTCATCCACCAACCATTGCACACTAAAATTATCCATGTATTTATCAGGATGTTGATTGACTAGTGCGACCACTTTATCAATAGCTACATCAATATCACCTAATTCGTCCACTAAGCCATTTTTCTGTGCATCTTGCCCTAACCAAACTTGGCCCTGGGCAATTTTATCCACTTTATCTTTTGATAATTGACGACCACGGCTTACCACATCTAAGAAGCGATCATAACCATTTTCGATACTAAGTTGATAAATATCCTGTGTATTTTTACTCAATGGACTTAACGCTGACGTTTCCGCAAGATCCGTTGTCGCTACGCCATCGGTACTCATTCCCATTTTTTTGATTGTATTTTCAAAGGTTGGGAATAATGCAAAAATCCCGATTGAACCCGTAATCGTATTTTTATCCGCCACGATATAGTCGGCAGTTGAAGAAATCCAATAACCACCAGAGGCTGCCATTCCCCCCATTGATACAACAACAGGTTTGCCTGCTTTTTGAAGATTTTCCGTTTCCTGGCGAATAATTTCAGAGGCAAATGCACTGCCACCCGGTGAGTTAACACGGAGAACAACCGCCTTTACTTTCTCATTATCGTAGGCTTGTCTCAATAACTTCGCGATAGTATCGCCACCAGCTGATTCCTCATCACTTTCCCCATCAATAATCGTCCCTTCGACATTCACTACCGCAACAATATTTTTTTCATTTGGATCTACCGAGAAGCGATCGCCTAAATCAGATAAATAATCTTCAAAATCCACTAATTTGGCTTTGCCCTCTTCACCTTGACCAAAAAGTGCGGTCAATTTTTTATCTAAATCTAATCTTGTCGCAAACTGTGTCACTAACTGACGTTTTTTCACATAAGCCGTTTCATCACCTTTTAACGCTTTTAAATCACTAATGTATTTTTGTGCATTCGGTAATACATCATTGGCTGTAATATGACGATTAACCATTAGTGTTTGCATATAGTTTTGCCACATGCCACCAAGCCATTTTTGCATATTCGCTTTTGCTTCTGGCGACATATCATCACGCAAGAACGGTTCTACTGCGGACTTATAAGTCCCTACACGGAAAATATGTGGTGTGATTTCAAGTTTTTCGAGCATGGATTTAAAGTAAAGATTTTCCTGACGCAAACCTTGAATACCAACTTGCCCAATTGGATTGAGATAAATGTCATCCGCAAAACTCGCAAGGAAATATTGTGCCTGCGTGTAATTGTCAGCATAAGCAATAACCGGCTTTTCTGACTCTTTGAAACTTTGAATCGCTTTTCCTACATACTCTAATGATGGAAGATCCCCCCCTTCAAAGTCATTTAAATTCAACACTAAACCACGAATTCGTTCATCATCTTTCGCAGATAAAATGCTTTGTACCACATCAAACGTAGAATATTTATACGAGACCTTTTCATTATTTAAACGTTGAAATTCCTCTTGCCAACTCAGCATATCTTCCGTGTTATCTGCAAGATAGCCTGTTAAATTTAAATATAATGCGCCTTGATCGCCCGATAAAACTTGGCTTTTCTTACCATCACTAAAAAGGCTGACAAGCGCAATCAACGCTAAAACAAACAGTAAGAACACAAAATTCATCACAAGATTTCGGATAAAATTGAGCGCTTTACAACAAAATTTCAATACGCTTAAGATGACATTCATGCGAAATTAAACCTTTAAAACAGAAATAAAAATTGTGCGTAGCCTATCATAAAGTCCTATGAAAAACTATGCTATAATCAACCGCACTTAACTAGAAGAAGGAAAATACTATGGATGCATTAACCCTTTTAACACAACGCAAATCCAATAAAAAATTAACGGCACCAGCTCCTAGCCAAGTGCAATTAGAACAAATGTTTCAAGCGGCTTTACATGCCCCTGATCATGGTAAACTTGAGCCTTATCACTTCGTAGTAATCCAAGGCACAGGTTTAAGTAAATTGGAAAGTTTACTCAAAGCAGCGGTGACTGAATTTGATTTAGGTGAAGAACGATTAAAAAAAGCAGAGAATTTTGCACGCCGTGCGCCGATGGTCATTGCAGTGATTGCTAAAATAAATCATGAAGTGAAAAAAGTACCAGGTTGGGAACAAATGCTCACTGCAGGTGCGGCAACTTATGCGATTCAACTTGCGGGTAATGCACTTGGTTTTGAAAGTTTTTGGGCAACTGGTCCTCTCGTTGAGGGTCGTGAATTACGTGAAGCATTTGGTTGTGACAAAAATGATAAGATCGTTGCCTTATTACAAATTGGTACAGCGGCTGAAAAATTAGAAAGAGACTGTAAACCAAAAGATTTATCACGTTTCGTGAGCCATCTATAAAGAAAAAATCAAAAAAGGCGGAAATTTCCGCCTTTTCTATTGTTCTTATTCAGACTCGCCTTCTAATCCACTTCTAATTTTATTTTCAAACGCTGTATAATCGACTAAAAAGGCATCATGTCCATAATCTGATGGGAATTCGTAAAATTTTAAATCGACTCCCGCTTGTTCTAAAAGCTGTTTACTTTTATGTAAATCAATAGATTTAAACAGTTGGTCTGTCGTCACAGAGACTAATGTATAACGTGCTTTAATTCGAGATAAAGCTTCTTTTACATCCGCATAACCAACACTTGGGTCATATAAATCCAGTGCACGTAATAAATGCAAATAAGTGTTGGCATCAAAACGATCTAAGAATTTTTTGCCTTGATAACTCAAATAGGATTCTACTTGAAAGTGATCGCCCCAAAATTGCCCTTCAGATTTAGTTGCACGACCAAATGCCTTAGCTAACTGCACATCGGTACGATAGGTTAACATTCCTAACATTCGTGCAATGGAAAGGCCTTGATTAGGTGGCGTGCCATCATAATAGTCACCATTATTGAAATTCGGATCATTAATCACCGCTTGACGCATGACATGGTTAAAACCTATGGCTTCCGCACTAAAGAAGATAGAAGAACAAAGATTGACAATGTTATCCATAAAATCTGGATAATCAATTGCCCATTGTGTCGCTTGCATACCACCAAAAGAACCACCTACTATCGCTTTCAAATGCCTAATGCCGAGATAGTCAAGTAAAGCTTTTTGTACTTTGATAATATCTTGAACAATAATATTCGGGAACTGGCTACCATAAGGCTTTCCCGTAGTGGGATTAATTGAGCTTGGTCCCGTTGTTCCTTTACAACCGCCTAATACATTTGAACAAATAAAAAAGTATTTAGATGTATCAAATGCGAGGCCATCCCCCATAAAATTTTGCCACCAACCATCTTTATTCGGTTCATCAAAATAAGGTTCTGCATCTCCCGTTAAGGCATGACAAATTAATACAGCATTGCTTTTATCTGCATTTAAAGTCCCGTAAGTTTGATATGCGACATTGATAGGCGAAAGCTTCCCACCCAATGTTAATTGGAGGGGATTGTCTTGAAAAAGCACGACATTTTGCACAGCCATTAAATGATAACCTTTTACGTTGATGATTTAACAATTATCAACAGCTCATGTTTTTTGTCAAGAAATTTTAGACGTTTAGACGTCTAAATATTTCCTTATCAATTTGGTAAACAAATTACACTTGAAATTATTTTGATTTTTCAGTATGTTAGCAATATGCAACTATCCAAAATGCGGTTAAAAATGACCGCACTTTCATGGCTCTCTCGCCTTCCTCTGAAAAAACTCCTCGGCTACGCCTTGGGGTTAGGTTTACTCGTCTTGATTGGTTGCTTCACCATTGATCGTGCTATTAGTTTCTATGTGCAAGATCGCGTTTATGAAGACATTGAAACGCTCCCGCATCGTCACTACGCACTAGTACTAGGTACATCCAAATATGTCGCTAAGGGAAAAACCAATAAATATTATGACTATCGCTTAGAAGCATCAAAATACTTAATCGATCAAAATAAAGTTGATTATCTACTACTAAGTGGCGATAACCGCACGCTTCAATACAACGAGCCGCGTACCATGTTTTTGGATCTACGTAAAATGGGCGTGTCTGAAAGCGTTATGTTTAAAGATTTTGCAGGCTTCCGAACCTTAGACTCTGTTGTGCGAGCAAATAAAGTTTTCCAAGTGCCCTCTTTTACTATTATCAGTCAAAAATTCCATTGTGAACGTGCTCTGCTTATTGCTAAACATTACGATATTGACGCAATTTGTTTCACCGCAAAACAGCCAGAAGTTTATTTTGGAACACGTGTCCGCGAAATGTTTGCTCGCGTGAAAGCCGTATTAGACTTAATTATCGGGGTAAAACCTTATTTTCTTGGCACGCCAGAGCCACTGCCAATGCCTGCTGAATAGTTAATGATTCTTTAATTTTTACCCTGTTAAATCAAAAAATATCTAAATAATTGGTTTTTTACTCTATTTTTTTAGAGTATTTATTTGACAATTTTTGATGAAATCGCTATTTCTAATACTCATCACAAACACAACATCTTACTTTTCATTTTTAGAGGATTATCTTATGTCTCATTTATCGGTAGCAAAATTTGGTGGTACATCCGTCGCGAACTATTCCGCTATGCAAGCTTGTGCCAAAATCGTCATTGCAGATCCTAATACTCGCGTTGTCGTGCTTTCTGCATCAGCTGGTGTAACAAACTTATTAGTTGCCTTAGCCAATGGTGTCGAAGCTGAAGAGCGCGCAAAATTAATTGGTGAAGTCCGACAAATTCAAGAAAACATTTTAAATGAATTAAAAGACGACAGCCGTGTTCGCCCTATCATTGAAAAATATTTAGAAAATATTACCGCACTTTCTGAAGCAGCTAGCCTTGCAACATCACTTGCTTTAACTGATGAGCTCATTAGCCACGGTGAAATGATGTCAACGCAAATTTTCATTGAAGTATTAAGAGAATTACAAACCTCAGCTACTTGGGTCGATGTGCGTACTTTAGTCGCAACCAATGATAACTTTGGTAAAGCGTCACCAGATGATGCTCAAACCCAAGCAAATTGCGATAATTTATTAAAACCATTAATCGACCGAGGTGAATTAGTCATCACCCAAGGTTTTATCGGCCGTGAACCAGGTGGTAAAACGACTACTTTAGGTCGTGGTGGTAGTGACTACTCTGCGGCACTTTTAGCTGAAGTATTAAACGCAAAAGATGTATTAATTTGGACGGATGTGGCGGGAATTTACACCACAGATCCGCGTGTCGTCCCTGAAGCAAAACGTATTGATACCATGAGTTTTGCTGAAGCAGCTGAAATGGCAACTTTCGGCGCTAAAGTATTACACCCTGCAACATTACTTCCAGCTGTACGCAGTAATATTCCAGTTTATGTAGGTTCAAGTAAAGCACCTGATGCAGGCGGTACTTGGGTAACACGCGATCCACAACCACGTCCAACATTCCGTGCAATTGCAGTTCGTCGCGATCAAACTTTATTGACGCTTTCAAGCTTAAGCATGTTACATGCCCAAGGATTCCTTGCAAATGTATTCAATATCTTAGCCAAATATAAAATTTCGGTGGACACGATTACGACTTCAGAAGTGAGTATTGCATTAACGTTAGATAAAACAGGCTCTGCTTCATCTGGTATTGAATTACTTTCACCAGAATTATTAGAAGAATTAAGTCAATATTGTACTGTGAAAGTCGATACAGGCTTATCACTTGTCGCATTAATTGGAAATGACTTACACCTCGCTTCTGGTGTAGCAAAACGTATTTTCGACACACTTGAAGGCTATAACATTCGCATGATTAGCTATGGCGCAAGCACGAATAACATTTGTATGCTAGCGCATAGTGACAAAGCGGATGACGTAGTACGTTCATTACATAAATCGTTGTTTGAATAATAAATTTAGAGAAAGTGCGGTTAAAAATAACCGCACTTTTTTACGTTTTGAATTTGAGATTAAGGCAAAAAAAGAGTAAAGTAATCGTTTGTCTGATTTATAAACTTACGCAAAACTTAAGGCGGAAATTATGGGAAAAAGTGTTGTTGTTCTTGGCGCTCAATGGGGCGATGAAGGGAAAGGCAAGATCGTTGATTTATTAACGGATCGAGTCAAATATGTGGTGCGTTACCAAGGTGGTCACAACGCAGGTCACACATTAATTATTAATGGTGAAAAAACTGTATTACGCTTAATTCCATCTGGTATTTTACGTGATAACGTGACCTGTTTAATCGGTAACGGTGTGGTACTTTCTCCTGCTGCATTAATGCAAGAAATGGGCGAATTAGAAAACCGTGGCGTAAAAGTACGTGAACGTTTATTAATTTCAGAAGCTTGTCCATTAATCCTACCTTATCACGTTGCAATGGATCACGCACGTGAAGCCGCATTAGGTAAAAAAGCCATTGGTACAACCGGTCGTGGTATCGGCCCCGCTTATGAAGATAAAGTCGCACGCCGCGGTTTGCGCGTAGGTGATTTATTCAATCGTGAAGCCTTTGCTGAAAAATTAAAAAATCTGCTTGAATACTATAATTTCCAATTGGTGAACTACTACAAAGTAGAACCTGTTGATTATCAAAAAACATTAGACGATGTGTTCGCGGTAGCTGATATCATCACTGGCATGGTAGCAGATGTGACAACCATCTTAGATACTGCTCGCAAAAATGGCGACAACATTTTATTTGAAGGTGCCCAAGGTACCATGCTTGATATCGACCACGGCACCTATCCGTATGTAACCAGTTCTAACACTACAGCAGGCGGTGTAGCAACAGGTTCAGGTTTTGGCCCTCGTAACCTTGATTATGTCTTAGGTATCATCAAAGCATACTGTACACGTGTTGGTGGCGGTCCATTCACCACAGAATTATTCGATGAAACTGGTGCTGAAATTGCTCGTAAAGGTAATGAATTTGGTGCAGTAACCGGTCGTCCACGTCGTTGTGGTTGGTTTGATGCTGTAGCGATTCGCCGTGCGATTCAACTTAACTCAATTTCTGGTTTCTGTATGACCAAATTAGACGTATTAGATGGCTTTGATGAAGTAAAAATCTGTACGGCTTACAAAATGCCAAATGGCGAAATTGTTGAATATGCACCATTAGCAGCAAAAGATTGGGAAGGCGTAGAGCCAATTTACGAAACCCTACCTGGTTGGAAAGAAAACACCTTTGGTGTGACTGATGTAAATAAACTACCGCAAACTTGCCGTGATTACATCAAACGTATCGAAGAAGTAACTGGCGTACCAGTGGCTATCCTTTCAACGGGCCCAGATCGTGTTCAAACAATGATTTTACGCGATCCATTTGCGGCCTAAAACAGCATAAAAATAAACCGCACTTTGGTACAACCAAGTGCGGTTATTTTTTAAGGAGTTTTTGATGACTGAACAAGATATTGCTGACTACCTAAAAAATCACCCAGATTTTTTTACTCATCACCCAGAACTACTTCAACAGCTTACCATTCCACATAGCCATGAAGAAGGGACAATTTCATTAGTCGAAGCACAACTTGCTCAGCAACGAGAACAGATCAAAAAGCTTACTCAACTCCTCGAAAAATTTCATCAACTTGCTCATCAAGAAGCAGATATCTTCTTTGCTCTCTTACCTTTGCAGAAAAAACTGTTTCAAGCAGAAGACTTCATTGCCATCAATGAAAAGCTTGATGACTGGGCAAAAGGCTATGAGCTAGAAGGTGTCAAAATCTTACTTTTCACTGACAGCTGGCAAAAAAAGACACCACTCCTGAACAATATTGGCTAGACAGAAAAGCCTTTGAACTCATTCGCCTAGAGCGCATGGGCTTACGCCAATTCTATTTAGGCGATCTCTCCAATAAAGAAAAAGCCCTTATCTTCCTCCCTGAAGAACTCCCTATCGGCTCTGTGGCGATTTGCCGCTTAGGCGGAACACCACAAAAACCAACCGCACTTTTACTCTTCAAATCTCGAGACACAGACCGTTTCCACAACGACCAAGACACCACATTTCTTCGACATTTAGTTGATATTGTGGAATTGCATTTGGGAAGATGGATTTAGACATTATTAAGTGATCTCTATCACAAATCTGAAAATTATTTAAATTTAGACTTTTATATTCAAATATTTAAGCGTATTTTGTAGGTTAGATGTTTTGGTATAAATGTCGATCGTAGTTTGATCTCATTTACTGATTTTATCCCTATCTCAGTGAGGTTTCATTATGAATAAAAAAATGTCTTTAACATTGATTGCTATTGGACTAGGTATGTCACTTAGTAATATTGCTGCAGCACAAGAAAAATTAATTGTGTACACATCAATGAAGGAATCATTAATTGGAGCATTAAAAGCTAAGTTTACTGAAAAATATCCAGATGTTGAAATGGATTATCAGTCTGCTGGTGCCGGAAAATTGATGGCTAAAATTGCAACGGAAAAAGAATCCGGGAAAATTATGGCTGATGTAATTTGGACAAGTGAAGTACCTGACTTCTTCCAAATGAAAAAGAACGGCATGCTCGAAGCTTATGTTTCCCCTGAAACAAACAATATCGTTAATCCTATCCCTAATTTCGATGGTTCTTTTACCCCAATCCGCCTCGGCACACTAGCAATCGCCTACAATACGCGTTTCGTTAAAGATAATCCACCTGCTGAATGGGCTGATATCTTAAAACCTGAATATAAAGGTGCATTTGGTATTGCAAACCCTGCATTATCAGGTACGTCATATATGAGTGTTTCTCTATTAAAAGATAAATTTGGTTGGGAATTCTTTGAAAAATTAAAATCAAATAAAGCTAAAGTAGGTAAAGGCGCAGGACAAGTTATCGATGATACTGCATCAGGTGATTTGTTAGCTTCCTTAGCGGTTGACTATATTACCAATGATAAAATCAAAAAAGGTGCGCAATTAAAATTGGTCTATCCAAAAGAAATGCTTGTCATTCCTAGCCCTGCTGCAATCTTAAAAGGCACTGAACACCTTGCAGCTTCACAAAAATTTATTGACTTCTTACTTTCTGAAGATGGACAAAAAATCATTGCTAACGAAGGGACATTACCAGTTAGAAAAGGCGTTGAACTTGATGCTAAATTTGGTATGCCATCTCTAGAAGATGCTGTATCAAGAGCAATTCCTATTGACTATGAAAAATTAATGTCAGAAAAAGAAGAAACAATTAAACATTTCACTCAAATTCTTCAAGGTCGTTAATCAGTAAGGAGTTGTGATTATGGCAACAATTACATTTGAAAACATATGTAAAAAATTCGGTTCAAATGAAGTGTTAAAAGATCTTTCTCTAGTTGTAAAAGATGGAGAGTGCTTTACGCTTCTTGGCCCATCCGGCTGTGGAAAAACTGTCTTATTACGCCTGCTTGCAGGATTTGATGTGCCAGATAGTGGCCGTATTTTAATTGACGATGTGGTTGTTGCCGATCCCGCTACAAACACGGATGTTCCACCAGATCAACGTGGTCTAGGTGTCGTCTTCCAAGATTATGCTGTTTGGCCACATATGACTGTCTTTGACAATATCGCCTATCCTCTTAAATTAAAAAATATTGAAAAACAAGCTCTCCATAAACAAGTGATGGAAGTTGTCGAATTAGTCAATTTAACTGGCTTAGAAGAACGTTTACCTTCTCAATTATCAGGAGGACAACAACAGCGTGTTGCTCTCGCAAGGGCATTAGTTGCTAAACCATCTTTAATGCTCTTAGACGAACCTCTCAATAACCTAGATGCTAATCTTCGAGAAGAAATGCGTTTCGAAATTAAAGAGTTACAGAAAAAACTCGGCATTACTATTCTGTACGTAACACATGACCAAGAAATTGCCCTAGCAATATCAGACCGTTTGGCCATTATGAATGAGCATGGCGATATCCAACAAATTGGCACACCATGGGACATTTACGAACGTTCAGAAAATGAGATGGTGTTTAAATTTATGGGGCTCGCAAATTTCATTCCTGTGAGATACCAAAATAATCATCATTATATTGGAGAAGGTAATCAAATTTTAAACTGGAAAAACTTGCCACCTAACTCAGGGAAATTAGGATGTCGACCTTCCGATATCATACTAAGCAAAAACAATGAAGGTTTACTAGGAAAAATATCAAGAGCCAGTTTTCTTGGCGCGGTAATGGATTATATGGTAGAGATTGATGGTGTAACACTACGAACAGAAATCCCAACTAATAAAGCATTACGTAATAATTTAATGTTCAATGAAGGTGAAAATTGCTTTATCAGTTTTCATGATTTGCTTTGGTTTGATTCTGCTAAAGAAATCTAGAGGGGTTTATTATGGCTACAACTATTCAAAATAATCATCCATTCAATATTGCTAACGTTATTCTAGCCTTATCTATCGGTATCTTAGTTATCGTTGTTGCGGTTCCTGTTTTACTTATTTTCCTCAATTCTTTTTGGGTTGATGGACAATTTAATATCACCGATGTGGTGAATATTCTTAAGCAAGAAGAAACCTATGAAGCATTACTCAATTCACTTTTCATCGCATCTGGCGTAACAGTGATGAGTACGATCATTGGTACATTTTTTGCTTGGTTAGTAACTCGAACAGATCTACCTTATAAAGGTTTTATGAAAGTGATGTTCCTTGTACCTTTTATGCTTCCTTCTTTCATTGGAGCCTTAGCTTGGAAAATGTTACTTTCACCACGTTCTGGTTATATTAACCAATTCTTCATGGATTTAGGATTTGATGGACCTATTTTTAATATCTATAGCTACGCTGGTATTATGGCTGTAGAAACAATGTATCTTTTCCCATTCGTCTTTATCCAAGTCTGTGGTGCATTAGAGCGCATGGACCCGACATTAGAAGAATCAGCGAGAATCTCAGGCGCAAGCCTCTTTACCATTACACGTAAAATTACCATTCCACTCGTCATGCCTAGTATTCTTTCTGGTGCATTACTCATTATGCTCTATTCTATGGCTCACTTTGGTACTGTTGCCGTACTGGGCGTAGAAAATGGTATTTTTAACATTCCAACCCTCATTTATGAACGTATTCACCAAAGTGCGGGTAGCTTTGAAGCAATTCGTACCGGTACTGTACTTGCAACTGTTTTAGTATTCACTGCGGCACTTATTATTTGGTTACAAAACAAAATCTTAAATAAAGGCCGATTCCAAATTATTGCCGGTAAAAGCTTTAGACCTATTGAAGTAAAACTTCGTGGTTTGAGAAAACCGTTGCTTGTTATTTGCTTACTCTACATCGCCTTTACAATCGTATTGCCTACGGTCACGATTTTCCTTGTTGGTGGATTAAAAACCTATGGATTACCAATTACATGGGAAAACCTCACATTAGATAACTATAAATTCATCTTATTTGAATGGCAGTTAACAAAAGATGCAATTCGCAATAGTGTGACTCTCGGTCTCGCGGCAGCACTTATTACCATGTTTGCAGGGGTAATGATTTCTTATGTTATCGTTAAAATGCGTGTTCGCGGAAAAGGTATTCTTGAGTTCTTAGGGATGTTACCATTCTCCGTACCTGGCTCTGTAATTGCTCTTGGGGTGATCCTTGCCTGGAGTGGTAAATTTGGCATCAATCTCTACAATACAGTTTGGATTATTTTAATTGCTTACATTGCGCGTTATATGGCTTTCTCACTCAAAGCTAACTCTGCAGCACTTGAGCAAGTACATGATTCATTAGTTGAAGCTTCTCGAGCATGTGGAGCAAGTATGTGGCAATCCTTAAAAGATATTGTTATCCCACTCGTAAGACCAGGGATGATTGCTGCTTTCTTCCTGATTTTCCTTCCAGCCCTACGTGAATTGACTGTTTCTGTTATGTTATATGGTCCTTCTACACGAACCATCGGTGTCGCAATTTATACTCTAAATGAAGACGGTGAAACGGTTTATTCTGCAGCATTAGCGGGTATTGCCCTAATAATCATTGTGTTAGGCCAAACTGTTATTAAACGTTATGCTGAAAAGAAAACTCAAAAATAGAAGGTTAGGAGTAAAAGATGAGCTATATTCAATTAAATCATGTCATGAAAAAATTTGGTGATGTTATTGCCATTGAAGATCTTAACCTTTCTATCGAAAAAGGCGAATGTTTCTCTATGCTAGGGCCATCAGGTTGTGGAAAAACAACTACCCTACGAATGATTGCAGGCTTTGAAGACTTAGATGGTGGGGAAATTAAAGTCGGTGATAAATTACTGTCATCGAAGAAAAACAATTTCTATCTCCCGCCAGAGAAACGCAATTTTGGCATGGTCTTTCAGGCCTTTGCGGTATGGCCACATATGACGGTATATGATAACGTTGCCTTTCCGTTAAAACTCAAAAATATTTCAGCCCAAGAAATTGAAAAACGAACAACCGATGCGCTAAGACACACTAATTTACTTAGTGTTGCCAAGAAAAGCCCTGATGATTTATCTGGTGGTGGAAAACAACGTGTGGCACTTGCTAGAGCATTAGCAATTAACCCAGACGTCATGTTACTAGACGAACCATTATCAAGCTTAGACCCACATCTTCGTGAAGAAATGCGGTTTGAAATTAAGGCATTACAGAAAAAATTTGGGTTCTCAATTATTTATGTGACTCATGACCAATCTGAAGCGATGGCACTTTCAGATCGTATTATGGTTATGAAGAAAGGGGCGGTACAACAAATTGATACCCCATTAAATATTTATAACAACCCAGCTAACAAGTTTGTCTTCAATTTTATCGGGTTATCAAATCAATTAAATGTAAACCTGTCATCACAAGGTATTCATATTGATAAAGTTGATGGTATTTTCAATCTTCCAGAAATGCCAAATAATGACTTACTTTCACAAGGGAAAGCCATATTAGCAAGCCGTCCATCCGACATTGAATTTGTTCAACAAGGTGGAATCCCAGGTGTTGTAAAACGTCGTTCCTATCTTGGTGAAGTGACGGATTATAATATCCAAGTTGGAGATCAAGATATTCGTGTTCAAATTGGACGACGAGATTCTGGCCCGAAAGAAGGGGAAACATGTCAGATAGCCTTTGAACATCTGCATTGGTACCCTGCTGAATAACATATCTTAAGTGCGGTTAAATTTAACCGCACTTTTATTTTTTATGATAATTAAACAAGCTTTTCTCATTATCAACTAATCTTTGATCCCGCTCACAATTTCAAAAAAATAAACTTTCTTTATTTTTCAACTCTTTCTACAATACCTTTGTTTTTATTATTAAAAACACACAATTCAATTTAACTTCAGATATCACAAGGGTCTAATTATGAAAATTTTAACTTGGCCTGTGGTTGCAGGTGCTGCACTTGGTATCGTTGCGCCACTTCTCACTTACAATGGCAATCCTGGTAATATGGGATTTTGTGCGGCTTGTTTCTTACGCGATACAGCCGGATCGCTTGGATTACATCACGCTGCCCCATTGCAATACCTTCGCCCAGAACTCATTGGATTAGTTTTAGGAGCACTCGCCAGTGCATTATTATCTAAGGAATTTAAACCTCGTGGTGGATCTGCCCCACTTGCTCGTATTAGCTTAGGCTTTTTTGCGATGCTTGGTGCACTCATTTTCTTAGGTTGTCCATGGCGTGCTTATTTACGATTAGGTGGCGGTGATCTCACTGCAATTGCAGGTATCGTAGGATTGTTTGCCGGTGTATTAGGCGGCATTTTCTTCGCTAATCGAGGATTCTCATTAGGTAAATCTAAGGAACAAAGCCAATCTTCGGGCTTAATCGGTCCAATCTTTGCGGTGATTTTGCTTGTTTTAGCCTTAACCCAATTTAAATTTGGTGAAAATCTAGCAATTTACACCTCTGAAAAAGGCCCTGGTGCACAACATGCGGCTATTTGGATGTCACTTGCTGGCGGATTACTTCTCGGTGTGCTGATGCAAAAATCACGTTTTTGCACAATTGGGGCATTCCGAAACTTTGTCCTCTTCCGTGATGCACATTTATTAAATGGTGTAATTGCACTGATAGTCTTTGCAGCAATAACCAATGCCTTATTAGGTCAATTCCATTTAGGCTTTGAAAAACAACCTATCGCGCATAATGACTATCTCTACAATTTCCTTTCTATGGCGCTTTGCGGACTTTGCTTTGCATTAGGCGGCGGTTGTCCAGGCAAACAATTAGTCAATATTGGTGAAGGAAATAATGACTCAGCATTATTTGTGCTCGGTATGTTACTAGGCGCAGCAGCGGCACATAACTTTGGTTTCGCGGCTGCTCCTACTGGTGTTCCAACCTTTACACCTTATGTTTTACTTGCTGGTTTTGCAGTTTGTTTATATATCGCATTAACTAATAAATCGGAAGCTTAATATTCATTCAGAATAAACAAAAAGGAAGTCAATCATGACTTCCTTTTTTCGTTTTCAAAAGTGCGGTCATTTTTAACCGCACTTTCTACATCATTAGAGAATATTTTTCTCACCACGGGAAAGGCTAATTAAGCCTGAACGAACAATCTCAAGTAATGTACTTTCTTCCTTCACAGCCTCAACAAAAGCATCTAATTTGTCTTTTGTACCCGTTAATTGAATCGTGTAGGATTTTGTTGTTACATCCACAATCTGCCCACGGAAGATGTCGGCTAAACGTTTTAACTCATCACGCGATGAACCCGTTGCACGTACTTTCACTAACAACACTTCACGCTCAACGTGCTCATGTTCACTCAAGTTAATAACTTTAAACACATCCACTAATTTGTGAAGTTGTTTTTCGATTTGTTCGAGCACTTGCTCATCACCCACCGCTTCAATCGTCATACGAGAAAGCGTTGGATCATCGGTTGGTGCCACAGTTAAGCTTTCAATGTTAAATGCACGTTGGGAAAATAAGCCGACCACACGAGATAATGCACCGGATTCATTTTCTAATAAAACAGATAAAATTCTACGCATTATTCTTTCTCCTCTTGTGGTTTGCTTAAAATCATCTCATTCATTGCCCCGCCGCGAACTTGCATTGGGTAAACGTGTTCGGTTTCATCAACGTTAATATCAACAAAGACCAATTTATTTTTAATACTGAAGGCTTCTTTTAATTTGCGTTCTAATTCATCTGGTGTCGAAATTTGAATTCCCACATGACCATAAGATTCGGCTAACTTCACGAAATCCGGTAAAGAATTCATATAAGTTTGAGAATGGCGGCCAGAGTAAATCAAATCTTGCCATTGTTTTACCATGCCTAAGAAGTGGTTGTTCAAACAAATTACCACAACAGGAATACCGTATTGCGTTGCTGTTGAAAGCTCTTGGATATTCATTTGAATACTGCCATCACCCGTTACACAAACCACAGTTGCTTCAGGATGCGCAAGTTTCACCCCTAATGCAGCCGGTAAACCGAAGCCCATCGTACCTGCACCACCTGAATTGATCCAACGGCGTGGTAAATCAAACGGATAATGTAATGCGGCAAACATTTGATGTTGGCCTACATCCGATGCCACATACGCTTGGCCTTTTGTAATACGATATACCGCTTCCATCACTTGCTGTGGTTTGATGACGCCTGAAGTGCGGTCGAAATCCAAGCATTTTTTCGCTTTCCATTCATCAATTTGTTTCCACCAATCTTCTAATTGGTTTTGAGGACGCGAACCAATTTCTTCACCTAATAAGCTTAAGAACTCATCCAATACATTTTTAGCGTTACCTACAATTGGAATCGCAACAGGGACGTTTTTAGAAATAGAGGTTGGATCAATATCAATCTGAATCACTTTTGCATTCGGGCAATATTTATCTAAGTTGTTAGTGGTTCGGTCATCAAAACGAACACCAACACCTAGAATTAAATCACTTTCATGCATGGCTGTATTGGCTTCATAAGTCCCGTGCATCCCAAGCATGCCTAAGAATTGTTTGTCCGTACTTGGATACACACCTAAACCCATTAATGATGAGGTAACCGGTAAATTTAAACGTTGTGCAAATTGCGTTAATTCTTCATGACAGCCTGCTGCAATAGCACCACCACCGACGAATAAAACCGGTTTTTTAGCCACTAATAATGCTTTTAACGCTTTCTTAATTTGACCTTTGTGACCATTTACCGTTGGATTATAAGAACGAAGCTCAACAGATTTTGGATATTCGTAAGGATATTTTAAAGTTGGATTTACGGTATCTTTTGGAATGTCTACGACAACAGGACCTGGACGGCCTGTTGATGCGATATAAAAGGCTTTTTTCAAGATACCTGGAATGTCTTCTGCTTTTTTAACAATAAAGCTGTGCTTAACCACTGGACGAGAAATCCCCACCATATCACATTCTTGGAACGCATCACGGCCGATTAAGCTACTCATTACCTGACCTGAAATGATCACCATTGGTACTGAATCAGTATAAGCGGTCAAAATACCCGTAATCGCATTGGTCGCACCAGGTCCTGATGTTACTAACACACAACCTACTTTACCTGTCGCACGTGCATAACCATCTGCCATATGTACCGCGGCTTGCTCATGACGAACTAAAATATGCTCAATCCCACCAAGAGTATGGATTGCATCATAAATATCCAATACGGCACCGCCTGGATAACCAAATAAATACTCAACGCCTTCGTCACGCAAAGACTGAACCACCATTTCCGCACCGGATAATTTCTTCATATTTTACTCCTAAAACTGACCGCACTTTTATTTGTTACGATTCGTGTCAAAACAATGGAAACATCATACCGAAAGAAAACGGCTTGTCCAGCATGAGAAAAGTCTAAAAAAATGAATTAAAAAGCATTAAAAACCAACAAAATCAAAATATTAAGATTTAAATAAAGATAATTAATATAAAAAGCAGAAAATCGTAGTTTTATATGGAGTTTTATAAAAATAAAAATTTTTTATGCTTTTATTCAAAATTTTGAGCTGGATCACATTTTAAGCGTCAATTTCTATGATGATTAAGGAGAAAGGATTAATATATTCAAATTTAAATAGTGAAACATCAATGAATGAAATAAATTGGATTTTGCGGAGACTGAAATGAATAAGATTACTTGTATTTGTTTAGGTGTTAGAGATATGGAAAGTTCAATAAAGTTTTACAGAGATAGTTTAGGATATAAGACTGATTGCAAAGAAAATAATCCGCCAGTATGTTTTTTCGATACTCCAGGAACAAAATTTGAACTATTTCCTTTGGAACAATTAGCAAAAGATATCGATGAAAACAACCCACCAAAAGGGAATGGGTTTTCTGGAATTACATTAGCGTACAATGTTGAACATAAAGAAGATGTTGATAGTGTAATTGAATTAGTACGTAATGCTGGCGGAAGAATTGTAAAAGAACCACAAGACACCTTTTGGGGTGGATATCACGCATATTTTTCTGATTTAGATGGATATTATTGGGAAGTTGCATGGGGTTCAAATTTCCAGTTTGATGAAAATGGACTATTGAAATTTTAGTAATTAGGAGAGATATAAAAAATGGCTTCAAGCAAAGAATACTTAGACTTTATTTTAGAACAAGTATCTGAATTAGATAATGTTAGTTATAAAGCCATGATGGGAGAATTTATTATCTATTACAAAGGAAAAATTATTGGCGGAATATATGATGATAGATTACTTGTTAAACCTATGCAGTCTGCGATAAATTATATGCCAAATGCAGTGTATGAGTTGCCGTATGATGGAGCAAAGGAAATGCTATTGGTAGATGAGGTTGATAATAAAGAGTTTCTAATTGGATTGTTTGATGCTATGTATGATGATTTGCCTGTACCAAAACCAAAGAAAAAGAAATAATAAAATCCCAGTTTATCTAATTGAATAGAACAATTTTAGGAACAGTAAATCGAAAAAAGGTTTACTGTTTTTTCTTTGCCTAAAAACGGAAAGGAGGACTTATGGAAGAAGAAAAAAGAGTAATAAAAGAATCACAACATAAACAGTTAGTAATGGATATTGGAAAAACAAAATATACTGTAAATCTACATTTCAAGCAAGGTACAGGCGAAACATACAAGGATAAAATACTAAAGCTAATCAAAGGAGAAACAGATAAGATAAGATAAGATAAGATAAGATATAAATTTATCAAAGATAATTTCGTTTATGTCCTTGACAAATCTTCCCAAAAGGGATGGATTATAGGAAATAACCGCACTTGGAAGATCCAAAGTGCGGTTAGAATTTAAGAGGTTTTTAATTAGCCTTTATAGCGTTTGAACACTAAAGTCGCATTTGTACCACCGAAACCAAAGCTGTTTGACATTACTGTTTGTAAACCTGCATTTTCTTTTGTTTCAGTCACAATATTGCAGCCTTCTGCCGCTTCGTCTAATGTTTCAATATTAATGCTTGGTGCAATGAAGTCATTATGTAGCATTAATAAGGTATAGATTGCTTCGTGTGCACCAGCAGCACCTAAAGAGTGACCGGTCATTGATTTGGTTGAAGAAATCGCTGGGATTTTATCACCAAATACATTTTTGATCGCACCTAATTCTTTTACATCACCAACTGGTGTCGATGTACCGTGTACGTTGATGTAATCAATTGGGGTATCTACTGTTGCCATTGCTTGTTTCATACAACGCTCTGCACCTTCACCGCTTGGCGCGACCATGTCGTAACCATCAGAGGTTGCACCGTAGCCCACGATTTCAGCGTAGATTTTTGCACCACGTGCTAATGCGTGTTCTAATTCTTCAACCACCACAACTGCACCACCACCTGCAATAACGAAACCATCACGGTTTGCATCGTAAGCACGAGACGCTTTTTCTGGGGTATCATTGTATTTAGTTGAAACCGCACCCATTGCATCGAATTCTGTTGCACATTCCCAAGATAATTCTTCCGCACCACCCGCGAAAACCACATCTTGTTTACCTAATTGGATTAATTCAACTGCGTGACCAATACAGTGTGCAGACGTTGCACAAGCAGAACTGATTGAGTAGTTTACACCACGGATTTTGTAAGGAGTTGCTAAACAAGCTGATACGCTTGAAGCCATGGTTTTAGTTACTGCATAAGGACCAATTGCTTTCACACCGCGTGGACCACGCACTGCATCACAAGCGACTAATTGGTTGTGCGCTGAACCGGTACCTGCACCGATTACAAGACCTGTACGATCATTTGAAACTTGATCTTCTGTTAAACCTGAATCTTCAATCGCTTCACGCATAGAAAGGTATGCGTAAGCTGCCGCATCACCCATAAAACGATATACTTTACGATCGATGTGCTCGCTTGGATCAAGTTTGATTGTGCCCGCAACATGGCTACGCATTTTCATTTCAACAAACTCAGGCACGACTTCAATACCAGATTTACCTGCTTTTAATGAAGCCAAAACTTCTTCTTTGTTGTTACCGATACTTGAAATAATACCAAAACCAGTAATTACAGCTCTTTTCATTCTTTATTCCTTATGATTTAGGGGAAATTTAATTCAACTTACAGTTGTTAGCTGAACGCAATTTACTATGAAATGAAAATATTGCAAGCAATAATTCATTTGTTCGACCAGTTAAGTTTTAACCGACTCAAAATTTCCGTGCTATTATAAAAGAATTTGATAAGACAAAAAAGAGCTAACACATGTTCACCATTCAGCACGCAAAAATTTATTTTAACGAAGAGAATACGCCAGTTTCAGATAAGTTTGATGATGTGTATTTTTCTAATCAAGATGGTTTAGCGGAAACCCATTATGTGTTTTTAGAAGGTAATCAGTTGTGGAAACGTTGGGTTCATTACCAAGAAGCCCACTTTGTTATTGCTGAAACGGGATTTGGCACAGGATTAAATTTCTTTGCGATGACCACGCTATTCCGTGAATTTCGTCAAAAATATCCAGATTCGCCTTTAAAACGCCTTTATTTTATCTCTTTTGAAAAATACCCTTTGCCACTTGATGCATTACAACAAGCCCATTTAGCCTATCCGCAATTTTCTCACCTAGCTGAACATCTACAACAGTATTGGATTAATCCTATTCAAGGTTGCTATCGTTTTCAGTTTGATGAAACCACGTTAGATCTTTGGTTTGGTGATGTGGCTGAAAATCTGCCGCAACTGGGCGATTATATGAATGATAAAATTGATGCGTGGTTTTTAGATGGTTTTGCGCCAAGTAAAAATCCAGACATGTGGAACGAGCAGCTTTATCAGCAAATGTTTCGTTTTACCAAGCCACAAGGCACCTTTGCGACCTTTACTGCAGCAAGTGCGGTCAGAAAAGGCTTAGAAAATACGGGCTTTAATATTACAAAACGCAAAGGTTTTGGTAAAAAACGAGAATGTCTTTCTGGTCAAAAAACGCATGAAAAACTGACCGCACTTTCAGCCCCCTGGTTTCATAGTCAGCCCGCGAATCTAAACGAGCAAGATATTGCCATTATTGGTGGCGGGATTGCCTCGCTTTGCACGGCTATCTCCTTGCTTAAACGAGGCGCCAAAATTACGATTTATTGCGAAGATGAGCAAACCGCCCTCAATGCATCCGGCAACAAACAAGGCGCATTTTATCCACAACTGAGCGATGATAACGAGCGTAATATTCGTTTTTATATTCATGCTTTTGCCTATGGTCATCAATTCCTACAATGGGCAATTCAGCAACAAATCAAATTTGAACATGAATTCTGTGGTATCGCGCTTTGTGCTTACAATGAGAAAGCTGAAAGTAAATTAAATAAAATCGCTGCGCTGAATTTGCCTTCTGATTTATACCAGTCATTAAGTCAAACTGAATTAAGCGAAAAAGTCGGTTTACCGTTACCTTTTGGGGGCGGTTTTATTCCTCAAGGGGCTTGGCTTGCACCACGTCAGTTAGTTCAGCATGCTTTTGCCTTTTTAGAAAAACAAGGCGTCCAGATTAAAACATCACAAAAAGTAACCGCACTTTCTCAAACAGAAAATGGTTGGCAAATCACCACAGCTGAAAATAAAACTTTCTGCCATGAAGTGGTTGTTTTAGCAAATGGGCATAAACTCACTGATTTTGAAAAAACACAAAAACTCCCACTCTACCCTGTTCGCGGGCAAGTGAGCCAAATTCCGACATCAGCAAATTTGCTTAAACTCAAAACTGTGTTGTGCTATGACGGCTATCTTACGCCAGTCGATCAAGCGAAAGCCAGTCATTGTATTGGCGCAAGTCATGTTCGTGATAATGCGACTCGTGAATTTAGCCTAACCGAACAACAAGAAAACCAACAAAAAATTCAGCAAAATATTCCAGAAGACTGGACAAAAGAAGTGAATACATCAGGCAATCTTGCTCGAATCGGTGTGCGTTGTTCGGTACGTGCTCTCACCCCAATGATGGGGGCTGTTCCACATTTTTCAGCTCAGCAAACACAATATCAGAATTTGTTTAATTTACGACGTCGTAAACAACCAATAGAACAAGCCGTAAACTACCCTAACCTCTATTTAATCGGTGCATTAGGCTCTAGAGGATTAACCTCTGCACCATTTTTAGGGGAAACACTTGCTTCCTTAATTTATGACGAGCCCTTACCAATGAGTGAAGATCTGATTCATAACTTAATGCCAAATCGCAGTTGGGTTAGACGCTGGTTAAAAGGGGCGGAGGTAAAATAAAAAAAGTGCGGTTAAAATCAACCGCACTTTTTCTTAATACAAGCTTAAACGTTGTAATCGCTGTCTGGCGATTTCTTTGATTTCATCCTTTTTCGCCGTATTCATAATTTCCAAATAAAGTAATTTGGCCAAACCAATATTAACTTGTGTCCCAATTCCCTCTTCATACAAACGAGCTAAACGGAATCGTCCTTCATTGCTGCCTGCATTTGCCGCTTTCTGGAACCATTCAAAGGCTTTGGTAAATTCTTTCTGATTGGTATAAATTTCCCCTAATGTAAGCATAGCATCGGGATCTTTTGTTGCACTGGCTTCAAATAATTTAATCGCTTGAGCGGTATTTTGTTTTACATAGTTGTTGCCATTGAAATACATCACTGCCAAATTATTGATAGCTTTAATACTGCCTCGCTCAGCAGCTTCGCTAAACCACCAATAAGCCAACTCTTTATTTTCATCCACTCCACGGCCTAAATTATAAAGCATCCCTAAATTGCTTTGTGCTTGTAAATTACCTTCCAACGCAAGAGGATACATAATTTCAAAAACCGCTTTCCAATCTTGTTTCTCTGCCAGTTTTTGCGCCAGATCCATTTTTTGCTGATCCGTCATTTGCGCTTTATCAACCAAATCAATGGTTTTCATCGCAAATGCTGAACTGCTTAAGGTGAGCGTGGTGAGGAGTAAAAGTTTGGCTAATGTCTTCATCTTATAATGTCGCTATCAATAAAATAATCAAAAAAATGGCGGATGTTCCGAATTCTATTAGACCAACTTGCTTAACCGAAAGTTTCTTGGTTGGTAAATAAATGGCACGAATTAACGCCGGCACAAAAGCAAGTGATAAGACATATTGTTGGGTAAACAAGCAACCGAGCACGCAAAGCACATGGAAAATAATAGAGGCTTTGAGATAAAGCGGATTTTTACGTTCACGCATCATTGATTTGACATAAAGTGTGGTACCAATAAAAAAGAGACTTGGATACAGCGCCACCCACCAGATTTTTTCATCAAAAGTGCGGTCAGAAAAATAATAGGATCCCATACCTGCAAGGGCAAAAATCGCAATACCGGCTAAATCATTGAGAAGATTGCGCTCATCTTTTTTCTTGGTGTAATAGATACTCACCAACACAAAAGGAAACATGGCGGCAATAAAGAAAAGAATTTGCCAGTTATAAAAAATGGCAGGAAGCGCAAATGAAAAAGCTGCGACACCATAGATGATTGTCCACTTTTTATATTCCGCCATATTTTTGCCTTTAAAGAGACTAAGCATTGGGTAACTCAGCAAATACATGCTGAACCAAGCTAAAAGCAAAAAGAAATGCGCCCAAACGGGTGAAGCTAATAACATACCGTAAACAAAAGGCAATAATGCCATGACAATAGCGCCATATTGATTCGAAATCAGGAGTTTCATAGTTTTCTTTAGTTGATAAAAATTCTCAATTATTTTATCTCACAATTTCTTGATTTACAAAGTCTAAAACCACCTTTAGAATGGAATTATCTTCATCAAAAAGGAGCCATTATGTCGATTCAACGCATTCAACCAAGCAAACGCTTTTCTGAAGTGGTCATTCATAACAATACCGCCTATTT
>NZ_KV801015.1:274829-401354 GCF_001810345.1 Haemophilus sp. HMSC061E01
TTTGCCGGTCAAGTACCGGAAAAAACCGTTAAGCAAAATGCTTACGAGCAAACCAAAGAAGTCCTTTCACTGATCGATAAATTATTGGCTGAAATTGGTTCTGAAAAAAGTAAAATTCTTACCACGCAAATCTTCCTTGCTGATATGGCTGATTATGCCCAACTCAACCAAGCATGGGATGAATGGGTCGATAGCCAAAATCCACCAAGCCGAGCAACGGTAGAAGCGAAACTTGCAGATCCTGATTGGAAAGTTGAGATCGTGATTATTGCAGCTGTGTAAACGCTGCTTTTTCAAAATGTGATCAACTGCAAAGAAAGTTTTTCAGTTTTCCTTTACACTAAACATTGAATTCAAAATAAGGAGTAATGTATGCAATCATGGACACCAGAAATGTGGCAAGCCGCTGTGATTGGGCTTGTGGTTGGCGTAATCTTAGGCTATTTATTATTACGTTTAACAAAAGGTTCCGTAAAAAAACAAGTTCAGACCGAAGCTGAACTGAAAGAAGTGAAAACACAATTAAGCGATAAACAAGCACAACTTGAAAAACATTTCGCAGAAAGTGCTGAATTATTTAAAACCTTAATTGGTGATTATCAAAAACTGTACCGTCACTATGCAACTTCATCTGAAGCCTTGCTTGGCAGTAAACCAGCCGACAAAGGTTTATTTACACAGCAATTAGTGACCGCCTCATCAGAAAGCAAATCTGAAGAGCCTCCACGCGATTACTCCGAAGGTTCATCTGGCTTATTAAAAACAGATAAAGAAAACCAGTAATGATTAACGGTTGAACAATAAAAAAATCAGGGATTAAATGCTTAATCCCTGATTTTTTATTAGTGATTACTCAATACTTGAGCCGGTTGTAATTTTGCTGCCCGACTGGCGGGATAAAGACTGGCGAGTAAACTCAATACCAATGCCGCCACGAGAACTAATACAACATCGAACCAATGTAATTCACTCGGTAAGAAATCGACAAAATAAATACCATCCGATAACAACTTTTTACCGAGTAATGTCTCGATGCCTTGAATAATCGGCGTGAGATTCAGTGCAAGTACGACACCTAACACGATACCAATCAAACAGCCTTTCATTCCTGCAAGCAAGCCATACCAAATAAAGATTTGTTTAATAAATCCATTATTCGCCCCTAGGGTTCGCATAATCGCAATATCACCTTGCTTGTCCTTTACCGCCATAATTAAGGTTGAAACGATATTAAAACACGCTACCCCTATTACAAGCACCATCGCGATATACATCACTGTACGGATAAGTTGAATATCACGATACATATAGCCAAATTTTGCCACCCAATTTTGAATATAAAGCAGTTGCGGATAATCATTAAGCATCGAATAATCCATTTCTTGTACTTTAAATGGATCATCAATTTTCAATTCAACACCGGTAATTTGATCTTCACGATATCCCATTAATTCTTGCGCTTGAGGTAATGCCAGTAAGGCATAACTGTGGTCTAACTGACCATCTAAACGCAAAATAGCGGTCACTTGAACACGCTCACGATTAGGTTGAGCCATTTGATCTTCGCCATTCGGTTGAGAGATTAATAATGACACCCAATCGCCTGCTTTAACATCTAACTCTTTGGCAATACCAGAGCCCAGCACCAATCCGCCTTCTTCTGCAAATTTCTGCCAGCCATCACCTTCCACAAACTTACCAAGAGAACTCACTTGATCTTCAGCTTGTTTATCTACCCCTTTCACTTGTACAACTTTAAGTTTATTGCCATTTTCGACTAAGGCAGTAAAACTCACAAAAGGTGAAAGTGCGGTAATTTTTTTGTTTGTTTTTAGACGTTCCGCAAGGTTCTGCCAATGGTTTAATGTGGCTTCATTGGCATGTGGATTAACGGTGATTTCCGTATGTGGTACGACAGCCAAAATACGTGAATTCAACTCACGCTCAAAACCATTCATGGCACTTAATCCCACAATCAATACTGCCACACCAAGGGCGATACCGATAGCAGAGAATTTTGAAATTAACGCCACCAATGGATTCTTTTGCTTACCCCGTTGATAACGCCAACTAATGAAAAAAGGCGTATTCATTATGCACCTTCCTTCAAAATGCCGTCTTGCATGGTTAAGCAACGAGACAGTTTTTGCGCTAATGACATATCATGTGTAACCAATAAAAACGCAATGTTTTGTTCCGCATTCAAGGTTTGAATCAACTCAAAAATACTTTCTGTGGTTTTATGATCCAAGTTACCAGTTGGTTCATCAGCCAATACAAGAGCGGGATTATTCACCAATGCACGAGCAATCGCAACACGTTGACGTTCACCGCCAGAAAGTGCAGATGGACGATGAGTAATGCGATGACTTAAGCCTACTGCGCCTAATATTTTTTCAGCACGATCTTTTGCTTCTGTTTTATTCTGACGACCAATTAACATCGGCATCATTACATTTTCCAATGCGGTAAAATCCGCCATTAAATGGTGAAATTGATACACAAAACCGAGATTTTGGTTACGTAATTTAGCCAATTCACTTTCAGACGCTTTTTGCAAAGATTGCCCTTTAATAAAGACTTCCCCACTACTTGGCTGATCTAAACCACCCAAAGTGTGCAATAAAGTACTTTTTCCTGAACCAGAACTCCCCACAATCGCCACTAATTCTTGTGGTTTCATGGCAAAGCTTACGCCTTTTAATACTTGGGTTTGGTTCTCGCCTTCTTGGTAAAATTTATTAATATTTTGGCATTCTAATAAGTAGTTATTCATATTTTACTCATAACGTAATGCTTCCGCTGGCTCAGTTTTCGCCGCACGATAAGCTGGATAAATGGTTGATAATAAAGATAATAATAAAGAAAAAGCAATCACAATAATGACTTGCACAGGCTCAATGGATGTTGGCAAGAAAACACCATTCGGATTGACCGCACTTAAAATTGCCCCAAGGTTTAAGGTGATTAATACACCCAGTACAGCACCAATCAATGTGCCCACTAGCCCCACCAATAAACCTTGATAAATAAAGATAGAACGCACTTGTGATTTAGTGACACCTTGCGTTTGCAGAATAGCGATTTCCCCTTGTTTATCCACCACCATTAAACTTAATGAGGTCACGATATTCGAAATCGCCACAACAATAATTAAGCTAATCAACAAGCCCATCATATTTTTTTCCATACGAACTGCTTGGAAAAATTCACCTTTTTGGACACGCCAATCGCTGATATGACTCTCTTTAAAATAAGTTGGTAATTCTGTGATTTGGAAAGGATCATCTAGGAATAAACGATAGCCTTGCGCCTCACCTGGTTGAATACGCATTAGGCGACCAATATCGGCTAAATTAGCAAAAACTTCATAGCCTGATGCTTCGCCATAATCATAGTAAAGCTCGCTCACCGTAAATAAACGCTGCATCGGCACGCGACCAAACGGGGTGTATTGGCTGTTTTCCGTAATCATTAAACGAACCTTATCACCCACTGCTAAGCCTAATTTTTGCGCTAACTTATCGCCAATAATCAACTTAAACTCACCTTGCGGTAAAAGTTGGTTAAACTGACTAGGAGCGATCTCTTCTAATAAAGGATCATCTGAAAAAGACTGAATACCAATCACTTGGCCTGCACTTACGCCTTTTGCTGTTTGAAACACAACATTCGTCGTATTAATCGGCACGGCTTTTTGCACAAAGTGCGGTGTATTTTCAAGCGGTTTTTCAGCCGAAATAGGCGCTTCTTGGCTAAGAATCGCGTGTGGAATGCTCGAAAGTACCTGTTGTTTTTGATAGCCTTCTAATCCATTCATAACAGAAAGTACAATAATCAATGCCATCACACCCAGTACGATGCCAAAGCTTGCCAAATTAGCAACAAGTCGCCCAAAACGATCAGCGCTTTTTGCCCGCCAATATCGCAGGGCGACGTATAAAGAAATAGGTAAATTCATTATTTTTGATTTAATTGTTGAACGAAATCTTCAATATTTTGCGCCACTTTTTTCGTTAGCGTGGTTACCGCACTATCACTCGCCCAAGCAATATGAGGTGTGATAATTAAATTAGGCATCGTTTTCGCTAATTCAATCAGTGGATTGTTTTTCTCTGGTGGTTCTTTCACTAACACATCTAATGCGGCACCACCTAGTTGTCCTGATTTTAATGCGTCACAAACTGCTTGCTCGTCAATCAATGGACCACGACCAGTATTGATTAAATACGCACCTTTTTTACAAAGTGACAAGGTTTCTTGATTGATTAAATTTTTAGTTGTTTCAGTCAATGCACAATGCAATGTCAGAATATCGGCTTGTTTTAGCACGTCTTCAAAAGGTGTGTAACCTTCACGGCACGTTGCTGCATTTCGATGTTCAGCATAAAGCACTTTCATGCCTAAAAGTTCTGCTAAACGCCCTACTTCTGTACCTAAACAGCCTTTTCCAAACACGCCTAACGTTGAACCTTTAACATCTGTAATAGGATAATTAAAGTAGCAGAACTGTTTGCTCTCTGTCCATTTTCCCGTGATTTGATCGCGTTGCCATCCAGCTAGACTATGTTTTAACGCAAAAATCATCCCCAACACATGCTCAGGTACTGTTGTGGCAGAATAACCTGTCACATTTTTAACCGTCACACCCAATTCTTTTGCAGCGTCTAAATCCACGTTATTGGTGCCCGTTGCGGTGATAGCAATCAATTTTAATTGAGGTAATTGTTGCAACACCTCACGGCTTAAAATCACTTTACTGGTGATAATAATATCCGCGTCTTTTGCTCGCTCAATGGTTTGCTCTGCGGAAGTATATTCATACTCTACCCAGTTATGCGGAAAGCTTGGACGAGGAATAGGAATATGTTTCGGAATTGCCGTGCTGTCTAAAAATACGATATTCATTGTCATCTCCTTTTACAGAACAAAAGTGCGGTCAAAAACAACGCTGTTTTCAACCGCACTTCTCCATTAGATAGACGTATCTAATTCAGGGAAAGACTTCACTAAATCATCAATGGCTTTCATCTGTGAGACAAAACCTTCTAATGCTGAAAGTGGCAATGCTGAAGGGCCATCACATTTTGCTTGGTTTGGATTTGGGTGCGCTTCTAAGAATAAGCCTGCAATGCCAATTGCTAAACCAGAACGCGCTAATTCGGTCACTTGTTCACGACGACCACCTGAAGCGGCACCAAACGGATCACGGCATTGTAATGAATGAGTCACGTCAAAAATAACTGGGCTGCCTTTAGACACTTTTTTCATTACACCGAAACCTAACATATCCACCACTAAATTATCGTAGCCAAAGTTTGAACCACGATCACAAAGGATGATTTTATCGTTACCACATTCTTCAAACTTATCGACGATGTTACCCATTTGACCCGGACTTAAGAATTGTGGTTTTTTCACGTTAATTACCGCCCCCGTTTTTGCCATGGCTTCGACTAAATCAGTTTGACGAGCTAAGAATGCCGGTAACTGAATCACATCCACCACATCAGCAACAGGCTGGCATTGATAAATTTCGTGCACATCGGTAATCACTTTCACGCCAAAGGTTTCTTTTATCTCTTGGAAAATTTTTAAACCTTCTTCCATGCCTGGCCCGCGGTAAGAATGAATTGAAGAGCGGTTAGCTTTATCGAAAGATGCCTTAAAAATATAAGGAACGCCCAACTTTTCAGTCACTTTTACGTAAGCTTCACAAACTTGCATTGCCATATCGCGACTTTCAAGCACGTTCATCCCGCCGAAAAGTACAAAAGGTTTGTCATTTGCGACATCAATATTGCCAATTTTTACAATTTTATTTTGCATAATATTTCCTTTTTAATGGATGGACTTGGCATCTTTCAATGCTTCGCCTTTCAGTTCTAAAAGTTGAGTTTTTAACAGAGAAGAAGCGGGATCATTTGGACATTGATCCACAAAATATTCCAAATCCTCAATGGCTGAAGGATAAGCGCCCATTTGCGCCAACACTAAGCCACGATCGCGAATATCGTAAGGATCTTTTCTTCCTGCTAACAAGAATTGGATATAATTAAACGCCAAATCGTTTTGTTCTTCACGAATTAAGGCATTTTTGGCAAGCTGACGGAAACGTACGGTAAGCATCGGAATATCTGCTCGAGCTAAATCTTCCGGTTGAATTTGAGCCCCAAAACCAAAGGCGCCTTCATAGAGTTTTTTCAATTCATCCACTGAAATATATTTTCCGCACCAAGGATCAATAAATGCCACTTCGCCATCCACTTCCGCACGTAAAATCAGTTGCGTCGGGAAATTCACGGGATAAATCGGCAATTTTAAACTTGCGGCGAGATAAAGTACTAAAGCGCCAAGACTCACTGGCATGCCTTCACGTTCTTCTAAAATATACGGAAGGTATAAATTTCGGGCATAGAAATAAGTATCCGCATCGCAATGAAAGCCCCAATCACCGTAAAATAACTGCAAGAGTTGATGAATTTTAACTTTATCATCCCATTCTTCTGGAATAGCTTGGCGAGCTTTGCGCACCAAGCTTCCAACAAGCCCTCTTAGACGAGGCTCATCAAGTTGCTCTTTCTCACAAATGCTCAAATAAAAATGAGTCAGCTCTGCATATAAGGCTTTTTGATCGTATTTCATTACCGCTTCCAATATCCCAATGTTACGCGCTCATTGTCGCCATAATCCCGTATGGTTGCAACCCCTTGCCAATGATTTTGCCAGAAAATTGACCGCACTTCTTCACCCTGTTTCCAGCCATGCTCTAACAATAAATAGCCGTGATCTTTTAAATGTACTGGTGCATACTCAATAAGATGACGTAAATCAGCTAAACCGTTTTCGCCCGCCACCAACGCCGAACGAGGCTCGAAACGCACATCACCTTGGAAAAGATGTTCATCGGCTTCATCAATATAAGGCGGATTACTGACGATAATATCAAACTGCCCTTCAACATTTTCAAACCAACGACTCTGTAAGAATTGCACCTTGAGCTGATTTTTTTCGGCATTGGATTGCGCTAATTTGACGACTTCTGGCATTAAATCAACACCAATGACATCTAATTGAATATGCTTTTTTTGACAAATAGGAGAAAGCTCAGAAGCCAACGCTAACGCAATGGCGCCAGTGCCGGTACCAAGATCGAGAATACGAAAGTGCGGTGGATTTTCTTCCAGTTTTTCTAACGCAATTTGTAATGCTTTTTCTACAAGAATTTCAGTATCGGGGCGAGGAATTAATGTTCCTTCAGACACATTTAAAGGCAAGGACCAGAATTCTTTTTCACCGAGGATATAAGCGATAGGTTCGCCTTTTAAACGACGATCTAAAAGTGCGGTCAATTTTAACCGCACTTTTTCATCAATTTCCGTTTCATCGAAAGCTAAAATTTGTGTTCTCGATTTACCCGTTGCGTGTTGCAATAGCACTAACGCATCAACTTTACCATTCTCTGTCGGATTTACCTGATTTAAGGCTTCAATAGCCTTAAGTAACCATTTGTTGTAAGTCATAGAGTTTTAACAACTATTGTCGACATTATAGCATCAGTTAGCGAGCGGCGTTCACGGCTTACAAAAACGACAATCACACTAATTAAAATCAAACCTGTCAGATGTAAAATAAAATCTAAAATTTCTCTAACAACATACTTTCCAAAACTAACTGGTTGATTTGTTGAATAATCTAAGACTCTAATATTTAACCAATATTTTCCCAATGTTTGCCTATAAGTTTTCATAAAATATAATTGCAAAGCAATATACAAAACCAATCCAATTAGAAGTCCCAGCTCTGCATTTTCTCCTATAGAAAATAATCTTACTCCTGCAAACACAAAAAAATACCCCATCAAATTATCAATAAACGCCACACACCAACGTTTAAATCTATTTGCAAGTTGAATTGGATAAATATCAACCACCTTATCCGTATAGTTTTTTTTTGAATTATTATTTTCCACTAACATGGCATATTCCCTTAGGTAAATACTTTAAAAAAAGAGCATCTAAAACTCGATGCTCTAGCAATTAATTACTCTCAGATAACGCCGCTAATTGATCTGCTTGATATTCAGTGATAATCGGCTGAATAAGCTCGTCAATTTTGCCGTTCATCACTTCATCTAAGCGATAGAGCGTTAAGTTGATACGGTGATCTGTTACACGACCTTGTGGGTAGTTATAAGTACGAATTTTATCAGAACGATCGCCTGAACCTAATAAGTTACGGCGGGTATCTGCTTGCTCTGCCGCTTGGCGTTCTTGCTCTGCTTGAACAATACGTGAAGCCAATACAGACATCGCTTTAGCTTTATTTTTATGTTGTGAACGCTCATCCTGACATTCCACCACAATACCCGTTGGAATGTGAGTAATACGTACCGCAGAGTCTGTTGTATTAACGTGCTGACCACCCGCACCAGATGAACGGTAGGTATCAATACGTAAATCTGCAGGATTGATTTCCGGCATTTCAGATTCTGGTAATTCAGGCATTACCGCAACAGTACAAGCTGAAGTATGAATACGACCTTGGCTTTCCGTTTTTGGTACACGTTGTACACGGTGGCCGCCTGATTCAAATTTTAACTGACCGTACACACCATCACCGCTTACTTTAACGATCACTTCTTTATAACCGCCCTGCTCGCTTTCATTTGCGCTGAGTATTTCAACACGCCAGCGTTTACTTTCTGCATAACGGCTATACATACGGAATAAATCGCCGGCAAAGATACCCGCTTCATCCCCACCTGTACCCGCACGAATTTCTAAATAGCAGTTATATTCATCATTTGGATCTTTCGGTAATAAAAGAATTTGAAGTTGTTGCTCCACTTCTTCAATTTCGGCTTTGGATTCTTCAATTTCCATTTCTGCCATTTCTTTCATTTCAGGATCATCTAACATCAATTCTGCTTCAGCAATGTTAGAATTAAGCTGATTCCAACGATTAAAACATTTCACCACATCTTCAAGTTGTGAATATTCTTTAGAATACGCACGGAATTTATCCTGATCCGAAATTACCGACGCATCGCCTAGCAATGCCTCTAATTCTTCATAACGTTCTTTTAAACTTTCAAGTTTTGCAATAATAGAATCTTTCATATTTTTATAAAGTTAAAGCCAAAAATAAAATCGACCTATTTTAGCCGATTTTAGGGAGAATTGACAGACGCAAAATCTGCCTAAAAATGACCGCACTTTAGATGCGAGTAACATCAAATTTCGCTAAATCAATTCGATCTTCTGCGCCATAAAATTGAGCCAAGGCATGACGCAAGGTTTCGGCACGTTTTGGTAAGCCTTTTTCTGCATAGGTTTTTACTTGTTCATACACCGCTTGCTTAAATGGTTGCGTATCTCCCGGATTGCCATTCAAATTATCCGCACTAGCAAAATAACGAAAACCTGCCGCTGTGGCTAAAATCCATTCCAATGCTTGAGGCTTCACTTCCACCTTTTCAAAATCACGTTGACGATCTTCAGAACGTCCATCCGGCTCATACCAATAGCCAAAATCTTCTAATTTACGACGCTCTTTCCCCGCCACTAACCAATGGGCAATTTCATGTAATGCACTGCTGTAAAAGCCTCTCGCAAAGTAAATCGCATTATAAGGCACCTCATCATTTGCAGGAATATAAATCGGCTCATCCCCACCTTTAACCAATCGCGTATTATATTCTTCTTCAAAACATTGATTAAAAATCGCAATGATGTCCTCAAGTTTGTGTTCCATGCTTTCTCCAAATATTTTTATCAATAAAGCCTCTTAAAAGGTTTAAGAATTATCTCATTTTTAATGTTTTTCACAAAATCTTAGGTAAATAAAAACCGTCTGTAAATGCAGACGGCTTTTGATATGAACATAAAAAAGTGTTTGATTAGCTTGAAACGACTTTTATACCTAAACCAACCATAACGACACCTAGTACACGATCGATCCAATGTCCAGCACGTTGGAATTGTCCATTAACGGAAGGAATGGAAAGCAAAAATGCCACCACGGCAAACCACGCAAATTGCAAGACCATCATCCACACCCCGTAAATAGCTAACTGCCACAATGGCATATCAGGGGAAAGCACGACAGTAAACACCGAAACAAAATAAACAGGAGCTTTCGGATTTAATACGTTGCATAAAAAACCTTTCCATAAGGTTTTGAGTGGGCTTTGAGGCGCCACTTCTATTTTGCGAACCTCTGTAACCTCTTTTTTAGCTTTAGCACGTAAACCGTGAACACCTAGCCAAATCAAATAAGCGCCACCCACAATTTTAATTGCGGTGAGTAACCATGAAGCCTGTGCAATCACCACTGCTAAGCCCAAAACGGAATAAGTGATATGTATGCCTAATCCCAACGCAACACCCAATGCACAAATCATTCCCGCTTTGCGACCTCGACTTAATGTCTGTTGAGAAACAAAAATAAAGTCAGGCCCAGGGGAAATAGCGGCTAATAAGTGAATCCCTGTAATTAATAAAAAACCGTGCCAAAATTCCACGTTTTACTCCCATTCGTTATAAACTTTAGAGTAATGATAACAAAACTGTACTCTGGGAAAAACTTTTTGTAGGGATATTGTTGGAATCAGCTTTTAAGTGCGGTCAAATTTCAACGCATTTTTACAAATCCGTTTCAAAAATAGACCGCTATTTACTTTATTTCAATCCTTTTTCTACCAACCAGTTTTCCAGCACATTGGCGATTTCTACGTTATTTGCTTTGGCAAAGGCGAAATCTTCAAATACTACGAAAAAGCCGGCCACCTGCAAGCCTGTGCGGAGGAAATTGAAACGCTGCTGCTGGAAAAATTGGAGCGGTGGGAGACGCTAGAAGCGAAGCTGAACGGGGATTTATTCAGGTACCCTGATGGAGCGTTTGAAAGCCAAAGGCTACCTGAAAAATAAAAAGCAGTCTGCACTTTGGTTTTCCGCGTGCAGGCTGCTTTTATTTGCTAATTACAAAACCGGTAATCGGTATAACCATGCTCCACGCTGCGGAACATTGTGGCACGGTCGGGCTAGTTCAGTTCTGCGCCCAGCTCAAAGTGGCGCGCAAGTCGGGATTGGCCAGAAATGCCGAACCGTAGACAATCAGATTGGCAATGCCTTTTTCCAGTCCCGCCTCGCCTGTGTCGCGGGTAAAACCCGATTTATTACGTTACGTTGTTAACTCAATCACTAGTTGTTAACTCAATCACTATATGTTACATTGGTAATAATCAAACGCATATCGTGTTTGATTAGCTTTTCCAACCCACATAAGGAGTGTTCTATGAAACAAAATGTTATTGTCGCCTTATTTGACGTTCCTAGCGAAGCCTATCAAGCCTTTTCCGAATTGAAGGCCTACACGCAGACTGCCGATACTTTGATTGCCCAAGCCGTCCTGATTAAAAAGGAAAACGGCCTAATTATCCCGGCGGAAAGCACGGACTTTACCGCAAACACCGAAGGAGGGGCTTGGACGGGCGGTCTTATCGGCGCATTGGTGGGCATACTCGGTGGCCCAATTGGCATGCTGCTGGGTGGTACGGCCGGCGCGCTCATCGGCAGCGACGCAGGCACGGCGGCTACTATCGGAGAAGGTCTACTGTTAGAAAATACCGCCCAAAAACTGAATGACGGCAGTACTGCCGTGATTATCCTGGCTCAAGAATCCGACGAATCCGTGTTGGACGGGTTCTTCAACCGCTTCAAAACCGTCATCCTGCGTCAAGATGCCACTGTCGTCCAACGGGACGTGCTGGCTGCCGTAGAAGCACAACGGGAGGTGGAACGCCAAGCGCACGAGGCATGGAAGAAACAGCGCAAAGCCGAATTTAAAGAAAAATTGGAAACCTTCAAAGCCGACATTAAACAAAAATTCGACAAACTAGCCGCCAAACTAAAATAAAGCCTGTTAACTCGACCCCTACCAAATGTAGGGGTTTTTCAATGAACGGGTAAGTTTACAAGTAATATTTTTCAGGCAGCCTTCAAAGCTATCTGAAACCTTGTTTACCCATCAGAAACACCCTGACGAACCATTCAACCTAATTTTGAAGAATCCCAAAAAAGATTTCATGGCGGAAACCCCTAAATTTATTAAAGAATACGACAACAACACGGGCAAAATTCCGTTTGATAAATTCGAGCAGTTCTTCAAAGCGAAATTGAAATAATATGAATAAATAAAAAACCGTCTGAAATGATCGTTTCATACGGTTTTTAAAATGATTAAGTGCGGTCAAATTTCAACGTATTTTTGCAATTAACCAAATACTTTTTCCAAGTGTGCTTGGTAGTCCGCTAAGTATTTTTCTACTTGTGGATTTTTAATCACATCGTTACATAAGAATGTCGGCAGACGGGTCAAGCCGATGAATTCGTTAAGTTTGTGGAAGTGCATGTATAAAGCATCCACGCCTTTGCCTTCGAAGAAGTCGCCTTCGCGAGTGAACGCTTCAATCGGGGCATTCCAAGTAAGCGAGAGCATGTGTTTTTTACCTTGTAACAAACCACCTGTGCCGTAGCCTGCAGTCGGATTGACACGATGACGACCATCACTATGGTAAAGCTTGCCGTGTCCGGCGGTTAATACTTCGTCTATGTATTTTTTCACTGTCCAAGGTTCGTGCATCCACCAACCTGGCATCTGCCAAATCACGGCATCCATCCACAAGAATTTTTCGATTTCTGCTTCAACATCATAGCTGGCATCAATCACGGTTTCTTGTACATTGTGTCCAAGTGCGGTCAAAACTTCTTTCGCTTTTTTGTGAAGCGTGTGGTTCAACTCGCCATGTGAATGGCCAAAATCTTTACCACCGTCTAGTAATAAAATATTCATTTTTTCTCCTTTAGCTGATAATTTACCGATTACTAAGCACTTTACTAATGCAACAATTTAACCAATCAATAAGCGCCAACTATTAAACGTACTACTCAAATTCGAGAGTTTGATAGAAGTTAAAAGCGCAATAAAAAAGCCTTGAAGTCATTATTTTCAAGGCTTTAAAGTCTTTCATAGGACTTGATAGGTTTATTTTGTGGTGGAGCTGGCGGGAGTTGAACCCGCGTCCGAAATTACTCTACCTTCAGTACTACACGTTTAGTCTCGTCTTTAATTTCACTTAAGCATGCGGACAGACACGCTAAACTTAAGCTAGTTTGATTCAATTTAGTGCTTCGATCCTCAAACGGTGGCTTCCACACGATCTCGTTTTGGTTTGACTCCGCTTTATCCCCGTCTTACGAGCGGAAGCTGGGGAGCGAAGGCTATGAGCAGGTTATTAAGCTGCTAAAGCGTATTGTTCGTCGTTTGCGACTATTTTTTTGCGGTTTATTTACGAGGCCTACCGCACCTCGACGTGCACCTTGGGCTTCGCTAATCCCGTCGAATCCAGAATCAGCCCCAAAATCGTTCGGCAGTTTATCAAAAAATCCAAGAAAGGAAAAGAAGCTATTTATTAACCTAAGAAGTTAGGGTAAAATTTTGCCACTTTTTAATAAGGAATCAAATAATGAAAACATTAAAATCTCTGACCGCACTTTCATTAGGTGCATTATGTTTAGCATTTAACACACAAGTTATTGCAAAAGAAGCAACACCCGCAAAAACAACACAAGCAACTCAACAAGTGACAAAAGCGAGTGATAACATTGACAAATATCTTGCCATCAATATTGGTAATCGTGAAATGGTGGTTGATGAAAATGGCCAAGCATTAAGTGCATTCAAACATGAAATCACTAACATTGGTCAAAAACCAATCAAAAACATTCAATGGGTGGGCGTATATGTGAATAACCGTAAAGTTATTTACAGCCAAGATATGCAAATCAATTTAGAAACTCCATTACAACCGGGTAAATCCATCAATATTAATTTACAAATTCCGTTTGTTCAATTGGCTGAAGATGCTCGTAAAGTCTTTATGAACCAACAAGAAAAAATTGATGTTTATCCTATTGAACGCGTTATCCTGTTTGGTGATAAAACCGTTCTTTCTGATCGTTAATTTTCTTATCTAGCCCACGTAATGTGGGCTTTTTAATAACTGTATACTTGAACAGTTATTTTCTTTTCGATATACTAAAAACACGCCTAATTTTGACCGCACTTATAGCATGAACTCCACCCGAAAAATCATTCACATTGATATGGATTGCTTTTATGCCTCTGTTGAAATCCGTGAAAATCCAACGCTACAGGGAAAACCTGTCGCCGTGGGGGGAAGTTCTCGACAACGTGGTGTACTCACGACCTGTAATTATGAAGCTCGAAAATTTGGACTACACAGTGCGATGCCTACGGCACAAGCTATCAAAAAATGCCCGAATCTAATTTTAGTGCCAGTTAATATGCCGCTTTATAAACAGGTATCCGCACAAATTCATCAGATCTTTCAACGCTATACTTCTATCATTGAGCCACTTTCCTTAGATGAAGCTTATTTAGATGTTACGGATTGTACACAATGTTCAGGATCCGCCACGTGGATCGCACAAGAAATTCGCCAAGCCATTTTTGATGAATTAAAGCTGACCGCCTCTGCTGGTGTGGCGCCCCTTAAATTTCTTGCCAAAATTGCCTCCGATATGAATAAACCGAATGGACAATTTGTGATTCAACCTCATGAAGTTGAACAATTTGTAAAAACACTGCCATTAAAAAAAATCCCTGGCGTAGGCAAAGTCACCTCTGAACGTTTATTGAAAATGGGATTAGAAACTTGCGAAGATGTGCAAAAACTCGATCAATCTATTTTGTTAAATATCTTCGGTAAAATGGGTAAGCGAATTTGGGATTTTAGCCATGGCATTGATGATCGTGAAATTCAAGCACATCGAGAACGAAAATCTATCGGCGTAGAACGCACTTTATCTGAAAATATTCGTCATCTCGAACAAGGTATAGCGTTGCTAGATAATCTCTATGCCGAGCTTATTCGCCGTATTGAACGAAGCGCGCCGAATATCCCTTTAACCGCTTTTCGCAAAATTGGGGTGAAATTAAAGTTTGAAGATTTTCAGGTGACGACCTTAGAAAAAACAGGATTGCCTTTATCACTAAAAAGCTTTCAACAATTACTGGAACAAATTTGGCAACGTAGCCACGGAAAATCCATTCGTCTCGTGGGATTACACGTAAATTTACCGGAAGAAAGCCATTTAGAACAAATGAGCTTGTGGTAAAACACAAAAGAAAATGACCGCACTTTTATTCATTCCATCCCGAGTTGGATAACTAAAAAACAAAAGTGCGGTCATTTTTTGATGAATTTGTTGAGTTGGTCGATAAGCCGAGTTCTGTCGTGGACAATCATTCCTCTAGGCGACAAATTACTCTGCCGCTCAAGCAACCTACCCGAACTCTGGACGGGCCATCCATTGAGTTCCTATTTGGTCTTGCTACGAGTGGAGTTTACCTTGCTGCACGTTGTTACCAACGGCACGGTGTGCTCTTACCACACCCTTTCACCCTTACCGTTTTCACGGCGGTCTGCTCTCTGTTGCACTGGTCGTCGGCTCACGCCGCCCGGACGTTATCCGGCACTCTGCCCTTTGTAGCTCGGACTTTCCTCTCGTTTACTTGTCCCACTAGGTCGTGCGAACACGGTTAAGGGCTTCAATAAACCAGCGATTGTCTAACCAACTCGCGGCGTAGTATAGGGGGAATTCAAAGAGCGGTCAAATTTTCATTCTTATTTTTAATAACTTCCGTTAGAATAGCCCTGCAAAACACGGTTATTTTCAACCGCACTTTTATCATAAGGATTTCCTATGAATTATTTACAAATCGCACGAGAAACGCTTTCTGTTGAAAGCCAAGCGCTCACACAACTAAGCCAACGCTTGGATGATGAGTTTTCTCAAGTTGTGGATCTTATCCTTGCTTGCGAAGGTCGTTTGGTCATCGGTGGTATTGGTAAATCGGGGCTAATTGGCAAAAAAATGGTGGCGACTTTTGCTTCTACAGGAACACCAAGTTTCTTCCTTCACCCAACCGAGGCATTTCATGGCGACTTAGGTATGTTAAAACCCATCGACATCGTGATGCTGATTTCTTATAGCGGTGAAACCGATGATGTAAATAAACTCATTCCAAGTTTGAAAAACTTCGGCAATAAAATTATTGCTTTAACCAGCAATAAAAACTCTACGCTTGCTCGCCATGCGGATTATGTTTTAGATATCACCGTAGAACGCGAAGTCTGTCCAAATAACCTCGCACCAACCACTTCTGCGTTAGTGACTTTAGCCTTAGGCGATGCCCTTGCGGTTTCATTGATTACTGCTCGCCATTTCCAACCGGCTGATTTTGCGAAATTCCATCCAGGTGGTAGCCTTGGTCGTCGTTTGTTATGCAAAGTGAAAGATCAAATGCAAACTCGCCTGCCAATTACCACACCAGAGACCAGCTTCACTGATTGTTTAAGCATTATGAATGAAGGTCGTATGGGCGTGGCATTAGTGATGGAAAACCAACAACTTAAAGGCATTATTACCGATGGTGATGTGCGCCGAGCATTAACGGCTAATGGTGCAGATACCCTTAACAAGACTGCGAAAGAACTGATGACCTCGTCACCGAAAACGATTCATGAAAACGAATTCTTAGCGAAAGCAGAAGACTTGATGAAAGAGAAGAAAATTCACTCACTTGTTGTGGTCAATGATGAAAATAATGTTGTGGGTTTAGTGGAGTTCTCAAGCTAATGATTAACGAAAAATTAAAGAAAATTAAATTGGTCATCACCGATGTCGATGGCGTATTAACTGATGGTCTACTCCATTACGATGCGAATGGTGAAGCGATTAAGAGTTTCCACGTTCGTGATGGTCTTGGTGTCAAAATGTTGATGGATGCAGGTATTCAAGTCGCCGTATTATCGGGCAGAGATTCTGCGATTCTACGTAAGCGAATTAGTGATCTCGGAATTAAATTGTTCTTTTTAGGCAAGCTTGAGAAAGAAAGTGCTTGTTTGGAACTCATGAAACAAGCAGGAGTTACAGCAGAGCAAACAGCCTATATTGGTGATGACAGCGTCGATCTCCCTGCTTTTGCAACCTGTGGCCTTTCTTTTGCTGTGGCAGACTCTGCGCCTTATGTGCAAAATGCTGTGGATTATATACTTTCACTTGGCGGCGGGAAGGGTGCATTCCGTGAAATGTCCGATATGATTTTACATGCTCAGGGCAAAGATGAAGTCTATACTTCAGCCAAAGGCTTTTTAAAATCAGTCAAAAATATGGGGCAATAGCACTATTCAAAATACCTAAAAAAATAACCGCACTTTGATTATTCAAAAGTGCGGTTATTTCTTTTTATGTTTTATTGATTTGCCGGTAAAGCACCCGAATTCCAAGTTGGTGCTTCAGCTGGTTTCTTCACTTGCAACATAAAACGCTGATTTGCCGTTGCTTGCGGTTGAACGATCGTACCCGATGGAGTCGAGAACGAAATGCCCCCTTTCAACAATTGCTGTACGCTACCGGTATTAAATTCTGCGCCTTTCCAACCAAGGTTGAAATCATAACCTGATGAAACCCAGAACTCTGAATTTTTACGTACCAAATGTTGATACTTCGGTGTAATCGCAATATGTACCAATACACGATCACCTAAAGAATTCAATTCAAACTTACGAACGGTTCCCACTTCAACACCTCGATAAAGCACAGGTGAGCCTTCCGTTAAATTCATCGCATCACTGGTTTCCAAAATAAATGGCACGCCATTGCTGTATTTATTTCGAGGTTGTGCGGTTTGCGCTAAATTAAACTGTGTTTTTGATGGACCTTTACCTAATTCAATATCAATGTAAGGCTGTAAAAGGCTATCTAAGTTTTCAATTCCACCCGCTGAAATTTGTGGGGAAATCACTTTAAATACCGTCCCCTCTTTTGCAATCATGCCCATATAACTTGGGTTAATTAATGCTTTTGCTGTGATACGATTTGTTTTTTGATCAAGTGTAATCTGCTCGACCTCACCCACATTCATACCAAGATAACGCAAGCTCATTCCTTTACTTAAAGCGGTTGCATCATCTGTTATTAACGTAATCACTTGCCCCGCTGATTTAGCTCTTAGTTCACTTGGATAAAGTGTTTTATTTTTGCCTGACCCCGTATTATCAAAACTAATTGCGCCTTTCAATGAACGAGCAACCGGTGAAGCCTGGATACTAATGCCTTTCGGCGTAATATCAATCTGTGCCGCACTTTCAACCCAGAATACGCTTTTATCTGTTAGAAGATCTTGATAAGTCGGATAAATGTACACATCAATATCAAAATTATTGGCTTTTGGTCTTACGTTAATAATTTTACCCACTTCAAACTGACGATAAAGCACGACAGAACCTTTACTAATACTTGGCAAATTAGTGGAATGTAACACAATCGTTGGATTCACTAAGTTGCCCGTAACACCTGTTTCTGCACTGCTAATATCCTTATAAAGTGGATAGGTAGAATGCGGTGCGCCACTTCCTTTTTTAGGTAATACTCTCACCCCACCTTGTAGCCATTTTGATGGCGTTGCTGATTCAAAACGCAATCCGTCTATACCAAAACTTACATCAAAATTAGAGGCTGCCACAAATTGAGTATTTTCATGAATAAGATTGCGATATTCTGCCGCTATCGCTACTTCAAATTTGACACCATCAACATTTAAGTGCTGCTTCACAATTTGACCAATAGCAATATTGTTATAAAACACGGATTGTCCTTCAGCAATCCCATAAGTTTCTGGTGCAGTTAAAGTTAAGAGTAAAGTATTCGGCGCTTTGAGCAATAACTCATGTTCTCGAATCACATCAAACTGCGTTTTGCTTTCTCCGCTACCCGGAATAATTTCAAAATAATCTCCACGGAAGAATTTTTTCGGATTAGCCACATCACCCAAATCTAACTTACGATTTTTTAACACAATACGTGTATTCGTTTTTAAGAGGTTAGCTTGGTTTGGATCGATTAATAATGTGCCTTTTAAAATTTCTTCATTATTTTCGTCCGCACTTAAAGATGAAAGAAGACCCACTTGCTCGTCACCATAATAAACCGAGGTTTGACCAGCATCTAAACCCGCAGTCACTGGAATAGTCACCTCAACTTCAATACCTCGTTTAGCTGCTTGCAAGTTAGAATAAAGTGTATAGTGACTATTAGTCACAGCTTGTGGGCTATCTGATGGCGAATCGAATGATACCGCACCTTGCACTACTGCATTTAAACTATCAACCTCTACATTCACACCTGATGCATTAATGTTGGCGTTGATACCACTAATATTCCAGAAACGTGAATCTTTCTTCACAAAATGCGCGAAGGCTTTATCAATTACCACATCAATTTCAACTTTATTGTCTTTATTGAATCGGTAATCATAAATTTTCCCGACTGGCATTTTTTTGAAATACACAGAGGCACCAATCGAAATTGAACCTAAGTCATCTGAAATTAAATGAATTAATAAATCGCCAGGATTGACTTGTGCAATAGGGCCTTGCTCTTCCGCAATAAATTCATCTTCTGAATCACCATCACCTGGTTGGAGGGTAATATAATTTCCTGAAACCAAAGAATCTAAGCCTGAAATACCTGCAAGAGACACACTTGGCTGAACAAGCCAGAACTTAGTATTTTCTTTTAACACCTCAGTCGCTTCAGAATAAATATTTGCCTCAACTTTCACTTTTTGCATATTGTCGGTAAAGTTTACCTTCTTCACGACACCAATTTGTAAGCCTTGATAGCGAATAGGGGTTTTATCTGCAACGAGCCCTGCCCCATTAGAAAACGTGATCGTAATAGTCTTTCCTCGTTCTTGTACAATTTGGAAAAATAAAATGGCACCAATACATAATGCGATAAAAGGTAACAACCAAAACGGTGAGATGCGTTTATTCTTACGTAATAACGCTTCTACATTGTTAGATTGCTCATCAATAGATTGAGATTCTGGTTTATTGTTTTCTGTCATAAATTTTCCAAATTAATCGACTATCAAACTGAGAAGTTGAAATCATAGTTAAAAACACTGCTGCACCGAAATAAAATGCGGCAGGGCCTACAGTAAAATTAATAATCTGTCCGCGTGTTACTAGAGACATCATCAAGGCTAACACAAAAAGATCCAGCATTGACCAACGTCCCACAAAGTGAACGATATGTAATAACCGCATCTGCCATTTAATTGAATGTCGCCATTTAAAATGCACACTAGCCAGTAAATATAACATAATGAGAATTTTGCTTACTGGCACAAAAATACTGGCGAAGAATACCACGAAAGCAACAAAATAGCTCCCCATGCTTATAAATGACATCACGCCCGACATCAAGGTATCTTGTGACAAATTTCCTGTTAAATAAACACCGGATATTGGGAGTAAGTTTGCGGGGAAAAGCATGATAATCCCTGCCACTAATGTCGCCCAAACGCGTTGTAATTTTACACTATCAGGTGTTTCAATAAGCGATGCACAACGTGGACAAATTGCACGATGACGGTGATCGTATTCTTGATCTTCTTTTAAAAAAGTGTAATCACAGGCGGTACAAAGTTCTAACGGTTTATCGCTTTTGGTAACCGGTTTCTGATCGGGATAAAAATCATGCCACAAGTCATCTAAATTAATTTTAATGAATAATAAAGTGGTTAAAAGTGCAGTAAAAACAAAAGCAATTAAATATACATCCACTTCTAATGTGGCATATTCGCGCACTTTAAACATGGTGACACCCAGTGCAACTAAATAGACGTCAAACATGACCCAAGGCTTAATATATCCCACAAATAATAAGACATTACGAGGCTTAATTTTGAGTAATTTAGAAAGCTGCAACATAATGACTAAAATCGCAAAAGAGACAGGCATTAAAACAGCACAGATAAAAATCATAAATGCAGTATAGGAATATCCCTCCACTGCCATTTTCCAAATTCCTTTCCAAACAGAAGCATCAATTTTAGTACCCAGTAAATCTAAGCTCAATAAAGGATAGCCTAAAGCAAATGGCATTAAAATTAAGATAGAAAGGGCGATTAATGAACAACGTTTAAGTGACCAATGACTTCCTGATTGCAATTTATGATGGCAACGCGGACATTGCGCGTATTCCCCTTCTTGCGGACGACAAACAGACACCGTTGCATCGCATCCTATGCAACGCACTAGTCTATAAGTGGCATGAGTAAAATCAGGTGTTTTTGTCATTATGTTTTCAGAAATTATAAAAGTGAACTATTTTAGCCTGAATTAAGGGAATTTGTGAAGTTATTCATTAGAATTAGAAACGGAATTATTCTGTCCAACCATTGTCAATCCTTATAAAAGTGCGGTACACTGTGCAAGTTTTTATTTTTTATCCTAGGAAAACTCAGAAATGACAGATTCTCAAGTTGAAGCCCAAGTTGAAAATAATGCTGAAGGCGTTCAAAAATTAACTGATACAAAAGCGATCATTGCATATCTTGTAGAAAAATTCCCACTTTGCTTTATTGCTGAAGGTGAAGCAAAGCCATTAAAAATTGGGCTTTTCCAAGATCTTGCTGAAGCATTAAAAGATGATGAACGTGTCAGCAAAACTCAATTACGTCAGGCTTTACGTCAATACACCTCCAACTGGCGCTATTTACACGGCTGCCGCGAAGGTGCTGAGCGTGTGGATTTATACGGTAACCCTGCTGGTGTATTAGACGCAGAACATGTTTCTCATGCGACTCAACAATTAGCAGATGCAAAAGCTAAATTTGCAGAAAAACGCAAAGCAGAATTAGCAGCCAAAAAAGCACAACAAAAACGACCTGCTCGTAAACCAAATTCAAATCAAGCAACTCGCAAACCAAAAGCCCCGCAAGTAAAACTAAGTGCGGTTGATTTCACAACACTTTCTGCAGGTAGCAAAGTGAAAGTGAAAGTAGCAGAACAAGCGAAAAATGCGACCGTATTAAATGTGGAAAAAGATGGCGCACGCGTAGAACTTGAGAATGGTTTAGTGATGACAGTCACCGCAGATCGTTTATTTGCCTAATAATTTATTTCTTATCGGGAAAGGTTAAATGAAATTACATACAACCAAAAGTCTTATTGCGACAGCAATTTTAGGTGCGTTATTTCTTCATTCGTCTGACACATTTGCCGTGCAGCCGAAATTAAAGCAAAGCGATATTACGATTCCTTCGGCAACTGACGCAAATCAGTTGGCAACAAAACGTGCAACAACGCGTTTAACCCAATCACATTATCGTAAATTCCAGCTTGATGACGCCTTTTCCGAAAAGATTTTTGATCGTTACATTAAAAGCTTAGATTACAGCCATAACACCTTTTTAAAATCAGATATTGATGATTTACGTGCTAAATATGGTTCTAAATTAGATGACCAACTTAATGAAGGCGATCTTTCTGCGGCATTTGCTATTTACGATCTGATGATGAAACGCCGTTATGAGCGTTATGCTTATGCATTATCTTTATTAGATAAAGAACCTGATTTAAAAGGTAATGATCAAATTGAGATCGATCGTGAAAAAGCTGCGTTCCCAGCAACGGAAGAAGAAGCCAATAAGCTTTGGGAAGAACGTGTCAAAAATGATGTAATCAGCCTGAAATTAAAAGATAAAAAATGGCCTGAAATTAAAGAAAAACTGACTAAACGTTACAATTTAGCGATTCGTCGATTAACTCAAACTAAAGCGGATGACATTGTTCAAATTTATATTAATGCTTTTGCTCGAGAAATCGATCCACATACAAGCTATCTAGCACCACGTACTGCAAAAAGCTTTAATGAAAGTATGAATCTTTCTTTAGAAGGGATTGGTGCAACATTACAATCTGAAGATGACGAAACTAGCATCAAGTCTTTAGTACCTGGTGCACCGGCTGAACGCAGTAAAAAATTACAAGCGGGCGATAAAATCATTGGTGTAGGCCAAGAAAAAGGTGAAATCGAAGATATTATCGGTTGGCGTTTAGAAGATATCGTTGACAAAATTAAAGGGAAAAAAGGAACAAAAGTTCGTCTTGAAATTGAACCTGCAAAAGGTGGAAAAAGCCGTATTGTCACTTTAGTGCGCGATAAAGTCCGTATTGAAGACCAAGCTGCAAAACTCACTGTTTCTAAAGTAGAGGGGGAAACCGTTGGCGTCATTAAAATTCCAAGTTTCTACATTGGCTTAACTGATGATGTGAAGAAATTATTAGTGGATGCTGAAAAGAAAAAAATTGGTGCTTTAATTGTGGATCTTCGTGAAAATGGCGGCGGTGCATTAACGGAAGCCGTTGCATTGAGTGGTTTATTCATTACTGATGGTCCGGTGGTTCAAGTTCGTGATGCTTATCAACGTATTCGTGTACACGAAGATGATGATAATGCTCAGCAATATAAAGGTCCATTATTGGTGATGATTAATCGTTTCAGTGCGTCTGCTTCTGAAATCTTTGCTGCAGCAATGCAAGATTACAACCGTGGTATCATCATTGGGCAAAATACCTTTGGTAAAGGTACGGTACAACAAAGTCGTTCATTAAACTTTGTTTATGATTTAGACCAAACACCACTTGGTGTGTTGCAATACACTATCCAAAAATTCTATCGAATTAATGGTGGTTCAACCCAATTAAAAGGTGTAGCAGCTGATATTAATTTCCCTGAAATTATTGATGCCAAAGAAATTGGTGAAGAAAAAGAAGATAACGCCTTACCTTGGGATAAAATTCCGCCGGCGACTTATTCTGAAACCAATAAAGCGCGTAAAGATGTTGAAGCATTAAATGAAAAACATCTAGAGCGTATTGCAAAAGATCCTGAATTTATTGCTTTAAATGAAGATCTTAAGATTCGTGATGAACGCCGTGAGCGTAAATTCTTATCATTGAATTTCCAAGAGCGAAAAGCGGAAAATGATAAAGATGATGCGAGACGTTTAAAAGATCTCAATGATCGTTTTAAACGTGAAGGTAAAAAAGCATTAAAAGACATTGATGATTTGCCAAAAGACTATGAAGCACCTGATTTCTTCTTAAAAGAAGCGGAAAAAATGGCAGCTGATTTAGTGAAACTTAATGCGAATCAACAAAAAGTGGATGCTGAAATAAAACAAGAAGCGGCAAAAGCAACAAAATAACGATTATTTTGACCGCACTTTAGCAGATGAAAAAACTGAAGTGCGGTTATTTTTTATGAATATTTTTAAAGGTAAAGCAATGTTAAAAGGAACAATGAAATTAAGCGCATTAGTCTTATCATTATCAATGATGACGTCAGGTTGTGCGTTAGCTGAATGGGCCAAAACAGTTGGGCAACCTCAACAAGCCGAAAATAAAGGCGTTGATATGTCTAAATTAAGTCCTGAAGAGCGAGCAAAACTTGAAGCTGAAATCAAAGAAGATCAAGCTCGTTTAGCCGCTGAAAAGCAAGCGATGCTAGAGATGTCATTAACGCATGAAATTGGTGAACAAAATCTACAGTTCAAACCAATTTTGGCTAAATTATATGCCGATAATAAATATGACTTAATGTGGAAAGACAAGGCTGCAGAGAAACAATTCCTACGTGAATATGCAGCAATGGTAGCGTCTGGTATTTCTAAACGTTCAGCGCAATCATTAGTTAATTTACATAACGCTGAAAAAACGGGCGGGCTCACCTATGATGTATTATTAAGTGATGCTTTCCTTGATTACTTGTATTACAGCAAGAATGTAAATCAACAAGCACAACGTTGGTTATACGCAACGAATGCTTATAAGCCAGAATTACCAAATCAAGAAATTATTGACCAATGGCAAAGTGCGGTTAAAAACAATGCTGTTTCTGGTTTTGTGAACGGATTATCTAACCATAATCGTTTATACCGTGAAACCGTACAAGCACTCCCATCAATGATTTCAGCTTCAGGTATTTCTGCAATGGGTAAAAAACTTGCCCTTAATGCACAACGTTTACGTGTTATTCCAGATTTTGAAAATGGAATCTTTGTTAATATTCCAAGCTATCAATTGAAATATTATCGTGATGGTAAAGCAATTTTAGAATCTCGCGTTATTGTAGGGAAAAATGAACGTCGTACACCGGTGATGTACAGCCGTTTGAGCAATGTGGTTGTTAATCCGCCTTGGAATGCCCCTACACGCTTAATTAATGAAGATATTTTACCGAAATTAAAACGTGACCCAGGCTATGCAGCTGCACACAACTACTCTATTTTAGATAGCAAAGGTAACACTATTGATCCTTACTCGATTAATTGGAGTAGCATCGGTGATAAATTCCCGTACCGTATCCGTCAAGCCGCTGGTGACAGTGCATTAGGTAACTATAAATTTAATATGCCAAGCTCTGATGCGATTTATCTTCATGATACACCAAATCATAGCTTATTCAGCAAAAAAGACCGTGCATTAAGCTCAGGTTGTGTGCGTGTAGAAAAATCCGATCAACTTGCCTCTATTCTGTTACAAGAAGCTGGCTGGTCAGAAGATAAAAAACGTAATGTTTTAGAAAGTAAGAAAACAACATCTGCGAGCATTCGTACAAATGATCCTGTATTCTTGTATTATGTGACTGCATGGGTTGAAAACGGTCAAACACAAGTTTTACCGGATATTTATAAATACGACGATGCCGCGACTTTTAATGGTATTGACTGGGCAGTTGTAAAAAAATATCTTTAAACAATGTTCACACTAGAACTTTTTAAAGAAAAAATTGTCTAGGGTGAGAGATGGGTAATAAAAGAGACTAAAAAAATGGGTAACATTGACAAAAATCGTCGTAAATGGCTTTCATTAGGCGGCATTATTTTAGGCGCAAGCATGATGCCGAGTACGGTGTTGGCTATGGTCTCTACCCCTAAACCTCGCATTCTCAGCTTCTATAATGTCAACACCAATGAACGATTAAGCGGTGAGTTCTCTGCAACGACTGGATTTAATCGTTCACTACTTGGTAAACTTGATTACTTCATGAGAGATCGCCGTACTGACCAAGTACGACGAATGGATCCGAATCTCTTCATGAAGTTTTATCATTTACAAAGTAATTTAGGCTTACGCACTGCGCAAATTGATGTGATTTGTGGCTATCGTAGTGCTGCGACAAATGCCATGCGTCGTAGACAAAGCCGTGACGTAGCAAGCAACAGCTATCACATTAAAGGCCAAGCGATTGATTTTAAAATCCCTGGTGTACCTTTAGCAAGATTACGCCAAGCAGCCGAAAATCTTGATAGCGGTGGTGTAGGATATTATCCGTATAGTAATTTTATTCACGTGGATACTGGCCCTGTAAGAACATGGCGTGGTGCATAAAAAACAGTTTAATTTTAGACCGCACTTTAGTGCGGTTTTTTGTTATCAAGATAAGGAAAAAAGATGAATATTGAAATTATTCCAGTTACAGCCTTTCAGCAAAATTGCTCTCTTATTTGGGATGATAAAAAAAATGCGGCAATTATCGATCCTGGTGGCAATGCGGAAAAGCTTATTCAACGCATTGAGGAATTAGAATTAAACCTCAAAGCAGTCTTATTAACGCATGGCCATCTTGATCATGTAGGGGCTGCTGAAGCGATTCGCGATCATTTTAACATTGAAATTTGGGGCTCACAGGAAGAAGATCGTTTCCTTTTTGAAAGTCTACCACAGCAATCTCAGCAGTTTGGTTTGCCTTATATTTCTGCATTTACACCCGATCGCTGGTTTAATCAAGAAGGTGAAAAAATTCAAATTGGCAAATTTACCTTTGAAATTCTGCATCTTCCTGGTCATACACCTGGCCACATTGGTTTCATTGAATATGAAAAAAATATTGCTTTTACTGGCGATGTCCTTTTCCAAAACAGTATTGGTCGTACAGACTTCCCTCGTGGGGATTTCGACACATTGATCTCATCAATCAAAAATAAATTATTTACATTGAACGATGATATGGTTGTTATTGCAGGACATGGTCCTTACACAACTATTGGACAAGAAAAACGAAGCAATCCGTTTTTGAAGTAAAGTTCTGAATTTGGGGTAAAAAAAAGCTCCTAATTTCTTAGGAGCACCAAAAAGGAATTTATGAATAAAATCTCTAAAGTTTAGCTTTATCAAAGGAATCTCGATAAAACGCTAACGATTATATTGACATATTCTGACAAATGCAAGCTTTTTCTTTACACTAATTTACAAATCTTTACAGTTTGCTATTTTTATGACCACTTCGACGGCTTTTTCCATCCCTTCAAGGGTCACTAATTCATGTTTACTATGGAAATTATAGCCACCAGTAAAGATATTTGGACAAGCTAATCCTTTTTCCGCTAAAAATGCGCCATCGGTTCCACCCCGTATTGGTTTGTGATTTGGTGTAATACCGCAAGCTTTCATTGCTGCATCAGCAAGTTTAATCGCCTGTGGAACATTTTTGACTGTGTCATACATATTTTTATAACTGTCTTCAATGACACATTCCACGGGGTCTTTCAGGCTTTTCTCTCTATTAAATTTTTCTACAAGTTGATAAATAAACGCTTTACGTTGCTCAAATTTAGCTTGGTCAAAATCTCGGATGAGATAATGTAGCTCAACTTTCTCAATATCCCCTTTAAAATCATCTAAATGGAAAAAACCCTCTTTACCCGATGTTTTTTCAGGGACATCATCTTTTGGAAAACCTTGTTGAAACTCACAAGCTAACGTAAGCGCATTCACTAATTTGTTTTTAGCATAACCAGGATGAATGCTCCGACCTTTAAAGGTAATTTTTGCCGTCGCGGCATTAAAGTTCTCATACTCTAACTCACCCACTTCTCCACCATCTATGGTATATGCCCAATCACAAGGAAAATCCTCCAATGGGAAATAATGCATTCCTAAGCCAATTTCTTCATCAGGCGTAAATGCAACCCGAATATTGCAATGTGATATATTTTCCCGTTGCAAGACAGAAAGTGCGGTCATAATTTCTGCGATTCCGGCCTTATTATCTGCACCAAGTAAAGTGGTTCCATCTGTTACAATCAAGGTTTTGCCAATAAGCTGATGTAAAAATGGATAATACACAGGACTAATAAACTCATCCCCTAAACCTAATGCAATATCTCCTCCCCGATAATTTTCAATCACTTCAGGTTGAACATTTTTACCGCTGCATTGTGGTGAGGTATCAAGGTGGGAAATAAAACCAATAGTGTGTGTGAAATCAGGATGATTTGAGGGTAAATAAGCCGTGACAACGGCATGCTTAGTCACATTGACAGCTTGTAAACCAAGTTCAATCAATTCTTTCTGTAAGTGCAAAGCTAACTTCATTTGCCCTGCTGAACTTGGCGAATGTTTTGCAGACGATTTAGATTGCGTATCAAATGCGACATAAGTTAAAAATCGCTGTAATAATTCATTATAATGTTCTTCCATTTTAAAATTCTCCTTTATATCAGCGTTAGTCTAATCCCAAAATTCGTTACAGTTCTTGATATATAACAAGAAAGTGGAGAGTTATAAAATTTTCTGAAAAAAGTGCGGTCAGTATTTCAATAAAATTTTTCCTAAAAACGTGATTAAATCCTTTTCATCATTAACAATTCGCTATATCATAGCGTTTCAATTTTATGTCGCCCCTGCATCATTTTTGCAGGTTCATTTCTACTCAGTACCGATTAAATTGGTGAAATTAGGGAGAAAACCAAAGCTAGTGGAAAATCTGGTTCAAAAGCCTATTATTGAGCTTCGTTCAATCAAAAAATCCTATGGTTCTAACACAATTATTAATGATTTTAATCTAACCATTAATAACGGTGAATTCGTCACAATTCTTGGCCCATCCGGCTGTGGTAAAACTACAGTATTGCGTTTATTAGCGGGTTTAGAAGAGTTAGATGAAGGTCATATTATTTTGGACGGTGAAGATATTACTAATGTTCCGGCAGAAAAACGCCACATTAACACCGTATTCCAAAGTTATGCGTTATTCCCGCATATGACTATTTTTGATAACGTGGCTTTTGGTTTGCGTATGCAAAAAGTGGCAGAAAGTGAAATTAAACCTCGCGTTCTGGATGCATTGCGTATGGTGCAATTAGAGGAAATGGCCGACCGTAAACCAGCTCAACTTTCTGGTGGTCAGCAACAACGTATCGCGATTGCTCGTGCTGTTGTGAATAAGCCAAAAGTGTTGCTACTTGATGAATCTTTATCTGCGCTGGATTATAAGTTACGTAAACAAATGCAAAATGAACTTAAACAATTACAGCGTCAACTTGGTATTACCTTTATTTTCGTTACCCATGATCAAGAAGAAGCGATCACCATGTCTGACCGTATCGTCTTATTACGTAAAGGTAAAATTGCACAAGATGGTTCACCACGTGAAATCTATGAAGATCCAGCTAACCTATTCGTCGCTCGCTTCATTGGTGAAATCAACGTATTTGATGCAACTGTCATTGAGCGTAAATCTGATGATGAGCTACTTGCTAACGTAGAAGGTCGTGTATGTGATATTCACACCAGTATCTCTGCTGAAAAAGGTCAAAAATTGCAAGTATTATTACGCCCAGAAGATATTGTGATTGAGGAGCTTGACGAAAATGAACACTCAAATGCAATTATTGGCCGTATTGTGGATCGTACCTATAAAGGGATGACACTTGAGTCTACAGTAGAATTTGATCACAACGGTAAACGCGTATTAGTGAGTGAATTCTTTAACGAAGATGACCCGCATATGGATCACAGTGTTGGTCAACGTGTAGGTATTACATGGCACGAAGGTTGGGAGGTTGTACTCAACGATGAAGATAATCAATAATAAATTCCAGAAAATTACTGTTGCAATTATCTTCAGTTGGTTAATCTTCTTTGTGCTAATTCCAAACTTATTGGTTTTAACCGTAAGTTTTTTAACCCGAGATGGTAGCGACTTTTATGCTTTGCCATTTACTTTAGATAACTACACGAACCTGTTTAATCCACTTTATGCGCAGGTAGTGTGGAACTCATTGTATATGTCTGGCATCGCGACGATTATTTGCTTACTCATTGGCTATCCATTTGCCTTTATGATCAGCAAAATTAATCCAAAATATCGTCCATTTTTGTTGTTCCTCGTGGTATTACCATTCTGGACAAACTCACTTATTCGTATCTATGGGATGAAAGTATTCCTTGGTGTGAAAGGTGTGTTAAATACCATGTTAATGGATATGGGCATTTTAAGTGAGCCTATTCGTATTTTAAATACCGAAGTAGCTGTAATCATTGGTTTAGTTTATCTCCTTTTACCATTTATGATTCTACCGCTCTACTCTGCTATTGAAAAATTAGACGGACGTTTATTAGAAGCGGCAAGAGACTTAGGTGCTAATGCTGTTCAACGTTTTTTCCGCGTTATTTTGCCACTAACCATGCCAGGTATTGTTGCAGGTTGTTTATTAGTATTACTACCAGCAATGGGGATGTTCTATGTAGCAGACTTACTTGGTGGTGCGAAAGTATTATTAGTTGGTAACGTGATTAAGAGTGAATTCTTAATTTCCCGTAACTGGCCATTCGGTTCGGCAATCAGCATCGGTTTAACCATTTTAATGGCATTGTTGATTTTCGTTTACTATCGTGCAAATAAATTGTTGAATAAGAAAGTGGAGTTAGAATAATGAGTCGTTTACTGCGTAATATTTTTATGTTTGTGGTATACGCTTATTTGTATATCCCAATTATTATTTTGGTGACTAACTCCTTCAACGAAGACCGTTATGGTTTAAGTTGGAAAGGTTTTAGTTGGAACTGGTATGAGCGTTTATTTAATAACGATACCTTAATCCAAGCTGCGTTCCACTCTGTCACTATTGCTTTCTTTGCCGCAACGTTAGCGACTATTGTGGGTGGTTTAACTGCTATCGCGCTTTACCGCTATCGTTTCCGCGGTAAACAAGCCGTAAGCGGTATGTTATTTATCGTCATGATGTCTCCAGATATCGTAATGGCGGTTTCTCTACTTGCCTTATTCATGGTTGTAGGGATTTCGTTAGGTTTCTGGTCATTACTATTGGCGCACGTAACATTCTGTCTACCTTATGTTACCGTGACAATTTTCTCTCGCTTAAATGGCTTTGATGCAAGAATGCTTGAAGCAGCAAAAGATTTAGGTGCTAGCGAAGTCACTATTTTACGTAAAATTATCCTACCACTTGCTTTACCCGCGGTAGTATCAGGTTGGTTATTAAGCTTTACTATTTCATTAGATGATGTTGTTGTATCCTCTTTCGTAAGTGGTGTAAGCTATGAGATCCTACCATTGCGTATCTTCTCACTTGTAAAAACAGGGGTAACACCGGAAGTAAATGCGTTAGCAACGATTATGATCGTGCTTTCATTAGGATTAGTAATTTTAAGTCAATTAGTTACACGCAAAAATAATCATTAAACATTGATATAAAAAGGTTTCACAAATCTTTTAAGATCAAATAAAATACGCCTTGACGCACAATCAAGGCGTTTTTTTATACCTGCATTAATGCAGGTGGTTTTTTACCCCTCTTTTACGGAGAACAAACAAAAATGAAAAAATTTGCAGGTTTGCTTACTGCCGGTTTAGTTGCCGCTACATTAACTGCTTGTAACGACAAAGAAGCCAAGTCTGATGCAACAAAAGCACAGGCTCCAGCAAATAATACTGTGTACTTATATACTTGGACTGAATACGTACCAGATGGTCTTTTAGATGACTTCACAAAAGAAACTGGTATCAAAGTTATTGTAGCAAGTCTTGAATCTAATGAGACGATGTATGCCAAAATGAAAACCCAAGGTGATGCAGGCGGTTATGATGTTATTGCACCATCTAACTACTTCGTATCTAAAATGGCACGCGAGGGTATGCTACAAGAATTAGATCACAGTAAATTACCTGTTATCAAAGAATTAGACCCTGATTGGCTCAACAAACCTTATGACAAAGGCAATAAATACTCACTTCCTCAGTTGTTAGGTGCGCCAGGTATTGCATTTAATACCAATACCTATAAAGCTTCTGACTTCACGTCTTGGGGTGATTTCTGGAAACCAGAATACGCAAACAAAATCCAATTATTGGATGATGCGCGTGAAGTATTCAATATTGCATTATTAAAAATTGGTCAAGATCCAAACACCAAAGATCCTGCAATTATCAAGCAAGCTTATGAAGAGTTATTGAAATTACGTCCAAACGTACTTTCTTTCAATTCTGATAACCCTGCAAACTCTTTCATCTCTGGTGAAGTAGAATTAGGTCAGTTATGGAATGGTTCTGTACGTATTGCGAAAAAAGAACAAGCACCATTAAATATGGTGTTCCCAAAAGAAGGGCCTGTTCTTTGGGTTGATACTTTAGCGATTCCTAAAACCTCTAAAAACCCAGATGGCGCACACAAATTAATTAACTACTTGTTAGGTGCAAAAGCAGCGGAAAAATTGACTTTAGCGATCGGTTACCCTACAGCTAACCTTGAAGCGAAAAAAGTACTTCCAAAAGAAATCACTGAAGATCCATCAATTTATCCAACAGCTGAAATTCTTCAAAAAAGCCACTGGCAAGATGATGTAGGTGATGCGATTCAATATTACGAACAGTATTACCAAGAGTTAAAAGCAGCAAAATAATGCGTTTTTAAGTGATAACAAAAAGTGCGGCCAAACTTAGCCGCACTTTTTTATATTTACCATACTAGAAAAATTATTTATAGCGTTTTTTTGATGCGTTTTTATCTTGCTCTTGTAAACGCTCAAGCTTTTCTTTAATTTGAATTTCCATACCACGGTTAGTTGGGAAATAATATTGAGTATCTTTCAGTTCTGGTGGGAAGTAATTTTCTCCAGCGGCATAAGCATTAGGTTCATCATGTGCATAACGATATTCAGCGCCATAGCCCAATTCTTTCATTAAAGCCGTTGGCGCATTACGTAAATGAGGCGGTACATCAAAATCAGGAAACTCTTTTGCATGTTGTTTTGCCGCATTAAATGCGTTGTAAACCGCATTACTCTTCGGTGCTACAGCCAAATAAATAATGGCTTGCGCAATAGCTCGCTCTCCTTCATAAGCGCCCACTCTCGTAAAACAATCCCAAGCCGCTAGAGCCACTTGCATTGCGCGAGGATCGGCATTACCCACATCTTCTGAGGCAATCGCTAATAAACGTCGTGCTACATAAAGGGGATCTCCACCGGCTGTGATAATTCGTGCATACCAATAAAGTGCTGCATCTGCTGCTGAACCTCGAATTGATTTATGTAAAGCAGAAATCAAATCATAAAAACGATCGCCTTGTTTATCAAAACGCGCTTGTCGTTCACCTAATACTTCTTTCAACAAAGTGCGGTCTAATTTCTTACCGTTTTCGGTGTCAGAAGCCATGTCTACCATCAGTTCAAGACAATTTAAAGCCAGGCGAGCATCACCATTCACATATTCAGCTAAAACCTGTAGCAAATTCTCTTCTAAAACTAAACGCTCTTTACCTAATCCTCGCTCAGGATCAGAAATGGCTTGTTGCAGAACTTGTTCGATTTCAGCCACTGTCAATGATTTAAGGAGATAAACTCTCGCACGAGAAAGCAATGCATTATTTAATTCAAAGGAAGGATTTTCCGTTGTTGCACCAATAAAAATAATCGTACCATCTTCAATATGGGGTAAAAACGCATCTTGTTGGCTTTTGTTAAAACGATGCACTTCATCTACAAATAAAATCGTTTGGCGATCTGCAAGTCGATTTTGTTTCGCTCGCTCAATTGATTCTCGAATTTCTTTTACGCCACTTGTCACCGCTGAAATTCGTTCAACTTCTGCATTGATACGATGAGCAATAATTTCCGCCAGCGTTGTTTTACCTGTACCAGGCGGTCCCCACAGAATCATAGAATGAACATGCCCTGCTTGAATTGCTTTACGAAGCGGCTTTCCTTCCCCAATTAAGTGCGTCTGCCCATAATATTGTTCCAAATTAGTTGGGCGCATACGAGCAGCTAAAGGGCGAAAGTCATTTTCAGCAAAATCAAAATTAAGATTAGACATATTCTTTCCTTAATAAGCAAAAGGTGTGAAGATTATCATTTACACCTTATGAATTATTTTTTACCTTTACGTTGGTCATCCAATTCCACGCCTTTTGGTACGCTAAATTGGAATAAGCTATCAGCTAGTGTTTGATTTGTAATGTTACGCAACACATAAAGATTGGTTTGACCATCTTTTTCTGTGGTGCTGAAATTTTTTAATACACCATTTGTATCTACACGAATATCAAACTGTTTAATATTGCTATTTTTTGCCTTTGGTTTTAGCACAAAGGTATCTGCATTCTGAGTCACTGAATACTGATTCCAGTGGCTTTTATCGTTACTGGTTAAAAGCACGAAAGGGGTATTATTTACCGCGTCTTTCACCCATTGAGCGGTAACTTGTTGCACGAATGGATCGTAATACCAAAGGGTTTTACCATCTGCAATAATTTGTGTTTCTTGCGGTGATTTGGTATCCATACGGAAAAGATTTGGACGTTTAATTTGAAGTTTTCCACTTCCTTGTTGAACGTTTTTACCGCCAACAGACGTCACCGTTTGAGCAAAATCAGCACTCAATACTGTCACTTGATTTAAGCGATTTTGCAGCTCATCTGCCGCATCGGCAAAAGCAAAACTACTTGCGCTTAAAAGTGCTGTAAGTGCGGTCATTTTTAATAATATTTTTTTCATTCTACTTTCCTTTTTGTAAAGTGAAACTTAAGAGAATTAATATTCGGAACGTCGAGCCAAAATTTCTCGTTTTCCATTTTTCATTGGGCCTAAAATGCCTTGTTCTTCCAGCTGATCCATAATTCGAGCTGCTCGGTTAAACCCAACACTAAATTTACGTTGAACATAAGAAGTTGATGTATTGCCTGTGCTTAAGACAAACTCAACGACGTCATCAAATAATGCATCAAGATCGCCACTACTTGCAGTTGATTTTTCACCTGAGTCTTCATCATCCGCGCCGTCTAAAATACCATCGATATAATTTGGTTTACCACGTGCACGCCAATCATCTGCCACACGCGCCACCTCATCATCACTCATAAAGGCACCGTGTACACGAACGAGATCCGAAGAACCTTGACCTGAATATAACATGTCACCACGACCCAATAAGGCCTCTGCACCGCCCTGATCCAGAATCGTTCTAGAGTCAATTTTACTTGCTACAGTAAAGGCGATACGACTTGGAATGTTAGCCTTAATCAAACCGGTAATCACATCTACTGATGGGCGTTGTGTGGCTAAAATCAAGTGAATACCAATTGCACGAGCTTTTTGTGCTAAGCGCGCAATTAACTCTTCAATTTGTTTACCCGCAACCATCATTAAGTCCGCAAACTCATCAACGATCACAACAATATAACTCAATTTTTCTAATGGAGGCGGCATCTTATCCATTGTATCGCCTGGCTTCCAAATTGGGTTTGGAATTGGCATATTGAGTTTTTCATATTCTTCAATTTTTTCGTTATATCCTTCAATGTTACGCACACGTAAGGCGGACAATAATTGATAGCGACGTTCCATTTCTTCTACGCACCAACGCAGTGCATTTGCCGCTTTTTTCATATCCGTCACCACTGGGGTAAGCAAGTGTGGGATATCGTTATAGATAGAAAGCTCAACCACTTTCGGGTCAATCATAATAAATTTCACTTGATCTGGTGTTACGCGGAAAAGCAAACTTAAAATCATGGTGTTCACACCAACAGACTTACCCGAACCTGTTGAACCTGCCACAAGCAAGTGAGGCATTTTAGCCAAATCAACTACAACAGGTTTTCCGCTAATATCTTTACCTAAAGCCATTGAAAGCAATGATGTTGATGAACGGAACTCATTGCTATCGAGTACATCACGTAATGGCACCATTTGACGGTGAGCATTCGGTGTTTCAATACCAATATAAGGTTTACCTGGAATCACTTCTGCCACACGGATCGCGCGGAACATCAACGCACGAGCTAAATCGGTATCAATACTGGTGACTTTTGATGCTTTTACACCTGGCTGTAATTCAAGCTCATATCGAGTGACCACTGGCCCTACTAACACATCTTGTACCGTAGCTTTGACATTAAAATTCTTTAATTGTTGTTCTATACGAGCGGATGTGTCTAAAATTTCTTCACGCGTAATGTCTTGAGCCTGCGTTGGACGATGCTCAAGTAAATCTAAACTTGGCAATGGCGTCGTCGGTTTTTCACGTTTATTCGTTGGTTGTTGGAATGCGGGGTGAATAAGCGTATCAGAATACGGCTTATAAGTGGTTTCAGTTGCATTCTCAATATGAATTTCACGTTCTTTAGGTGCTGAAACTGCCGGTTCATTTAAGATCACTTTCAATGCATCTTCAGCATTTGAGGCTTTTGCACGTACTTCCATTTCTTGTATACGTGCTTGCTCTTGTGCAGCAAACTGACGCGCTAATTCATCTTCTAAACCATCATTTTCTGATTCTAAAGACTCATCATAAGTTGGATAAAGTGCGGTTGTATTTTCAGGTGTTTTAAGTGACACTTTTGGCATCACATTTTCTTCAAAAATATCATCTGACTCATCCACACTTTGATGATTCACTTGCGGATTTTTCCATGTGGCTGAAAAATCTTCTTTTGTCGGTAATTCAACGGAAGAAGTAGCAGAAATAGATACATTCGGTAAATTGTCAGATTCAACAGTGAAGCCTTTAAACTTATCTTCTAATTTTTCAACATCTGCAGGCTCTGAAGCACTTGGTGAGGATAACCCACTGATATTAATTAGCTGTTCAGGCTTAACAAAGGTATTCTCAGTCGTCTCCTCTTTCTCATTTTCTGTAGATTCAGTTTCCAATTGAGAATCTGAAAAAGCGAGTTGTTGAGGTGCTTCAATCACAATTTGTTCAAGATCATCCACAGAAGTATGCTCTGCCTGCTCTTCTTCTGCCGGTTGATTTTTCATCGTTAACCAATGATAGAATTTCACAATTAAACGAATTAATGATGCACCGGAACAGAAAATAAAGCCTACAACTGCGCAGATAAAGCCCACTAAAATACAGCCAAACTTACCGAGCGTAGGATATAAATTTACCACTAAGCTACCACCAAATACGCCGCCAGCTAAATAGTAGTTCGTATTTGAAAGCAACAAGGTTGCCATAATAGTTAAGCCAACGATGAGGGCTATAAAGCCAAAGGAACGTAATGCAATGCGGGTGGCCGAGAGAGAATGAACCGCTTTGGTTTTCAGTAAATAAATCGGTACGATGAAAATGACAAACGGAATGAGGTGACCTACATAACCAAGGAAAACAAAAAACGCATCAATTAGCCAAGCACCAAAAGCACCGGCTTTATTGATGGTTTCAGTTTGAAAACTTGCTGTAGACCAAGAGTTATCTAATGGCGTATAGCTTGACCATGCCACGATTAAATATAAACCTAAAAGTGCGGTCAATCCGAGTAATAATTCTGCTAAATATTGTTTCGGTGTAAATCGTTTTGTAATTCGCTTAATCATTTTTATTTTAGTACGAGATAATTAGTTTGTTTCACTTCTTCCATGACGACATAAGTTCGGGTGTCATTCACACCGGGTAAGCGCAATAATGTGGTACCTAATAATTTTCGATATGCCGCCATATCTGCTACACGTGTTTTGAGTAAATAATCGAAATCACCTGATACCAAATGACATTCGAGAATTTCATCAAGTGCTTGAATCGCGGCATTAAACTCTTCGAAAACATCCGGTTTACCACGCACAAGAGTGATTTCAACGATCACCAATAAAGGGGCATCCAGTAATTCAGGATTTAGTAGTGCACGATAGCCCATAATTACACCTTGTTTTTCTAGGCGTTTTACCCTTTCTAAACAAGGCGTTGGCGATAACCCCACTTTCTTTGATAAATCGATATTAGAGATTTTACCGTTGCGTTGTAATTCATTTAAGATTTTGATATCAATGCTATCCAACGCTTTATTTAATTTCTTTTCCATAACCTTTCCTTATGTACGGCGCATATTCTATCTAATTTATCAAAAACTTTCAGTAATCAGACAACAATAGGACAACGTTTTTTTAGAAATTATCCAAAATGGCAAGTGCATCAGCGAGTTTTTTCACCGTAAAAACTTCCATATTTTCGACCGCACTTTTCGGCTTATTGGCGAAAGGCACAATCGCACGTTTAAATCCATGTTTTGCCGCTTCACTAATACGTTCTTGACCACTGGTCACCGGGCGAATTTCACCCGCTAACCCTACTTCACCAAAGACAACTAAATCTTGTGGTAACGGGCGATTACGGAAACTCGAAATTAATGCGAGTAATAACGCAAGATCTGCCCCGGTTTCCCCGACTTTTACACCGCCAACGACATTCACAAAAACATCTTGATCCGACATTTGTAATCCACCATGGCGATGCAATACCGCAAGCAATAAGGCTAAACGATTTTGCTCTAACCCCACCGCCACACGACGCGGATTTGCAAGCATGGAATGATCCACCAAGGCTTGAATTTCCACTAAAAGCGGACGAGTGCCTTCCCAAAGTACCATGACCGAACTACCTGGTGTTTGTTCATCGCCTCGACTTAAGAAAATTGCTGATGGATTTTTCACCTCGCGCAAACCTTGCTCAGTCATACCAAATACACCCAGCTCATTCACCGCACCAAAACGGTTTTTGTGGCTACGTAACGTACGGAAACGGGAATCTGCCTCCCCTTCTAACAATAAAGAACAGTCAATGGCATGTTCCAATACTTTTGGACCGGCAAGGGTGCCATCTTTCGTGACGTGTCCAACCATAATGATAGCGACCTGTCGAGTTTTCGCATAACGAGTAAGGAAAGAGGCACATTCACGCACTTGTGCCACACTTCCTGGAGAAGATTGAATATCCGAAAGATGCATAACCTGGATCGAGTCTACTACAATAATTTGAGGTTTCAGCTGATCCGCCAGATTACAAATTTGCTCAACCGATGTTTCAGATAACATATTTAATTTATCTGTCGGCAGATTCAAGCGATTAGCTCGCATGGCGACTTGTTGAAGTGACTCTTCCCCTGTCACATAAAGTGCGGTCATATTTTTCGCTAATCCGCACATTACTTGAAGTAACAAGGTACTTTTACCCGCACCAGGATGCCCACCAATTAAAATAGCACTCCCTGGCACGATCCCGCCACCTAGCACGCGATCTAATTCTTTAAATCCACTGGTGAAACGCGGTGTTTCTTGTAAGCTAATTTCAGAAAGCGTTTGGATTTTTGCGCGAGTTTCTCCTGCATACCCACTAAAACGATCATTTTTTGTGGAATTTGAGGCTGAAATTAACCGCACTTCACTAATCGTATTCCACGCTTTACAGGCAGAACATTGCCCTTGCCATCGCGAAAATTCAGCGCCACAATCATTACATACATAAGCGGTTTTAGGAGCTTTTGCCATTTTTACTATCCTTTAGAGAACCCGTTTTACGCCATCAACATCATTAAGCCAAGCATTCTTTCAAAATACGCACGACTCTTTAGTAATACTTTTAACTTCTCAATGGTTTGAGCATTATCTTTTGTTTCACTATGAAAGGTAATCAAGCGTTTTATTTCATTAAGGAAAAATTGATTACTTGCTAATAACTCAGCTGATTGACTTCCTTCCAGTTTTTCAAACAAGGTTTTGTTGTCATCATAATAATGATAAAGATTGAAAAATGCGCCCACACGTTCAACGGTTTTCATAAAATCGAAAGCAAACACATCTGTTGGGAATGAAAGCGTTTCTTCAATTAATTGCTGTTCCATTTTCATGACAGCACTTAATTTCTGGCGAGAATCTACCGCACTTCCCTCTCTTTCCTCTTTTAAGAAATCACGCCATTTATTTAACCAATCAATCAGCAGTGGTTTGCTACCTAATTGATAGCCTCGTTTTGCTTTGCTTGCTGAACTAAAATAAACATCCTGTTCAAAAGGTAAAAGTGAGACAAAATGGAAAAGATCTGAAACGAGCCCTTCTTTTAATTCGAATTCAATTTCACAAATAGGCTGTGGTTTTTCCCCTGATAAAATTTTCCCTTGATCAAAAGCTACTTCAATTTTTGATGCTCCAAACGCAATTAACCAAAAAGTGCGGTTAAAATCTGTTGAGAAAATCGGTTGCAATGTAGCGGAAGGCAAATTTTCAAATGGATACAATGACGTTAATTGTGCTGTTGTAGGTACTGAATTATCAGGTATAGATAAATTGTATTCTGGACGGCTATGCAATCCGCCAACCACTTTTCCGTCTGTTTTTAAAGTGAGGGTAAAATCATTATTTTCCTGACGGACACGCAATCCCATTTTTTGTTTAGCCAAAAAATGATCGGGATAATCGAAATAGGTATTTCCTAAGAAGACAGTATTTTGTTCTAAGATTTTGAATTGATTGAGATGTGTTTTTAAGGTATCGAAAGCATCAGAGGTAACTGCAAGCTTTAATTCAACTTCATTACTCATTTTATTTTTCCTTATTATTTTTAACTGTTCAAATATACATATATTTTTATACAAATCAAGATCTTTTTCGTGTATTTCCTTATAAAATCAGGTAATATGCAACCGAAATTTTAACCCTTGTTATGGAGTAAAACACCTATGGCAATGAATAATATTCTCGGATTATTTGCCCATTCTCCTTTAAAACCACTGCAGAAACATTCTGACAAAGTGACTGAATGTTGTGATTTATTAATTCCATTCTTCCAACATACCTTTGTAAAACAATGGGATGATGCGGAAAAAACACGTCTAGACATTTCTCAATGTGAACGTGAAGCAGATAGTTTAAAACGCGAAATCCGTTTGAAATTGCCTCGCGGTTTATTTTTACCCATTGATCGTACCGATTTACTTGAATTAGTCACCCAACAAGACAAATTAGCTAACTATGCTAAAGATATTGCTGGTCGTATGATTGGTCGCCAATTTGGCATTCCTGAAGAAATGCAGGAAGAATTTTTGCATTATGTTCAACGTAGTTTAGATTCTATTCATCAAGCTCATTTAGTGATTGAAGAAATGGATAAACTACTTGAAACCGGTTTTAAAGGCCGTGAATTAAAGTTAGTGAACCATATGATTCAAGAGCTAGACAGCATTGAAGACGATACGGATCAAATGCAAATTAAATTGCGTAAAATGCTCTACACGATTGAAAGTCGTTATAACCCTATTGATGTGATGTTCTTATATAAAATCATCGAATGGGTAGGCGTATTAGCCGATCAAGCTCAACGTGTTGGATCTCGCATTGAATTAATGCTAGCCCGTTCCTAATTCTGACGACATTAACTACAACATAGGAAATTCACTATGGAAATTATTAATGCATACGGCTCGTGGTTAGTCTTAATTACTGCGGTATTCGGCTTCTTTATGGCATTTGGTATTGGTGCCAACGACGTATCAAACTCAATGGGGACTTCCGTAGGTTCGGGTACCATTACTGCAAAACAAGCGATTATTATTGCTTTAATTTTTGAATCTGCAGGGGCTTATTTAGCCGGTGGTGAAGTAACAGAAACCATCAAAAGTGGTGTGATCGATCCCTCTCAATTCGTCGAGATGCCTGATATATTGGCATTAGGGATGCTTTCTACTCTCTTTGCATCAGGTGCTTGGTTATTTATCGCCACAAAAATGGGTTGGCCTGTTTCTGGTACTCACACCATCATCGGAGCTTTAATTGGTTTTGCTTGTATTACGATTGGTCCAAGTTCTGTTGACTGGTCTACTATCGGTGGGATCGTTGGAAGTTGGTTTATCACCCCCGTGATCGCAGGGCTTTTAGCTTATACCATCTTTGCAAGTATCCAGAAACTCATTTTCGATACCGAAGAACCGCTTAAAAACGCACAAAAATATGGGCCTTACTACATGGCGATTACCGTATTCGTACTTTGTATCGTTACCATGGCAAAAGGTTTAAAACACGTTGGTTTAAATCTTTCCAACAATGAAACCCTCGTTATTTCATTGCTTATCAGTGTTGTTGGTATGATCTTCTGCCATTTCTACTTCCGCAGCAAAGCATTTACCGCAAAAGCAAGAAAAGGATCGTTCGGCTCAGTAGAAAAGATTTTTAGTATCTTAATGCTTTTAACCGCTTGTGCAATGGCGTTTGCCCATGGTTCTAATGACGTAGCCAATGCAATTGGTCCGCTTTCTTCTGTGGTATCAATCGTGCAAAATGGCGGGAAAATCCTGAGTGGTGGTGATTTAGCTTGGTGGATTTTACCTTTAGGTGCATTAGGTATCGCCGTTGGTCTTATCGCAATGGGACAAAAAGTAATGGCAACTGTAGGATCGGGTATTACCGATTTAACCCCTAGCCGTGGTTTTGCCGCACAATTTGCAACTGCGATGACTGTTGTTGTCGCATCGGGTACAGGTTTACCAATCTCCACGACACAAACTTTAGTGGGCGCAATCTTAGGTATCGGTTTCGCACGTGGTATTGCGGCGCTTAACTTAACGGTTATCCGTAACATCATTAGTTCATGGGTTGTAACGTTACCTGCTGGTGCATTCTTTGCGATTGTGATTTTCTACATCCTTCGCGCGATTTTCCACTAGTATAATTATTAAAAGTGCGGTTATTTTTCATTTCATTTTCCAACCGCACTTTCTTCATGAATCTAGGAAGTATTATGTCAAAAGTGAGCAAACTTTTATTTTTTTGTGTTCTATTGGGCTCAACCATTGGAACAGTTCAAGCTGAAACGCAATATGTGACAGAAAATCTGAACACCTATTTACGCCGTGGTGCAGGTGATCAATTTAAGATCGCGGGGGCAATCCAATCTGGCGAAGCGGTAACAGTCTTGGAACAACAAGGAAAATACACCCTAATTCGTGATAATAAAAATCGTGAAGCTTGGATTTTAACTTCTGAACTAAGTACTACACCAAGTAGCCGTGAAGAAAATCCGAAATTAAAAGCACAGGTACAAGAATTAACGTTAAAACTGAATCGCGTCGATTCAGATTGGCAACAACGTACAAACGAAATTCAACGCCGTAGTAAACAAGCGGAACAACAAAGCAGTGAATTGCTTGAGCAAAATTCACAACTTAAACGTGAATTAGAAATGACGAAAAATAAAAATCGTGATTTAGAAGCGATGCTTGATGCTAATAAACGCGAAATTGCAATTCAATGGTTTATTTATGGCGGTTCTGTGTTAGGCGTAGGTTTGTTAATCGGTCTTGTATTACCTCACATTTTACCTAGACGTAAACGCCGTGATAGCTGGTAATGATTCATCATTGAGGTAGGCATTTGCCTACCTTTTCTTTATATTTTGACGGGAGAGCAAAATGGAAATTTATCTTGTCGGCGGTGCTGTACGTGATCAACTTTTAGGTTTGCCGATTAAAGATCGTGATTGGGTTGTCGTGGGTGCGACACCAGAAATGTTGTTAGCTCAAGGTTACCAACAAGTTGGCAAAGACTTCCCCGTTTTTCTCAATCCTGAAAACCATGAAGAATATGCACTTGCTCGTACAGAACGAAAATCAGGTAAAGGTTACACCGGATTTATTTGTGATTTTTCAGATGAGATTACGCTTGAACAAGATTTAATTCGCCGAGATCTTACTATCAATGCTATTGCCCAAGACAAAGATGGCAAGCTGCACGATCCTTATCATGGTGTAGAGGATATTTATCAACGTATTTTACGTCATATTTCACCTACTTTTGCTGAAGATCCACTGCGTGTATTACGTGTTGCACGCTTTGCGGCTCGCTTTCATCATTTAGGTTTTTCTATTGCCGAAGAAACCCTTAAATTAATGGCTGAACTCACTGAACAAGGTGAACTCGCCCACCTAACTGCTGAGCGAGTTTGGATGGAAACAGAAAAAGCATTAAACGAACCGAATCCTGAAATTTATTTTGAAACACTACATCAAGTCGGCGCACTCAAAATACTTTTCCCTGAGATTTCCGCCTTAGACGGTGTACCGAATCCAGCCAAATACCATCCTGAAATTGACAGCTTTATTCATACCATGCTCGTATTGCAGCAAGCGGTTAAACTCACAGAAAATACCAATTTGAATAAAAGTGCGGTTCGTTTCGCTGCGATTTGTCATGATCTTGGAAAAGCCCTCACACCAAAAGAAATGTGGCCAAGTCATCATGGTCATGAAAAAGCAGGGATTAAACCAACTCGCTCATTATGCAAACGCCTTAGAGTGCCTAATTATATTCAAGAATTATCCGAGTTAACTTGTGAATATCACACGCATGTGCATAAAGCCTTAGAACTTCGCCCTGAAACAGTGGTGAAACTCTTTAATACGTTTGATGTTTGGCGTAAACCTCAGCGCTTCGAAGAATTTCTATTAGTATGTTTATCTGATACTCGCGGGCGAACGGGATTTGAAAATAAAGAATATCCGCAAATTGATTATCTCAAAATGCTTTATCAAGCCGCCCTTGCTGTTGATGTACAGCAAGTCATTGCAGATGGGTTTGAAAAACAAGGCATTCGAGATGAATTAACGCGTCGAAGAATTGCCGCGGTGAAAGCGGAGAAAACACGCTTAAATGCTTAATCCATCTTTACTAAAAGTAAACTAACCCTTACAATATGTGCAATTTTTTAGTAAATATTTTGTTATGAAATTATTAAAATCTCTTCTAGCACCTGTATTTGCAAGTGTGATCTTATCCGCTTGTACTCTTGATGCAGAGCGCCCAACCGATGTTCAACATATCGATAAAAACGATATTACGTGGCAACAGCACCTCAAAAAAATCAAACAAATTCAATCTTATAGCACCAAAGGACAAATTGGTTATATCAGTCCACAAGAGCGTTTTTCGAGCCGCTTTGAATGGCAATATCAAAACCCGAAAGCCTATAAGTTAAAACTTTATTCTCTGATCAGCAAAACAACGCTAACCATGGAAATGCATCCAAATGGCATGACCATTTCAGATAATAAAGGCAACCAACAATCGGATAAAAACGCCAAATTATTGTTACGCGAAATCATCGGAATGGATGTGCCATTAGAGCATTTATCTTATTGGTTAAAAGGTCAGCCAGCGGATAACGCGGATTATCAAGTTGGAACTAATCATCTTTTATCCGAATTTAGCTACCCGCTTGATGGTTCGATTTGGACAGCTGATTATCTAAGCTATCATCCAGATAATTCGATGCCTGAAAATATTCTGTTAAAGAATAAAAGTACATCACAAACCCTAAAAATTCGTGTGGATGAATGGGCGTTCTAATGAAAACACATCACTTTTCAACCGCACTTTCAACTTCTCTTGGAAAGCCTAACCGCTTTCCAAGCCCCGCAAAACTCAATTTATTTCTCTATATAAACGGTAAACTGCCAAACGGCTACCACGAATTACAAACGCTTTTCCAATTTCTTGATTTCGGCGATTGGCTCACCATTGATATTCGCCAAGATAAACAAATCCACATCACACCAGAAATTCCTGGCTTACCTCTAGAACAAAATTTAATCTATCGTGCAGCGACACTACTACAGGAAAAAACAGGCTGTACGCTCGGTGCCACAATTCATTTAGATAAAATTCTGCCAATGGGCGGGGGTATTGGTGGCGGTTCATCCAATGCGGCAACTACCCTCCTTGCTTTAAACTATTTATGGCAAACCCATTTATCCATTGATGAACTTGCTGAGCTTGGGCTAAAACTCGGAGCTGATGTGCCCATCTTTGTTCATGGCCAAGCGGCTTTTGCAGAAGGTGTAGGTGAAAAAATCCAATACTGTGAACCTCAAGAAAAATATTATGTGGTACTAAAACCAGAAACTGCGATTTCTACTGCAGTGGTCTTTAGTGATCCCGATTTGCCTCGCAATACAGAAAAAAGATCCCTTGCCGAACTTTTGAATCAACCGTTTGCAAACGATTGCGAAAAAGTCGTGCGAACTCAATATCCTGAAGTTGAAAAAGCCCTACTATGGTTGCTACAATATGCACCAGCCAGATTAACCGGAACCGGGGCTTGCGTTTTTGCTGAATTTGATGATGAAAAATCAGCACAAGCTGTTTTCCAACAAAAACCGAAGGAATTTTTCGGCTTTATTGCTAAAGGATTAAACGTTTCACCATTACATGTGATGTTGAAACAACTCTCGACCAACCAATCTATCTACACTCAACCTGAGGTTATATAAAATGCCAGACATTAAACTCTTTGCTGGAAATGCTACGCCTGAGCTAGCGAAAAAGATTTCTGAACGTCTTTACATTTCATTAGGCGATGCCACTGTTGGACGCTTTAGCGATGGTGAAATCCAAGTGCAAATTAATGAAAATGTGCGTGGTGCAGACGTGTTTATTATTCAATCTACTTGTGCACCAACGAATGACAACCTGATGGAATTGATTGTAATGGTTGATGCTTTACGTCGTGCATCTGCCGGCCGTATTACTGCCGTTGTTCCTTATTTTGGCTATGCTCGTCAAGATCGTCGTGTGCGTTCTGCTCGTGTTCCAATCACTGCAAAAGTGGTGGCAGATTTACTTTCAACTGTAGGGATTGACCGCGTATTAACTTGTGACTTACACGCAGAGCAAATCCAAGGTTTCTTTGATGTACCAGTTGATAACGTATTCGGTTCACCGGTTTTACTTGATGACATCTTGAAGAAAACGGATCTTGTCAATCCTATCGTTGTTTCTCCGGATATCGGTGGTGTTGTTCGTGCTCGTGCAGTAGCGAAATTATTAAATGATACAGAGATGGCGATTATCGATAAACGTCGTCCACGTGCAAACGTATCACAAGTTATGCATATTATCGGGGATGTTGCAGATCGTGATTGTATCCTTGTGGATGATATGATTGATACAGGTGGTACATTATGTAAAGCGGCTGAAGCATTAAAAGAACGCGGTGCAAAACGCGTATTTGCTTACGCAACTCACGCCGTATTCTCTGGTGCAGCAGCACAACACTTAGCGAGCGATGCCATTGATGAAATCGTGGTAACGGATACTGTGCCACTTTCACCTGAAATGAAAGCGCTTGGTAAAGTACGCGTGCTGACTCTTTCAACTATGCTTGCTGAAGCAATTCGTCGTATCAGCAATGAAGAATCTATTTCAGCAATGTTTGAATAATTCTTTCGCTTAGTATTCATTTAAAAGTGCGGTCAGAAAATCCAGTGTTTTTTGACCGCACTTTTTTATGCTTTGGCTAAAAATAAGGCAAAAAAAAGTGCCCCACTGGGGCACTACTCGGAAAGCAAAATAGATGTCGGCTATTTAAAAATAGCACTTGTTTTTAGTGATTTAAGAATACGGCAAAGTCCTTTATATTGCAAATAGCAATGTTCAAATTTGTGAGCTAAATCACGCTTTTTCTTCACTTTTTTATGTTTAATCGTTTTCGTATAAAAAAAGAGGAGCATACAGCTCCTCTTCTCTAGAAATAGAATTAAATTAACCGTTAATAAATTTTTCACCTAATTCAATATCTGCACGCAATGTTGGTAACATTGCTTCTAAAGCTTCTTGTTCAAATCTGCTTAAGGTACCGATTGGTAAAATTTCTTCTACACCTTCTTTACCTAAACGTACTGGTTGAGCGAAGAAACGTGCGTATTTGCCATCACCTTCTACATAAGTACATTCAACCACAGTTTCGCCACTTAAGCCTTTCACTAATGAACGCGCAAAACGTGCCGCAGCTTGAGCCATAGAAAGTGTCGCAGAACCGCCACCTGCTTTTGCTTCAACCACTTCAGTACCTGCATTTTGGATACGTTTTGTTAATGGTGCAATTTCCTCTTCTTTCCACTCAGCATATTGAACTTGTGAAAGTAATGGAAGAATAGTTACACCTGAGTGGCCGCCAATTACCGGTACGCTTGTACGAGAAACATTTAAGCCTTTTAATTCAGATACGAATGTTTCAGAACGTAACACGTCTAAAGTAGTGACACCGAATAATTTACGTTTGTCGTAAACACCCGCTTTTTTCAATACTTCTGCAGCAATCGCAACAGTCGTGTTCACAGGGTTGGTGATAATACCTACACAAGCTTTTGGACAAGTTTTTGCAACATGTTCAATTAAGTTACGCACGATACCCGCATTAATATTGAAAAGATCTGAACGATCCATACCCGGTTTACGTGCTACCCCTGCAGAAATTAAAACGACATCAGCACCTTTAAGTGCAGGTGTTGGATCTTCTCCCGCAAAACCTTCTACTTTCACCGCTGTTGGAATATGACTCACATCTTTAGCCACACCTGGTGTCACTGGTGCAATATCATAAAGTGCTAATTCACTTTCAGCGGGTAATTGTAATTTAAGTAATAAGGCTAATGCTTGACCAATACCGCCTGCTGCGCCTAATACTGCAACTTTCATAAAATACTCCTCATGTATTAATTAATCCTAACTAGGTAGAATTTTAAAGTCTTAGCCATTAAATTACAAACAGAGAAATTCAATAATGAGATCTAGCTCAAACTTTTCAAACTGTAAATTTATTTTAATTGCTTAAAATGAATTTTTATGCAATTCTTATGCAAATTCCCCTATATGAGAATAACTATGTCAGATCAATTAACAAAAGCATTTAAAGAACTGCTCCATCAAGAACGATTTGCTTCTCAGAGTGAAATTGTTGACGCCTTAAAAAACCAAGGATTTCAAAGCATTAACCAGTCTAAAGTTTCACGCATGCTAAGTAAATTTGGTGCAGTTCGTGCTAGAAATACGAAAATGGAAATGGTGTATTGCTTACCAAGCGAATTAAGTGTCCCAGCCACCAGCAGTCCATTGAAAAATCTGGTTTTGGATATTGATCACAATGATTTCGTTATCGTCATTAAAACCTCTCCAGGTGCGGCGCAGTTGATTGCTCGCTTATTGGATTCCATTGGTAAACCCGAAGGTATTTTGGGCACGATTGCGGGAGATGACACTATTTTTGTGACACCAACAAAAGACACAACAATTAAATCGCTTTTAGGACAAATTCAAACGCTCTTTGAAAGCAATCTATAATGAATATCTTAGTGACCGGTGGAACCGGATTTGTTGGGAAACCCTTAGTTGAATCACTACTTTCACGTGGCGATAGCGTTACTGTATTAACTCGCTCTATTGAAAAAGCCCAAACTATTTTTCCTGAAAAAACACCACAATTTTTGACCGCACTTTCAACACTCAAAGACTTAAATGCCTTTGATGCGGTCATAAATCTTGCTGGAGAACCCATCTTTGATAAAAAATGGACTGTTCAACAAAAAGAGAAACTGCGTCACAGTCGTATTGATTTAACCCAACAGATTGTTCAACTCATTAACCAAAGTGAACATCCGACTGTATTGATTTCAGGTTCAGCAACCGGAATTTATGGAGACGGTGGCGAAGATGTACTCACCGAAAATTCGTATCCAAGTAGTCAATTTACCGCACAACTTTGTATTGATTGGGAAAATGCAGCCAAACAAGCCAACACAAGAGTCTGTTTAGTCAGAACGGGATTAGTGCTTTCTCCAAATGGCGGTGCTTTTGCCAAAATCCTTCCTCTCTATCGCTTCGGATTAGGCGGCAAATTAGGGAATGGTGAGCAATATTGGAGTTGGATTGCATTAGAGGATATGGTAGAAGGTCTTCTCTTCTTACTTGACCATAATGATTGTGAAGGTGTATTTAATTTTACTGCGCCACATCCTGTTAAAAACAATACATTCAACCAATTATTAGGTCAAGCATTACATCGTCCTTGTTTTGCTCAAGTGCCTCAATTTTTACTCACTTCTCTTCTCGGTGAACGCGCTTGCATTCTATTAGACAGTCAGAATGCCTATCCAAAACATTTGTTAGATTGCGGATTTACATTCCAATACTCAGAATTAAGTGATTACTTTCACAAAATACTTTAAAAAACAAAAGGCTGGTCAAAACCAGCCTTTATTATTTTCCATCGCCATTAGGCTAAATATTCTAAAAATTCCCCTACCGTGTGGAAGGATCCAAATACCAGCACAATGTCATTTTTACCCGCTTCTTTAACCGCACTTTGTACACCTTCAGCTACAAAATCTTCAGAAACACTTTTTGCTGATGGGCAAACTGTTGTTAATTTTGCATTTAGGTCATCGCCAGATTGACCACGGTAACCGCCTAATGTGACACAATACCATTGGTCAATAACAGATGTCAGTTGGTTAAACACCGACTCCGCATCTTTATCTTTCAGCATACCGCAAACAGCAATGATGCGACCTGATATTTGTGCTTTAAGTGCGGTCAATTTTTCGGCTAAATATTTTGCCGCATGAGGATTATGCCCCACATCGATGATCACTTTTGGTAACTGTGAATAAGGGACATTCAAGCGTTCTGCCAGTTTTTCTAGCTGATTACCTTTCAATTGTTGGAAACGACCAACTAATTCCACTTCAATTAATGAACGTTTAATGGTCTCGACAGAAATATCAAAAGGTAATTGCTCAACAGCCGCCAAAGCGGTTGCTGCATTGGCTAATGGAATTTGGCAAAACGGCAAATTTTCTAACCGCACTTTGTTGCTCTGCCACATCCAAGTTTGCTCATTGGCTTTAAACGACCAAGTAACATCTCGACGTGAAACGTAGCAATGTAATTTCTCCGCTTGTTCTAACATAGGTTGCGGAACATTGGGTTCGCCAATTACAACCGGTTTGTTTGCGCGGAAAATACCTGCTTTTTCAAAGCTAATTTCTTCACGTGTTGAACCTAGAAAATCCGTATGATCAATATCGATACTGGTGATAACGGCCAGATCATTATCGACAATATTGGTTGCGTCCAAACGCCCACCAAGCCCTACCTCAAGAATCACAACATCAAGTTTCGCTTGTTTGAATAAATGCAAAGCCGACAACGTGCTAAATTCAAAATAAGTGAGGGATTGCGTTTTATGCTTTTCGATGAAATCAAAAGAGGCGGTATGCATTTCATCCGGCAAGTCTTGATTTTGAATACGAACCCGCTCGTTATAACGCAATAAATGAGGGGAAGAATACACACCCACACGCAAACCGTGATTTAACAAAATGGTTTCGAGCAAACGGCAAGTCGTGCCTTTACCATTTGTGCCCCCTACCGTGATCACATAAGGTGCGGGATTCAAAAGATCCAATTCTTCTGCCACCGATTTAATACGATCCAACCCTAAATCAATCGCTTTGAAGTGACTGTTTTCCAAATAAGAAAGCCACTCAGCGAGTGGCGAAGTGGCTTTTAAATTCATTGTATTAGGCATTTTCAACAACTTCTACTTCAACAAAAGGTGAAGGTTGATTGGTGAGTTTGCTTAAAAGGTTTCCAAGGGTTGAACGCATTTCTGAACGTTTCACGATCATATCAATCGCCCCTTTCTCAAGTAAGAATTCACTACGTTGGAAGCCTTCTGGCAATTTCTCACGTACAGTTTGTTCGATAACACGTGGACCTGCAAAACCAATTAATGCTTTTGGCTCAGCGATGTTCACATCACCTAACATGGCAAAACTTGCTGAAACGCCACCTAATGTTGGATCCGTTAATACCGAAATAAACGGCACGCCTTTTTCACGCATTTTTGCTAACACCGCACTGGTTTTCGCCATTTGCATTAAGGAGAAAAGTGCTTCTTGCATACGTGCACCACCACTAGCAGAGAAACAAACAAACGGACAATTTAATTCCATTGCTTTTTCTGCCGCTTTCACAAATTTTGCACCCACAACCGATCCCATTGAGCCACCCATGAAGCTAAAGTTTGAAGCAGCAACAACAATAGGCATATTGTAAAGTGTACCGGTCATTGTAATTAACGCATCTTTTTCGCCCGTTTCTTTTTGAGCTGCAGTGATACGATCTTTATATTTTTTTAAATCTTTAAATTTAAGAATATCTTTTGGTTCTAAATCAGCCGATAATTCTTGGCTTGAACCTTCATCTAACAAGGCTAAAAGGCGCTCACGAGCATCAATACGCATATGATGACCGCATTTTGGACAAACATATAAATTACGTTTTACTTCTTCACCGTAAAGAACTTGTTCACAAGAGGTACATTTTGTCCAAACCCCTTCTGGTACGTTAGCTTTACGTGATGCAGAGGAAGAGGTTCCTTTGCTAAAAATTCTATCAATCCAGCTCATTTTTTACCTTTTTTATTAACTAGAAAAGTTTGCGTATTTAATCATAATTTAGCGAAATTTGCTAGTCAGATGAGATTATCTTCTAAAAACAATGGCCCTAAATTTTTCTGTGGAATCGCAAATTTTTCAGGGTAAATCACATTGACTAAATACAGGCCTTCGGGTTTCGCTGTTGGCGAGGCTAATTTACGATCTTTTTGCTCTAACAACCATTTCATCCACTCAACAGGTTGATTGCCTGCACCAACTTCAATCAAGCTTCCCACAATGTTGCGTACCATATGATGCACAAAAGCATTAGCTTGAATATCCACAATAACGTACCGCCCTTTTCGCACCACGTTTAAATGATGCACATTTCGCCAAGGGGTATTTGATTGACATTGTGCCGCGCGGAAAGAGGAAAAATCATTTTCACCCAATAAGAACTGCCCAGCTTGGTGCATTTTCTTTTCGTCTAAATCTAAATGGCAATGGGTAATCCCTTCCGGCAAAATGGCTGAACGTAATTTATTGCAATACAAGATATAACGATAACGACGCGCGGTTGCCGAAAAACGGGCGTGAAATTCATCATCCACCACTTTTGCCCAACTCACTGAAATGTCATCAGGTAAATTCGCGTTCGTACCAAATGCCCATGCTTTTTCGGGGCGAACTGCTGTAGTTTCAAAATGCACCACTTGTCCTGTGCCATGAACACCAGAATCTGTTCTGCCCGCACAAAACACTTCAATTTTTTCATTTGCCACGAAAGATAACGCTTTTTCTAATTCTTCTTGTACACTGTGCACTTTCTCTTGTCGCTGCCAGCCACAATATTGTTTTCCGTTATATTCAATGCCTAAGGCTATCTTCATTGGAAAATACTCCTAAAACGATTTCAAATTTGACCGCACTTTGCCCGAAAAGAAAAAACACCAATAATTCAACATTATTGGTGTTCTTATCACAAGCTAAAAATTAAGCACGTTTGAAGTCAAAACGTACAAATTTTAAAACACCAAATTTAAATCAATAAAATCAGATTATTATGTGTCTGTAATATTGTTTATTTCCGAAACTTTACATATTTTTCCGAAACCACGAAAGTTACAGGGCTGTAATAATGCCATAAAATAAGGCGTAAAGACATTCGGATATTATAAAATGTCTATTACGCCCCAAATATGGAAGAAGTTGCTGAACTTCTAGATTAAGGCAGTGCATCAGGGAACGGGTCATCTGTTATCCAACTGATGACAGGCATCCTCATGTAATCAAGGTCGGCTGTCGGCACTTTGTCCCTGAACCTTAATTCAATATAAGCTCTATCGCCTATACTAGCAACATACACAGTAGCAATCTCATCACCGTCATCGCTATAAAATGGAAGCATAATGGGTGTGCGTGTACGGAAGCCGACTGGTATTCTTGGAGGGGGTAAAATATCCATTCGCTTGGCGTGATTTTTCCTCGTGAATTTAGGATTACTGCTCCCGTAAAAAGAAATAGTGTCCCAACGCCCCGCATAGAAAGAACACTCAACTCTGTTATTCACTCGTCTTAAATGAATAGCCCCTTCTTTAATATTTACAGAAATTTTAGATAGTCGTCTAATACCTGTATCACCCGATATAACAGTCCACTGTCCATTTTGCTTTTGCCATAGGTATGCTCCAACGCCCGCACCGTTTGTTGAGTTGTAGATAGTTCCGTTTGGCTCGCTACCTGTAATCTTTTCTCTAGTGGTCTCTGGTTTATCAGGTCGTCCAATTCCAGTAATTATCATCGAATTACTGGATTGACTGCCACCACTCTCTGGAATTTTCTTCTCAATTCGCTTAATTTCAGTTCCCATGAATTCAGCGAATTCTGATATATTCGCTTGGAATGCCATTATTTATTGTAACCTCTGTTGTAAGCTTCTTTTAAATTCAACCCGTCAAGAACTGTATTTTTCTGAATTAATAGCATTAATGATTCATTAGTTTGTGAGATTTTTTGAATGAGTTTATTCAATCCATCTTCACCCGTTTTCATACCGTTTAACGCATCAGCAAGCTCTTTGATAGTGTCTAATTCTGCCGCAACATTGCCACCCAAGATTTCGCTTTTCGCATCGGTTTTTGCTTTATCTACAAGCTCAAGGATTTTCTTAGCGGATAAGGTTGAAGTTTCATTGGTTGCACTGTCGTTAATGCCTGCCGCACTACCAGATAGGCTTCTTATGGATTGAAATAATTCATTGATTGCACCAACAAGATCTGTTTTTTCTGTCGTGCTTAAAGTTGTTAGGTTGCCGATAAGTTTAGTAATTTCCTTATCTTTCTCACCCACAAATTCAGCAAATGTTGTGAGCGTTTGATAAAATTCAGGTCTTGCCATGTTATAAAGCTCCTATATTATAAAAAGTTTTTAATTCTTCGAAAGTTGGGATTTTTGGTTTATCGCCAATCTCTTTTATTAAACGCACTTTAACCTTGATATTAGGTCTTGAGCGTTTAACTAATCTAATAATCATCTCGCCTCCGTTATATCGTGGATAAGCGTGAATTCACCGCCTGCGAGTGTTCTAATTAATCCTTGCGGACTGGTGCATTGCAAATCCCAGCTTGCAGTATCCCACTTCGCCCCTAGCGTTTTATCGTGTGATAACGTAACTGTAACTAAATTTTCACTAACAGTGATTTCCCCTGTTTCAGTTGATAACTTGATAATCTCGCCTTTCTTTGGCTCAATCCACATATCAAACTTACTTCCAGTTAAATCACTCTTCAGTTCGTCATCTTCCAGTATTTCGAAAGTCCACCCGTCATCATCACCACGCACTGTTTCTAGCTCAATGTTTTCCATTTTTGCTCCAATAAAAAACCGCACGATGATTGCTCAAAGTGCGGTTGATTTTAGTTAAGATTGATTAGATTACGATTTGACCATTTTCTTTTAGATAAGCATAAATCCGTTCTAAATCAATTTGCTCTGTTGTTTTGCCAATATCATCTTTGGTTAATGGCTTTTTCATCAGCTCTTTGGCTGCTACTGCATCAATCCATTTGTAATCAGAGATGATAGGCGTGAAGTTAGTTACAGAACCGTCACTATCTTCGCCAGTACCCAATACATACTTTGCGTTGATTGAGCCATCTTCCTGTTTGGAGTATGCGGCGATAGCTGAATACATTGGATTTAAGATTTTGTTGAATGTTGTCATGTTTACTCCTAACCTTGTGTCATTGTTGTTGTGTTTGAAACTGCGTATGCCGCAATACAGATTTTTGGTCTACCACCACCGACATCAAAAAACTCTGGCGGTAAATTTTTATTAAAATGCGTGTACAAATACCTGTGCGATTGATTAGCCTCAACCGTGAATGTTTTATGCGAATTAACAATGAAAAAAATTCGCTTAACAGGTGATGGGGATATGTTTATCCACACTTGATACCCGGTACTTCCCCCGTGAACTGTAGCAATAAACACCTCGCACAAATTACCACCGACTAAATTGGTGACTTCTAGTGTGCCTGTAAATCTACCATTTACACCATCTAACCACGCACCTCGTATCGTACCACCCTCAACCGTTGAACCTCGAACGGTTGTGCCGCTGATTGTGCCACCAGTAATATTGTTACCATTGATATTATTACCGTTGATATTTGTACCTGTGATTTCCCCTGCTGTAATTCGTCCAATGTCCGAGCTAATAGCAGAAAGACTGTTCACATTTAACTTATCAGAAGTTAATGACCGTGTAGCAATATGCTCTGCCCCGATACTACCAACTGCAATGTGTTTAGCTGCTACCGCTCCAACTGCAATATTGTTGGCAGTTACGCTATCGGCTCCAAGTTGTCTAGTGGTGATTGAGTTTGTAACAATCGAACCGCCATCAATGGAGGTTATTGAAGTTTCTCGCCACTGGCTAGGGGTATTTTGATTTGGATTGACTTCTTCAAGCATAGCTCTAGCCATGTAATTATCTTGATAGGCTTGCTTATAACCAAATCTTGAAATACGGAAGATTAAGCAAACTACACCAGATTTAGGTGCGGTAAACTTAACAAAAGCTCGATGTGCATTGTTGACATCTAAACCATTAGCAAAGTGCGATGATGAGGCCTCATCAATTTCCTCATTATCATTAAGGTGTATATTGTCTCGTTCACCAAATAAACGACTTTCATTGAGCCAACGAATATAATTTTTACCGTCCGAACTATATTCTTCTGCTAATAAACGCCCTCCACAATGATGACAACCCACATAAGCCGAAAATATGTAGGTTTTGCCCTCTATAACATTCACTAATACACGAGCATTATCTACCCAGTGTTGATTAGTCTTACTGTCGTTAGCTAATCGTTGATAATCTGCTGCACTCCATCTAGCAAAACTAAAACTTTCATTTTTATATCGGTCATCATGTGGACGATAACCTGTGCTAGGGTTATATTGCAGATTTAGATAAGTAACACCTGTGCTACCTGCTGTCCAATAGTTTTCCAATCCCCCACTATACCAAACGAAACCGTACCAACCGTCAGAATTATTGGTAAATAATGGGTTTTTAAGTAAATTACCGCCAAGCCCCAAGGCTAATTTCTCGCCAGTGATTTGAGTAGCGGCAATATGTTCAGCTCGTACCGCTCCAGCTTGTAACGCCCCAGCTCCGATTGTGTTTGCACCAATTTGGTCAGCTTGCAACGTGCCGACTAATTGTGTTGTTTTAATACGGATTCCACTTGCATCAATACCATTCTCAAGGTACTTGCTACCATTCCATGTGTAGAGCTTACCGTCTGCGGTGTTATATACCTGTTTGTGACCTTGATATTCGCCAGTATTTAAACCATTGACTGTTTTAATTAAGTCAAGGTTACGAGCTGGTAGAGCTGTATCAATGACTTCGTTTACGATGTTTTGAGAGAGTTTTTTGTTTAATACCTCTAACTCTGCATCAATATCTACCGCACTTTCGCCACGCAGTCCGCTTTGTTGGCTAAATGGTCCAACGTTCACGCCTCGAGTATGTCTTAACCAGTAGTATCTAACCTGTTTAGCTCCAACCTCGTGCGAGTACATTTTCGCAGTAACTCTCGTTAAGCGTGTGGCTGTTTTAATATCATCAGTTTCGCTAACAAAAATCTCGGTAGCAGTGGCATCATTAATCCAATCCCATTCGATTGTGATATTGCCTAGTCCGCCTGTTACTCTTACGCCTGTCGGTGCTGGAGGTTTATCAATGACAAAGGTTTGCGTTCTTTCGCTTAGGACTTGACCTCGCTCATTTTTAACCAAGATTACAACGGTGTATTCACCATTCTCTAGACTATCTAGATTTAGATTTGGTGATGTTTGACCTAATCGGATATCGTACAATGCACCGTCTTTGTAGATGCGAAAATCATACTTGATAACACCGTTACCGCCTGTTACATCGCCAGCAAACGAAATACTACCGTCAGGATTAACAGTTACGCCAATATTGCTCACTTGCGGAACAGCAAGAATTGATGTTGCTTTAGGCTCAAACTTCGCACCATTATCAACAATCGCCTCTTTCTGTGGCTCGTGCTGCAAGGCTGTAATGGTATATTTACCTTTTGTCTCCTCTTTTACAGATAAAGCCTTAAATAACTGGCTTGTTACCTGTTGAGTGGACAACGACCATACACCGTAAGCCTCTAATCCAACTGGAGCTTGGTCTAAAGTAACTTCTGCACCATTTACAGAAACAATCTTAATATCTTGGTGTTTGGCTTGAGCGGTGATGTAACTGAAGTAACTATTGCCATTAATGGAGATTTCTCGGTCTAACGTAACTTTTTTACCGTTTACCGCCAAAACTCGACCACCAATATTTGTGCCTGCGTAATACGTATCAGCGACCTTGATAATATCACCAGGCACGTGCATTAAGCCCTCTGCGCCAACGACAAAGCTAACTGTTTTAGTCTCTAGTTTCTCGGTCTGTAATAACCATAAACCTGTTCGGTGAGCTTGCCCTCGAGAAGTACAACCAAAGGCAGTTATTTTCTTAACGTTTAAGCCATTTCTGCGGATTGATTCATCATCTGAAACATACTCAATCGCCTTTTCATAACCGTTATCCTTGTCTGCGTATTCGACTTGGATAGCATTGTGACGAGCTTTTTTAGCCGAGAAAGTATAGTTAAACTCACCTTTCTCCACATTTGCGTTTGTATAAGTCCAAACTGGATCTGACGGTCTATCCATTACAACTGTTAGTTGTTGACCGTTCCACACTGGCATCGCACGGAAGATTGAGCAAATATCATTAATCACATCATAAGCAGAACGTTGCTCAGTTAGCCACGCATTACAAGTAAATCGAGGTTCTTGGCCACCGAAACCGTCTGGCACTAATTGGTCACAATATTGAGATACTTGGTATAAAGCCCATTTGTCAGCCCCAAACTCGCCTAATCTATTGCCCAATCCGTAACGCTTGCTTGTGACTACATCGTATAAAATCCAAGCAGGGTTATCCGTCCAGTCGGTTTTAAACGTACCGTCCCACATTCCTGTGTATTTACGAGTGCGAGTGTCGTAATTGCTCGGCACTTTCACTCTCAAGCCTAATAAGTCATAGGTGCGAGCTGGGATATTACTAAAATACTCAGAATCAAACTTCACACCAATTAAGGCGGTGTTCGGATAGGTAAACTCCGTGTCGATAATCTCTGTGTAGCTTGACCAAACTGTATTGTTTTGAAGTCTTTGCGACTTACTATCCTCCGTTACTCGCTCAACCTTAACGGTAAACGGAACTGGAGGTAGATTGTCAAAAGTGTGTTGTTGTAAATATTGTGAGCTGTATTTGCCACTAATCGAAACTGGATAGGATTGTGAGCCGATAGTAATAACAAGCTCTACCGTTGTTCCTGTTGTGTCGCCATTTTCAGCTTGACTAAAAAGAGATTGAACGCCAATGGTTAATCTCAAACGAGAGACTTTATTGTCTGTAACGGTTCGTGTAATCGGTAAATTCTTTCTAACCTGCGTTCCAACACTGACTTCTTTTTCTGACGTATTGAAACCAGTAATTACATCTTGAACTTGACTACCAACTCGCCCCTCTAATTGGACGTTGTTAAAGTTATAAGAGCCGTCTTTGTTTTGGACTGGTGTATTATCAAAATAAACCGATTTCATTCCATCGGCTAAACCCTCAATCTCACCATCTGAAATTACATCAATGATTTTAACTAGCTGTTTACTTCGGCTTGTTTCTTTAGCCTCAACAGGCGTATGACCGCCGCCACCACCTTTACCCATTGCTAACTCCTATTTCTAAATCTTGGTACTATCTTTCCTTTCTTCTCTTCTGGCGGCTGTCGCTCAATATCCATCGTTTCAACGCCTTGTGAGATAATCAGTGAGCCAACTCTAATCCGTCCGTAAGCGAGAGGCATTGGGCGACCTTGAGCCGCCATATTCGAGAGGTTTGAAAAGCTGGTTGATTGTTTTTTCTCAGCATCTTTGCCAGTTGACATTGACGGCATTTTTGTGAGCATTTGAGCTACACCGCCCAATAACATTGATGCACCCACTCCACCAACCATCCAAGCGGCATTAGCACCGATAACACTAAATCCCAATGGTCCCAAGGCAAAAGCTGTTGCAATCAAAGCTACACCAGCAATCACGCCAAAAAGTCCACCACGTTTTGAGCCTTTCAATGTTGGGGTGAAATGCACCGTTGCATCATCTTTCAGCTTTTGATTTAATCCTTGCTCAAGATAGCGATTATCAAAGTAATCTCGCCCTACCCTTACAGTAAATAAGCCTTGCTGAATGAATTGTCTTAACTTTGGAATTTGACTGGTGAGGGCTTGAACTACTTCGGCTGGCGTTTTGCAATCTAACCTAAATTCAGATCCAAACTGTTTAAGGGAACCGTAAAATCTAACGTTGACCATTCTCTGTGTCTCCAAATGCTGTGCGTGTGTTTAAGCCAGTAACCATCGTACAAATCTCGCTTAGATAATCGTTTAGGTGCGTGATGAAGAACCATCTGTTCGCCTACATAAATCGCAGCGTGGTTTGGCACGTTCGCCCCAACACTAATCAAAATCACATCACCAACTTGAGGCTCTTTAACTTGCTCAAATCCTTGTTTTTCGATGTTGTCTAAGTAGAGATTTCCGCCCTCTTCCCACCAATAATCTTCACGCTCAAAATTAGGCATTTCATAACCTGATAGACGGTAGAAGTCTCTGAATATCGTGTAACAATCCATTTCACCGTGATTAAACTCACGACCGATTAAAAATGGGATTTTGTGGAAAATATGGATTTGCTCATCGCAAACTAGCCAAAAATCTAATTGACTGTAGAGTTGTGTTTGTAAGTCTGATTGAGAGAGTTTTGGCTCGCCTTGTGGGTGTGAATGGACCAATGCCACAATCTCGCCTTTCTCTGATGCGTTGATGTAATCTTCTGGCGTGATTTCAAAATGATTTCCCTTATCTTCTGCTACGTTTTCGCAAGGTATAAAGACTTTTTCACCGCCTACTAAAACAACAAAACCACAGCTTTCCTGTGGTTCTTTTAATTTTGAGTAACGGATTATTTCATTGTGTAGTTTTCCGTCCATTCTCTACCCCAATTTATCAACGCTAACAAATCCGCCATAGTTGTGCGTGTTGTTTCTTAGCTTACAGCCAGTTAACAAACCACTACATTTATCCTTTTTCGGGTCGTTTGTTGGTTGGTCTTTTTCATCCGCTACTGCTCGCCCTGTATAACCGCACTCAACGCCACGATACAACCAATTACAAGTAGAGGTAATCATTCGTCCGATTAATGCGTTATCCGTCTCTGACGGCAAGGCTAAAGTAAATTGAGCCACGTCTCGATTGAGTGAGGATAATTGCTCAATCAAGAAATAACTCAATACTTCTTGTGATGGGTCGGCTTGTTTATTGCCATCTACGAAATTAACCGCATCGAGATAGTGCATATAGACTAATCTTCGTCTAACAACACCACCTAAACACTGCTCAAAACGGTTACAAAGTGCGGTAATAAATCCACCAACATTCCCTAGTGTTAATGTCGGTCGGTTGCTTGGTCCACTACCTGACATCTCAAAGCCATCTGCTTTTACACCGAAAGGCTGATAAGTTTTACCTTGCCATACGATAGGCTGTGATTTTTCGTTAGTGCCAGCATAAAAGCGATATAATTCACCATTCATACCGTCAGCATCTTTTAAACCTCGCAAATCCACTTCAAACAGCTCAATCAGTGCATTTTGCTCCAGCTTGGCTAGGTCTAACTTAAATTTATTGCTAATTAGTTGTGGCATTATGGCACCTCAACAAAATCACAAGTAAACTCCGTGAAGTTTAAGCTCATTCTTGCTGGCCATTTACTGCAAATAACCTTGATATTCTTACCAGTAAACGGGTCTTTAAAGAAAAAAGGATGAATTCCTTTGTGTCGTTTAAAGAATTCATCCACTTCTAGGCGGTCTTTGTTTTTAACCTTAACCGATACAGAATAAGAACGGAGCAAACTATTGATGCCTTGTAGTTGGCGTTGAGTGTATCCATCGCCAAACTCAATCGTGTTTACAGTTGGCTCGTTATCAATCTGAAAATCAGGTCTAATGCACCATTTAAATGTTTCCATATTTACCCCTTAAGCAAACACGCCACCAGAACGCATATTATTTGAAATGATGCCATTGGTCTCACTTCTTGCTATCTGACGGATTAACTCTACCGTGATTTCGGTTTCGCCATTTCGTTGTCTTTGTTCAACGTTGGCATTAACAGGCTCGCCATTATTGATAACTTTAACGGAAATACTTCCGCCAGCCATAGGCTTGTAACCAGTTGACGGAATAGAGCCTACTGATCCACCTGTGGCATAGCCACGACCATAATTGAGATGGTTTAAAAAGCCAATCCCAAGTCTTGATGTTGCCTCTTTAGTGATAACGTATTCACCACGATGTACCACGCCTGCCGGCTGATATTTACCACCATCACCAGTATAACCACCGCTAGCAAATCCAACATAGCCACCATCAGAGTACCCAAAGGCACTCGCAGCCGACTTGATAGCGTTAAAAATCATCATTTTAACAATCATCGCTGAAATATCTTTCAAGATTGATTGTGCTAATGAGCGGAAGTCTGCTTTACCTGTTAAAACAAAGTCAGTCAAAGCATCAGACATTCCATTGAAAGCATTTTGAGTGATTTGCGAGATGTTTCCTGCTACATCACCAACACTTTCTTGGATTTGGTTTACACCGTCTTTAATGCCGGCAATTGGATCTGATTTGCGTTGATTTTCAGTTTCCTGAATAACCGCTCTACGCTCTTTAAGCTTAGCAATTTCTTCATCAAGTTTAGCGATATTCTCCTGTGACATTCCGATTTTTAATCGAGATGCCTCAAGGTCTAATTGATGGTTGTATTGGATTAATTCTTGCTCTTGTCTCGTTTTACCAAGCAGTTCAAGCTCAAATTCCATCGCCTGAAGTTTTTCACCGTTATCATAAGTAAATTGTGCGATTGCTACGCTTTGTTGTGCTGCATCAATTTGAGCAGCCATATCTTTCAGCTTAGCTAAACCATCAGTACCAAAATGAGCGTATTTCTCGCCATTTGCCGCTATATCTTGAGTAATTTTGTTTAACTCTTGATATTGGCTGATTTGACCGAATACAGAAATATCTTGGGCATTTGCTCGAATCTCTGAAAGTCTGCGTTCCATCTCGCTAAGTTGGTCAGTGTACTGTTTCACATAATCAACTTTAGAGCCACTTCCTTTTTGTTTTTTAGCTGAGCCACCTTTACTGGTAATTTGTGATGCGTATAGCTCGACATTGCTATTAAAGACAGCATCATAATCTGCAGTGCCTTTCGTAAGTCCTGAATTTATAGTCGCATCTTCCGCTTGAAGTCTGCTTTTCTTGGCTGGGTCTTTCTCTTTATTGATTGCAATTAGGCGATTGTTTCGCTCAATTATTTGTGTTGCTTTATCACTTAAAGCGTTTTGAACACTAAAACCAAGAGCGTTGAACTGACTTGCAACCAAGACGGCCATTGCACCCATTCGTTCAACCGCACTTGTAATAGATGCAGCGCCACTTTCAGCGCTTGGGAAAATGCGGTTTAAATCATCGAGAGAAAAGCCAATTGAATCAATACTGACTTTTGAAGTGTCAAGTGTTGGTAATAGACTTCTTAATTTGTCATTGAATTCAGCAACTGGAACTTGACCAATGATTGTTTTTAAATCATCTTCCGATTTAGTCAGTTTCTCGTTAGCTTTCGCCAATTCTGCTTTTTTAATCGCTAAATCTTGACTTGCTTTTGCTAACGCCTCTAAATACGCTGAATCTTCCGTTTTTCCGCTTGATTGAGCGATTTGTTTGCCTTGTTCGATTATTCTGTTGAGTTTTTCATACTCTTCTTCTAATCGCTTAATTTCGTCCTTTTGTGCGGTAATTGATTGCTCTAATTTGGCTTTCATTCCGTCAAGGACTGTGGCAGAAGTATTTGCCAATTTACCAGTCGTTACATCTAACGAATCAGCGAAAGATAGTAATTCTTGTCTAGCGGCTTCTGTTTTTTGTTGGTAGTCTAGGAATACGCCAACGCCAGCGGATAAGCCGAGAGTTAATAAACCAAGTGGGCCACCAACAAAACCCAATGCGCCACCTAAACCTTTACCAGTTGCGGTTAAAGCTTGTTGTGCAGCAGTAAGATTTCTTGTTGCTGCGGCTTGAGCTGACATAGCAGCGGAAGCTTGAATACTAGCAGCAATCCAAGTGCGGATTTTCCCAACACTCCAAATTACTCCTGCACCTGCTGCAAGGCTCGCCACTACGGTTAAATGATTGGCGATTTCGTTGATAGCCTTAGCAAATGCCTCGCTCGCTCCTGTTGATTTATCTAATTCACCAATCCATTTAACTGTTGAGGTGTTTAGATTTTCAAAGGCTGCGGAAATAGTAAGGATTCGAGTATTAAACTGGTCATCTACCGATTCTTTGGCTCGTTCTAACGCAGGGACGAGGACATCCATTGTTAGTTTGCCCTCTTTCGCCATGTTGCGAAGTTCGCCAGTGGTAACGCCCAAACCTGTTGCAATCGCTTTCGCTAATGCTGGCGTTTGCTCCATTACAGAGTTAAATTCATCACCACGAAGAATCCCACTCCCTAACGCTTGCCCGAACTGTGTCAGTGCCGCATCTGCCGCACCTGCACTTGCACCAGATACCGCAACAGCTTTAGATACCGTTTCAGTTAAACTAGCAATCTGTGCCTGACTGATTTTTAATGTTTCGGCATTTTGAGCGAACCGCTGATAAACGCCAGAAGTCGCATTGATGCTTTGGTTTGTTTTTAACGCAATATCGAAAACGTTATTTAAACCTTTAGAGCTACTAATTGATGCGCTTTCAACTAATCGAAGTTTATTTTGAATTTCAGTATATCCATCGGCAAAACCTTTTAATTGATTTACACCAAAGCCAGCTATACCAGCCTTGAAAAGGTTGGCGGATACACGATTGAGCGAGTTCATTGAACGCTCAATATTTCTTAATTGTTTTGTAGTAGTATCAGTAAAGCGCTTTACTCTGCCTTGTGCGTTATTGATGCCACTTTGAAATTTAACCTGATCTAACTCAAGTTGGATATTCAAGTGTCCTAATGAGCCTGCCATTTTTACTCCAGTTATCTATTTGCTAAGTATTCAGCAGAACCGTCATCAAACTCTTCTTCTTTCTTCTCTTTATAGAAAGGCATAAAATCTGATAGCTCTGGCGGTTTGCCTTTCGGATCACGATTTACCATTGCTAGAACGTGCGAAATTTGAGCCGAGCGGTAATCATCACGCCATAATCCGAACGGTTGTTCTTCGTAAAATAGGCGATATTCCTGTAAATGACTTTCAGGCATCTGCTCAATTTCTTCTAGCGTTTTTCCGAGAGAAAGTGACAGGTTTATTTGGAACTTTCTTCGGCTTGTGAGTTTTTTGGTTCACCGTCCATAATGGCTTGGTTAAGTTGCTCAATGACAGCTTTATCAAGTTGAGATAATGCCTCTAAGTCGTTTTCATCTTCGGCATTGAATAGGTTTTCACCGTATTCATCACATAAACGCATTGCGATTGTGCGAGTTAATTTGTGCTTGTCGTAAACTTTGGCCAATTGCTCGGTTAAGGTATCTTCATTGGTAAAATCAAGTGTAATGCCTTGACTTTCAGCAATTCGCACTAATTCTTGTTGTTGTCCATATAAGGCTTTATTCATTTCGCCAACGGTAAACTCTCGGATGTAATAGGTATCGCCTAAAATCTCTACTGGTTTGACTTTTGGCTTGCGTGATAAAAGTTTATCTCTTAAATTCATTCTTTCCGCCTTAGAAAAAGAAAACCGAGAGGATTAACTCTCGGTCTTGTTATTTACGCTGTTGTAGGTAAAAAATAATCACGTTTCGCTTTTTTAATGGTTACGCCTGATTCAAATTTACCTTTTACTTCACCACTGAAGTTAGGTGAGGTTTGAATGAATCCTGTACCATATAAAGCACCTTGATTGTTTTTAAGAATCATCAACCAAGGGAACGTTTCCTTGTTATAGAATTTTTTACGCAAATCTTGCTGCATATCTGTTGCCGGTGCGTAATAGAAAGAGAGTTTAATTGAACCGTATTCAATTTCGCCTGCTTCTGTTTCTGTACCCTCTGAACACATTGTAGTGATGTCTGTTTCGCCCAATGTATCACCATCACCATCAATCTGTTTAATAGCACAGAAATTGCTTGATAGTTGGATTTTTGAGACTTTCGCCTTAGTAAAGTCAGTTGGTTTATCGAAACCTTTCCAATCCACTTCATCGGCAAGTGTTACTGTATCAGTGGAAACAGATTTCACAGGATAGCAGCCATCTAATGCACCTAAGCCAGTGATTCGGATAAAATCACCAGTTTTTAAGCCATTACCCGTTGCGGTGATTGTGGCATTTGGCGTAACAGTACAAGCTGTAATCGCTTTTTCTGTGTCGTAGCCAACGCCTAAATAAAACTTAGTCCCTTGAAAAGGGGTTGTTTGTGTTGCCATTGTTATTCTCCATAAGCAATTTGGTAGGTTATAACCCGTCTGTGTAGTTTAGTGTCGGGTTCATAATCCGATAAATCATTTACTCGCTCAGCATATTCGAGCTTTTGCTCTAATGCGGTGAATATGGGTTTCCTTAACGCCATTACGTCATCGGGATTTGGGCTGTAAATGTCAATTTGCACCATAAAATCATCTAAATCGCCATCTACCAAAGCGGAATTTGGCGAAATATTGATGAATTGATAGACGATGACAGGGAATTTCTTATTGGTGTCAGGAACAAATCCGTAAAAACACCTATTTTCAACAAGTGGCGATAAAGCCTTGAAAATATCTTGCTGTATCATTTACCTGCCTCACTCTCAATGCCATCTTTTAACGTTTTGATGATTTCTGTCGCAGCCTTTTCTTTAGACTGCTCAAATGCCGGCCTCATAAATGGCTTGGCTGGCATTTTTGAAGTGCCAAACTCTAAAAATCTCCAGTAATATGGGTCTTTAGGGTTAAGCGCCCCTTTCTTGCCACTTCTAACCTTAAAAGTTTCGATTTGCTTGGTCGTAAGTGTCTTAACTCTTACTACAGTGCCGATTTTGCCGTTTTTTAAGACTTTCGTGCTGCTTTTAATCGCTTTTTTGAGCGTGCCAGCTCGTCTATGTGGCATACTTTGGGAAAGAACAGGTGCATTTTGTCTTGCTTGCTCTCGCACAATCTTTCCGCCCTCTCTCATCGCTTTAACTGCAATCTTGTTAGAGACCTTACGACCAAGCTCACTCAAAGCTTTGTGTATTTGAGATAAGCCCTCGACTTTGACATTACCCATCAACTGCCTCTTTACACATCAATTGTAGAGATACGTTGCGTTCTTGGGTGTTAAGCACGGCAACAATTTCCAAAAAACGTTTACCGAACTTAACCCTCATTGACGGTTTGATACCGTCTAGATGACGTAGCCATATCTGTGTAGTGATTTCCGACTGTACTTGTTGAGCTGAAAAGTATTCTCGACCTGATAATGGTCTAACATCAGCCCAAACAGTAGCTACTCTCTTCCAGGTTTGAGAACTTGCACCGTAATCATTCACTTCATTAACTTGCCGTAGCAAAGTAATTTTGTGGCGTAGCTTTCCTATGTTCATCTTAATTACCTACACATATAAAACGATAACGCTCAATGATTGCCTTAACGGTTGGAGGTAAATCAAAGTTTGTTACACCTTGCCCCTCATTCCATCCACCACGGTTTTCATATAGGTAAGCGATCAGCATTAATATAGCTATTTTTAAATCGCCAGTGATTTCTTGTGCATTAATCGGTTTTTCTTCGGGCAATGTATTAAAAAGCACTCTATTCGTGTGGTTCTCAACCATCGCCTTTGCTGCAACTAGATAGGCAGACAACAAATCATCTTCCTCATCATTATCAATGCGACATTGCAACTTAATTTCGTCTAGTGTGATTTCCATTCATCCCCCAATAAAAATGCGGCCATTTCTGACCGCACTTTTAATTATTTACCTGTTAATGCTTTAATTGCTGACACATCTTCGAGTACGCAGTCAAAGCGATGGAACGCTAAGAAACCTACTTGGTCAAACTCTGCGTAACGTTCCACTAAGCGACGTAATGTCATACCTGACACGCGACGAATAACGAAACGGCTGAAGTCACCAAAGTAAGCAAATTTCTTACCTGAACCAATATCTTCGATGCCTTGGTCAATCACATATTGATGGCCTAAGATGGTTGCAGGAGCAACGCCAGCCACATCAGGCAACCATAATGGACGTTTTTGTCCATCTACCATTTCTTTCAACGTTTTTAACGTATTGTCGTTGAAAGCAAGGCGAGTATTGCCAACGTTGCGATAGGCAGGATCTACTGAGTGGATCAATGCGTTAAAATCTTGCCATGCCACTGCAGCGGCTGCCGCTTGTGTTACACCAGTAACTGCGGTTTGCAAGCCTTTAGGTTGAGCAGGTGAGCCAACGCCAGTACCTTGGATAAGATATTTAGCTTCTGCACGACCAATACGCTCTGCAATTCGACGAGATAAATACTCTTCGATATCCACACCTGAATCTTGTAACAATTCGTTTGATACGCGGATAATTTTTGATGAGAGTTTTTTCGCACCAAGCTCAGCTGTGCCAAATTCAGTATCTAATTCAGTTGCTGCCGCATTTTCACCAATTAATTCACCTTCTTCAGCGGTGCCGTTTGCAGTCGCCCAAGTAATAACGCGACCGTCTGCGGTGTTAAGGATTTGAGCAACGCTCGCGATACCACCAAAAGCTTTCATTTGTTCCGCAATACGAGCCTGCATTTCTTTAGGCACAGTGTAACCACCTTTATTGTCCGTGCCTGACGCTTGTGCGCGAAGTTCTGCCATCACTTGACGTTCTTCTTGACTTAATTCACCTAAGCCACGACGCAAGAACGAATTAAATGCTTGTGAACGTTTAACTTCTACATCAATAACTGGTTTTGATTCAGTTTCAATTTGACGTTGTTCTTCAACAAATAAAGCATCGGTTGATCGTAATGATTCTTCGCGCTCAATTTGTGATTCAACACCGCCTAACTCGGATTTCATCGAATCCCACTTAGTTCGTTGTTCTTCAGTCCATGTTTTTTCGCCAATTTCATCATTCAATTGACGCATTTGAGCCGCGATATTACGACGTTTTTCTTGAAGTTCATGTAATTTAGCCATGATTTTTCCTCTTTCTTTAAATGAAAAAAGCCGCATTATTGCGGCTCGTATTGATAAAAATTACTTTTATTTAGCGCTAATTAAGCTTAAGAATCGCTCACGTGCGGCTTTTTGTGATACCGCTTTAGCAATTGTTCCTGAGTCTCGAGCTTCTTTCCATGCTTCAAGTGAGCGAGCTGTACTGCTTGCTTCTTGGTAAGCGGGATAAGTCACAGGACTGACATCATAAAGGCGTGAAATTTTATGAATTTCACGGATGATTACACCATCATCATTTTCATACCATTCATCTCCATTACGTGCGATCTTAAACGCAAAAGATGATTGAGTAATATCACCACGTTTTAGCGGTGCAATAACTAAATCACGAATAGTTGGATTATCTGGTGCGATAATGTCGTATTTAAGGCCAGTTTCATCAACTGATAGACTCAACGTACCAGCTTTACTGCGTCCTAGAATGAAATTCGGGTCGTGATTAAACAACCCGCGCACATCATCTTCAAGCACATCATCAAATGCACCTGGCATAATGATTTCGCGAAAACCCCACATTACTTCAGACATAGTATTGAACACGGAACCATAACCGATAATGTGCGTAGGCTCATCATCTCGGCTTTCCGCTCGCACTTCGCCTGCGTAGGAGCGTTTTTCTACATCACTCATTTGTGTTCTCCGTTTGTTTATTATTTGCTTGTTTTGCCGCATTCACGCTAACCAACATTTCATCCAGTCCTTCAACCGGATTCATATCTTCAAGCTGGCGAGCTTCATTTCGCGACATCCAACCATCAGTGATAGCCGCATGGTAGAACGTTGCTCGCTCACCTGCAGTACCGCGCATAATCCCAGCAAGATTAAACTTCACGAAGTAACCCGCTTTACGCTCTGCTTCAGTAAAGATTTTTCGGTTTAATTCTTGCTCCCAATTCACCACCCATGGCATCACGCTGAATCGAATAAACTGGATTGTCTGTTCGGAGATGTTGGAAAATGTCGCTTTCTCCAAATCATTGATCATGTGTGCTGGAACATTAAAAATACCGGCAATCTCTGAACGATTAAGTTTCATCATCGAAAGAAGCTCGGTATCGACTGGTGACACGGTCAAAGCCTTATAATCAAGCTCAGCAGGAAGTAATATTGTTTTATTTTCTTCGCTTCTCAGCTTTTCTTGTGCGGTTTGCCACATCTTTTTAAAATTTTCCCACGCGTTGCTATTCAGTGGCGTCTTAACCGAAAGAATACCTGCAGGACGAGCATTTCCACCGAAGAACCCGCTCGCAAATTTTCGAGCGTCCAACCCTAAGCCAATCGTCTCAGCATGAGTTTGGATGACTGATTTACCTGTTTTTATTGATGGCCCGAGTGACTTGATGTGTAAAACATCATCTGGAGATAGGCTCATTGTCTTATCGTCACCGTAGTAAGCGTAAACATAGCGACTTCCGTTTTTAAGCAACTGCACTTTCCACGGCTCTAATGATTCAAGCGAGACAACTCCACCGTTTTTATCACGAACAATATGGATATAAGCATTTCCGTACAACAAAACAGAACTTTGTGCATATTCGCGCAATTTATAAGACGTCTGCCAAGCGTTAGGGCTATCATGTAGAAGGTAATATACTGGATGATCTTTTACTGTTTCTACTTTATCACCGCTCTTACACTTCACGTGCAGTGGTAATTGTGCGACCGAACTCGACAACACGTAAACACAAGCATAAACAGCAGATAACTTCATCGCCAAATCAGGACTAACCGATTTAGTCGGCTGCATTCCGAATATTTCTTCGTAAGCTGATTCAGCACTTAATGGCACCGCTGGATTCTCAAGTGAACGAGTGCTAAATAATTTATCAAAAATCATTGTTTACCTCTCGATGCCAAAATAGTTAAAAGCAGTAATAATGCCCCACTGCCAATTAATGCAATATCTGCCCCATATTTGAGATACACTCCATAAGACATCAAGCCAAAGCCTGTTAGACCTAAAAGATCTAAAATGACAGTTCTCATAGTTCTAATACCTCATTTGGGAAAAAGCTTTCATCATCAGTGCTCAACATAATGCGACCTATTGCCATCATTAACGCCACCGCTCCGTCTATTTTGTTTTCAGGAATTTCTTTAATTGGGCGCACAACATCATCATTCCCTGGAACCGTCTTGCCAACCACGTTACCAATACACCACGTCATAATTGGATTCCCGTCATGATGGAAACGACCTGATTCAATTGCTGCTTCCAATTCTTTCATTGGGTCGGATAAATTAGTGTAATTTTGTGTAATGGTTATAGGATTAAGCCCTTCATCGGCTAAGTTATGGCTGATTGCTATCGCTCCATGCGGGTCAATTGCAACACAGGAAACTCTATGCTCTTGATTGGTATCTTTGATGACTTCTTCGATTTCTCGATAATCAACTTCCGCACCATCTGTTGCAGTTAAATGCCCACTGTTTACCCATTTTTGATATTTGTCCACCACTCGTTTTAAAGCGGTATCAGTGTTATAGATAGTATCTTCCGGAACGAAGAATTCTGGAGCAATACAATAATAATGCCGCTTACCATCAATAACCCGCGCAAAAACTTTAACAAGCGAGTTCATATCAAGCTTACGCGCCATATCAAGGCCAAGCACAACATCATCACCTTGGAAATCTTCAAGTGATAATGTTTCATCCTTGCAGTTTTCCCAGCTCACCATGTTGAAATAGCTTTCTTTCGCAGACACCCATACATTCAAGTGTTTAGTCTTGAAAGTATTGGTTAGACGTGCATTATTAATTGCTTTGTTTTGCTGACTAATTAGGTAGTCACCATACACTGACACATCAAAGTTTGGATTTGCTTTACGTAATACGCTTTCATCTGTCCAATCATCATCTTCATCAATTGTATAGATGATCCCAAATAGCTCGTCATTAGGAATTGCACCGGATAATTTTTCAATTACTTCTCTGCGTTTGTCGTAACAAGGACCTTCGATGTTATAACCTGCAGTCGTAATGATAAACATAAGCGGTTGTTTACGTGCACCCATACCAGTCAACATTGTGGTATATAGCTCATCATTCTTATGCTCATGGTATTCGTCCACTATCGCACAACTAGGCGACGCACCATCACCAGGTGAACCAATAAGTGGTTCAAAACGAGAACCATCAGCAGGACGGTTTAAGTTAGAGGCATTTACTTCAATACCGAAAGTTGAGCAAAGAAGATCGGTTTTCTTACACATCAATCGAGCAGGACGGAATACTTCCCACGCTTGTTTTTCTGTGGTTGCACCTGAATAGACTTCCGCACCAAACTCATTATCCATGCAGAACATATACAAGCCGACACCTGCAGAAATAGCTGATTTACCGTTTTTGCGGGGTACTTCAACATAAACTTCACGGTAACGACGCAGATTGTCACTTTTACGCAACCACCCGAAAGTATTTGCCATAATGAAGAGTTGCCACGGTTCAAGTGTGATATTTTGTCGTTTTGATGCCCACTCACCTTTTGTGTGTGGCAGATATTGAATGAATTTACACGCTTTTTCAGCTTTAACTTCATCAAAATAATAAGGAAATTTAACCGCACTTTGCTTTTCTAAATCATCAATGAACTGCTGACAGGTTTTTACAATAAATCGGCAAGCAGGAATTTTGCCAGCAATAACATCTTTGGCATACTTAATTGCCTTTTTTACATTATCTGTCATTGCATTAACTCCGCGAATGGATTGTGATTTTGCTCATCTACCTTACCAATCAATCGTTGTCGACTGCTTGGGTCAAGTCCGAGCAACGCTCCGAATGTAGTCATCTGTTTCAATGCTTCATTCAAAACAGTAAAAGCAGGATTTTTCGATAATCCACCATTCCCGTTCTCAACAAACGTGCCGTATTTTTCAACATCTTTACAAGCACGATTACGATTCTGATATGCAATGCAATAGTTTGTCACTACTTCAAGATCGGTTTGTAGTAGAACTCCTTGGGATAGTAATTCTTTTAGAATAAAGGCCCACATCTTTTTACCGTCAGTATTAAGCTGAGATGGCGGTGGGGTGTTTTCGTTAAATGGACTGAACTCAGGCTCGTCTTTATTTAATTTTCTTTTACCGGGGTTGCCGCGACGCTCTTTCACTTTCGTCGGAGTGGGCTTTCTTCCTCGCCCCGGCGTTGTTGCTATTCCTGTCATTTGGCGTTTACCCTAAATTTTTAATTTCGCGGTTGTAAAAATAGAGTTAGGTGGGCGGTTTCGATAGGCAAAACCTATAGAGATTTTACCACCCCCTACCCTTACAAAAACAACCGAACTTTAAACACTATTTCAAGCGTTCTCGCGCTGTTTTGAATTTATGGCATGAATTACATAAACTTTGTAGATTAGTTAAGTCATCACTGCCACCGTGCGCCTTAGGGATTATGTGGTCAACAGTTGTAGCTGTTACAAACAGACCTTGCTTTAAACATTCTTGGCACAAGTAGTTGTCGCGAACTAACACGACAGCTCTTATTTTTCGCCATTGAGCTCCATAACCACGTTGAGACGATGTCTTTCCTTTCTGATGTCTTTGCCAACCACAACCTTGATGTTCATCACAATAACCATTGCTGTTGATTGTTGTATTCTTACAGCCTTGCTTTCTGCATGCTTTAGGTATTCTTGCTGGCATAGTTCCCACCAAAAGAAAAAAGGCGAGTATTATCACTCACCTTTTATTTACTTAACTTCTCTGTTTGCCATTCCCGAATCTTGTCGATGCGGTTTAAGCACATATCACGTTCGCGTTTTAGGATTACCGCGTACTTTGTTACATCACCATAAGTATCACCAGCAAATACTGTCTTATCTAAATGAGAGGTCAACGCTGCAGGTAATTGAGAACAACTCACTACAACAGGTTTACTGGCGCAAGAACTCAATAACATTGCTAGGAGCACTAGTATTAAAAGCACTGCTAGCTTTAACTTGTTTCGGTATAGATTTGATAACTGCATCTGATTTACTCCTTGCATCTGACTCCACCCGACTTAACTCAAATGTTAGCTGTCTATTTCGCTCAGCATCTTCTTCTAATCGAGTGATCGTTTGACTTTGTACGGCAATTGTTTCTTGGTGTGTTTTAATCTTTACATTCAGTCCATCAATAGTTGCTGACTGATGATTAATCCATCCACACAATGCAAGAATTACAAACGCAGAAACAACGGAACACACCAATAAAACCTTTGTGAATCCGTTACTGATATATTGCCCGATACCAATCATGTTAAACCCCATAATAAATAGCGGTGCGGTTTAGGCTCTTTTGTTTACGCTTTCGCCATCTGATTTAATAGCTCCCATAACCGCACCGGCTAACCATGCACATAACAACTATACTTTATTGACTGGAGACAAACATAAATCACGTTCCCTTAATCTTCGTTTTAATATAGATTTATGCACCTTACCATTCACCCTGGAATAATTAGGGAAAGTATTACACATGCGAATAAAATCTTTATCAATTGCAGCTTTATAAAGCTGAGTCTTTTTAAAACGACCACTTTCTCTATCTAAGTAAAACCGAGAACCTTGACACCCAATGTTAAAAATTAATGAGCCCAAAGCATCTATTTGATTTTGGTTCATTTCATTGTATGGATAGTAATCAATAATGCACTTACTAACCTTGCGCAAATCTTTTGCATACTGATCTGCTATTTCTTCATTGGTATAGGTTTTACCAATGATGACATTAGCGCCACCCGTAGTAGCCGCTCCGATACCAAATGTCCACTCTTTTGCTGCACATTGATACGGATTAGTTCTACAACCTTCTTCATCACCAGTTTCGCGTGCACCATTCTCGGAAATTATAATTCCTGATGAACGATCTTCAGAGTCATATACCAATCCAACAATTACACTAACTAAACAAATACCAAAAGCGCTAGCTTTTTTGAGTTTTGACATCTTTATCACCCTGTATTATTTCACCGTTTTTGTCACGAACGCCCGCTCGAATTTCTTCGAGTTCTAACATTCGTTTTTTATAACGAGATTCACGTATATAACCACATATAGTGACAAGAACACCAATTAAAATAGACCATTCGGACAGAGTCATAGCTCCGAATAAAGCAGTTAGCCAACCATAAGCCTGAGACTCTACAGGCATGTCTTTGAGAATTTGCATTTATACCCACCATATTTTTGGCAATAAAAAGCCCCGACCGTTTCCGATCAGGGCTGTTTCTAAACATATCTATGCGTTCGCTATGCGCTAAAACCGCAACTTATAACTTATACTATACTTTTACTTGCAAGTTGTCAATAAAATAATTCAAAAAAATAAATTAAAAAAATTTTAAATTTTAAAAAAAGATATTGACACAATTATTTTTGAGCCTTATAATAGGCTCATCTAAACAAGAGATGGCTACAGAGCCGCTAACTAATAAGCCTAAAGGAGGCGATTATGACAACTCAAACTATCCAAATCACAAAACCACAATTAATTGGCTCAGGAAAACAAATTAGATGGGCTAATGACATCATTAACAACATCATCACTATCCTTGGTGAAATCGAAATCCCTCAAGGAGCAACAGCAGAACAAGTTGCTCACGTGCAAAAAATTGTAGACACCTTCTTTGGACGTCAAGAATCTTGGGTTTGGATTGATAAATATAGTCGCTTTACAAGTACAACTCCAAAACAAACAATCTTTGCAGTCGTGATGGTTGATGGCGGAAAAAAAATAATAACAAGCCTCGAAAGAGGCTTTATTTTAAGGAGAATCAAAAATGAATTACAAAGAAATAATGTACACTGTAGGTCAACTTGTCCGCTGTGTTTATGGTGTTGATGTGCCAGTTAATGTACAAAATACCATTATCAGATTCCCTGCTAAAGGGATTGGTTTAATGAGTCAACGTGGAGATATTATCAATACAGCAAACCAAGATGAAATTATGCGCCTAATGGATAAAATTCCGAGCGATTTAACAGACCCTAAAGACAAAATGGAGTTTGACGCTCAAGGTGCTTTTTGGTTAGGTTACTATCATTACGCAAAGATAACAGACGATGTCGCAGACTATGGAGCTAACGAGTTAGCTGTAGTAGGCAATGCTTTATATGGCGACCAATGGCAAACAGCTTTATCCAGAGACCTTGACTTATCCAGCCCTAGACGCATGCGGGCATGGATTTCTGGTGAGCGGAAAATCCCAACTGGCGTTTGGTTTGATATCATCTCACTACTAAAAGCAAGACAGTTAAAAATCGAAGAGATTATAAAAAAACTAGCATAATTAAAAATGGCGCTTTAAAAGCGCCTTTTGTTATCCTAAAAACATAAACTTAATTTTAGCAGCCACAAACGCACCTTTTAAAAATCTAATACCTTGTGCGCGCTCTCGATACATTTTAGCTGGTGAGATATTAAGGGCGTTACAAATCTCTCTCTCGCTCGCTTGCTGAATGTATAGAGCCATTAAAATTTGATACTGCAATAAATCATCATCGTGTAGGTTCATTATTTGCTTTTCAATTTTTAAACACTCATCATCGGTTAATAACTTGATATAAGCCTTTCTTGCTGTCGGCAGAACAGGGATTGATATTGTTGTGCTTGGATATTCTGTGCCAATACGGTCACGCCCCCAACAGTTACCCCATTTTTCTAAGATACGCTCAACGCTATAAGTCATTTACCACCTCACTAATCGACACTAAAACCTTTCCACCCTTGACTACACATTTGCGTACGATTCGCAAATCATCAATAACACTATCGTCCACCAACACGCCCGCTTTCACTAACGCATCTAATAATGATTTGAAAAGATTATCCAAATCACGCATTCTTCTATCCGGCATAAATGCTTCCACCACCACTGCAGCACGAATACCCGCTGGAAATCTTGCTGAGCGTCTTGTCATCCAGGAGACCTGTGCTGCATAAGCGCGTCCTTTCGCGCTAATTAATGTTTTCCCATTTACTCTGCGCCAATAGGTATTAACAGAAGGTGGAAATGGTAGTTCAAGTGTTATCGTCATCTTGGAAATCTCACTTTAAAAAAGACCGCACTTTTGATTGTTAAACTATTAATCAATCACTAATGCACCAATCTTGATGGAGTATAAAAAGAACTTATGCCAAAGCTCTATTTGTGAACCATACTTTTCTTCAAATGCTTTTACGTTTTGATGTAATTCATTGTGATGAATTCGGCAAAGCGGAATACAATCCAAATCATCTGCTTTACTTCCCATCACACCATTACCATGGCCAATTAAATGATGTGGATCATCTGCTTGTTTACCACAGCACACACAAGGCTGAGTTTTTACCCAACGTAACCATTTTTCAGAACGGATATATTGTGGCTTTGGTCTTGCCATATATTGAAGTGGCGGATCATCATCAGCTTTTAAATTTAAAATGGCTTTATCTAAACGGTCCATGTGATAAATAAGAGGATCTTCAAAACGAGTGGAACTTTCTTTATTGTCTCGTTCGTAATTTTTAACACTAAAGACCTTTCTTAATAACGCATCACTTAATAAACGTTGAAGTCCATTCTTAAAACAATACAGTACTAAATCTGATTCTGTTAAATGGCGAGCATGTTTTAAATCCACTTGGATTTTTGCAATGATTGCTTGCTCTATATTTTGCTCCACCACCAACGTTGCTTTTTCCGCATCATAGTTTCCCTTACGCATTTCCGTATCATGGTGCCAACAAGTTCTAATAAAACCGTCTAAGTGCGGAGTAATTGTTAATTCTTTATGGCAGTATTCACCATCACTCAACTGACAATGCTTAATACTGGCCACAAAATTCATCAACGCTTTTTTTGTAAGTAATTTTGACCGCACTTCCTTATTTTTTAAGAAATCCACCACCAACGGTGGAAATTCTTCACTAATAGCCCCTTGCCAATTAACTACACCCGATTCCCTATGTTGTAATTCAGTAGGCTCTGGCATTAACACCATTCTCTTCGTCATTACCTGTGCAGCATTGCGCGGAATTCTAAACATCATTAAACCAAGGTCTGATTGTTTATATGGTGTCAACAACAATACTTGCATTAATGCCCCCGCAACGATCCTTTAATGCTTGCAATAATCTCTGCTTGACGTGTTTTTGAGACTGGCATAGATGTTGCTTGTGCTGGTAATTGTTTTGTTGGCTCCGGTAACACTTCACCATTTTTTAAACGATCAGCCATATTGCGTAAGGCCTGTTTAATTTCTTTGCGTAACTGCTCTACCGACCAAGTGTATCTGCGACAACGACAATACAAATCAGTGATCAACCAATATTCCACGGTAGAATTGAATTTAAATTTATCTACATCAGCCATGCCATAACGTTGAAAACTGGCTAAACGCTGTGCTAATTCTTCTTCTGACGGTAAATCCATCGGAATTTTGCACCACTCGATGAAATCAAACAGGTTTGGAAAATAATCATTTCTTGCTGCACGAACTCTTGCTAATCCACGCTCTAACATATCCACAGATAAAACATCATGATTCACTAGCTCTTCAATCCAAATAAATTTTGCTTCTTCCAATGCTTCGTCTGTTGGGTAGTTATAGCGCCAACGGTTGCAGTAAGCACACAAGCGATTAAATAACTGATTCACTAATTCTGAAACATGAGTATTTAAATCAACCCCTGAAACGCAATTTTCTTGTCTGATTGCCACGTTCATTTCAACATCCCCATTTTGCGTAGTTTTTCCGCTACTTGCGGATTACGAATTTGAATTTGTCTGCCCTTTGCCCAATCGGTGCTTTTGCTTGCTGGGTTTGGTGCACTGCCTTTCGGTTTTAACATCGTGCCATCAGCCATTACCCAAGCACCGTCTCGCATTTCTGGTCTGCCCTTGTTATCCCAACGTTCTGAGCCAACAACATACTCACCGAAGTTTGTTGGACGGAAAATCGTACTTGGTCGGAGATACTCAACCATTTTCGGATCACGGCCCCATTTCGACACGAGATAATCCACCACACGTTTACACACACCCAAATCAAATTCAGCTAATCGAGCGCCAATCGCTTGTTTTGTTTTGTCAGTGAGCTTGTAGCCTGTTGGTTTACGTTCGCCTTGTTCTTCAGCGAGATTTGCCAATGCCATGTTCAAATAATCCAACACAACTTGCTCAGCTGGGGGGACTATAGGGGGGTTATTTATATTTGTTTTATTATTTGTTTTTGTAGGGTGGCGTTTTTCGCCACTGGTAGCGGTGGCGTTTTCCGCCACTGGTGTCGTGGCACTTTTCGCCACTGGTGGCGCTTTTTGTAACTGGTGGCGTTTTTCGCCACTGGTAGCACTTTTCGCCACTGGTTTGTTTTCAACGTTAGGAAGGTCTTTCACTAAATAGAATTCAGTCGTTCTTCCAGCGGTTTTAACAGTACGAATCAAACCAACTTCTTCAAGCTCTTTAAGGATTTCATAGATAGTTTTGTCTCGGTTAATGCCAGTGAATTGTTTAAATTGCTCAATAGAAATAAAATCACTCTCTTTCTGCCAACCAGTCGTTTTACGAGCCACCAACAAATAGGCTTTTACAGCGTTACCAGAAAGGGCAAACATCACTTCATCTACAAAAGCATTAGGGATCTGAAAAGAATTAGGGATAAATTTGCTCATAGCATTAACTCCGAAGCGTAACGTTGTGCGATCCATTGAATACCTTTCGATGTCACGCGAGTTTGTGTAAAGTTATGACCGTGCTCTGCTGTACCTGTTTTTACTGTAAATAAGCCACGGCTTTGTTTGTCTGAATATGGAATAAGATTACCTGATTGACGATATAACGCTTTATCACGCTCTAGTGCAGCAATCATCGCTTTCTCTGGCATATTTAAGATTTTTGCCGTTTCGCGTAATGATTTTGTTGTGCCAATATCAACGTAAAGATCTACAAAGTCCGCTTTAGGTTTCATTGCTTTATTCTCTAATGCTAAAGCTTGTTTCTCTTTCTCTGATGCCACCAACTGCTCTAAGGCTTGAAGATAATTTTGCGGTAAAAGTGCGGTCGGATTTTGTTGGTTTTCTAACTCTTGCCAGCGGTCAATAACTGCAGCTGTAAATTCCGGTGAAAACTGAGCAACTAAAATATAAGTGTCGCGCTTATTCAAAAAATACTCATAGTAGATTTGACCATTCTGTGGGTGGGTGTACGGTTTCGGCTGATACCCCCCAATAACACCTTTTGAAATAAGTGTTTCAATGCTTTTACACACGTCACTATGTCGAGAATTAACAAGTTTTGTTATTTCTCGACTGCTCATTGTTAATGCACTTGCATTTTTATCATTAATCGGTAATAATTCATTCATCTTGTGAACTCCTTGTGAGTGTAATTAACCACGGTGGCCGCCGTGGTTTTTTATTGCCGTTTATTAAGTGAAATCACACACTCAATAGAATGTTGTGTTGCAGATAAATGTTTATTTAATAACTTGCGGATCAAATCTTCTTCACAACTGGTAATCTCACCATCAGCAAGCGCGCTTTCTAATGCTTCAAATAACAATCCACGAGCTGATAACTCATGTAATTGAATATTTGCCATTTCTACTGCATCTAAATCATCTGCACAGGTATCTGGTACAAAACGTCCACCAGCGGAACGGCATAATTCTTCAATAAATTGTGTGCAACCATATTCAAGCTGAATAGCGATTAACTCTTCATTTTTGAACCGTTGGCCCTTTGTTTGATAAAGACGATTATTTAATTCACTTTCAGTAAATCCTAAGAATCCAGCTACCGCACTTTTACCACCGGGTATCTGTTCAATCATCTCTATAATGGTTTGTTTCATTGCCATAATTTTTGCCTTATTTTTATGGTTTTCTTTTTGATTTTTACTGATAAATTAATCCCACAAATCGGGGCGTAATTCGGATTTTTTAACTTTGCCATTAGTAAGTTCTTCAATCTTTGCACAGCGTTCAGCTGGTACTTTTTCACGCCATTTTGATACTGCCCAAGGTGTGATATTGAAGTGCCGAGCCATGGCAGAAATACCGCCTACGATTTCATAAGCTTTTTCGATTGGTAGCATCTTAACCTCTTTTCTATTTTAAGTAGCATAATTCTACTACTAAAAATAGAATTGAATCAACTATTTTATTTACGTATTCTCTACCTTTAGTAGAAATAAGGGGGTTATATGTCAGATTTAGCAAGCCGAATTAATGAATTAATGGCTCAGCAAAATAAAAGAATAGGAGATCTTCAAAAGGCTCTAGGCGTAACCTATGAAATGGCCAGACGTTATACGCTTGGCACAGCCACACCAAGAGATGACAAAATTGAATCTATGGCTGAATACTTTGGAGTTAGTCCTGCTTATTTGAAATATGGCTCTACTGACTCAACTGAAACAAAAGTTGCATCAAACATAAAAGAGCTTGGATCCTTTGATTTGTGGGATAGAAACACCCCATTAAATAGTGATGAAGTGGCAGTGCCTTTTTATCAAGATGTTCGCCTTGCTGCGGGTAATGGGTTTGCTGATGACATCGCAGACTATAACAATTTTAAATTACGTTTTTCTAAAGCCACATTAAGAAAACAAGGTGTGCAGTTTGAAAATGCTGTGTGTGTAATTGCAGACGGTAACTCTATGGAACCTGTTATTCCGGATGGAACAACAGTAGGGATTGATTTGGGCAATAAAACCATTAGAGATGGGAAAATATATGCAATAAACCACGGTGGATTGCTGAGAATAAAACTACTCTACAATATGCCAAACGAACAAGTTAAGATCCGCAGTTACAACAGCGAAGAACACCCGGATGAGATAACAGACATGCAAGATATATCAGTCATTGGAAAAGTCTTTTGGTATTCAGTTTTACTATAGAAACTAACACTGGATATTGTTGATCTATAACAACCAACCTAAGGAAAAAAATATGACAGATAAAGCTAAGAGTTTGCCGGATAATAAAAAACAACCTAAGCAACGAAAGGTAGTTAGAACTGAGTTTATTACTTTATCATATGATTCGGATAGTCGAGATTTAGAAAATCACCGCATGAATGCGAGAGAGCTTGGAAAGGCTATAATAGCAATGCATGATCTGATTGAAAAATCAGATAAGTTATTAAATCCGGGCAGACGCAAGAGCCTTGGCGTTTTTATAGAAACACCAGCACAGGAAGGTTCCCTTGAGGTTGTTTTTGGAATTGATATTTATAATATGGCCACACAGGTTATAGATGTATTACCATACATTGGATTGGGTTACGCCAGCGTAAAATCAAGAAAAAGTGTGTCTAACTTAGGAAAGACCATATTTGATGCGATTAATGACACCAAAGGAGAAACTGTAATTGGTATTCATACCAATGATAACAGTGATGTTGCAACTTTAAGTGTTGATGGAAAAGAAATAAAATCAGATAAAAACATAGCTAAGTTATTAGCCAATAAAGATATTCGTGAGAATATAAAAACACTGGTGTCCTCACCTCTTGAAGGGAACATAAAACCGGCATTTAAAATATTGGCTGGAAATTCCATCAAAACACCTGACTCATCTGAAGACTCCAGAGAGATATTAGTTAAGTTGGAACCGGAAGAAATAAGAACGATTCAAAAGATGAAAATCAACGATCCAAAAGAAAGGGTTGAGATATTAGAAACAACAATCGCACTACTTACAGTAAGCTTTAAAGGCAGTAAAGGGTGGGAAATGACTTACGGCAATCACTCTTACCCGGTTGAAATTACTGACGAGGATTTTATTAAAAAAATAAATGAGAACATTGCCAGTTTCAAGAAAGGCGATTTGTTCACTGTAACAATGAACAAAACAATAAAAATGCTAGGTTATGAAACAAAAGAATACTATACTATAACCAAAGTTAAACATCATTTAGCCACAGAAGAGCGGCGTATTATCTCTGATAATGGAAAGATTAATTAGTTTGCTTGTTGAGCATATCAACGAATTAGCTTTGTTTATAGGGGTGCTTTTATGCACCCCCGTACTTTCTCGTTTACTAAAAATCTTATCATTTTATCTTGGTAGTATTTTAAACCCATATTATAAAATCACCATCAATCATTATCATAATGGGAATTTGGTTGGCTCTAAATCAATAAGAATATCGACAAGAGATTCTATCATTGAACAATTAAGAGAAATTAAACGCAGCGAGGAAAGTAATGGCTGAACAAAATGCAGTTACAAAGCCTTTCTCAATGCTTGAATATGGTTCTTATACCGCAGGAATTGGGCTTTTTCTTTCGCTTATCATAAAATTTTACATTACTCCCAATCTTCCCCATTTGGTTGAAATAGCTAACCTTACAGCCCCCTTAGTGACGCCGATTCTTAGTTTCTGTGTAGCTTTATTTGTAGGACAATTTGGCACAAGCCCAGAAATACTTAGAATGAATAAAAATATAAAGAAAAGCATAAAAAATTTAAAAAAACAAATTCAAGCCAACAGTGATTTACTGACGGAAGAAGATTTGAATAAATTGAAAAAAAGATTAAGCGAGCATATTAATATACAGTCCCAGATTGGCGTTTCTATCCATACAATGCAAGATCTATTAAACAAATTAAATTAAACAACCGCCTACGGGCGGTTTTTTATTATTTCAAATATTCAATTAATCATAGACAGGACGTGACAATGCTGTCTGCCTCGCTTTTAGATAATGCTGGAAATACACCATCATAATGAGACATCTTAATTTCATTATGCAAAATATCAAACAAATAAAAACTTCTAAACTTCCCCGCCTGTGTTGCCCCAATAAATATTTCTGTATGCTTTCCATATTCATTTATCAACATGCGATCAGGCCTAAAGCTATTTAGCTTATCAAGCAAACATTGTTTTACATGATCTTCGCTTTGTGTAATTGGATAGCTTTTAAATTCTAACGCACGCATTTCAGACGTACTAACTCCACATCCAAAAAGACCAAGTGCAACAATCGGAACAAATATTTTCCTCATATAACCTCCATTAAAAAGTGCGGTCATTCTACTTAAAAAGTAGAACCTATTCCGTGATCAGAATCTCAAATCACAATATTCACTGATTAAAAAATAAGCAATCAAACACCTGCCAACAAAATATTTTTACTTAAAAATCAAATAAATACTACTCTAAATAGAAAATAATCCTACTTTTATGCAAATTTTAGTTGCATTAATATCTACTTTAAGTAGAATTACCACAACAAAGCAAAACACTTTGAAACGTTCTTTAAAAATTTGAAACAGGTTAGTGATGGGTAAAAAAATAGCCACTCAAATGAGTAGCTATTAAAAATCACTTTTTAGGTGGCGGCGTAGGCCGTTTAGGTTGATAACTTTCTTGTAATGGGGTTGGTTCTGCCATTAGAATTTTTCTCCACAAAATTTAGCAACAAATAACTGACAAAAACTTAGCTTCGTATCATCTTCTAATTCAAGTTGAATGGAGGCGCGCTTATACGCAATATCAGTTAATGTGCCAGTGATATTATTATTTAGTAAATCACTTGTAATTAATGCCTTATTCAACTCTTCATCAGTCATGGTTGAATAACTTTTAAGTAATGGTTGATATTGTGCTTGTGCAACTTTAGATAATGCGGCTTTTTCGCCAAAGCCATAAACAAGTGAAAGCACGCTTAGTATCGCTAAAATAAACCCAATAATGATATTTAGATGAAAATCTGGGAAAAATCTATCTAAGTCACCAAACACAGCAGACGAAAGTAACAGCTGAATGGTAATCAATAATTTATTTAATCGATCATTTAAGTGATAGTTTAAATTTTCTAAATTGTAGCTGTAATGCAACTCAAATACTAAATCATTTCGATTTTTCCCTTCCATCTTTTATTCCTCATCTTGGTTTAGGTTGTGGAGTCGGTCTTGGCGGAACATGACTTCTCTCCTCTTTTTCTATTTTCATAGTGTTTCCTCCGATTAAATTGTAGTCGCAGAAAACATTATATTCCTCGATGTAGTCGCATACAAGAGGACTTGAGCCTTACAAGTATAAAGAAAGGCACTCATCATTAACCTGTTTTGAGTTTTAGACAATTTGGTCTCGTGCGGGATATAAATTATCGGCTGTTTAAGTCGAGTAACCCCAGAGCAGAAAACTGTACTGCGTGTTTAACCGAAGTGATGTGGTTGGCAGGTCAATGGCAGCGCTGTTTATATCTTTAAGCAATCCCTTAGAGGATACGAGTTCGGTCGGGGAAATGGTAACAAGCCCACGGATCGGTTATGCCCTATTAGCTCAATCGTATAGAGCAATCGCCTTCTAAGCGATAGGTTACAAGTTAGAATCTTGTATAGGGCGCCACTTCAAAGCGAATTTATTAAATGTTCCATCAAAGGTCTGGGTAAACTGCAGATTGCCAATTTAAGGATAGCTAGATCAGAATTTGGTAAGTTCGCTTTGAAATGTCAATCAATAAAAGAGGTTTAAATATGGAAGAAGAAAAAGAAAAAAGCCTATCTGATAAAGATAAAAGACTAATCAAACAGGCTGTATTGGAAAATGCTGCGAAAAATGTAGGAATGCCACCAGATAAGATTGCAGAATCCTTATGTAAAGCTATTTATCTTATTGATTCTTATAAGCATTTATGATTTGAGAAGAGTCAATTCCATCATCTAACTTATTCTGAAATATTTCAGATAATGAATTGATAAACTCGGCAATATCCCTTGCTGTTGTTGCATCAATATTTCTTTGATAATGAGAGCTGGTTCTCAAAATATCTCTAGCCATAACTAGCGCAATTTTATCAGCTACAACTTTTTTCATAATAATCTCCTTATTTTGTGTTGTGGTTGTGAAAATTATATTCCTTATGTGTTGTGGTGACAATAAGGGCTTGAGCCTTGCAAGCATAAAGAAAGGCACCTTAATGGTTCTTGGAGCCACCAGCTAAAGCCGCTTTCAAGTAGAAACATCACTAATTTTACACTTTGTTCAAGTGGTGTGAGAGCGGCTCTAGCTGGAAACAGCACATAACAATATGCTCTTCTTTAGTCAATTACCCGCAGTTGCCATTTATAGCTTATTTGCACTGCGGGATTTTTTTTACCTAATTCCATCATCACTACAAGGATCTACTCATGAAACAAAATCAATTCGCAAGATTTATTAAAAATACCGCCTACGGTGTTGCAACAGTTTGTTCAATCATTGTTGCCGCAATGGTTATTCTCACCGCATTAGCGGCAGATGCAAAAGAATACACTAACCATGCACTAGAGCGTGAAAGAGCGAGAGTACAGTGGATTGCTGAAAACGGTGAGTATCAAAAGAATTTAACCGAAGAAGGTGAAAAACAAGCACGTGCTTACGTATCTATTAAACAAGCTGAAATTAATAAGGAATAGAAATGAAACTACCTTTTAAAACCAACAGCGAACTTGCCGCCAAAGAAGAGCGCAAGAAAAATTATTTATCCGCTTATGTGCTTTGGAAAAAAGCATCAAAGCTAACCGGAAAAGAGATAAATAAGCACTGGTGCATAAGCCGTGCGGAATGGTGCCAAAAGATGCACCAAGAAGAAGTAAAACTTAAAACGAGAAAAATCTATGTACCGCATTAATACCTATTATGGCCATACCATTGATTACATCAAGCCTGATCCTAACGAAATTGATATTCGTGATATTGCGCATAACCTTAGCTTTGAAAACCGCTTTATTGGTCAAACTGCTGAACCTTATAGCGTAGCTCAGCATTGTGTACTTGGTAGCTATGTTTTTGAAGAAATGGGATTGCCTGAGCTTGCATTTCTTTTCCTACTGCACGATGCAGCAGAAGCATACTTGAAAGATATTCCTACTCCACTCAAACATTTGCTAAGTGAGCCTTATCACAATATTGAAGATCGCTTTAATTTAGCAATCCACCAACGTTTTAATGTTGAATATAAAAAATTGCCAGCAATTAAATCTATGGATTTATCTATGCTTGCAACGGAAAAAGAACAGTTACTTCCACCGGCATCTGTAGAGTGGCCACAATTGGACGGTATCTCTCCGGCAAATATTACAATTGTTTTTTGGCAACCACATCAAGCTGAATCAGCATATCTTGCCCAATTTAAACACTTAACTGAGATTTTAAACTATGGCGACAAGTAAGAAACCGCGTAAAAAGCACGATAAAAATGCCAATATCAAACGTCAGAGCGACAGAATATGTCGCAACTCTCTTGTGCTTTCAGTTATTGGATTAGGAAACGACGGCACTGAATGGATAAAAAATAATATTCCACAAGACAGAACAACGGCCACTGAACAAGATTTCGAACTGATGTATAACAAATCTCGACCATGGTCGTTTGTTTTCGGTGTTATTTGCCGTGATCAACTTGGAAGAGGTTATATAAAATTTGAATATCAATCTCTTGCTAATCAATTTGCATTCACCGCACCTGAAATGACAGATTACGTCAATGACAATATCAATGCCATTTTAAACGATGTAAACGAAGAGCATGTGCTCTCCCCTTTCCTTATTGCATCACCAGAAAAAAAAGAGTTTACAGATGATTACATCAAGAAACTTTTAACCTGGAAGAAAGTGGAAACAACGCTTAAAACCCCATTTGAGATTAAAGCGTTGCGTGAAGAAGGAATGGCCGCATTACGTGAAATAGATCCAACAGCTTACACAGATAAAGCAACTTGGACGATCCTTCGTAAAAATGGCTGTAATGATTTTGCCGATATGCGATTAGTTGGATTGGAAAAATACCAACACTGCAAAGGAATTGGTAAAAAACGCATTCAAAGTCTGATTGATGGCTACCACGCATTAATCAATGACGAAAAATTAATTCCAAAATTGACCGCACTTCGTGAATTTGAAACTCAAATTTATATCCACCAACAAACAATGGCCCGATTAAATCGAGCTGCACAAATGTAGGAGAACCACATGTCTAAATTTATCAAACTGACTAATACAGATGAATCAGATATTTTCATCAATGTAGAACAAATTCAAACTATCACTAAAGATGAAAATGACACAGCTATTCAATTTGAAGATGGCACTATCTTTGTGAAAGAAACACCGGAACGAATTATTCACTCAATCCAATCTGGCGGTGTGGTTAATGAATTACCAGTTGTTGATGTCATGACCGCTAAGTAACGTGAAAAAAGACCGCACTTTTGATTGGAGCTTATAATGAGTGAGAAAAATACACACAAAAATTTGATGAATTATGTAACTTTGCCTGATATGTATTATCACAAGAAGAGCAAATTAATTATTAGAATTGGTTCTGGCATGATATTAGATCAATTTAATGAGGGAGATTTTTACGAAAGAATTTATAAAGCAGAATCATTCTTCAAAAAAGAATATCCAAATGGAATTTCCTCTAATGAGTGCAAAACCGTCTATAATCTAACAATTAAATCATTACCTGAGATTAAATTTTTATTAGGTGACAAATTGCGCTTAGAATGATTCACCATTCTATACCTAAAATTTAGGAGAAATATAATGAAACGAAACTGGGATTTAGTTCGTAAAATCCTTATAAAACTCGAAGAAAAAGCTAATAGTACAAGCTGGCTAGAATCAAGTGATATTAAGGGCTATGATTCAATAACAGTTGCCTATCACTACAAATTGCTAAAAAATGCAGGTTTGATTGAGGCAATGAATATTTCTAGTATTGAAAGTGAAGATTTTGCAGCAACAAGCCTGACTTGGCAAGGACACGAATTTCTAGACAAAATCCGTAACGACAACGTATGGAACAAAGTAAAAAACACCGTACAAAGCAAAAGCCTTGATTTATCCTTTGATGTAATCAAACAAGTCGCAACCGCAACTATTAGCGCAATGTTGCCATAGTGTTATTGACACCACCGCAACTTCAGATTAAGATAACTGCACATCCAAGCCGTCTCAAACGGCTTTTTTTGTATCTAAATCCAGGAGCGGTTATGGTAGCTGAAGCACATTACACGATAGACAAAAATATGAAACTACTCATTGAAATCGATAATAGCGAACCATTACAACTCTCTACTTTTTGCCAAAGTATGGAAGGCATCGCAGCAGAATATCGCCAATTTATCCAAGATAATAAAATTGACATAGAGCCTTGTGAACAGCACATCTATGTTGAAAAAATAACGCAAGGATGTTTTCTTGTTGAACTTGCCGCGTTAGTTTCAAGCACCTATCCACTCATAGAACAAGCAAATGCCATTTTAGAATTTGGAGGACATCTCAAAATGATTTTTGATTGGGCAATGAACAAAGGTGATCGACCTGAACGACTCACACCGGCAATGTTAAAAAATGCGAGTAATATTTTAGAGCCGATTGCAATCGACCCAAAAGCGCAATTTAACCTTCAAGTAACGGATAATAAGGGCGATGTTCATATTCACCTGCACGGTGACAATGCTTTAGCCGGATTAGCTCAAAACAATATTAATCGCGAACTAAGACTACTGAAAGAACGCGACGATAACACCTTACACAACACTCCCCTATATTGGTCATCTACTGCTGATGCACAAAGTAAGGCGCAAGATCGGGCTATTATTCCTGCGGTATCTAGCAAACCTGTAAGAGTAAAATTTGAAGATAAAACGCTCAAAGAAAAGATGATCTTAAATGAAGAATATCCTTATCATAAGATTTTCTTAGTAGATGTATTGGTTGAATATATTGATGAAGAACCGGTAATTTACAAAGTTCTAAGACTAAACAACTCAATGAACAAAATCTAATTGACAGCCACAAAAAACTAAAATACTATTCGCCTCAAGGTGTCGAAACCTCAATATGTTCAAGGCGGATAGTTCAACTGATCGCCACATGGCGATTTTTTTATATCCGTAATCCTGACTATGTCGGGAGGGCGACTAATACAATACCTTCGGGGAATACGTCCAGCCCTAGCCTTGAACGGGGTTTTCGAACCTCCCGACGCCACTGTCGAAAGTGGCTTGTTAAACAAATAGTTCGAGGATTACAAAATGTCAGCCCTTACAATTTTCAATTTTGAAAACACTCCTATTCAAACCATCGTAGAAAACAACGAAATCTTTTTTAGAGCAGCTCAGCTTGCAGAGTTATTGCAATATAAAAATCCACATAAAGCGATTAAAGATCACGTAGATTTTGACGACCTAACGAAACGTGAGATCGTGAATACTATCAATAAACGTGCTCAAGTTCTCTTCGTGAATGAAAGTGGAATGTATTCATTAGTCTTGAGTTCTAAATTAGAGCAAGCCAAAAAAGTAAAACGTTGGATAACTTCAGAAGTTTTACCGCAAATTCGCAAAACAGGAAAATATCAACTTAAACCACAACAACTTGCGCTACCCGAGCCAGAAAAGAAATTCACCTTTGAATTTACCGAGTATGAACTTCAACAGCTTGTTTGGGCGTGGTTTGCTTTATTGCGTGGCACAGAACTTTGCGAAGTGCTTCACCCTTCATTAAAACAAATTGGCTCGTATTATGCCGCACCGGCTCATGATATTGCTTACGAATATAGAAGCACTCTCCGTCAGGCACATAACGTGTTGAATCGTATTACGGAACAATTTAAATGCGAGCAAGGCAATAACTGGCGCGTATTAAAACATCTTCGAGCCTACAACCCTAAAAAAACGGGTTTTCAGTTAGAAATTCTATAAAACAACGAAAAATCCGACCGCACTTTACCGTGTGGCGGATTGTTACACCTCAAATTCACGAAAAGGACAAATTATGTTCAAGATTTTCTTTGCGGTGGCGTTGTTATGGACCGCTTATAACCTAGATTTAAATAAAGACTATGATGGCCACATTTGCCAAATAGTCTATACACAAAATATCAATTAACTACAACCGTCCAAATGGACGGTTTTTTATAGGAGTAAATATGGGAAGAGAATTTTTTGATGAATACTGCAGTCCAGAATTATTAGCTTTAATAACTGGATATGTTTGTCCTAAATATCAGATGAAAAGCTTGAATGAATTTGGAATTCCTTTTCTTCATCCAAAAGGAAATAGAAAATTCCCGCTTGTGTTACGATCTGATGGTGACAAGATTTTGAAAGGTGAGAAAGTGCGGCAGATTACACAAACAAAAGAAAGAAGGCGGTCTGCAGTATTAAGTTAGTAAGGGGGATATTATGGCACGTCCAAGAAAACGAATTAATCAAGGATTGCCACAAGGCTTAGTATGCCGAAATCGAAAAAGAGCGGATGGCTCAATTGTGGTTTATTACTACTACACGATGGCAGATAAAAAAGAAGTTGCTTTAGGTAAAGATAAGCACATTGCTATTCTGGAAGCAGCAAAGCTGAATATGCAGTATTTGACGAAAAAAGATAATATTCTGTTTATTGAAGTGCTTGAACGATACGAAAAAGAAGTTGTGCCGCTTAAAAAAGCGAAGAACACTCGAAACTCAAACATTCAGGCAATAAAGAAATTACGCCAATACTTCCAAGATCCACCATTTACCCTTGATGAAATAGAGCCTATACATATTCGTGAATATTTAGATTGGAGAAAAGACGTTAAACCAACCGCAAATATCGAAGTTGGGTTATTTGGGCACATTTGGAGTATGGCGAGAGAATGGGGGTACACTGAAAAGATCAGCCCATCTACAGGGGTTAAAAAATTCAAAGTGAATTATCGTGATGTGTACATTGAAGATTATATCCTAGATAAAATCTACGACTGCGCAACAGGGGATATGAAGGATATTATGGATGTGATGTATTTAACCGGACAACGCCCAATAGACGTGGTAAAAATCCATAGTTCACACATCTACAACGATTTACTGCATATTACACAGCAAAAAACAGGTAAACGTGTTGCGATTAAAGTTATAGGTAAACTAAAAGAGATTATCGACAAGAGGATCACTGAAGAAAATCAGTTTCTGTTTACTAATAAATGGGGGCGAAAACTCGAGCGGAGATCACTTACAGATTATTTCAAAGACACCCGTAATGCGGCATCAAGAAAATATAAAGAGCTAGCCGAAGAGATCAACCAAGTGCAATTGAGAGATCTTCGCGCGAAAGCAGCAACAGACCTTTCATTAATGATTGATGATGAACGAGCAAGAAAACAACTTGGCCATACTTCTGCACGTACCACTCAACATTACATCAGAAAAGAAAAACCACTCAATCCCACCAAATAAAAAAGGCTCTTCAAATGAAGGGCCTTTTTTTGTCACAAATCACGTTCCGAAACGTTTTTGAAACTCATTGATTTTATTAAACTTTAAAACCTAAAAATAAGAAAATGTTTCGGAATTAAAATTGACTTTAGATAGCGTAAATACTGGATTATGCTCTTTTGAAGTCAATGTGAACCAATTTTGGTTTGAATGGGTGACGTTGCATTGCTTGAACTTTCACTACAACTTCTTTACCTTCAACCACTAAAGTGATTACATCGCTATAGAAAGAATCGTGAGCTTGTGCGTTGTTTAATTCATCGTGATTTAAGATGATTGAAACAGGTGCTTCGCTGCCACCATAAATGATTGCAGGGATTTGACCGTTGTGACGCAGGCGGCGGCTCGCACTCTTACCTTGCGCTTGACGAACTTCAGCGTTAAATTTAAATGCCATTTTCATGTTCTCTTGATTAAAAGTTTAAAATAAAAAATTGCAGGCGACCCAGCAATTTTCCTAAATTTGCTCAAAGACAAACTTTGAGAGCGACGGATTATAAAATATTCAGCCCCACAATGCAAATTTACACAGCAAATTTTTTCTAGGCTTTTCAAGGCAAAGCGATTAAAATAAATCCCAATTTTTAATTAATTTTAACTAACTGATTGTAAGTGGGTTTCAAATGGAATTTCTTATCAGCTTTTTTACCGATTACGGTTATTGGGCGGTGCTATTTGTTCTGATTATTTGTGGCTTTGGTGTACCCATTCCAGAAGATATCACGCTTGTCTCCGGCGGTGTAATCGCTGGCCTCTATCCTGAAAGCGTCAATTCTCACTTAATGTTAGTTGTGAGTATGATTGGTGTACTTGCCGGTGATTCAACCATGTACTGGCTTGGCCGCATTTACGGCACACGTATTTTACGTTTCCGACCAATGCGTAAAATCGTCACATTAGAACGCCTCAAAATGGTTCGTGAAAAGTTTGACCAATACGGCAACCGTGTTCTATTTGTGGCTCGTTTCTTACCTGGATTACGCGCACCAATTTATATGGTTTCTGGCATTACCCGTCGCGTCAGCTACACGCGCTTTGTATTAATTGATTTCTGCGCCGCCATTATTTCCGTACCAATTTGGGTTTATCTTGGCGAATTTGGTGCGAAAAATTTAGATTGGTTACACGAGCAAATTAAAAAAGGCCAACTCGTGATTTATATCCTAATCGGTATTCTAGTCCTATTCCTATTTTGGAAATGGAAAAAAGCGAAGAAACAAGCTAAATAATTTCCTATAAAGTGCGGTCAAAATTTTAATAATGTTTTACTGTTATATAATGAAAGAGAAATACAAGGGAACATAAAGACTGCTATTTCGTACAATGCCTAGTAGTGGGAAATGTATAAAAGTTGTTAGGACATTCAATGGGCAGACTGAAAGGTCTACTTTTTTATTATCTAATATTTAAGTTTTATCTCTTTTGTTTTAACTAAACGCGGGCCCTTTGTTGGATCATAAAAATACCAGATGTTAAACTTCCGTTCTGAGCTTAATGTATCGTACATTAATTTATCCCATCCAAGATGCTTCGCTATTAATAGAGAAAGGGCTAGCTTCCTCTCCGAGGATATATCTTTTTGATAACTACTTAAAACAGCCCCCAACAACAAATCACATAATTGCACACCATGACAATATTTAGAATTAACCTCATTTAATTTCAAAATTGCATTGGGAATAGATGTTCTTTGTCGAATGATATTGTTAGCAATAATATGCATAGCCTCATCTGCTTTATGATAACTAAATGGTAATTCATCAACGGATAAAATAAATCGATTATCTCTATTTCTACGTAGAGAATTTTCAATTTTATTACAAATTAGCTCATTAAAATGCTTTTGTTTTGCTGTCTCATAATTCCCATTGTGAAAGGATTTATTAACAATAGACAATTGAACAACAATACAATTAAAAAAGAGATAATCAGACTGAAAAAAGAATTTAACAAGTTCATTATAAAAATCAGCATAACGTTTAGAATTAGCACTCTGCCACTTTATTTCATCCGTGCAAGAGTGTTTTTTTCGAATTCTCTCAATTTCTTTTTCAAAACGCTCAATATTATTCTCTTTAATCCATAATGCACCAAAGGCATAAAATGGCTTTCCACTTATACCTGATTCATCACAAAATAGGTGCCATATGCTCATTATAAATATCCTGTAATTCTGAAATTATTTTTTGTAAAGTACGCAAATATTGCCATTTATATTCATCAGTAACACAAGGTTGGAAAATCAGTTTATCGTCATCTTTGACATAGAGCTGTTGCAACATTGATAAAGTAGAATGTGTATACTTAGAATATAACATAACAGCTGAAAGCATATTTCCTCCTTATAGTAATCTTAATTAACTATATCCCTCTCGCTTTTAAATAATTCTCCACTGTATCCACAATCGCTTGTGTTTGCGGATCGATTTCAATATTTACTAAATCGCCAATTTGACGTTTACCGATCAGGGTTCTATGTAAGGTTTCAGGAATTAAATTCACGCAGAATTCATCGTCTTTTACTTCACCGATAGTAAGACTGATGCCGTCAATCGCGATAAATCCTTTCGTAAGAATATATTTCATCACGTCTTTATTAGGTAATTTAAACCAAACCTGACGATTGTTTTCGCTTTCGATAATTTGTGAAACGCTTGCGGTACAATAAACATGACCCGACAAAATATGTCCGCCAATTTCAGCGCCCATTTGCATCGCGCGTTCGATATTCACAAAATCCCCGGCTTTTAAGCCGCCGAGATTGGTGATGCGCAAGGTTTCTTGCATTAGGTCAAAGCTCACAAGATCGTCATGAATGTCAGTCACGGTCAAGCATACACCGTTATTCGCTACGGATGCGCCGATTTCTAAGCCTTTTCGCATTTCAGCTGGTAATTTTACGATCTGTGTTCTAAAATTATCACTGTCTTTGATTTCATGAATTTGGGCGATGCCCTGTACAATACCCGTAAACATTATTATTCCTTTATTAAAAATTTTTCCAATATTATAGCAAAATTTATGAATTCTCGTCTTTTTTCTCAATACCGTATTGATATTCAAAAACTTATCCGAATTGCAACACCTATCGGTCTTGCCCAGTTAGCTCAAACTGGTATGGGTACCGTGGATGTGATTATGGCGGGGCGTGTGAGCTCGGCTGATGTGGGAGGTGTCGGTATTGGTGCCTCTATTTGGCTACCTTTGGTACTTTTCGGACAGGGCTTATTACTCGCCTTGCCACCAACAATTTCTTATTTAAATGGATCTGGGCAGCGCCATCGTATTGCTCATCAAGTGAGACAAGGTCTTTGGATTTCATTTTTAGTGATGATTCCCCTTGCCCTTATCATCTATCATAATGATTTCATATTACAGTTCATGAATATGGATGCCCACATGGCTGATGTGACGATGAACTATTTGCGTGCGATGGTGTGGGGCTTGCCTGCCTATTTATTGCTGATTAATTTCCGCTGTTTGAATGATGGCATTGCCAAAACAAAACCCGCCATGGTAATAACCTTCATGGGGTTAATGCTGAACATTCCGCTGAATTATATGTTTATTTACGGCAAATTTGGTGCGCCTGCATTGGGCGGTGTCGGTTGTGGTGTGGCAACAGCTATTGTCAACTGGGCAATGGCAATCTTAATGATTACCTACTCTGCCAAAAACTATAATGAACGTAGTTTGAAAGTCTTTGAAAAGATTATTGAAAAACCAGACATCAAAACTCTGAAAAAATTGACCGCACTTGGCTTGCCGATCGCGATTGCGCTGTGCAGTGAAGTCTCACTATTTGCGTTAAGTAGTTTATTACTTTCCCCATTAGGTGCAGATGTGGTCGCCAGCCACCAAATTGCCTTAAACACTAGTGCTGTAGCCTTTATGTTCCCAATGTCTATTGCCATGGCTGCCACCATTTTAGTGGCGCAAGAACTGGGTAATCATGCACCACAAAAAGCCAAAATCATGGCTCACGCCGCTATTATTCTTGGCTTGATTGCGGCAAGTGTATTGGCGTTGGTGATTTGGGTATTTAGTGCAGAAATCGCTGCATTAATTGTAGGCGATAATGCTACCGTTATTGCCCTTTCAGGCAGCTTATTAGCGATGGCAGCGATTTATCAATTTTCAGATTCAGTGCAAGTCGTCGTGAGCGGTATTTTACGTGGCTATAAAGACACTAAAATTATTCTCTACATCACATTACTTGCCTATTGGGGCGTAGGTATCCCTGTTGGTTATATTCTTTCCCGCACGGATTGGATTGTTCCAAGCATCGGTGCAAAAGGCTTCTGGGTTGCGTTTATCATTGCATTAACCATTGCCGCAGCTTTACTCTTTATGCGGATGCGAAAAATCCAATCACAACCTGATGAAACCATTATTCAACAGTTAGAAAGATTGAAGTAGTTAAAGTAAAAAGTGCGGTCGAATTTGACCGCACTTTTATTCTTGAATTTAACGTTAGACGCTTTTTAAACTGCATCCTATGTATATAAGTTACCCTCATCTTCATATCGTTTATATACACACAGATAATTATCAAAAGATAATGATATAGGGTAATCGACTCTTATTAAATTCTCATCAATATTATAATTTTCATTGAAGTTAGAAATAATACTTGTACCAATTTCATATATCTCCTCATTCCAATAATCGGAGATTGGACCGTCAATCACAACACAAATACTGATACAATTTTTATCTATTTTCACATAAACGCCTCGAACTTCTTTTGTTATTTTTCCAAGTAAAGCATTCTGTGTAACAATTCTTAATCTTATAATTTCATTATTCATTGAAACCCTATACCTTTTTATCTCCCTAAAAATTAACGCTCATCAGGAAATTTATGCCATCAAAAGGTAAAAAGTGCGGTCGAATTTGCCCGCACTTTTGTCTTTTACATCACCACCACATCAAACTGTTCTTGGTTGTAGTACTGCTCGGTTTTAACTTGAACTTGTTTGCTAATGAACATTTCGATCTCTGGCAATAAACCGTGCGATTCTTCTTTGATTAAGTAATCCGCCACGGCTGGAGAGGCATAAACCACAAATTGTTCGCTTGAGAATAAGTGGTTAACGCGAATAATCTCACGCATAATTTCATAACATACCGTTTCGACGGTTTTCACGCGTCCACGACCTTGACAAGCTGGGCATTCATCACATAAAACGTGTTCTAAACTTTCACGAGTACGTTTACGAGTCATTTCCACTAAGCCAAGTTGAGTAAAACCATTCACATTCGTTTTTACGCGATCTTTCGATAGCGCTTCTTCCAAGGATTCAATTACACGATTACGATGCTCATCGGTTTGCATATCAATAAAATCAATAATGATAATTCCGCCTAAATTACGCAGTTGTAGCTGCTGCGCAATGGCTTTAGTGGCCTCAATATTGGTGTTAAAAATCGTTTCATCTAAATTTCGATGACCAACGAATGCACCGGTATTGATATCAATGGTCGTCATGGCTTCGGTCTGCTCAATAATGAGATAGCCACCTGATTTTAAATTCACGCGTTTTTCAAGCGCATTTTGAATACCACGTTCTACACCATAAATATCAAAAATCGGCTGACTGCCCGTATAAAGCATTAATTTTTCACTTAATTCCGGCATAAATTCATCGGTAAATTCTTTAACCTCGTTAAAACAAAGTTTGGAATCGATATGAATTTTCTCTAAATTGGCGCCGATAAAATCACGCAAAATACGTTGCGGCAATGCGGGTTCACCATAAATTTTAGAACGGGTTGGATATTTGCCTTTACGCTCAAGCACTTTACGCCATAAACGTTTTAAAAATTCCGCATCTTGGCGTAACTCTTCCTCCGTTGCGCCTTCGGTGGCAGTACGAATAATAAAACCGCCTAACTCATCACAAAAAGGCTCAACAAGCGCTTTTAATCTTGCTCGCTCTTCTTCACTTTCAATACGTTGTGAGACACCAACATGGCTATTTTCAGGCATAAAGACGAGATAACGAGAAGGCAATGTAATATCGGTAGTTAATCTTGCACCTTTAGTGCCCAAAGGATCTTTTACCACTTGTACCACGATATCCTGCCCCTCGCGGACGAGTTCAGAAATGCTTTTTGCTCGGAATTGCTTTTGTTCATTCACATCCACACACTCGGTATGTGAAACAATGTCGGAAGCATGCAAAAATGCGGCTTTTTCTAAACCGATATCCACAAAAGCGGACTGCATCCCCGGTAAAACACGGGTTACTCGCCCTTTATAAATATTCCCCACGATGCCACGTTTGGCTTGACGTTCAATATGAACCTCTTTTAAAACACCCGTTTCAACCAGCGCAACGCGGGTTTCATTGGGCGTAACATTCATTAATAATTCAACAGAATTCATTTTTTCGACCTTAGTTTTAATGATATAAGTCTATCGAAAAGGAAAATAGAATAATAGACCCAAATAAGGTAAAATATGACCTTTCTCAAATTTTCATGACTTTTTTTGGGGTATTTAATGTTTGGTTTAGACCCAACACTTATTACTTTTAGTATTTATATTTTCGGCATGATTTTAATCGGTGTCCTTGCCTATTATTATACAAACAACTTATCCGATTATATTTTAGGCGGCCGTAAACTCGGAAGTTTTGTGACAGCCATGTCTGCTGGTGCATCTGATATGTCCGGCTGGTTATTAATGGGCTTGCCGGGTGCGGTGTATGTGTCTGGTCTGGTAGAAGGTTGGATCGCCATTGGTTTAATTCTCGGCGCTTATTTTAACTGGTTACTCGTGGCTGGTCGTTTACGGATCTATACCGAATTTAACAACAATGCTCTCACACTACCGGAATATTTCCACCATCGCTTTGGCACATCACATAATCTCTTAAAAATTGTGTCTGCAACAATCATCCTAGTATTCTTCACCATTTATTGTGGTTCCGGTGTGGTTGCTGGGGCGAAATTATTCCAAAACCTATTCTCAGTCGACTATTCCACAGCCATTTGGTACGGCGCATTAGCGACTATCGTCTATACCTTTATCGGTGGATTTTTAGCCGTAAGCTGGACGGATACCATTCAAGCCACATTGATGATTTTTGCACTAATTTTAACGCCGCTCTTCATCTGTTTAAGTTTGGGTGATACATCACAATTTACAGAAGTGCTACATCAAGCTGAAATCGCAGTGAATAAAGACTTTACCGATTTATTTAGTTCTACTACACCATTAGGTTTATTAAGTTTAGCAGCTTGGGGCTTAGGTTATTTTGGTCAACCGCATATCCTTGCTCGTTTTATGGCTGCTTATTCGGTGAAATCTCTTATTAAAGCACGCCGTATCAGTATGACATGGATGGTGATTTGCCTTGCCGGTGCGATTGGTATTGGGTTCTTCGGAATTCCTTATTTCTTTGCTCACCCCAATGTGGCTGGTGTGGTAAATAATGAACCAGAACAAGTCTTTATTGAACTGGCTAAATTGCTCTTTAATCCATGGATTGCCGGTATTCTACTCTCTGCGATCTTGGCGGCAGTCATGAGTACACTTTCCGCTCAATTACTAATTTCTTCAAGCTCTATTACTGAAGATTTTTATAAAGGTTTTATTCGTCCAAAAGCTTCTGAAAAAGAATTAGTTTGGCTAGGTCGTGCAATGGTTTTAGTTATCGCGGGCATTGCAATTTGGATTGCTCAAGATGAAAACAGCAAAGTATTAAAACTCGTTGAATTTGCCTGGGCTGGCTTTGGTTCTGCATTTGGTCCTGTCGTGCTTTTCTCCTTATTCTGGAAACGTATGACTTCATCAGCAGCGATGGCGGGAATGGTTGTCGGCGCAGTGGTTGTCTTTGCTTGGAAATCGGTGATTCCTGAAACCAGTGAATGGTTTAATGTCTATGAAATGATCCCTGGATTCATCCTTGCTAGCCTGGCGATTATTGTGGTTTCTCTCCTTTCCGCAGAACCTGAAAATGAAGTTAAAGAAACCTTTGAGAAAGCAGAAAAAGCCTATAAGGAAGCAAAATAATGATTGATTTTCGTCCTTTTTATCAGCAAATTGCCACCACGAATTTATCGGCTTGGCTAGAAACATTGCCTTTGCAGTTAAAAGAATGGGAAAAACAAACCCATGGTGATTATGCAAAATGGTCAAAAATCGTGGACTTTCTCCCTGATTTGCAGGCAGATACTATCGATTTAAAAAATGCGGTAAAATCTGACCGCACTTCCCCACTTTCAGAGGGCGAAAAACAACGCATTATCCATCATTTGAAACAATTGATGCCATGGCGAAAAGGACCTTATCATTTATTTGATATTCACGTGGATTGCGAATGGCGTTCTGATTTCAAATGGGATCGTGTTTTGCCTCATCTTGCGCCATTAAAAGATCGTACCATTTTAGATGTGGGCTGCGGTAGCGGCTACCATATGTGGCGAATGGTTGGTGAAGGCGCCAAAATGGTCGTTGGTATTGATCCTACCGAGCTTTTCCTTTGCCAATTTGAAGCGGTTCGAAAATTACTAAATAACGATCGTCGAGCTAACTTAATCCCATTAGGTATTGAAGAAATGCAACCACTTGCGGCATTTGATACGGTATTCTCAATGGGTGTGCTTTATCACCGTAAATCGCCGCTCGATCATCTCACACAGCTAAAAAACCAATTAGTAAAAGGTGGCGAATTGGTGTTAGAAACCTTAGTGGTTGATGGTGATGCCAATACAGTCTTAGTGCCATCAGATCGCTATGCAAAAATGAAGAACGTGTATTTTATTCCTTCCGTTGCAGCACTCATTAATTGGTTGGAAAAAGTCGGCTTTACAAATGTGCGTTGTGTGGATGTCGCCACCACAACATTAGAAGAACAGCGTAAAACGGATTGGTTAGAAAATGAAAGTTTGATTGATTTCTTAGATCCAAACGATCACAGTAAAACCATCGAAGGCTATCAAGCTCCAACTCGCGCAGTGATTTTAGCCAACAAATAATGGTTTAAATAAAAAGTGCGGTCAAAAAATTCCATGTTTTTGACCGCACTTTGCTTTTTTATTTTAAAGCAATATGTACCGTAATCTCTTCACGATCGTGATACAAATGCTTCGCCTGAATATCAAATTCCAGTTCTTTTTCTGCTAACATCACCGCAAGATTTTCTAAACACAACATCACTTCTTGATAACGTTTTTTCATTGGCAATTTCAAATTGAAAATAGTTTCTCGGCACCAGCCGTTAATTAACCATTTTCCAATTAAATTCGCAATTCGACTTGGTTGCTCCACCATATCACACACAAGCCAATCAATATGCTTACGTTTTGGTGGTTGGAATTTAAATCCATCTTCCGGACAGTGCTCAATTCTGCCGGTATCATGCAAACTTGCCGCCATTTTGCCGTGATCAACCGCATACACAAATAAACCACGTTTCACTAATTGATAGGTCCAGCCGCCAGGGCAAGCACCGAGATCAACACCAACCATATTTTCATTCAAGCGTTTACTTTCTTCATTTCGAGGAATAAAGGTTAAAATCGCCTCTTCCAATTTTAAAGTTGAACGGCTTGGTGCATCCGCTGGGAATTTTAAACGTGGGATTCCCATAAAGTGGGTGGAGTTATTACCAAGATAGGAATACCCCACATAGCAACAATTCGGCTGCGTGAAAAAACAATGCAAAATCTGACCGCGCTTTACATTCGGTTTGCCTTGTAACCAACCTTTCTTTTTCAACGCTTGGCGCAACGGCACGGTAAATTTTCGGCAAAATGTCGAAAGCTCTTTGGCTTCATTCGTATCTGCTGTTTCAACAAATAGCTCTACTGCTTGCTTAAGATTAATGTCTTCTGCAATTCGTTCATATTGAGCCAAAATTGGCGAAATACGATCTTGAGGATCGAGATTTTCTAAGAGATCTGACACAACGATCATTTGACGTGCAAAAATCAAACGATTAAAAGGGATTTCTCTCGCTAAACGATCTGCATCACCTGGTTGATAGCATTCAAAAATGACATAGCCGCTGTTTTCTACTACGCGAGCAAAACCAAATACGCCATGCTCAGAAGCTCGGTCGGTAATTTCTGCGGCAACTTCTTTTTCAAAGCCAATTCGACAATATAAGGCTAATTTATTCATATTTTCCCTAATTTAATTGAATCTTTAATCCATGTTCTAAAGGCTTGAATTTGTTCATCATCTAAACGATCTAAATGATTGACCACATAGAATGATTTCGGATCCCGTAATTCGGTTGGTAACACAATTTGCAAATGACCGTTTTCAATTTCTTGCTGAGCCAAAATACGATTAGCTAGCACGATACCCTGACCATGAACGGCAGCTTGTAATGCCATAAAGGTATGGCTAAATAATGGACCTTGCTGAATATTCAAATCATCTAATTTGAGATAATCTGCCATTGCTTGCCAGTTATCTCGAGTATGTGTGTGAATCAGCGTGTGCTTTTTCAAATCATCTGGACGGCGAACGGGAATTTTCTCAAGCAATGCAGGCGCAGCCAGAATCACAAGATTTTCTTCACCTAACCGATCAACTTGTAAATTGTCCCAATCACCTTTGCCATAATAAATGGCAATATCAATTTCTTTATTTAATAAACCTTCATCTTGATCAACGCCCTTCAAGCGTACTTCAATTTCAGGGTGTTGCTTATTAAAATCACTCAAATGTGGCACAAGCCATTGAATACCAAAGGTTTGTGGCACACTAATTGCCAAATGTGGCTCTGCTTTAAGTGTTAATAAACGTTCAGTCGCTTCATTTAATTTTCGCAAGACTTTGTTAATATCAACAAAATAGGCTTTCCCAAATTCCGTCAATTCGAGTGAACGATTTTTACGTATAAAAAGCTCGACACCTAAAAAATCTTCTAATAATTTTATTTGATGGCTCACTGCGGCTTGTGTCACAAAAAGTTCATCCGCAGCTTTTGTGAAACTTAAATGTCGTGCAGCTGATTCGAAAGACTTCAATGAATTCAAGGGAGGCAAACGTTTATACATAATTCTTCCCAACGGCTAAATTTTAGTTTATAATGATTAAGATCTAATTCGGATTAGTTTTTTTTATGCGTCAAATAAAAAAACATCATTTGTCCTTCCATCACCTTCTACCTACAATACACCCATACTTAATGATTGGTAATTCCTTACAAGTTAATGAGTTTCAGACTTAAGTATGATGTTGTGTTTGCATATAGTTCGGTTCTCCGAACTGGAGTAACAATTAAGTTACTCATTTACTTCCTGTATATATTAAACCATTCTGGTTAAGCGCTGCTCGTTTCGAGCGGCGTTTTTTTATTCCCGCATTCTAACATAAGCAAAATTTTATTTCCTGACCAACTTCACAAATTTAAAAATCCAATAAAAATTTTGAGAAATCACAATATTTTTGTGTTTAAAGGTTTTCATAGTAGCCGTTATGGTGTAGATTAACTGCATTTCCATTCATAAAATTATTTATACAAATTAAGGAAGCAAAATGAAAGACTTAGACTGGAACAATCTTGGATTTAGTTATATCAAAACAGATTATCGTTTCATCGCACATTGGAAAGATGGTAAATGGGATGAAGGGAAACTTACCACTGATAATATGCTACATATCCACGAAGGTTCAACTGCAATTCACTACGGTCAACAATGCTTTGAAGGCTTAAAAGCCTATCGTTGTAAAGATGGTTCAATCAACTTATTCCGTCCTGATCAAAATGCAAAACGTATGCAACACACCTCTGATCGTTTATTAATGCCACAAGTGCCAACAGAATTATTTATCCGCGCTTGTAAAGAAGTAGTGAAAGCAAACCAAGAATGGTTAGGTCCTTACGGCTCTGGCGCAACATTATATTTACGTCCATTCCTCTTTGGTACGGGTGCGAATATCGGTGTAAAAACCGCACCAGAATTTATTTTCTCTGTATTCTGCTGCCCTGTCGGCGCATACTTCAAAGGTGGTTTAGCGCCATCTAACTTCATTACAACTGATTACGACCGTGCGGCTCCGATGGGGACCGGTGGTGTAAAAGTAGGTGGTAACTATGCGGCAAGCTTACTTCCTCATGAATTAGCAGCTGAAGCTGGCACACCTGAACGTAAATTTGCTGATGCGATCTATCTTGATCCAAAAACTCACACTAAGATTGAAGAAGTGGGTGCGGCAAACTTCTTTGGTATTACCAAAGATAATAAATTTATCACGCCAGCATCTGAATCCATTTTACCAAGTATCACGAAATACTCATTACTTCACATTGCAAAAGAACGTTTAGGTATGGAAGCCATTGAAGGCGATGTCTATATTGATCAACTTGATCAATTCGCCGAAGCGGGTGCTTGCGGTACTGCCGCAGTGATTACGCCAGTAGGTGGTATTCAACACAAAGGTAAATTCCACGTGTTCTATTCAGAAACTGAAGTAGGCCCTGTTACACGTAAACTTTACAACGAGCTAACCGGCATCCAATTCGGTGATGTGGAAGCACCTGAAGGCTGGATTGTAAAAGTAGAATAATTTTCCTTTCTATTAACAAATCGAGATTCATTTAATTCAAGGACTAAGTTCTGTCACTATAGGACTTAGTCCTTTTAATTTTTACACGCTTTGTATAACGTATGTTTCAGTAGAAATACCTCATTAATAATATTTAACTCACGCCAAAATACTTCAAAATCAACCGCACATTTCCACTTTTATTGTGTGCCTATATTTCAAATTATGATCTTCATCACAGTTTTATTAAAACAGATCGATTAGAATAAAATTGTCCATTTTTTCAAGCAAATAAGGAAGAAAAATGATGACTCCCTCTGCACTTATAGGCGAAGGAATTAACCTGATGTTTTCAGGGATGGGTTTTGTATTGGTCTTTTTGCTCATTTTAATTTGGGCAATTGGATTGATGTCTAAACTTATCAACCGATTCTTTCCAGAACCTCAACCCGAACCCAAAACTTCCCAAAATTCAACCGCACTTTCTGCGGCACCTACTGACGATTTTGAGCGGTTACGTCCTGTGATTGCAGCGGCTATCGCACACCATCGCCGTACCCAACAGTTCAAATAAAATAAGGATTTTACCATGGCTAAAAAAATTAAAATGACAGAACTGGTGCTTCGTGATGCCCACCAATCACTTTTCGCAACTCGTTTGCGTCTTGATGATATGTTACCAATTGCTCATGAATTAGATGATATTGGCTATTGGTCGTTGGAAGCTTGGGGCGGTGCAACATTTGATAGCTGTATTCGCTTTTTAGGTGAAGATCCTTGGGTTCGTTTGCGTGAATTGAAAAAAGCTTGTCCAAAAACTCCATTACAAATGTTATTACGTGGCCAAAACCTATTAGGCTATCGCCACTATGCTGATGATGTAGTAGAACGCTTCGTAGAACGTTGTGTAGCGAATGGTATGGATGTTTTCCGAGTATTCGATGCGCTCAATGACCCGCGTAATATGAAAGCCGCGTTGCAAGCAGTACGTAAATTTGGTGGTCATGCTCAAGGGACTTTAAGTTATACCACCAGCCCAGTTCATACCATGCAAACCTGGCTTGATACGACTGAACAATTGCTTGAAATCGGTATCGATAGTTTGGTTATCAAAGACATGTCAGGTATTCTAAACCCAATGGCGGCTGCAGACTTAGTGCGCGAAATCAAAAAACGTTTCGACGTTGAATTGCATTTACACTGCCACTCTACTACTGGTATGGCAGAAATGGCGCTATTAAAAGCGGTTGAAGCTGGTGTAGATGGTATTGATACGGCAATTTCTTCTATGTCAGGCACTTATGGTCACCCTGCAACTGAATCCCTAGTCGCCACCTTACAAGGTACTGAATATGACACCGGTTTGGATATTCCTCGCTTGGAAAAAATTGCTGCCTATTTCCGTAATGTGCGTAAAAAATATGCCAAATTTGAAGGCCAATTACGCGGTGTAGATAGCCGTATTTTAGTAGCACAAGTGCCAGGCGGCATGCTTACTAACTTGGAAAACCAATTAAAACAACAAAATGCGTCCGATAAATTAGATTTAGTATTAGAAGAAATCCCACGCGTACGCAAAGATTTAGGTTATATTCCTCTCGTTACACCAACCTCTCAAATTGTTGGTACACAGTCGGTTATTAATGTTCTCACTGGTGAACGCTACAAAACCATTGCGAAAGAAACTGCCGGTATTTTAAAAGGTGAATACGGTAAAACACCTGCACCGGTAGATAGCGCATTGCAAGCTCGAGTATTAGAAGGTGCGGCACCAGTAACTGACCGTCCAGCCGATCACATTGCACCTGAAATGGCAAAAATTGAAGCGGAAGTTTCAGAACAAGCTAAATCGAAAGGGGTGAAATTGGCAGACAACGCTGTAGATGATGCTTTAATCGTGGCGCTCTTCCCGCAAATTGCGTGGAAATTCTTAGAGAACCGCAACAACCCTGCAGCCTTTGAACCCGCTCCAACTGGTAATGAAAGTGCGGTGGAAAATAAACCTGTTTCTAAAGCTGCACCAGCTGCTTCTGGCTCCGCTATTTATACTGTGGAATTGGAAGGTAAAGCCTTTGTGGTGAAAGTAAGTGAGGGCGGTGATATCTCTCATGTCGCGACTACTGCTCCTCAAGCTGTGCCACAAACGACTCCAGCGCCAGCAATGGGCGGCACACCGGTAACGGCTCCGATGGCAGGTAATATTTGGAAAGTTGTTGCAACAGAAGGTCAAACCGTAGCAGCTGGCGATGTATTATTCATTCTCGAAGCCATGAAAATGGAAACCGAAGTGAAAGCCGCACAGGCTGGTACCGTGCGTGGCATTTGCGTCAAAGCCGGTGATGCTGTCGCCGTAGGTGACACCGTGATGACCTTAGCATAAGGAATGGTCTATGGAGAGTATTATTGCGTTAATTAAAGGGATGGGTATATTCCATCTGCAATGGGGGCAAGCAGTGATGATCGCTGTGAGCCTACTGTTGCTATGGCTTGCCATTTCGCGCAAATTTGAACCATTGTTGTTACTGCCAATTGGTTTCGGCGGACTATTATCAAATATCCCTGAGGCTGGTCTTGCTATGACAGCATTGGAGAATTTGCTTCATCTCGGCTCACCAGAACAAATTGCCGTAATCGCTTCGCAATTGGGTGTACCACCCGATCCAGCCTTGATAAAAACAGCACTAAATTCTGCGCCGATATCGATGATAAATCAATTAGAAGCGTTATCTGTGGATATGGGTTATAGTGCTGGTATTTTAGCATTGTTCTATAAAGTTGCGATCAGCTACGGCATTGCACCATTGGTCATTTTTATGGGCGTAGGTGCAATGACAGATTTTGGCCCGTTATTAGCCAATCCGAAAACATTGCTACTTGGTGCGGCTGCTCAATTCGGTATTTTCGCTACTGTACTCGGTGCGCTAGCGTTAAATTATTTCGGTATTATCGAATTTACGCTGCCTCAAGCCGCGTCTATCGGTATTATCGGTGGTGCGGATGGTCCGACAGCGATTTATCTCACAAGTAAACTGGCACCTGAATTGCTTGGCGCGATTGCCGTAGCGGCCTATTCTTACATGGCATTAGTGCCGTTGATTCAACCACCGATTATGAAAGCGTTAACCACAGAAGAAGAACGCAAAATCCGCATGACGCAAATGCGCCATGTGAGTAATCGTGAAAAAGTCTTGTTCCCGGTTATTTTGCTGTTGCTCGTTGGTTTACTCTTACCTGATGCAGCCCCATTACTTGGGATGTTCTGTTTCGGTAATCTCATGCGCGTAAGTGGCGTAGTTGAACGTTTAAGCGATACCACACAAAACGCCTTGATTAACATTGTAACCATCGTGCTTGGCTTGTCTGTAGGCTCTAAACTTATCGCCGATAAATTCCTACAACCGCAAACATTAGGCATTTTAATTCTTGGTGTAATTGCTTTCGGAATCGGTACAGGTAGCGGTGTATTAATGGCAAAATTGATGAACAAATTCAGCAAAAACAAAATTAACCCGCTCATTGGTTCTGCTGGTGTATCTGCTGTTCCTATGGCAGCTCGCGTTTCTAACAAAATCGGATTGGAAGCGGATAACCAAAACTTCCTACTTATGCACGCAATGGGACCAAACGTTGCGGGTGTAATTGGCTCAGCTATTGCCGCTGGGGTCATGTTAAAATATGTCGGTACGTTGATGTAAGGTTACGGAAGCTGAAAAACACCTAAATGAGGTTCATTAAATAACAAAAAGAGCGGTCAAATTGACCGCTCTTTTATTTATTACGATGTTCTTTACTTAACCAGACTCATCGCCAGATTCTTCGCGCCTTTGAAATCCACTTTACCACTTCCAAGCATTGGAATTTCATCCACTAAGAAGATTTGGCTTGGTAGCATAATTGGTGGAACATTTAATCCTTTAATACGTTCATTGATTTCATCTAAAGAAAGCGCAGACTTGATTAAAAGCACAATGCTCTCGCCTTTTTTATCATCACTCAAGGCAACGGCAACAAATTGAGTTTCTTCATCAAATACTTGTGAAAGTTTCTCTTCCACGCTGCCGAGACTGATCATTTCGCCACCTACTTTAGCAAATCGAGAATAACGATCCACAATGGTAATAAAGCCGTTATGATCGATATGGCCTTTATCGCCGGTTTTGTAATAACGTACACCGTCAATTTCAACAATCACTTCTGCTGTTTTTTCAGGGGCATCCAAATAACCTTTCATGACTTGTCCACCACCAATCAAGATCAAACCGTCTTCGCCGACTGGTAATTCTTGCAAGCTTTCTGGATCGACAATTTTAATAATGGTGCCCGGTAATGGCATACCAACTGTACCGGTTTGATTGAAGGTAAATTCCTGTAAGGTTTCCGGATCCAGTAAATTAGGCATATTCACACTAGCCACTGGTGCTGTTTCAGTCGCACCATAACCTTCGTAAATTTCCAAGCCAAATTTAAGTTTAAAGGCTTCTTTTACATCTGCTTTCAATTTTTCGGCACCTGCAATAACCATACGCACGTTTTGTAGCATTAACGGATGGAATTTCTTATTGCGTACATATAATCTAAAGAAAGTTGAAGTACCAAATAAAATACTCACCCGATGTCGAGCACACATTTTTCCTACTGTCGCCCCATCTGTCGGATCCGCTACACTTACCATTTTAATGCCTTCACACAATGGCAATAAAGTTGTTACTGTTAAGCCGAATGAGTGGAAAATGGGTAAGGAATTCAAAATCACATCATCTTTGTGGAAGTTTAATAATTCACCGATCTGTTTAATATTTGTCAGTAAGTTTTTATGGCTTAATTCAATGCCTTTTGGATCACCTTCACTACCACTACTGAATAAGATGGTTGCAGTATCTTCCAAGCTTACGTCTGCAAAGTAACGTAATTTAATCCACCATTGTGGCGCCAAAAACGCGGTTAAAAATGACCGCACTTTATTCGCTTTAGTTATCGATTTCCCTAAATTTTCCATAAAGAGGGCTTTATCAGCCACCACTTGGCTAAAATCAAAACCTTTTGCGTTCAACTTATCCAAGAATTTTTCAGAGGTAATGACTTGCGAAATGTTGGCTTTTTTCAACGCTTTTTCCATCACTTCTGGGCTTAGTGTGTAGTTTAAATTTACCGGTACTTTGCCCATCACCATTAGGGTCATATTAATAATTGCCCCAATTGATGAACTTGGTAATAACACACCAATATTTTTTTCATTCCCTAAAGCAGTTTTTAAGGTTTTCACAAACATTAGCACTGCAGCAATAAATTTCAGGTTATTGAGTTTGGTGCCTTGTGCATCCACGGTAGCTTCTTTGAATAAATTCGATTTTGCTGAACTCAACCAATGGTGCATCAGCGGTTTACGTTTACTCATGACTTTTTCCCATACGGAGAAAGAAAGTTCGAGTACTTTTTGCTTCATCGCTGTCGCATCAATAAAGCCATGAATTGGTTTACCAAATGCCACTAAAATTTCACGTTTACCTTGGCGTTTAGTTAAATTCTTATAGAAAGAATCTGCGCGGGAGAAACTGCTACCCCATAATCCACGTAAATAGAAAGGAACAGTCGTCACATTCTCTAAATCTTTTAATACGTGCTCAAAGCCTTTTTGGAACTCATTAATTTGACCGTTATAGCTGATATGGCCTTCTGGGAATAAAGCCACCACTTCGCCACGCGCTAAATATTCACGAATGGTTTCAATAGATTCTCGGCTTGAACCGCCACCAATTGGGATGACTTTGAAAATACGGAAGAACCAAGTGAGATACCATTTGTTGTAAATCGGACGATACATCACAAATTTAATCGCACGCGGGCTAGCCGCTTGTAACACCAACCAGTCAATCCAGCTAATATGGTTACCTAATAACAGCACGCCACCACTTTGTGGAAGATTTTTTAAGCCATCCACATGAAAACGGTAATTCGCTTTTAACGCAAAGAGCAAGAATAAACGCGTAAATAAATGAGGCACTTTCGACATAGTATATAAACTTGCAGCAAAACATGTAGCAGACGTCACTAAGAATAAACCTTGAGTCGAAACATTAAGTTGTACAAAAACAATGCTTAATAGCAAAAACACTACCATGAACACGTTTTGTACAAAGTTGTTACCTGCCATGATTTTGCCGCTGATTTTCTCCGGTGCGAAATACTGAATAGTCGCATTCAATGGCACGATCAATAAACCGCCAGAGAAACCAAAGACAAAAGAACAAAGTGCTAATACCACCCCGCTTTGGGCTAGGGTTAAAAAGAATAACGACACACAAATGCCCAACGCACCAAGCGGAACAATACCTAACTCAATATGTAGACGAGAAGCGCGTCCCGCAAGATATGAACCAAGTGCAAGCCCTATTCCACTCACCGCAAGAATCGCTTGAATAACAATAGCATTATCTTCATTGAACATCGCTTTATAATGTGCTGGGAATGCCGCCACAATAATTTGTGACACGCCCCAAAACAGACTTAATCCAATAACACTCAACCAAATATTTTGATCTGCTTTTAATGTGCGAACGTTATCTTTTAAATACCCTAAAGAAAGGTATTTTCTCATATCAAACTGACCATCTGTATTTTCAGCTTCTTGCTTAAAGAATGGGATTTTAAACGCAAAATAGGCTTCGAGTGCACTCAGTAATACTAATGCTACACCTATCACCCAAACACTTTGTAATACTTCATTCGGATCATCTGATGCTACATAATGCGCTTCAAAGAAGAAAGAAAATGTAAAAGAACTAAATAGAATGGCCACAATAGTAAGCGCTTGAATGACACCGTTTGCCATACCAATATTTTCAGTGCCCACAATTGATTTAATAATGCTATATTTGGCTGGAGAATAGACCGCACTTTGCGCTGCCAAAATCAATGTCAGTACAAAGGAAATGGCAAACATACCCGTCATATAACTCAATAAAATCCCAGCACTGATCACCACAGCCGCCAAACTGCTATAGCGAATCACATTGGTGCGAGAAAATTTATCGTTAATAAATGCCGAAGGCGAAAATAAGAAAATAAATGGCAATAAAATCATCGCATTAATTAATGCCGTTAAAACAACCAAACTCTCACCTGAAAAACTTTTCAGCAACACATTTTGAATGGTAATTTTATGTGCTAAATCCACACTGGCATTAATAAAGGCAATGGCTAAATAAGGCACAAAGCCAGCATATTTTAAGAGTTTCATTTCGCACTCTCCGCTTGATAAAGATTAAAGGTTTTCATATTCAAGAGATAAGGTTTTAACACCAACAATAAATCAAATAAATGTTTTAATTTTTCATCTTTTTGTTCGCTATTGGCTAATGCCGCTAAAGTCACGTTCACCTCTTTTTCCGCTAACATTTTCGCAGCGGCCAAATAAGCTTTCACTACATCCATTTCGGCTTCATCACAACGTGCCAAGATCGCCAAAATATCACGTTCTTTTGCTGTAAAAATGCCTTCACGAGGATTCAATAATCCTTCCGCTACCATGTCTTCGATTTGTTTAGCAGAAAGATGAAATTCTTCACATAATTGCTCAATAGTGAACACTTCATTTTCAGCGCCCATGATGATATCCAATAATCCAATAAGGCTTTCATAAGGATTATTCCAATCAAAATGAGGATGAGCAAAAAGAGCTTTAATTTGTGAAATCGTCGCATTGAAATTGCTTTGTAGATATTTAATAAAACTGAGCAACTCTACACAATATTCATCATAGAGATGAAAATTCGGTTTATCTTTTACTGGTTCTGGCAACAAACCTTCTTTCACATAGTACAGCACCGTAGATTTTGGCGTTTGACTAAGCTTAACCAAATCATTCATTTTTAACATAAGGATTTCCCTCTAGGTTGATTTGTTGTGTATTGTATCGTATAAAAATAAAAAGTAAATAGTGTTACTCTACACTTTATTAAATTTAATAAAAAAAGTTGTTCACCACATCATGAACAACTTTCTTAATCAGCTTTAGCTTTCAACTTTTCGCCATAGATCCTTACTGTAAATGACGCCCACTGGATTTTTCTTCGCCCCCATAATAGTAGGAGAAATATAAACCGGTGTGGTGTATTGGAAAAGCGGTAAAGCAAGGTTTTCTTGTTGGATCTTCTCACTTAATTTTAAGTAAATTTCTGACCGCTCTTTTTCATTTAAGCTTTTCAATGCTTGCTCAAAAAGTTGATCGTATTCTGCATTAGCATAGCCATTTTTGTTATCCGGACTTTTGGAATAGAACAAACCCAAGAATGCCATCGGATGATTAAAGTCCGCACACCAGCCTGAACGAATGACTTGGAAATCACCTTTTTGGCGTTTAGCCTGTAATGTTTGCCAATTGACTGGTTGAGCATCTACACGCAACATATCTGATTGCGTTAATTGCCCTACTAAACGTTGCGCGATATTCACATGCAATGGCGCTTCATCATAAAGCACATTTAAATACAGTGGATGTCTTTCATTAATTTTATTTTGAGCCAATAATTGCTCGGCAACAACGGGTTCCCATCTTGAGTCTTGTCCATTTAACATAGCTTTCGGTAAAAAATACGAACTTGGAATTGCCGCTGGAATCTCATTATTCACAATATTCGTAACCGAAACCAACGACGCAATCGCCTTACGCACATCTGCCTTAGCAACTTTAGGATCTTTCAGATTAAATTCATAAAAATAACCGCAAAGCTGTGGAAAATGCTGAAGATCTGAATGCACTTCTGGCACATCAACCACCACATCAAAGTGAGATAATTTAGTGGCGATAAAAGGCAAATATTCTACACGCTCAAAAGCGACATTATTTTTCTGCCAATAATAGGGGTTTTTCGCTAAGTGTATGCTTCTCACACTTTCACTTTCGATCATATAAGCCCCATTAGTCACAGGGGAATCAGGATCGCTATATTGTGGCACAAGGCTAATATGCGCTAACATTTCCGGCAAATACGGTGTTGGTTTATCAAGCTCAATGCGTAAAGTGCGGTCATTTTCCGCATAAATGCCTAAACTCTTAAAAGGTTTATTTTTTTCTAAAACGCCTTTCGCATTTTTTAGATTAAGATAAGCCAAATAAGCTCTTAATGGACTATTGGATTGAGACAGAGCTTGCCAAGAAAGCATCACATCTTGAGCGACTAAAGGTTCACCGTTTGACCAACGAAGCCCTTCACGTAAGGTAAAGATCCAGGTTTTGTTGTCTTTTGTTTGCCAACTTTCTGCGATACCTGGCACGATTCGTCCTTCCTGATCATAAGCCGTTAATCCTTCATATAAATCGCGCAATAAGTTTTCTTGTTCAGGATAACGCACAAACCAAGGCTCAAAAGAAGGAGAATGAGTAAACGCCCGAGTCAGTAAAGTCCTACTCGGTTTTGATGTATTTTCTTGTTCGATAGGCTGACTTTGTGTTGGTTGCTCTTCTGCTGCTGTGTTTGTAGATTTAGGACTGTTTAATTTATCACAACCACTCAATCCAAAAACAACACCCAAAATGACCGCACTTTTAAGCCAAGTAAAGAAAGAATTATCCATTTTCAACGTCTTCTGTTTTAATCCAAAAGAAAAAGAACCAGTATTTTACTGCAATTAAAATGGCAATGATCGTTCGCCCCACAACACTTGGGGTAAAATAAAAGCCAATTAAAAGCATTGTGGTTGAAAAGGTTAGAATAGAAATTTTTGCTTTTTTCGTCAATGCACGACGTTCATTAAAGGATTTTAGGTGCTTTTGATAAAGCTTCGTCCCTAAAAACCATTGTTCTAAACGAGAAGAACCTTTCGCAAAAGAATAAAGTGTAAGCAGTAAAAAAGGTGTTGTCGGAAGAATAGGTAAAAAAATACCAATAACGCCTAATATTAAAGAAATGCATCCAAGAACAACATACATAGCCTTGGTTAAAGAAGTTTTTGGGAAAAACTTAAGTGAAACAACACCTATAACAATCGTAAGAGCAATGATGCCAGAAAAAATGATAATAGAAAAAAAGGAAGCGCCGTTCATCATAAACCCTAAATAAAAGTGATACGCAATTATTACTGATTTTTTAGATTTTTCAACCTTGATATTATAGAATTTGTCGCAATTTACTAAAGAAACAGTTAGCAAAAGGAATATTTATGTCTAATCCATTACTTCATATTGAAGGCTTACCTCCGTTTTCTCAAATCAAACCAGAACATATTCAACCGGCAATCCAAGAACTTATCGAAGAAAATCGTCAAGTCATTGAACAAGTTTTAAAACAACCGCACTTTACTTGGGAAAATTTTATTGAACCGCTTTCTGAAGCAGGCGAACACCTAAGCCGTGCTTGGTCACCCATCTCCCATTTAAATTCAGTTAAAAACAGTCCTAAATTACGTGATGCGTATCAAGCCTGCTTACCACTACTCTCTGAATACAGCACTTGGGTAGGCCAACACAAAGGCTTATACAATGCTTATTTAGCCTTAAAAAATAGTCCTGAATTTGCCACTTATTCAGTGGCGCAAAAGAAAGCCATTGAAAATGCACTACGTGATTTTGAGCTTTCAGGTATCGGTTTATCTGAAGAAAAACAAAAACGTTATGGTGAGATTGTTGCTCGCTTATCAGAATTAAGCGCACAATTTAGCAATAATGTACTCGATGCCACCATGGGTTGGGAAAAAGTCATTGAAGATGAAAGTGAATTAGCAGGTCTTCCTGAATCTGCATTACTTGCAGCAAAACAATCTGCTGAAAGCAAAGGCTTAAAAGGCTATCGCTTTACGCTAGAAATCCCAAGTTATTTGCCTATCATGACCTATTGTGAAAATGCGGCATTACGCGAAGAAATGTATCGTGCTTATGCGACTCGCGCTTCTGATCAAGGTCCAAATGCAGGCAAATGGGATAACACCGCGATTATTGAAGAAATCATGACGTTACGCGTGGAATTAGCTAAATTGCTAGGTTTCAATACGTACACTGAACGTTCACTTGCCACTAAAATGGCTGAAAATCCACAACAAGTGTTAGATTTCTTAAATAACCTTGCGTATCGTTCAAAAGCACAAGGTGAGAAAGAATTAGCTGAACTCAAAGCTTATTGTGAAAAAGAATTTGGCGTCACTGAACTTGCGCCTTGGGATATCAGTTTCTATTCCGAAAAACAAAAACAACATTTATATGCGATCAATGATGAAGAACTTCGTCCTTATTTCCCTGAAGATCGCGTTATTTCGGGCTTATTTGAATTAATTAAACGCATTTTTAATATTCGTGCAGTTGAACGTTTTGGCGTAGATACTTGGCATAAAGATGTGCGTTTCTTTGATTTAATTGATGAAACGGGAGAAGTACGCGGCAGTTTCTATCTCGATCTTTATGCGCGCGAAAATAAACGTGGCGGCGCATGGATGGATGATTGTATCGGCAGAAAACGCAATGCCGACGGTTCAATTCAAAAACCTGTTGCCTATTTAACCTGTAACTTCAATGCACCTATTGGTGATAAACCTGCACTATTCACCCATGATGAAGTCACGACTCTCTTCCATGAGTTTGGTCACGGAATTCACCATATGCTCACCAAAGTTGACGTACCAGATGTTGCGGGTATCAATGGGGTGCCTTGGGATGCCGTAGAACTTCCAAGCCAATTTATGGAAAACTGGTGTTGGGAAAAAGAAGCCCTTGATTTTATCTCTGGTCACTTTGAAACGCACGAACCGTTACCAGAAGAAAAATTAAATCAACTTCTCAAAGCGAAAAACTACCAAGCAGCGATGTTTGTGTTACGTCAGCTTGAATTTGGCTTGTTTGATTTTACCCTTCATCATACTTTTGAACCAGGCAAAGCTAATCAAGTACTTGATACCTTAAAAGCAGTGAAAGATAAAGTTGCCGTAATTAAAGGCGTTGAATGGGCAAGAACACCACATAGCTTTAGCCATATTTTTGCGGGCGGTTACGCAGCCGGTTATTACAGCTACTTATGGGCTGAAGTGTTATCTGCAGATGCCTTCTCTCGCTTTGAAGAAGAAGGAATTTTCAATCCAGTTACCGGTAAATCTTTCTTGGATGAAATTCTCACTCGCGGTGGCTCTGAAGAACCAATGGTCTTATTCAAACGCTTCCGTGGACGTGAACCTCAATTAGACGCATTACTTCGTCATAAAGGCATTGCAAACTAATAATTAACAAAGAGCGGTCAAATTTTTGACCGTTTTTTTATTTTTCTAATATACAAAAAATAAAAAAGCCCTCGGCAATCCGAAGGCTTTTATTTTTACTATCGTAATAAAAATTAGCGACGTAAACCTAAACGAGCGATAGTGCTTTGGTATAAAGCAAGATCAGTACGTTTTAAGTAGTCTAAAAGTTTACGACGACGAGAAACCATACGTAATAAACCACGACGACCATGGTGGTCTTTTTTGTGCTCAGCGAAGTGAGCTTGTAAGTGGTTGATTTGTGCAGTTAATAATGCGATTTGAACTTCAGAAGAACCAGTATCTTTCGCATCGCGACCAAATTCAGCAACGATTGCTGCTTTTTTTTTCAGTACTTAGAGACATTTTTTACTCCTAAAAGGTAGTGTTATTAATACATCATTCGCCGATCTCTAACTCAGCGATGACAAGGAGCCTGAATTTTAACGATTGAAGCCAATAAAAGCAAGGAATTATTGTAAAGAAACACTTTAAATTCTATGCCTTAGTAATTACCACCTTAATATCTTCTGGTGCCGCATAATAAGGCGCAGAAGTAATAAACAAATGAATACCTAACTTGGCATAATCTGCCACATTATTTTTATTCACCCCACCTGCGACGGAAAGCGTAATCGTTTTGCCTTGCGTGTTAATGAGATCTAAGGCGGCTTTCACGTCTTCAACCGACCATTTATCTAGCTGAATAATATCAGGAGAGGCTGTAATCATTTGTTCGAATTGAGCAAAATTGTCTGCTTCGAGAGTGATCTTATTTTCTGGTGCTTCACGCTTTAAGGCTTCCACAATATGCACCCAGTTATTCGGTTCAGCCAATAAATTACGATGATTTGTGAAAACCAGTAAGGTTTCACTCACGCCTTGACGATGAATATGTCCGCCAGCAGCCAGCACCGCATTGGTCGCCAGTTTACGGGTATTCGGGATACTTTTACGGGTACAAGCCACCACCGCATGCGGGTTAATGGCTTTGGCATTAGCAATCATCTCCGCCGTGTATTGTGCCACGCCACAAGACCATTCCAATACAAGCTGCACTACTTTCCATGCCTGCTGTAATTTGTCCGCAGAATCGACCGCACTTAGCAACACAGCACCTGCTTCAACGGATTCCCCTTCATTCACATAAACCTGAGGCGTAATGTCTAATTTTTTCAGTAACCGTTCTGCCACCGAAATCCCTGCCACTACTCCGGCATTTTTACGTTTGAATTCAATTTTTGCAGGGACTTTTTCTAGCCCTAATGCGTGCGTGGTTAAGTCGCCGCGATAAATATCTTCCAATAAAAAATCATCGAGTTCTTTGTCTGAGAAATAAATCATAGTTTATCCTTAAATGTTGAGATGTTTTTGCAATTCCTGAACTGAAGTGCGGTAAATTTTGGCGAGGTTTTCAAAGGTCATCAGTTCACTTTTTTCACCTTGCTGGAAACCAAATTCTTGATCGAGCATCGCAATATTTTCAGCTAAATAGACCGCTTGTTGTGGATTGTGAGTCGTAATCAGTAAGGCGATATTTTGATGTTGTAACTGTTTAATTTTTTCCAACACTCTAATCTGGTTACCAAAATCAAGACTGGCTGTCGGTTCGTCCATAATCAACAATTTCGCCTGTTGTGCAATGGCTCGGGCGATAAGCACAAGTTGTTTTTCTCCCCCACTGAGTTCATGGTAATAACGTTTAGCAAGGTGGGTTATTTGTAATTCCGCTAAAGCCGCGATAGCAAGATCTTTATCTTCCGCTTTTGGGGTTTGATACCATTTTAGATATGCAGAACGCCCCATCAACACCATATCTTGAACCAGAAAAGAAAAAAGCTGTGCATGCGCTTGCGGTACATAAGCAATTTCGCGTGCTAATTCAGCGGCAGAATATGTGGCAAGCGGTCGATTTTGAAAGAAAACTTGCCCATTGAGAGCAGGCTGCAAACCAAGCAAGGTTTTTAAGAAAGTGCTTTTCCCTGCACCATTGGCGCCAAGTAAACAGCAAATTTGCTGAGGTTTTAATGCAAAATTGATCTTGTCTAACAGAGGTTTATTGCCATAACCAATCGTCAATTGTTGCGTTTCAATTAAATTCATTTTCGCCCTCTCAACAATAAATAGAGGAAAAACGGTGCGCCACAAGCAGAGGTTAAAATCCCGATGGGAAGTTCAATGCTTGCAACCGTGCGGGCGAGTGTGTCGGTGAGAAGTAAAAAACTCGCACCAAGTAACAACGATGTTGGCAGCAATAAAATGAAATTGGCGCCCACTAATAATCGTGCAATATGGGGCACAAGCAAACCGACCCAGCCAATAATCCCCGTAATGGAGACCGCACTTGCTGTGCAAAGTGTGGTAAAAATGATCAAAATATAACGCGTACGTTGGATAGGAATACCGAGGCTTTTAGCCTCATCTTCTTCTAAAGCGAGCAGATTTAAGCGCCAACGCAATAAGAAAAGCGGCAGAATACCGAGTATTAAAATAGGGGTAAGTTGACTTAATTCTTTTACGCCAACAGCCGTGAAACTGCCTAATAACCAAAAGGTAATCGAAGGTAATTGGGTGAAAGGATCGGCTAAAATTTTTAACAGTGAAATGCCCGCGCCAAGTAATGAACCGATCGCAATCCCCGAAAGCACTAAGACCAAAATAGGATCTTGATTACGGCTTCTTGATGCAACCATCGAAACACATAACACTGCCAAGATACCGCCACTAAAGGCAAAAAGCTGCACGTAAAACATCGGTAAGTTGTAGAAAATCGCCAATGAAGCACCAAGTCCCGCACCGCTTGAAACCCCTAAGATATCAGGGGAAACCAACGGATTTTTAAACATCCCTTGATAAGTCGCCCCCGCAGCAGCCAGGGCGGCACCCACTAAACAGGCAACAAAAATACGCGGTGTACGAATATGCCAAAGCACCGTTTCAACGGAAGAAGGCGTTTGACATTCCGTTTCAAATACACAGCGAATCGCTTGTCCCAGTTGAAGGGGAGAAATCGGAAATCGCCCCACATTCAACGAAAGCAAAATGGTGCCGACTAATAAAATCACTAGCGAAGTGAAAAAGAGTTTGGGATTACGTTGAACAAAATACGGCATAACTATTTCACATCATGTAGCAATTGAGTCGCTTGTTCTGGCGTTAATTCAATCTGATAGAACACGTGATAAAACGTTTGTACTTCTTTTGCAAATTCAGTCATAGGTTTACCGCTGATTAAATGCGAAACCCAACGTACGCCAAGCAAACGGTTCACACTAGGTGGCGAATCTAACCAACCAAATGGATTATTTGGGATTAAAAAAACGTGTCCATTTTTGACCGCACTTAACTGTTGCCATTGCGGATTCTCTTTTAAGGTTTGCAAAAACTCTGGGTATTGGCTAAAAATTACATCAGGATTCCATAATAAAAGCTGTTCCATCGAAACCTGCGTAAGCCCTTTATGATCGCCTTCTACCACATTTTTTAAACCCACGATTTCAATGGCTTCTGTATGAATAGAGCCTTTTTGCCCTGTTTGTAGGCCATCTGCACTACGAGCTAAATAGAAGGTTTTGGTCAATTTAGAGGCATTTTCGACCGCTTGTTTAAGGGTTTCTTCGGCATACTTCGCTTGAGGTTCTGTAAGATTTTCTACGCCTAACACTTTCCCTAAATAACGCAAAGTAGTGGGTGTTTCACTGAGTTTGCCATCTAATAGCAAATAAGGTACACCCGTTTGCTCAAAAGTCCGTTTGGCTTGGTCGATATAGTTTGGGGTGACATTGCCTACATCAATAATTAAATTCGGTTGTAATGCCACAATTTTCTCTGGCGAGAGCGTGCTGCCTTTTCCGGCAATTTTTCCTAAGATTGGTAAAGATTGTTGTGCTGCAGGAAACAATTTTCCACGTTTTTCCATATTAAATCCCGCCAATCCCAGTAATTTATTGGGCGCACTTGAAAGGAGCAATACATCAGCTGGATTACCTGCACTTAATACTTTTTCAATTTTAGCTGACGGAGGTAATTCCCCCGCCAAATAAGCGATTTCTTCTGTTGCAAATACACTGGTTGATACACAAAGCGCAAGTGCAATACCTATCCATTTTTTCATATTCTTCCCTCTTTTTTTAGCGATTCAAAATGAGATGACTTTATTTTAACGCTATATATTTTTTAACATAGTAAATAAATTTTGGTAGAATGTCATCGTTATGTTTTTTATTATATAACATTTATTATTCATAGCTAAAGGTGAAAAAATGAAATGGGATGTGATTTATAAGTTTTGCTTGCTTTCTATGCTCATTGCAGGATTGGTAGGCATCTTGTTCAGCGGCTTAGGGATCTACTTTCAGTGGCCCATTCAAGGCATCTTTCAGTTGCATTTAGGTTCGGCGTTACTGCTTATTTTGGGCGTGGCTTTACACTTCTTTAATCGAAAAAATAAAGCGGTCAAAATTGTGCAACAATTTAACGATTTAGTGACACATAATCGCTATCCCACCTATTGCAATTTAGATCGTTTAATCATGACGTTTGAGCACTTTTCAATTCTACAAATTGCAGAGCAACTTCAGCTCACCCCTTCGATTTTACTCACCGAATTAGCTAACGGAAAAATAAACTTCAGCGATTCTAACCGCACTTTACGAGAAAATTTCCCCCATAATGATGAGAAAATTTTCGCCGCGATCACCATTGCATTGAAGTTACGTTTCAACCCCAACCTAAAAGGATGTTCCAATGGAAAAGAAACTGCTTTGCATCGCCATTAGCTTGGCCTGCTTGCCTGCTTATGCCGAGAATGTATTTACTCTTGGTCAAATTGAAGTCATCGGTGAAAAAGCGAGTGATCTCAGTACCGCGCGTATTGATCAAGCTGAATTACAAAAAAATGACCAAGATCGTGTATCTGATGTGGCAAAAAGCACATCGGGTGTGTTTGTCGAACATGGTGGCGCACGCAACGAATACAACTTATTAGTACGTGGTTTTAATGCTCGTCGCGTACCGGTATTTATGGATGGTATTCCGGTTTATGTCCCTTATGATGGTGAAATGGACTTAGGCCGTTTTACCACCTTTGATTTATCTCGTATTGATATTTCTAAGGGTGCAAGCTCTGTGCTTTATGGCGCCAATACGATGGGTGGTGCAGTAAATTTAATTTCCAAAAAACCAACTCAACCTATCGAAGGTTCTATTGGCTATGGCTTTTCTCATGGTAAAAGTGGTGGTACAGCAACCAATAAAACAGATTTTGATTTAGGTACTAAACAAGAATTATTTTATGCGCAAGTAAGTGGTTCTTTTATTGAAAAACAAGGCTTACAACTTTCTCATCATTATCAACAAATCAATCCCAAAGGCGATGATGGTGGTCGAGCAGAAAATTCTAAACAACATGATAAAAAATTAAGCTTGAAAGTCGCTTATACGCCAAATGAGCATAATGAATACGCATTGGCGTTCTCTACACAAAAAGGCACCAAAGAATCACCATTCTATTCTGGCGCTGATAGTTTTGAACGCTATTGGCGCTGGCCGATGTGGGATAAAGACAGTATCTATTTCCTTTCCCATACTGAATTTGGCGCCCATCATCTCACATTGAACACGAAGGCATTTTATGACACCTTTAAAAACGATCTACGTGCTTTTGATGATGCCACATTCAGCACTCAAAAGAAAAAATCAAGCTTTAATAGCTATTACCGCGACTACGCCTATGGGGCTGGCTTTGATTTAGGCGGCGATTTAACCTCCAAAGACCGCTTAAAATTCTCTACCCTCATTAAATATGACGTGCATCGCGAACATAATGATGATGAACCTACCGCAGTCAATAAAGATCGTACCTACAGCTTTGGTTTAGAAAATACTCATCGTTTTAATGAGCAAACCTCTCTGATTACGGGCATCAGCTACGACAAACGCGATTCACACCGTGCAGAGAAATTTGAAAAACAATGTGCATCAACTCACCAAAAAAATGCGATTTGTCCGTTTGATATCGGTAATAAACACGCCTTTAATTATCAAATTAAACTTGCCCATCATTTCTCTGAAAATGATGAATTTGCGCTAAGTTTTGCGAAGAAAACACGTTTTGCCACAATGAAAGAACGTTATTCTCGCCGATTTGGTCGTACTGAACCGAATCCGTTCTTAAGCCCAGAAACCGCTTACCATTACGAAGCTAGTTATATGCATACCTTCGGCGATTGGTTAAGAATGGATAGTGCACTTTTCTATTCTGAAGTAAAAGATGCTATTGAAGAAGTCGCGATTAGCAAAAAACTCAATCAATATCAAAATGTGGGCAAAGAAGCCTTTAAAGGTGTTGAATTAGCCGTGAATGTTTTTGCAACCGATAATTTAACGTTAGGGGCTAACTACACCTATACCCATGCAAAAAATAAAACCCAAGATACCATTGTTAAGAATGTGCCAAAACATAAATTCTTTGCATTTGTTGATTGGAAAATGTTACCAAATCTTTCACTTTATGTGAGCCAAGAAGCGGAACATGGCCGTTATTATTTAGATGGCGGTGATACTGTGAAACTCTCTGGTTTTGGAAACAGCAATGCAAAATTGATCTATGAACCTATTTCAGAATTAAGTTTAGAAGCTGGAGTATCAAACCTCTTTGATAAAAACTACTACTATCAAGCAGGTTATCCAGAAGAAGGTCGTGTTTATTTCGGCAATATCCGATATAAATTCTAAAATAAAAAACGGGCAACTTGTGAAACAGGTTGCCCGTTGTTTTTATAAAGTTATTAATCTTTCAGCGCTTTAATTTTTTCAATTACGTTTGTAGTTGAACAGCCATTTTCGAAATTCAATACGCGAACATCGCCGCCGTTCGCCCACACTTCTTTACTACCTGCAATCTCTTCAGGTTTGTAATCGCCGCCTTTTACCAATAAATCCGGTAAAATCTCACCGATTAAACGTTGTGGTGTATCTTCATCAAAAGAGACTACCCAATCCACAGAAGCTAAACCAGCCAATACTGCCATACGTGCATTCAGATTGTTAATTGGACGACTTTCACCTTTTAAGCGTTTGACTGAATCATCCGTATTTACGGCAACAATTAAACGGTCACCAAGTTTGCGAGCATTTTCTAAATAAGACACATGGCCAGGGTGAAGAATGTCGAAACAACCATTTGTCATCACAATTTTCTCACCACGTGCTTTAGCATGATCTACGGCAATTTTTAATTGGCTTTCAGACATAATACCGAAACCCGTTTCAGAACGGCCATGGATTGCATTCTCTAATTCCACAGTAGAAACGGTTGATGTACCCAATTTACCGACAACAATACCTGCTGCCACATTAGCTAAATAGCAAGATTCTTCAAAAGAACGACCATCTGCAAGTGCGGTTGCTAGAACACTGATTACCGTATCGCCCGCACCTGTTACATCAAATACTTCTTTGGCAACGGTTGGTAAATGGAACGGCTCTTGATTTGGACGAAGTAATGTCATGCCTTTTTCAGAGCGCGTCACTAAAAGTGCGGTCAATTCGATGTCTGAAATTAATTTTAAGCCTTTCTCAATAATTTCTTCTTCAGAATCACACTTACCTACCACCGCTTCAAATTCTGACATATTTGGCGTCAGTAAAGTCGCACCACGATAACGCTCAAAATCTGTGCCTTTTGGATCGATCAAGACTGGTACGTTTGCTTTGCGTGCAATTTGAATCATTTTTTGCACATCTTTTAACGTGCCTTTACCATAATCAGAAAGCACTAACGCACCAAAGTTTTTCACTTCCGATTCTAATTTCGCAAGCAACTCATGACATTCCACATTTTGGAAATCTTCTTCAAAATCCAAACGAAGTAATTGTTGGTGACGAGACAAAATACGTAATTTCGTAATGGTTGGGTGAGTATCCAATGCCACAAAATTACAATCAATTTTTTGATGTTGTAATAAATTGGTTAAGGCTGTACCTGTTTCATCTTGACCAATTAAACCTAAAATTTGCACAGGTACATTAAGAGAAGCAATATTCATTGCCACGTTTGCTGCACCACCTGCACGCTCTTCATTATCTTGTACACGAACCACAGGAACCGGTGCTTCCGGTGAAATACGATTAGTCGCACCAAACCAGTAACGGTCAAGCATGACATCGCCTAACACTAATACTTTTGCTTGATTAAAATTGGCAGAATATTGAGCCATTTTGAAATCTCTCTGTTGGGATAATAAAATTTGGCGCAATTTTACCACAACTCAAATTTGCGATAAACTACACGCCGAACTAACCAGAAAAGAATTATGAAAAACGAAAAACTCCCTCAATTTCAACCGCACTTTCTTGCCCCAAAATACTGGGGGTTTTGGCTTGGTGTGGCGATTTGGCGAAGCCTTTTGTTACTTCCCTATCCAATTCTACGTCATATTGGCAATGGCTTAGGCTGGCTTTTCTCAAAATTAAAAGTGGGAAAACGTCGTTCCGCGATTGCCCGCCGAAACCTTGAACTCTGCTTCCCAGAAATGCCTGAGCAAGAACGTGAAGCCATTTTGCAAGAAAATTTACGTGCAGTTGGGATGGCGATTATTGAAACCGGCATGGCGTGGTTTTGGTCTGATGCGCGCATCAAAAAATGGTCAAAAATTGAAGGGTTAAATTATTTAAAAGAGAACGCCCAAGACGGCATTATCTTTGTGGGTGTTCATTTCCTCACTCTTGAGTTAGGCGCGCGTATTGTGGGCTTACATCATCCTGGCGTAGGCGTTTATCGTCCCAATGACAATCCTGTACTGGATTGGTTACAAATTAAAGGTCGATTACGTTCAAACAAAGACATGCTGAATCGAAAAGATCTGCGTGGCATGCTCAAAGCTTTACGTAAAGGTGAAACCATTTGGTATGCGCCCGATCATGATTACGGACGAAAAAATGCAGTATTCGTACCTTTCTTTGCTGTACAAGAAGCCGCAACTACGACAGGCAGTTATTATCTGCTTAAATCTGCACCAAATTGTAAAGTTGTCCCTTTTGCTCCATTGCGTAATAAAGACGGCTCAGGCTATACAGTCAGTATTTCTCCACCAGTGGATTTTTCCGATCTTTCAGATGAAACAGCAATCGCTGCAAGAATGAATAAAGTTGTGGAAAAAGAAATCTTAAAAGGTGTAGAACAATACATGTGGCTACACCGCCGATTTAAAACTCGTCCAACTGAAAATGGACCAAGTTTGTATTCATAAGTGCGGTTGATTTTTCATCTATTTGCGAACACAAAAACGACATATCGAAAAATAAGGAAATTTTTCCTTATTTTTTTCTTGATCTTTATATAATTAAATATATAATGGGTCTCGTTTTAGATAGTAAACTTGTTTTATTACAAACACACTACTGGCTAGTGCATTCCCCCCACTCCTTTTGCACTAGCCATTTTTTTT
>NZ_KV801015.1:401454-455934 GCF_001810345.1 Haemophilus sp. HMSC061E01
TTTTTTTTAAATCCCTTACCATATCTCACCTTTTTCTTTTCTCTCAAAAATGATGAACAATCTAGAACTTGAACGTTTACTAAACGAAAAACTTAGCACAGACAGAATCAATGATTACGCGCCTAACGGTTTACAAGTGGAAGGTAAAGCAGAAATCCAAAAAATCATTACAGGCGTTACCGCAAGCCAAGCATTAATTGATTATGCTGTCTCACAACAAGCTGATGCGATTCTTGTCCACCACGGCTATTTTTGGAAAAGTGAAAATCCATGTATTCGCGGTATGAAAGGCAAACGCATCAAAACCTTGCTTGTGAATGATATCAATTTATACGGCTACCACTTGCCTTTGGATGTTCACCCTGAATTAGGCAACAATGCAAAACTTGCTCAGTTATTAGGGATTGGCGATCTTCAACCTTTAGAAAATAGCGCAACCAGCATTCCTGTTTGGGGAACGTTAAAAGAGCCCGTTACCGCTGAAGAGTTTGCGCAACGTATTGAGCAAGTGCTTCAACGCAAACCGTTAATTTGCACCGAAAATGGACCGCACTTAATCCGTAAAATTGGCATTTGTACCGGTGGCGGACAAGGCTATATTGATTTAGCGGCAGCACAAGGTTGTGATGCCTTCATTACCGGTGAGGTTTCGGAGCAAACAATTCACTCTGCTCGTGAGCAAGGTATTCATTTCTTTGCGGCTGGTCATCATGCGACTGAACGCTACGGTATCAAAGCATTAGGTGAATGGTTAGCGGCTGAATATGGCTTAGATGTAGAATTTAAAGATATTGATAATCCGGCCTAACTGGTACAAAGTGTGATTAATTGCCAAAAGCTCACAAAACAAGTATAATCTCGTCGATTTTTTTAACTCAAACATAGGAAAAAATATGGGTTTCTTAACTGGTAAACGTATTTTAGTAACAGGTCTTGCAAGCAACCGTTCTATCGCTTACGGGATCGCAAAAGCAATGAAAGAACAAGGTGCAGAACTTGCTTTCACTTATTTAAACGATAAATTACAACCGCGCGTAGAAGAATTTGCAAAAGAATTCGGTTCTAACATCGTCCTTCCTTTAGACGTAGCGACCGATGAAAGCATCCAAAACTGCTTTGCAGAATTAAGCAAACGTTGGGAAAAATTTGATGGTTTCGTACACGCTATCGCATTCGCACCAGGCGATCAATTAGATGGCGATTACGTAAACGCAGCAACTCGTGAAGGCTACCGTATCGCTCACGACATCAGTGCATTCAGCTTCGTTGCTATGGCACAAGCGGCACGTCCTTACTTAAATCCAAATGCAGCGTTATTAACCCTTTCTTACTTAGGTGCAGAGCGCGCAATTCCTAACTACAACGTGATGTGTTTAGCGAAAGCATCTCTTGAAGCAGCAACTCGCGTAATGGCAGCTGACTTAGGTAAAGAAGGTATTCGTGTAAATGCAATTTCTGCAGGTCCAATCCGTACTTTAGCGGCATCAGGTATTAAAAACTTCAAGAAAATGTTTGCTACATTCGAGAAAACCGCAGCATTACGCCGCACTGTTACTATCGAAGATGTGGGTAACTCTGCAGCATTCTTATGCTCTGATTTAGCATCTGGTATTACTGGTGAAATCGTTCACGTAGATGCAGGTTTCAGCATCACTGCAATGGGTGAATTAGGCGAAGAATAATTTTTCGTACAATCTATTTTTAGGCAGGCTTTTCAGTCTGCCTTTTCTCTTTTTTTAAATATAACTATGTTCCAAGATAATCCATTACTCGCACAACTTAAGCAACAAATCCACGATAGCAAAGAACACGTTGAAGGCGTGGTAAAAAGTACTGATAAAGCTTATGGTTTTTTAGAGTGCGATAAAAAAAGCTACTTTATTGCTCCTCCCGCAATGAAAAAAGTGATGCACGGTGACAAAATTAAAGCCACCATTGAAAAGCAAGGCGATAAAGAGCAAGCTGAACCTGAAGAATTAATTGAGCCAATGCTCACGCGCTTTATTGCCAAAGTGCGGTTCAATAAAGACAAGAAATTGCAAGTTTTGGTTGATCACCCAAGTATCAACCAACCCATTGGTGCGCAACAAGCCAAATCCGTCAAAGAAAAATTACAAGAAGGAGACTGGGTCGTCGCAAATTTGAAAACGCACCCATTACGTGATGATCGCTTTTTCTATGCCACCATCAATCAATTTATCTGCCGTGCTGATGATGAATTAGCCCCTTGGTGGGTCACATTAGCACGTCATGAGCAATCTCGTCATCCTGTGCAAGGTGCAGAAAGTTATGAAATGTTAGATCAACAAACACGTGAAGATCTGACCGCACTTCATTTTGTCACCATTGACTCTGAAAGCACACAGGATATGGACGATGCCCTTTACATCGAACCTATCGAGCAAAATGGTACGCAAACCGGCTGGCGATTAGTCGTTGCCATTGCCGATCCTACGGCTTACATTGCATTAGATTCAAAAATTGAAAAAGATGCGAAACAGCGTTGTTTTACCAATTATTTGCCAGGCTTCAACATCCCAATGTTGCCGCGTGAATTGTCTGATGAACTATGCTCATTAATGGCAAATGAAACTCGTCCTGCTTTAGTATGTTACATTGAAACGGATCTTGCTGGTAACATCACGGCTAAACCGCATTTTGTATCGGCTTATGTACAATCTAAAGCAAAATTAGCCTATAACAAGATTTCAGATTATTTAGAACAAGTACCGGATGCATGGCAACCGGAAACACCTGAAATTGCCCAGCAAATTGATTGGTTACATCAATTTACTCAAGCGCGTATTCAATGGCGTAAAACCCATTCATTGTTATTTAAAGAGAAACCAGATTACTCCTTTATTCTCGCTGAGAATGGCAAAGTACAAGAAATTAAAGCGGAATATCGTCGTATTGCAAATCAAATCGTGGAAGAATCCATGATCATTGCCAACATTTGTGCCGCTCAATTCTTAGCGGAGCATGCTAAAGCTGGTATTTTCAATACACACGCGGGTTTTGATAAGAAATTCTTAGAAAATGCCCATAATTTCTTAATGGCAAATTTAGCCAATGAAGAAAATCAAGCTGAACTTGCTGAACGTTATTCGGTGGAAAATTTGGCAACCTTAAAAGGTTATTGCCAAATGCGTCATGATATTGAACCGATTGAAGGTGACTATTTAGAATTCCGTTTACGTCGTTATTTAACCTTTGCGGAGTTTAAATCCGAACTTGCTCCACATTTTGGGCTTGGATTAGAAGGTTATGCGACCTGGACATCGCCTATCCGTAAATATTCCGATATGGTGAACCATCGTTTAATTAAAGCCGTGCTCACACAGCAAGCTTGTGAAAAACCACAAGATGAAGTCCTTGCTCGCTTGCAAGAAGCCCGTCGCCAAAATCGCTTGGTTGAACGCGATATCGCAGACTGGTTATATTGTCGCTATCTTGCTGACAAAGTCGCTGAAAATGCTGAATTTGATGCAGAAGTGCAAGATGTGATGCGTGGTGGTTTACGTGTTCAATTATTAGAAAATGGTGCATCCATGTTCGTACCAGCTTCCACGTTGCATCCAAATAAAGATGAAATGCAAGTGAATGCTGATGAATTAGCACTGTATATTCAAGGGGAACGCCGTTACAAAATCGGTGATTTGGTGAAAGTGAAACTTACCGAAGTACGAGAAGAAACTCGTAGTATCATCGGCCAATTAATCATTTAATGACCACTTCCATTCTAACACTAGAAATACCGCTCGTTATATAACGGACGGTATTTTTTTATAGAGCTAAAATTGTGGAAATTTTTTCTACGTTGATAGTATCAAATAAAAAGATTTTTAGGGTAGATTGAAGATGAGCAATATAGAAATGAGTTATTGATATAATATCCCCGCCTTGAAGGCGGGGATAAAGTAGATATTTAGGTAGAATTACATTTTAGGAATTTCTACGCCCGATGAAAGCACGTCTTGAATATCGGATTTTAAGACATCTGCTTTTGGTCCATAAATCGCTTGGATACCAGAGCCTTTCACGATAAAGCCCATTGCACCTGCTTGTTTCCAACTTGCTTCATCCCCCACCAACTCTGGATTATGTACGGTGATACGTAAACGTGTCATACAAGCATCAACATCTGCAATATTATTACGTCCACCAAGTAAGTTGATGATTTGAATAACTTGCGTGCTAGCATTCGCCACTTTTGGTTCATCGCTAGAAGCTTCATCTGAACCTTTTGCATCATAGTTACCATTACGGCCTGCTGTGGCAAGGTTAAATTTCTTAATCATAAAGTTCGCGATAAAGAACATGGCAACCGCAAAGAGGATTGATACCCAAATAAAGTTGATCACATCCATACCAATGCCAGCTTTAATCGCCATTGGTGTACGAGTTAAGAACTCAATGTTACCGAATGAATGCACACGTAAGTCAACAATATCTGCCATGGCGAAAGCACAACCTTGTACTAACGCATAAACAATATAAAGCGGTAAGGCGACAAACATAAACATATATTCGATTGGTTCAGTCACACCTGTTAAGAACACGGCAAGTGCAGATGAAAGGAAAATACCTTTATAAAGTTTTTTCTTGTCTTCATCCACATTGATATACATTGCGAGAGTCAAGCCCATTAAGATACCAGTTGACCCAATCATTTGCCCTACTTTGAATCGAGCAGGAGTCACAGTTGAAAGAAGGTCGTTATATTGCGTTAAATTACCTGCATCTTTAAGGTTGATTAAGTCAGTCACCCAGGCAAGCCAAAGTGGATCTTGACCAAATACTTGTTTGCCTTGTTGTGCACCGGTTAAGAACTCATAAGTACCGCCTAATGAAGTGTAGTTCATTGGGATAGTCAACATGTGGTGTAAACCAAATGGAAGCAATAGACGTTCTAAGGTACCATAAATAAATGGTGCTAAAATTGGTGCTGAGTTTTGTGAGTTCGCAATCCATTGACCGAAATGATTAATTCCTGTTTGAACTAAAGGCCAGAATAATGATAGGAAGATCGCCACTAATACGGAACGATAAATGACAACGAAAGGAACAAAACGTTTACCATTAAAGAACGTTAATACTTCAGGTAATTTACGGAAATTGTAGTAACGATTGAAGGTTGTTGCCCCCACAAAACCCGCAATAATACCAACGAACACGCCCATATTTAACGCAGGTTGCCCAAGCACATTCACAAAGTAATTCGCCACAGGAATTTCACCGGCCAATATGGTACTTACGTGAGCATTTGGATCGACTAGCATTTCAAGTTTCACACCGAAAAAGTTACCGGTAATTAAGTTAATTAAAATGAAAGCAAGGCCAGCTGCAAATGCACCGCCTGCACGCTCATTTGCCCAGCTACCACCAATCGCTAACGCAAATAATAGATGGAGGTTACCGATAATCCCCCAACCAATTTGGGCGATAATGTTTCCGACAATCGCTAGCCATTCAGCATCGCTAATCAAAGGCAGTGAGTTACCAATACTCACCATTAAACCCGCGGCTGGCATCACGGCAATCACAACCATTAGGCACTTACCGAATTTTTGCCAAAATTCAAAACTAAGCATTTTTTTCATATTGATTCTCCTACAAGATGAGAGCTACTTCTACGCCAAAATGGTCGGAAACAATCGGTTTATTTTTGCCATTAAAAATAACCTGACTGGATAAAACCCTTTTTGCTTGGTTTAAAAAAATATAATCTAATCGCTTTTCTTGACTATGGCCCTTCCAACCGTCAATCGCTTTCTCTACAGTGATACCGCTATCCTTCTGCTCTGCCATATCAAAAGTATCGAATAAGCCTAAGGATTTAATTTGTTGATAAGCTTGCTGATCGCTTATTGCATCAGTATTGAAATCACCCATCAGGATTTTAAGATTCGCACTTTGACTTCGCTCTACAATATAACGAACATTATCAAGTTGGTTTTCTCCATCACAATTTGGCAAATTGATATGGCAAGAATAACATTCAATTAACTGGCCTTGATATTCTACCGTCAAGCCAATGATTTTACGCGAGAGAATCGAGTCAAGACGTTGATGTTGGCTACAATAAAACGCATCAACATCATAAACGGGCAAGCGCGTTAAAAACGCAATGCCCTCATCATATTTATCGTAACCAATATGCGAATTACTCCAAAAAAGCGAATATTTCTGTGCAACGCGTTGATTGATTTTATTTAACAGAATGACACCATAGTTATCTTGCTTTAACGTTGGCGAAATAGCAGGAGACGACATCAATTGATTAACCTCTTGTAAGGCAATGATGTCATAACCCTTTTCCACAATAGTGTCAGCAAGAATCTCTATTTTTTCCGCTTGGTTAGCTTCTAACCAAGCGTGTACATTCAGGGTAAGTAGTTTCATTGCTTCCCCTTAGCCCTCACAATGCCAAATATCTGCATTATATTGAGCGATAGTGCGATCTGATGAGAAGAAGCCCGCTTTTGCGATATTGTGAACGACTTTCTCATTCCAACTATCTTGATCTTCATAATCGGCTAAGATTTGTTCTTTCGCTTCAACATAAGCATTAAAGTCAATTAACGTCATAAACCAGTCTTTATTCAATAATTCGTTATAAAGACGTTCTAAACGTGTTTTATTGCCTAATTTCACTACTGCAGGATTCAGAATAAAATCGACCGCTCTTTTAATATCTTTGTCGTTTTCATAATACTCTTTTGAAACATAACCTGCTGTTTCATAAAGTTTAATAATGCTTTCTGAATCTTTACCGAATGTATAGATATTTTCAGCACCGGCTAATTCTGCAATTTCAACATTAGCGCCATCCATTGTGCCTAAGGTTAACGCGCCATTAAGCATAAATTTCATATTACCTGTACCAGAAGCTTCTTTAGAGGCAAGTGAAATTTGCTCTGAAATATCAGTTGCTGGAATCAGTTTTTCTGCTACGCTCACATTATAGTTTTCCACCAAATGTACGTTTAAATACTTATTCACTTCAGGATCATTATTGATTAACTCAGATAAACAAAGAATTAAGTGAATAATATCCTGTGCAATCACATAAGCAGGTGCAGCTTTTCCGCCAAAAATCACCGTAATTTTACGTTTTGGTAATTTACCTGCTTTAATTTCTAAGTATTTATGAATCACATAAAGCGCATTCATTTGTTGGCGTTTATATTCATGGAAACGCTTAATTTGCGTATCAATGATTGAATTTTCATCTAACTCAATACCTTTATTTTCTTTAAGGTACGCTTTTAGTGCTAATTTATTTTCAAACTTAATTTTCGCTAATTGTTGATGAACCTTTTTATCATCTTTAAAGGCTAACAATTTCTGTAATTTCGTTGCATCATGCAAATATTCATCGCCAATCAATTCTTTAATGTAAGCGGCTAATGCTTGGTTAGAAAACTCTAACCAACGACGGAAGGTAATGCCGTTTGTCTTATTATTGAATTTTTCAGGATATAACGCATAGAATGCTTTAAGTTCTGAATTCTTCAAAATCTCCGTATGTAATGCCGCCACACCATTGACTGAATTTGAAAAGTGAATATCCATGTGCGCCATATGCACACGTTTTTGTTTATCAATGATTTGCACTGCTAGATCTTTATATTCTGCACGCACTAATTTATCTAATTTCTTAATGATCACCACTAAATGCGGCACCACTTCATCTAAATAAGCGAGTGGCCATTTTTCTAATGCTTCAGCCAAAATGGTATGGTTTGTATAGCCTACCATATTACGTACAATTTCAACGGCTTCGGCAAATTTAATCTGATGTTTTTCCGTTAATAAGCGAATTAATTCAGGAATCACCATTGAAGGGTGGGTATCATTGATCTGTACATACGCATAATCCGCTAAATCATGTAAGTTACTGCCACGCGCAATTGCTTCATCAATTAATAATTGTGCAGCATTTGATACCATGAAGTATTGTTGATAAATACGCAGTAATTCCCCATTCTTATCTGAATCATCTGGATAAAGGAATAAAGTCAGATTTTCTTCAATCGCAGTTTTATCAAACTCGATACCTTTTTTAATCAGTTTAGGATTCACTGATTGAATATCAAATAAATTGAGATAGTTTTTCGTTTCTTTCTTATAACCTAAAATATCAATGCGATCTAGTTTAGAGGTTAACGTAAATTTCTTAAATGGCACCTCATAGGTAATATCTGTTGGAATTAACCAAGAGTTATCTTCAATCCAATCATTAGGCTCCGCATGTTGTTCATTCTTTTTAAAGACTTGTTTGAACAACCCATAATGATAATTTAAACCTACCCCTTCAGCATTTAAGCCAAGTGTAGACATTGAATCAATAAAACAAGAAGCCAAACGACCTAACCCACCATTTCCTAAAGACGGTTCTGGTTCAATATCTTCAATATGACTTAATGATTTACCCGCACTTTCTAATTCTGTTTTGATATCTTGATACACACCAAGATTAATCAGGTTATTAGAAAGTAATTTACCAATTAAAAACTCTGCTGAGATATAGTAAACCTTACGTTTACCTGTGTTTTTAGGTTTATCTGCAGAAAGTGCTTTTACGTAATTTAATAATTGAATATAAGTTTCTTTATCACTTAATTGCTCAAGCGATTTATTGGTTTCGTTTTTTACAAATGTACTAAATTTAATCATTGTTTTTTCCTGATTAGCACGTTGATATAACGTGGTCATTTTTGCTAAAAAGTCTTTTTTATCTTGCGTTAAATCTGATTGCTGCATTCTCCATTGCCAGTTTCCACCAATTGTTGAAGGAACATTCATTCTTGAACTGGCTGGCAAATCTAAAACATCTTGCATTGTGGCGATCGCGGTATTGCTAACCGTTGCAAAAAGCTGACGAATCATCGCCTGACAAATCGATTCATCCTCACCACGATGCGTATAATCATTAATATATTGTTGCTGTTGTTCGGTAAGTCCGTTATACCAACCATTAGTTACTTCGTTATCATGTGTACCGGTATAAACAATGGAATGTGGGATGCAATAATGCGGGCTATCTAAACTTTTTCCGCTGACATCTTCAAAACCAAATTGCAAGATCTTCATACCTGGGTAATTACAATCTGCAAGCAATTTTCTGGCTTTATCATCAATATTACCTAAATCTTCGGCAATAATCGGTAAGTCACCCAATTGCTCTTTAACAGCTTTGAATAAATCATAGCCGGGACCTGGCTGCCAACTACCATATTTAGCAATATCGGCTTTTCCATCTACCTGCCAATAATCGGAAAAACCTTTGAAATGGTCGATGCGAAGTACATCATAAATCTTGAAACTTTCTTCAATACGATGAATCCACCACGCATAGCCTTGTTTTTTATGCTCTTCCCAAGCGTAAAGCGGATTGCCCCAAAGCTGTCCGGTTGCACTGAATTGATCCGCTGGAACTCCAGCAACAACAAGCGGATTGCGTTCTTCATCTAATTGGAAGAGTTCTGGTTTTGTCCAAACTTCTACACTATCTGCAGCCACGTAAATCGGCATATCACCGATAATCTTAATGCCTTTTTGATTCGCGTAATGTTTTAACTCGCTCCATTGTTTAAAAAAGAAATATTGCGTCACTTTAAAGTACTGAATTTGATCCGTTAACATCGTGCGATATTTTTCTAATGTTTTTGGATCGCGTGCAACGGCTTTTTTATCATCCCATTTTTGCAATGCTTGATTGCCGAAATGCTCTTTAATTGCCATAAACTCAGCAAAATCGTCCAACCATAATCGATTGTTTTTCTCGAAGTGATTGAAATCAGCTTGGAGTGATTGATTCGCTAAAAAATTTTTTACGGCTGTTTCTAAAATCGGACGGCGTGCGTAAAAGATACGTTCATAATCCACGCTAGTTGGATCATCACCAAAATTGACCGAAGCATAATCAGATTCTTTCAGTAAGCCCATTTGGGTTAGTAAATCAAAATCAATAAAGTGAGTATTACCTGCAATTGCAGAGAAAGATTGATAAGGTGAATCACCATAACTGGTGGTAGTAAGTGGAAGAATTTGCCAATAAGTTTGTTTAGTTTCAACTAAAAAATCGACAAAATCATAAGCCGATTGCCCAAAGCTACCAATTCCGAATGCATTTGGTAGCGAGGTAATGTGCATAAGAACACCACTTGAACGAGTAAGCATAATATTTCCTCTAGGAAGTTATCATTTTGGCTCATTCTAACCTAACCGTATTTTTATGCAACAACTTATACGTAAAAGTTTAGAACATTTTCGTAAAAGAGTGACTAATATCACATTTTATACGTATAACATTTATGATTTTATGATATGCTATGACGACACCTATGGAACCAACGATAGATAAAAGGATTAAAAATGAGCAAGTATAAGCAGGTCTATAATGAGATAAAGACCCAAATTAACAATGGTAATTTAGCGCCATTGCAAGAGCTTCCGAGTGAAAATGAACTCATGCAAAGCTATGGTTTTTCTAAAGATACTATTCGAAAAGCGCTTTCCTTACTTGAAATTGATGGCTATATTCAAAAGCAACAAGGCCGAAATTCAATTGTTTTAGAGCATGACTTATCTAAACCACAAATGCTTTCTGAAATTAAAACCGTTAGCGAATTAAATAGTGCCTTAACACACCACGTAAAAACGACATTAACCAGTTTGTATATTGTGCAAGGTGAAGAAGAGTTAATGCATATTTTTAATGTCGATGATCAGATCGATTTCTACCGCATCAGTCGCCTGCGTGAAATTGATGGTGAAGCCGTTGAATACGAAGTTTCTTATTTTGATCGCCGCATCGTGCCTTTTATTAGCCGAGAAATCGCTGAGCACTCTATTTATCACTATTTAGAAAACGAATTAAAATTAAAAATTAGTCACTCACAACGGAAAATTGTCTTTCGTTATGCAAATGAAGAAGAAAAAAAGGCGATCGATCTTGGTGAGTATGACATGGTTGTGAATGTGACGAGTACCACTTATTTGGCTGATGGTCGACCGTTTCAATATGGGAGTATTAGCTATCGACCAGATAAAATTGCATTTACATCAACAGCAAAACGACATGTCTAGTTTTTGTAAATGATAGGTTGTTATTTAAAAAATTCATAAAAAAAGTGCGGTCATTTTTAACCGCACTTTTTATTTAAGCTATTTTAACCAAAATTGTCCTTTGAAAATTTTTCCTAATGTCATCAGCACCAAACCGCTCATCATCAAGTTAGCAAAGATAAATGCACCGTTTGCCAATCCGCTCAGTACGTTATGATGAACAAAAGAAACAGCTCCATTCGCTAAAGAAGCTAATCCGAATGAAAAAGCCCAGAACCCAATATTCAGTCCTTTTTCACTAATCCAAGGGAACAAACGAATTAAAAAGAACATTTGTAAAAAACCGTATCCCCATAAGAGTTTAACGAAAAGATCGATCTCTCCTCCATTAAGCGATAAGTAAGCTGACGATCCTACAAATGCCGGTGCGAGAATGATCCCCATGGTTGGACGAAATTGTGGTTCAATCTGCAACACGCGTAAACGTTGGAATAACACAGGTTCATAAATAATCCAAGCAATCATCCCTGCACCTAAGAACAAATAGCCTAAATCTTGATAGCCTAACAAGGCTAATGATGAGGCACTTGTAAAGTTAGTCGCCACAGAGGGCAAATAAAAAGGTGGCAGTGTCGATTTTTCCTCAAATGTGCCATCTTTCCATAACGCACTAATACGCACTGAAGCAAACAATAATTGCCCAATTGTCCCGATCCAAATTAATCCCTCACCAATAAGAGGAAACCAACGATACAGAACATCCCCGCTTAACATCGTTGTAATCGGTATTAATGCGAGAAAAGAAAAACGTATCGGACAACAATATTCATCTCGTACTTCTTGAGAGAAATAAATCATTTTATAAATATAGAGCAAGACGAAAAGTGCCCATACTGAAACAGACGTTACGCCAATAATATCACTCACATTTCGAGAAAAAGAGAGCGTATCGCCCATATGCAACCAGGCTAAAGATAAAGCGCTTAAACCTAATGGAATCGCAAAATACCCTGTTGGTAATGGAAATGGTCGTTTATCAGTCATTATTATTCTCCTAAAAATTGATACCTTATAAGATTACCTCTAAATGCATGAATATTGATGTGGATTTATCTCAAAGACTAGAATAAAAATCTCATTTCTCTAGATGAAAGAAAGGGCTAATAAACATTAGCCCTAAATTGAATTTATATATTTTGGATTATTTGCAGATCACTTCTAATCCGCCCATGTAAGGACGTAATACTTCTGGCACCGTAATTGAGCCGTCTGCATTTTGGTAGTTTTCAAGCACGGCGACTAAAGTACGACCGACTGCTAAACCAGAACCATTTAATGTGTGTACTAAGCGAGTTTTCTTATCCCCTTTCGCTTTGCAACGTGCTTGCATACGACGGGCTTGGAAATCCCACATATTTGAGCAAGAAGAAATCTCACGATAAGTATTTTGTGCAGGCACCCACACTTCTAAGTCGTAAGTTTTGCAAGAACCAAAGCCCATATCTCCGGTACAAAGTAAGACTTTACGATATGGTAGATTTAAAAGTTGTAATACTTTTTCTGCATGTCCTGTTAATTCTTCAAGCGCTTCCATAGATTTATCTGGATCGACGATTTGTACCATTTCGACTTTATCAAATTGGTGCATACGAATTAAACCACGGGTATCACGACCATATGATCCCGCTTCAGAACGGAAACATGGTGTATGTGCGGTCATTTTGATTGGCAATTCTGCTTCATCAATAATCACATCACGTACAAGGTTAGTTACCGGCACTTCCGCTGTTGGAATTAATGCGTAAGGTTGCTCACCTTCTAAAGCTAAAGTATGGAATAAATCTTCACCGAATTTTGGTAATTGGCCTGTCCCATAAAGGGTCGCATGGTTAACTAAATAAGGCACATAGGTTTCTAAATAACCATGTTGTTCGGTATGAAGATCTAACATGAATTGCGCTAACGCACGGTGCATTTTAGCAATTTGACCTTTCATGACCGCAAAGCGCGCACCTGCTAATTTAGCCCCTGCTGCAAAATCTAATCCATTGGCATCTTCACCTAATGACACGTGATCTTTGATTTCAAAATTAAATGTACGCGGTGTCCCCCAACGTAAAATTTCTTTATTTTCAGTGTCGTCTTTACCTAATGGCACTTCATCCGCTGGGATGTTTGGAATGCTTAACGCGATTTGATTGATTTCTGCTAACACGGCATCAAGTTGAGTTTTCGCTTCGTTAAGCTGTTCGCCCATGTTATCTACTTCAGCCAATAATGGTGCAATGTCTTCACCACGTGCTTTTGCCGCACCAATGGCTTTGGAACGCGCGTTACGTTCAGCTTGTAATGTTTCAGTTTTTACTTGTAAATCTTTGCGTTGTTCTTCTAATGCGGTAAGTTTTTCCGTATCAAGAATAAAGTTACGTTTTACTTTTAATTTTTCTGCTACTTCAGCCAGATTATTACGGAGTAAATTTGGATCGATCATTGGAATTCCCTATTTTTCATTATGAAACAGATACCTTTATTCTAGCGTGCTTTGAGCAAATAAACCAGTTAAAACCCTGATTTTTCTTTTATTAATATCTTCAAAAACATCCAATTTTATGACCGCACTTTGCCATGATTTAATTTTGTGATCTCTGTCAAATTCTGAGAATGAGACACTAGAAACAGCAAAAAAAAGTTCTATAATGAAAATGAACGTTAACCAAGAGGAGTAACCTATGTTTCCTGAATTTCGCGATTTAATTACTAATCTCAAAAATAAAGATGCTTATTTCGATCGCTTGTTTGAAAAACACAATGTGTTAGACCAAGAGATCAAAAATAAGATTGATAACATAGAACTCGCTACTCATACGGAAATTGAGAACTTGAAAAAAGAAAAATTACGGATTAAAGACGAGCTCTATCAATACTTGAAAAAGAAAGCAGCTGAGTAATTGGTTTAATGTGAAGACAAAGTGCGGTGAAATTTACCGCACTTTTTTGTTTTAAGTGGTTTTATTCTTTTGAGAGCCCAGATAAATCGCGACTAATGTCAGCACTGCCCCCGCCCATTGCCAATGATTGATGGGCTTATCCAAGCCAAAATAATCAATCACAAGCGCCACCACCGGTTCGGAAAGAAGCAACAAACCGGTTAAACCTAACGACAAATAAGGAATGGTATAAGCAATCATACCCCAAGCGACACATTGCATCACTGCACCATAAATGAACACCAATCCCCAATCGGTGAAGGTGGTTGGATAAAGATTATCAGAATTAAAAATCAACGAAGGAACAATTAAGACAAGCGCACCACTTAAACTCAAAATAAACATTAACGAAAATAAAGCGGTGGGTTCTTCTTCGTGCACTTTTTTAATCATAATCATTGAAGCGGCAAGCATACCTGCCGAAATGAGCCCAATGATAATGCCGTACATACCGTCAAAATTATGTTGTAGCTCTTCCCCTGAGATTAAGACTACACCCGCAACCGCTAAAAAAAGGCTTAACATTTGTAATTTCGTTTGGCGTTCACCAAAGAAAAGATAGCCAATTGCTGCCAAAAAGAAAATCTGCAAGCTATTCAGCAACGTTGAAATACCCGGCCCTACGGCATATACACTTTCATGCCAAAAAGATAAATCAAAGGCTAAAAAGATGCCGGCTAATGCGGCATACATCATTGCTTTACGGCTTCTCGGAAAACGCTGTCTTTTTAATTTCATTAAGAACCAGAAAATAAAAGAGGCAATAAGTAAACGCCAAAATGCAATGGCATAACCACCCACTGGCACAAACTTGACAATTAGGCCTCCTAAACCGAATAGCACACATCCCACGACTAACATCGGGGCGGCGTAAGATTTTATTTTATCCATTAAATGAACATTGCCCAGACAGCCAAACTCGCCGCCATAAAGAACAAAATGAGTAAGCTGTTATAACTGAGTTTCCATTTATTAACACTGTGCAAAAGCAATACCCCTGCTATTACTAAATGAAGAACAAAATAAATACCGTATGCGAAAACACCATCAAAACTGACCGCACTTACATCTTGATAAATAATAAAGATCAGTACTGCTAACGCATTCAGTGCAAGCAGTAAAATCATCAATAATGGCAGTAACGCAATGAAACCTTGCAGACGATTACGAGAAACAGACAAACATAAATTCGCTAATAATACGCCCATCACCGCTTGTGCCAATGGATTATATTGCACGAAATTTGGTGTTGGATTGCCGAAGAAAATCATCAAATAGGCAATTACACCCAATCCACTCACCAACGATGCCATTAAAAGAAAACCATGGCGAGCTGATTCATCTTTAGGTTGTTTCCATACTGCATATACGGCAGATAATCCGCATAAGCTAACAATATCAGTCATCACGTAATGATGTGGTGAGTCTAAGCTCATTCCAAGCCAAACTAACCAATAAAGTGCAAAACAGACATTTGCTTTGATTAAACGTCCGCGTTGTCCTGGACAAATTTCGCCTTTAATAAAGGCAACCAAACAAAGTAACTGCGCAATCAGCACACCAAAGGCTAAATGAGGAATCAGTTTTTCAGCAGATTGCAAAGACTCTGCAAAACATTCAATAATTAATAGCAACCCAATTGGCAAGAGAGCAAGAAATGCGGCTAAGGGTTTGGATTGTTCTTCTGACATAAGATTCTCGATTAGAAAAAGAAGGCGTCATTATGCCAAAATTTACAGTTTTTTTTAATGGCTTTCGTGCATTTTGACTCATTCCCTTTTAAAATAAGCAAAATTATAACCGCACTTTAGGAACCACAAAAAAATGCTATTAAGCGTACTTTATATTATTGGAATAACTGCCGAAGGAATTACCGGCGCATTAGCCGCTGGACGAGAAAAAATGGATATTTTTGGGGTAATTATTATTGCCTGTGTGACGGCGATTGGTGGCGGTTCGGTACGCGATGTATTACTTGGACACTACCCGCTTGGCTGGGTTAAACATCCTGAATATTTCATTATGGTGGCTGGTGCAGCTGTATTAACGGTTTTTATCGCACCTTTCATCAAACATTTCATGCGCTACTTCCGCACAATTTTCTTGGTATTAGATGCCTTAGGATTAATCGTGTATTCCATTATCGGTGCGCAGATTGCCATTGATATGGGTTATGGTTTTACTGTGACATCCATTGCGGCAACCGTGACAGGTGCATTTGGTGGTGTGTTGCGTGATTTACTCTGTAACCGCATTCCCCTTGTATTCCAAAAAGAACTTTACGCCAGCGTGTCATTCTTCTCTGCAGCCATGTATATGGCATTACAACACATTCAAGTAGAACACACGCTTTCAATTTTACTCACGTTATTCAGTGGTTTTGCATTACGTTTACTTGCTGTTCGATTTGGTTGGGGATTACCCGTTTTCGATTTCCAAGAGCAAGATGATGAAACAAATGATAAATTACCGAAGAAAACGAAGTAATGGATAACTCATGCAAACATTAACTTTAACTGGTAAAAAATGTATTATGATTTTTGCTAATTAGAAAAAATAGATGGACAGGATCTCTGAAGGAATAAAAAATTATTCACGATACTTACCTTTCATACTTTTTCCTAAATAAAAACAAAATAGAAGTAAAACGAATATTAAAGGAAACCATTTAAGAGTCACTAACAAACTAACTTTCTTAAAATCAAAGTTAAATTTATATAGAGCTAATACATACATAAATAAAGTTGAAATTACTGACATCTTTAAAACACTAAAAAAGTCAGTTTTCATATTTTATCTCCCCCTACTATTCTATTTATTATATTTTTCAAAAGTCTTATTATTGTCTATTGTACAACTGTAAATAGTACTATCTGTAGAACCTGTAAATTTTAAATACTTCCCTACGTCATAAAGTCGGGCAAATCATAACCCATTCACACCGAATTCACAAAATCCTTAATTTTAATCATTTCACCTTACGCATTTTTACGATAAGCTACACCATATTTTTGTTGAAATAACAAGGGATTCGATATGTTAGAACAAATGGGCAAACAGGCCAAAGATGCAGCCTTTATTTTAGCGCAGTTAAACACCACTGAAAAAAATCATGCGCTCAGCATTATTGCAGATCAATTAGAACAACAAGCGGAGCGTATTCTAGCCGCGAACCAAAAAGATATTGAAATCGCGAAACAAAACGGCTTATCTGAAGCCTTAATTGACCGCCTCTTATTAACCGAAGATCGCCTAAAAGGCATTGCGAACGATGTACGCCATGTGATTTCTCTTGCGGATCCTGTGGGGAAAATTATTGATGGTGGCACCTTAGATAGCGGATTAAAGATCGAACGAGTTCGAACACCGCTTGGCGTAATTGGTACCATTTACGAAGCACGTCCCAATGTCACCATTGATGTGGCAAGTCTTTGTTTAAAAACCGGTAATGCCGTGATTTTACGTGGTGGGAAAGAAACGCAACATTCCAACCAAATTTTAGTAGAAGTGGTACAAAATGCCCTTGAACAAGCGGGCTTACCACGCCATGCAGTCCAAGCTATTACGGATCCGAATCGTGAACTTGTGATGCAACTGCTTAAATTGGATCGCTACGTGGATATGATTATCCCTCGTGGCGGAGCAGGTTTACATGAGCTTTGTAAACAGCATTCTACCATTCCTGTGATTGTTGGTGGTGTGGGCGTTTGTCATCTTTTTGTGGAAGAAAGTGCTGACCAAGAAAAAGCCCTTGCGGTGATTGCCAATGCAAAATGCCAGCGTCCAAGCACATGTAATACGCTGGAAACGCTTTTAGTTCAACGTTCAATTGCTGATACTTTCCTACCTAAACTCGCGAAGTATTTAGCCGAGAAAAAAGTGAAATTCCATGCAAAATCGACCGCACTTTCGATTCTTCAAGCTGCAAATGTCGATGTGCAAGAAGTGACCGAACAAGCGCTACGCCAAGAATGGGGTTCACTCGATCTCAATGTTGTGGTGGTTGAAGATATGGATGTGGCGATTGCTCACATTCGTGAATATGGCACACAACATTCAGAAAGTATCTTGACGGAAAATCAACGACTAGCCACACAATTTATCAATCAAGTGGATGCAGCAGCCGTGTATGTGAATGCAAGCACCCGATTTACCGATGGCGGACAATTTGGTTTAGGTGCAGAAGTGGCGGTAAGTACTCAAAAACTTCACGCTCGTGGCCCAATGGGATTAGAAGCCTTAACCAGCTATAAATGGGTTTGTGTTGGCGATTATACTTCTCGCCAATAATCTGTTTCATCCATAAAAAAAAACCGCACCTTGAAAGCATCAAAGTGCGGTTATTTTTTATCTCGTTTTTAGTGTTTACCGAATAATTTCATTGCGGGTAATACAATCGCACAAGCAATCGCCCCAACAATCACACCAACGACTAACGTTGCCACATTACCTAATAAGCCATCAGCTAATTGATAATCAGCGAGCAAATGATGAATGAAATCTACATTATGCACAAAAATACCGCCACCGACTAAGAACATCGCAAGCGTACCGATAAAACTAAGTGAACGCATAAATTTTGGCATAATCACTAAAATTGCATTCCCGATTGACTTCGCTACGCCCCCTTTTTTGATAAGGTATAAGCCGAAATCATCCGCTCTAACAATCAATGCGACCAAGCCATAAACAAAAATAGTAATTCCGATACCCACTATCGAAAGAGAAATGATGCGAGTCAGCAAGCTCGCTTCGGTTAATTCGCCCAATGCAATAATAATAATTTCAGCAGAAAGAATAAAATCCGTACGAATTGCCCCTTTAATTTTAGCGGCTTCATTAAAGGTTGTTTTTTCTTCGTGCTCTTCATGGGCAATAAATTTATGCAGAATTTTCTCTACACCTTCAAAACATAAATACGCTCCACCAATCATCAGAAGTGGCACGATCAACCAAGGTAAAAATGCAGAAAGCAGTAAAGCAATTGGAATTAAAATGACTTTATTGACTAAGGATCCTTTGGTGACTGCCCAAACAATGGGTAATTCACGATCGGAAGATGCCCCTGTTACCTGATTAGCATTTAAGGCTAAGTCATCGCCTACTACGCCAACGGTTTTCTTGGCTGCTATTTTGGTCATCAAGGCGACATCATCAAGAATCGATGCAATGTCATCAATAAGAGTAAAAAGAGAGCTAAACGCCATATTTTTTCCTTTATAAAGTTAAAATTTAGAGAAACGAATTTTAAACTGGTCGAATGCTTTCAACATCCAACTTCGCATCAAACTCTTTTTGTAATAAAAGCAGTTTTTTATCTTGCTGTAAATCCGTACGCGCCTGTTCACGCAAGTCTTGATAAACTTTTTTGCGGTAATCCATCGGGGTTAAAACATCGGAATCTTCAACAAAAATCGACAATTTGACTGGCTTTTCATATAAACGTTCAAGATGCTCCAGTAAATTTTTAATATTTCGATCTTGTTTTAAATGGGCTTTTTCAGAATGAAGCCCGAGTTGAAGCTCATCTTCTGTTTGCGACTTAATAAAGCAATTTAATGCCAACTCTTTTGAAAAGCCAATCACGCCAGAACGTTCGACAATATCCGTCCAAGGATCTTGTTTTTGCGTAATTTGAATAATTTTCTCACGCAATTCTGGTGTCACATCTTTCAACATTGCCTGTTTAATATCAGAAGGACGCACACCACTATCTACTTTAGCTAAATCCGGATTACTCCACTCCCAACGGTAGGTTTCCGCATCGAGAATTTCTTGCTCTTCCGCATCCATTTCAGCATTGTCATCAATGGTATTTTCAACCGTCTCAATACCTTGCTTTAACTCGTCAGCTTGTTGAGTCATTGGATTTAGTACCGCTACTTTCGTTTGCGCAGCTTTCGGTGGTGTCATCTCTCGCACAGGAAGTGCGGTCATTTTTGGTGAATTTTTTTGCTCATCCAACGCTTGGAGATGATGCAAAGTTTCTTCTACGGCGGCTTGCTGTTCATCATGATGATGTTGGCGCTCTGATTGCTCAATTTGCGTTAATTGATTCAATGCCTCTAGTGCAGCAAGGCTAGCTAAATTCAATGAAGATGTGGTTTGCGTGGAAACCGGTTGAGAAGGTGAAGAATGCACAACTGCTGATTGAGCCATCGGCTTTTGCGCTTGTGCAGAATAATTTGCTTTGATGTTTTGCGACAGCACTGGCATATCCACATACCCAGAAACAGGCTGACTTTCAACCGCACTTTTCTGTGTATTTTGTTCAGGGGATAGCCCGCCTTGTTTAGGCGTTTGTGCTGCCGTAAGGAACTTTGGGTGGAATGCCAATGCCCTCAATAATGTCATTTCTGCACCAATTCGACGATTTGGTGCGGAGGCCAATTCTTTTCGACCCGATACAATTACTTGATAGAAGAATTGTACGTCTTCCGGTGAAATATGTTTGGCTAGAAAACCTAAGTGATCGTTTTCATCTGTCACACTTTTAGCGAGCAACTGCATTAATGCAATTTGATGTAATTTCTCAGCCGTTTCTGCCAGTAACTCATCCCAATCGCCCGCTTTTTCTGCCACCGTTTGGATGGTTTTCATTAAACGCTCACCGTTACCTTGATGTAAGGCGTAAATGATTTCAATCGGTTGGTCTTCATCTAATAGCCCAAGCATGGTATTCACCACATCGGTGGAAACTTTACCGTTGCCCATGGCTATCGCTTGATCCGTTAAACTTAAGCTATCACGAATACTACCTTGTGCCGCTTTGGCTAATTTATCTAATGCTGGCGCATCAAAAGGAATATTTTCGGCAGTAAGCACGCGATTAAGATGTGCTGAAATTTGCGGTTCATCTAATGCTTTGAGATGAAATTGCATACAACGGGATAAAATCGTAATCGGTAATTTTTGAGGATCCGTTGTCGCGAGTAGGAATTTCACATATTCAGGTGGTTCTTCCAAGGTTTTTAACAACGCATTGAAAGAATGGCGGGAAAGCATATGCACTTCATCGATGAGGTAGACTTTATAACGCCCTACTACCGGCTTATATTGCACGTTGTCTAATAGCTCACGGGTATCTTCTACTTTGGTACGAGAAGCCGCATCGATTTCAATTAAATCAATAAAATTGCCAGCTTCGATCGCTTTGCAGTTTTCACATTCACCACAAGGATCGGCAGTAATACCGTTTATACAATTCAAGCCTTTCGCAAATAAACGAGCAATGGAGGTTTTACCTACGCCACGGGTGCCGGAAAATAAATAAGCATGATGTAAACGGTTTTCTTTTAAACCGTTTTCCAAAGCAGTGAGCACATGGCTTTGCCCCACAACTTCAGAAAAGTTTTTTGGTCGCCATTTTCTGGCTAAAACTTGGTAGCTCATCGCATCCCTTTAAAAATTAATGGCCTTCAAAATTCACTAAGGTGTAGCAATCAATGCCTAAATCACGTAAGCGTTTTTCGCCCCCTAATTCTGGCAAATTAATCACAAAGGCAGCATGTTTCACTTCACCACCTAAACGTTGAACTAATTTCACGGTAGCTTCAACTGTTCCACCCGTTGCTAACAAGTCATCAATGATTAGCACATTATCACCTTGTGAAATTGCATCAGTGTGCAATTCAAGGGTGTCTTGACCATATTCTAATTGATAAGACTGTGCAATCACTTCACGCGGTAATTTGCCCGGTTTACGAACGGGGATAAATGGTAATCCTAATGCTAATGCAACTGGCGCACCAAAAATAAATCCACGAGACTCGGTACCAATGACTTTTGTGAGACCTTGATCTTTATACTTTTCAACGATCAAATCGATTGTGGCTTTGAAAGCTGCAGGCACTTCAAGCAAGCTCGTGATATCACGGAAAATGATGCCTTCTTTTGGATGATTTGGGATAGATTTGATAGAAGATTTGATTAATTCAAGTTGTTTGTTCATAAATAATTGCTCAAAAAAGAGTAAGAAAAAATCCTGTTTTTAGGCTCGCATTCTAGCATAGAAAAATGCAAAAGTGCGGTGAATTTTGACCGCACTTTTGTAAATAAAATGAATTAATCTGGGTAAATATCTTCCCCGTCTTTTCGAGTACGAAGAAGCTGTAAAATCCAGACATATTGTTCGGGGGTTGGTGTAACGAAATATTCAATTTCCTCGTTCATCGCACGGGCTGATTGCTCAGGATCTTCGCTTAATTGCATCGGTGGGCGAATTTCCATTTCATACTTGCCATTCTTAGCGTTATAACGAGGGAACATTGGGATAACTACCGCTTTCGCTAATTTTGCCATTTTGTTTAACCCAGGAAGTGTGGCTTTATAAGTGGCAAAGAAATCCACAAAGACACTTTGTTCGGCACCAAAATCTTCATCTGGAAGATAGTATCCCATTTGACCTTGCTTGATATGTGCTAAAAACGGCTTAATACCATTTTGGCGCGCATGCATTTTTCCACCAAAACGTTGACGCGCTAAAGTCCATAGCCAATCCACCAACGGATTTCGGTGAGGATTATACATTGAAGTCATTGGCATGCCATGTGTATGCAAAATAATGCCAGAGGCATCAATCGCCCAACCATGTGGTACCATCAAAATGATATTATGCCCTTCGGCTTTGGCTTGTTTGATATGCTCAAGGCCTATAAACTCGCTACGTTTTTGTAAATGTTTTTTTGAACGAATAGCAATTTCACCAATACCAAGCATGACTTGTGCGACCGTCACAAACATCTCTTCAATCACTTTGTCACGCTGCTCTGCCGTCCAATCTGGGAAACAGAGTTTCAAATTAATTTCTGCACGAATACGTGGTTTACCGATTTTTTTCGTCAGCGCACGAGCCAGTTTCTCGGCCATTTTATCGCGTAAACGAAATGGCACAAAAGCAAGTAACAAAAGCACAAAAATACCAAGCCAAATGCCCCAATTTTTCGGGTGCAAATATGCCCATGAAAAATGTGGTTCATAACCCGTTCGTGCTGTAATACGTAATTTTTTCTGAGAGTCTGTCATAATCAATCGTTAAAAATGAAACCAACCCTGATCATACGCCATTTTTATCGTCATGATAAATGACATAATCACCACCATCGGTCTGATCAGTTGTTTGCCTTTTGCCATCACCATTTTAGCACCTAAATTTGCACCTATCAGGCTTCCTGCCATCATCACTAAACCGACAGTCCAAATCACATGACCACCAATTAGGAAAAAAATTAATGAGGCTAAATTTGAGGTTAAATTCATCACTTTGGCATGCGCAGTAGCTTTAGTGAGGTTAAATCCAAGTAACGTCACACAAGCTAGGTTCATCAATGAACCCGTCCCAGGCCCGAAAAAGCCGTCATAAAAACCCAGTAATGAACCAAAACATAACGCAAAAACAACGTAAGAAATTCGTTGTTTACGATCACTTTCACCCAATTTAGGCGTAAATAAAAAGTATAAGCCGATCGCTAAAATGAGAAATGGAAGCCCTTTTTTAATTAATGATGCATCTAAATTTTGTATGAGTAACGTACCAATCACCGAGCCGATAAAAATCACCAGTAAGATGAAAGAAAACGCCGATAAATTGACCGCTCTTTTACGCAGAAAGTAAATACTTGCCGACAACGCACCACCGAATGCTTGTAATTTATTCGTGCCTAATGCCATTGCTGGTGGCATGCCTGTCATTAATAAGGCAGGGATTGTAATTAAGCCTCCACCACCCGCTATCGCATCAATAAATGCGGCAATAAAGGCAGCAGCAAAAAGCATGGCTAATATATCAATCCCCAACTCCATGATTTAACTCCTACTCTAACCATTCACTACTATTTGGCGAACTCAACACCTGTTGGCATAAAAACGGCTCTGGTGGTGTCACTTTTGGTTTAGAAGAGCCTGAACCTGGTTTTGCAGGTTCAAGCCAAGAATAAAGTTCATCGCCACAACCATCGCCTGCTGGTACCGGTGCTTGATCTTCACAATAAGCAGCATCTTTCGGGCAAGCAATGCGAACGTGGAAGTGTGAATCATGCCCAAACCATGGACGAATTTTGTGTAACCAAGCACGATCATCACCCGCAGTCTGACAAAGTTTTAATTTAATCGCTGGGTTCACAAAAATACGGGTCACTTTGGGATCTTGCGCAGCCAATTTAATTAACGTTGCATGATTGTTATTCCATACATTTTCATCAACACGTTGTGTTTGACGGTTCACCACAAGCAAGCCTTTTCCGTCAGAATTTAACGCTTCACTGTCTGTCATGGTCCCCATGCGCAACCAAATATCCGCGTCTAATCCCATTTGATGGCTTGCATGCCCCGTTAAAAAGCGACCACCACCTGGCATAGCAATATCCCCAACTAACATCGTTGGTAAGCCTGCTGACTTCGCTTTTTGTCCAAGACGCTGTAAATAGGCAATCATATCCGGATGACCATAATAGCGATTTTTATTCATACGAATCACTTGGTAGCCCTCACCTTTATAAGGCAATGGCTCTGCCCCGATAATACAACCATTCGAATAGCTGCCGATTGGATTTGCTTTACCATCTGTTGCAGGAATTGGACGTTTAATCCGTTGCCAGTCTTGTGGCGAGGCTGTTGTTTGCAACGAGAAAAAAACACACCCTAAAGCAACCGCACTTGAAAGTAATTTTGCTAAAGATTTATTCATAAGATTTCCTAAAATAAGTTGATTTCTCTTCAATAAAAGAGCACAAGAAGCTTAATTTAAAAGAGTTATTTGCATTGTGCCTTAAAACGCAATAAATGGTCGAGTAAAACAATTGCAACCATTGCCTCCGCAATGGGTACTGCACGAATCCCCACACAAGGATCATGACGGCCTTTTGTCACCACTTCCACAGACTCTCCCGCTAAATTAATGGAACGGCCTGGAATCGTGATACTGGATGTCGGTTTCAATGCAATCGTTGCAATAATTGGCTGTCCTGAGCTAATGCCCCCTAAAATACCGCCAGCATGGTTACTTTCAAAACCATTGGGTGTCATTTCATCACGATGTTGACTGCCACGCTGTTCAACCACTGCAAAGCCGTCGCCAATCTCTACGCCTTTAACGGCATTAATCCCCATTAAAGCATGGGCTAAATCTGCATCAAGTCGATCAAAAACGGGCTCACCTAAACCAACAGGAACATTCTCTGCAATCACAGTTAGCTTTGCCCCAATCGAATCGCCTTCTTTTTTCAATTCACGGATTAATTCATCAAATTTTTCAACCGCACTTTCATCTGGACAGAAAAATGGATTGCTATTCACTTTATCCCAATCAATTTTATCGATAGTCCGTGGTGCGATCTTTACCTCGCCAATCTGGCTTAAAAAACCTCGCACTTCAATGCCAAACTGCTCACGTAAATATTTCTTCGCAATCGCTCCCGCAGCAACACGCATAGCGGTTTCACGTGCAGAAGAACGACCACCACCGCGATAATCACGAATACCGTATTTTTGTTGATAGGTAAAATCCGCATGTCCAGGACGGAAACGATCTTTGATATCACCATAATCTTGTGAACGCTGATCACCATTTTTAATGATCATTCCAATACTGGTACCCGTTGTTTTACCTTCAAACACCCCAGATAAAATCTGTACCTCATCGTCTTCGCGACGTGGTGTGGTATAACGTGATGTACCCGGTTTACGACGATCTAAATCAGGTTGAATATCGGCTTCCGATAATTCAAGATTCGGTGGTACGCCATCTACGATACAGCCTAATGCAATACCATGTGACTCCCCAAAGGTCGTCACACGAAAAAGTTGTCCGATAGTATTCCCTGCCATATTTTCTCTCTTTAATTAATGATTTTGGGCTAATTTTGCCACATCAATAAATGGAATCTCTTCACCTGTATCTTTGTTTTTGATAAAGATATCTAATTGGTTGAATGCAATATCAATATTATTTTCTGCAAATAATTCATTCACTCGACGATTGAGTGCATCCAACGTATCATTACGCTCAGATACTTGCCCTACATAAACACGTAATTCGTGATCTAATGTACTTGCCCCAAAGGTCAAGAATAATGCTCTTGGTTCTGGATCTTTTAAGACACTTGGTTGCTCATGCGCGGCTTGCAATAATAAGCGTTTCACTAAGTCTAAATCTGAACCATACGCCACACCAACGGAAACCACTAAACGAGTAACGGTATTAGATAATGCCCAGTTGATCACTTGACCTGTTACAAAGGACTTATTTGGCACAATCACTTCTTTTCGATCAGGATCAATCATGGTAATCGCACGAATACGGATTTTCGCCACCGTACCTGTCACGCCATTAATTGTCACGGTATCGCCCACACGAATTGGACGTTCAAATAATAAAATGATACCCGAAACAAAGTTTGCAAAAATTTCTTGCATACCAAAACCGAGACCAACGGAAAGGGCTGCAAACAACCATTGTAATTTCGACCAAGACATCCCGAGTGTTGAGAATGCCCATGCTCCACCCACTGCAACAAAGATGTAGGTTAATAAGGTGGTAATGGTATAAGGTGTACCTTGTGAAAGTTTCACTCGAGAGAAGATTAATACTTCTAAAATACCCTGAATGTTACGCACCAAAATATAGGTAATCACGACAATGATTAATGCAACAATCAAGTTAAAGAGTGAAATCGTTTCTGTCACCACGCCCGCTTCAGTTGTTGAAGTTTGTTGCCACAAGGTAATATCACGCAAATAACTTACAACGGTCACTAAATCTGACCATACATAATAGAAGATGGCAAAAAGTGCGGTCCAAATAAAGAGATCGGCAAAGCGTAGTAACTGGCTACGCACTTCATTTAAGGCTAATCCCTCTTCTTGTTCGGTAATCACGACCACATCATCAGAGGCTGAAGTATCACTTGAATCTTGTTGTTTTTGCTGACGTTTTTCTTGTAAACGTCGATAAGCTAAACGTCTTGATGCAACCGTAATACCACGATAAATAGTATGACGCACCAACGACCACACCACCCATGCAATGTAGGTATTAATAATATGCGTAATTAAATTTAAGGCGGTGTAATAATAGCCTAAAGCAACTAGTGCAATTAAAATAACAGGGACCAATTGCAATAAAACGCGCATAATTTTTAAAAGCGTTCTATCACGCTGATCCGTTACGCTTGAATTCAACGATTTTTCTGTGCGAACAAAACGTGGCGCAATAATCACAATACAGAAAAGCAAGGCAACAATCGTATTAATTTCGCCGAGGACGTCATTGGCTAAACCTGTATCCATGACATTACTGAAAATTGACGTATTCAGTAATAACACAACGGAAACAATGATACGTTTTGTGACGTCTTGCAAAGCAGCCGCGCTCTCTTTAGCAAAACCGAAATGGCGGACTAAAATACCATTCGGACGAAGAATAGCTAAGATAAAACTAAAGAACCACCAATAGCCCGCCATACTGAGCGACCACTCCCAAAACTCTTGTGGATTTTTCACAAAGAAAAAGCCTAAAAGTTGGCAAGCGGCTAAGAACCAGAGTGTGCCCGATAACGATAAAAATGCCGTATAAAATAACGCAAGCGGCGTATGCCATTGGCTATCAGAACGAAGCGTATTAATTTCGCCATTAATCACGCTCAAACGTTGTTTAATTGATTCTTTAAATTTGAAAATCAATCCACCAATCACAAACAAAATAAAGACATAAGTGAGTAAATACGGCAAATTATCAAAATTTGTCGGGAAGCCGATTTTCTTTCCAATGCCATCAAATTGTGCCTTGAGTGACATTGGCAGCTTTTTGAACCAATCAAGATTAATTGGGTTATTACTTTTTACCCAGAAACTTTGTTGATCGAGTTTAGACTGAATTTGATCACTGATTTGAGTAATCTGCTGTTGGGTTAACTCTAAGGAAATCGCTAAGTTCAATTGATTATTCAATGATTTAATCAAATCAGAGGCAACTTTACGACGTTCAGTGAGCAAATTGGTTAATTGTGTTTTTTCTGCAGGTGTAAACGATTTGTTTTCATTCTGCTCTATTTTACTGATGTAAGCATCAATATCATAAAGTTCATTACGTTTTTGTGTAATATCAAAGATTTGTACACGTAAATCCGCAATTTGTTTTGAAAGCCCTTGAATATTTAAATTAGTCGGTAATTTTTGTTTTTGTTGCTGAATAATGCGAGAAAGCACCAACGTGCCTTGTAACGCACTGATTTGCTCATCAATGGTACGCTGTGTCTGCGTCAAGTTATCCAATACATTTCGCATGCGCAATTCATCTTGCGTTAATGTATTGGTTTTCTCAGTTTGCTCAAGTAAATATTGGCTAAGCTGTGCATTCAAATTCAATTCTTTCTGAATCAACGGATTTTGCTCAACATTTTGGCTTTGTTGTTGTGCTTGCTCAACTTGGTTTTGTGTTTTAGCCAAATTCTTTTGATTAATCACGTCTTGAATGGCGGCAATTTGTTTCTGTAGCGCTTGAACACGTGTATTCAATAAGTCATAACGGCTCTGGTAAAGAACCGTAAATTGATCGCTATTTTTTAATAAAATTTGATTGTACGCATTTTTTAGCTCAATCAATTGCAACTCAAGTTGAATTTGCTGTTTTAATAGCGAACTGGTTGTTGGATCAGCCAATTTCTGATTCAATTCTTGCGTACGTTTAACATTATCTGTTAAGGCTGTTTGGGCGCGTTCGGATACAGCGCTTTGCCCTGCAAGTTGTGTATTCACGGCACTTAATGCAGATTGAGCATCTTGTTGTTGATTGGTCAGTTTCTCAAGCTGTGCCTGCAAAGTCGCTAAACTTTGAGAAGCATAATCGGTGTTATTTGGCGTGCTTAGCTGTTTTTTAAGATTTTGAAGATCGGCATTATTCTTCTGAATTTCAGAATCTGCATCAATAAGCGTATCTTGCAAATCGTTATTATTTTTTTGCTGTGTTTGAATTTGTTGCAAGAAATCAAGCGAAGCCTGGATTGTCGTGACGTTATTTGTTTTTTCATCACCATCTGGTAATTTTTGTGCCTCGGCTAATTCACTTTTTAGTGTTTTTTCCGTCGGTAAATCAGCATTATTATTCTCTGCCCAAACAGGCTGAGAAAGCGCCAGCGTAAAAACAAATGAAAGACCAAGTGCGGTCAAAACTCGAGAGATATTTTTCATTAAACTAACTTTCCTATTGTTGCAACAGCCAATCGGCGAGTGCTTTGCGAGAAATCTTTATTGCCCCTTGGATTAAATCCTGCGGGAGTTCATAGTAGGCAACGGGTTGCTTAAATCGTTCCAATCGTCCTTGTAAAAAAACGTTGAGAGATTCGACCGCACTTTCATTAAATGAGGTATGAAATTCAACAATCGCGACAGGGCGATGGCCAAATTCCTCATCATGTTGAGGCAAAACAAAGACTTGTTTCACCAAATCTGATTGTGCAATCACTTTTTCAATTTCTTCTGGTTGAATATTTTCACCTCCAGAAATAAACATATTATCCAATCGGCCTTGAATAACTAATTCGTCATCAAGCCATTGAGCTTTATCTTTTGTTTGGAACCAACCTTCGGCATTGGTGAGTGGAACAATATGTCCTTCTCGCCAATATCCCATGGCAAGTCCAGCACCTTTTAGCCAAACTTCTTCATTCACTAACTTGAACGCTCGGCCAAGTAAAGGTTGACCTACACCAACTTTTCCATCCGATTGTTTAGCGAATACGGTAGAAGCCATTTCTGTCATACCATAGCCTGAATAGCTTCGAATACCTAATTCACTTAATACTTGGGTTAATTTTACAGGAATTTGTGTCCCACCTAATAACACGGCTTGCGTTTGGATAGGTTGAGGATGCTCCGACAAATAATCAAACCAACGCTGCAATTGCGTTGGCACGAGAGAAACATGGGAAACCTCACCAATAGATTGATAAAAATCTTCTTTCGGTAGTACTAAAGTTGCCCCCGCATACAGCCAACGCCACACAATGCCTTGTCCGGAAACATGATAAAGCGGTAAAGAAAGTAGCCATGATTGATCTTTGCCAAAATTCATTAAGGCACAAACGCCTTCCGCATTAGCTAAATGAGCAGAAACATTATGCACCACCGCTTTAGGCAAACCAGTAGAGCCCGATGTGAGCGTCATCGTTGCCGCCTTTGTAAAATCAGCTTTATGCTCAGGTAATGGTTCAGCAGCTAAATAATGAATATCTTCGGTTTGATAACAAAAATCCACCCCATACTCTTGGCACAATTCTTCTCTTTTTTCTTGAGGAAATGCAGGGTTAATACCTAAAATTTTTGCGCCTAGCTGAATAACGGATAAATAAAGAAATAAGATCTGTTCTGAATTTTTACCACAAAAAGCGACCGCACTTTGCGCTGTCACGCCTTGTTGTAAAAGAAAGGCTTCCACTTGATTAATTTTCTCAGCAAGTTCGACCCAAGTAAAAGGATCGCCCTGCGAATTTCGCAACGCGATCTGATCTGCATACGCTGAATTTTGGGCAAATGCTTGCCAAGGGAATTTTTGCATCGAATTAGTTGCTAACGAAATAAGGGCGAACTTCGTCAATTAAATATTCCGGCAAATGCATAGATTGCATCGCCCCTTCTAGCATCAGCATCTTACGACCACTATTGGTATTGGTAATCACCCAATATGGCGTGTCAGGAATTTGTTTCGGTTTCGTGTGATTACCCGCCACAAGCAAAGTCCCTTCGTCACGAGCAAAATAAACACGAGTACGACCTTGTAGGCTTTCTGTTGCCTGTGCGAAACTTTCTGGATTGGTACGATAAAGCGTCCGTAATATACTTAAAAAACGCACCACTGCTTTTGGCTCTTCTTTGAACTCAGCAGAATTCAAGAGTGCACGCACTTTATCAACAATATGATTGATTGCTTCATCCGATTGTTTTTTCACTGCTTTTGGCGGTTCAATAGGTTCAACTTTTGGTTGAGATACTTCGGTTGTTTTTTCCGTTAAAACAGGCTCAGAATGCACCGCACTTTTTGGCGTTTCAGCTGATGTGACTGATTCAAAGAAATCAACCGAGCTTGCTGCATGAGTGGGTAAATTCAACAAACGGCGAAGAATATCAGACGCACTTTCTCCAATAGATTGAGTTTGTGCCGCAATGTATTGATATAATTCTTCATCGACTTCAATTATCTTCATTTTTTTCTCTCCGTTTGCTAAAATTTTCGTCCATTATAACGATTTCTAACCAAATTCTCACGCAAAATATATGTCATCTTCCCAATTATTAAACCATCAATTTCACCAAGTAAAACAATCAATTAATTCACCTACCTTAGTTTTCATTCATGGCTTGTTTGGAGATATGAATAATCTTGGTGTAATCGCCCGTGCATTTAGCGATAACTATAATATTTTACGCGTAGATTTACGCAATCATGGACATAGTTTTCATTCAGAAACAATGAATTACGATGCCATGGCTGATGATGTATGGCAACTTATCGATCACCTTCAATTAGATAAAGTGATCTTAATTGGTCATTCAATGGGCGGAAAAACAGCAATGAAAATGACCGCACTTCAGCCGCAGCGTGTGGAAAAATTAGTTGTCATTGATATTGCCCCAATCGCAAATAGCAGTGCGGGACATGATGATGTGTTTCGTGGTTTGTTTGCCGTGAAAAAAGCGCAGCCACAAACTCGTCAACAAGCTAAGCCTATTTTAGAAAGTGAAATTGCCGAGCCTAGCGTGGTGCAGTTTATGTTGAAATCTTTTGAGCCGACTTCAAGCGAATATTTTCGTTTCAATTTGACCGCACTTTTTGAGCATTATGCGGAACTGATGGATTGGCAGGAAGTTTACGCTAATACGCCTACTCTCTTTATTAAAGGTGGGCTTTCATCTTATATTAAACCTGAATATACAGAAATTATTCTAAAACAATTCCCGAATGCAACCTCGTTCACTATCAATGGTTGTGGGCACTGGGTTCATGCAGAAAAACCTGATTTTGTGATACGTGCAATTGATAGGTTTCTAAATAAGAATTAATCGCTTTAAATGAGAATTATTCTATTCAAATGAGAATTCATTTGTGGTATAGTTCGCACAAATTGTAGGGCTTTGCCCCTAATTTTTTCTATTCACCTAATTTTATTTCAAAAGGAAAGAACAATGGCAGTTGTCGGTTTATTTTACGGTAGTGACACGGGTAATACAGAAAACATTGCAAAAATGATTCAAAAACAATTAGGCAATGAATTAGTCGATATTCGTGACATTGCAAAAAGCACGAAAGAAGATATCGAAAGTTATGATTTTTTACTTTTTGGTATTCCGACTTGGTATTACGGTGAAGCACAAGCTGACTGGGATGATTTTTTTCCTACCTTAGAAGAAATTGATTTTACTGACAAGTTAGTCGGTATTTTTGGCTGTGGCGATCAGGAAGATTATGCTGATTATTTCTGTGATGCGATCGGTACAGTACGTGATATCGTTGAACCACGTGGCGCGATTATCGTGGGCAATTGGTCAACTGATGGTTACACCTTTGAAGCATCAAAAGCATTATTAGACGACGGAAACTTTATCGGTTTGTGTATCGATGAAGATCGTCAACCAGAACTCACAGCAGAACGCGTAGAGAAATGGACGAAACAAATCTACGATGAAATGTGTTTAGCAGAATTAGCTTAACCATCTCTATTTAGCATATTAAGGGAACATTATGTCTGAAGAAAACATCAAATTACTCAAAAAAGCCGGATTAAAAATTACTGAACCTCGGCTCACTATTCTTGCGTTAATGCAAGAGCATAAAAACGAGCATTTCTCAGCAGAAGATGTGTATAAAATCTTGTTAGAACAAGGCAGTGACATTGGTCTTGCAACTGTATATCGCGTGCTTAACCAATTTGATGAAGCGCATATCTTAATTCGTCATAATTTTGAAGGTAACAAGTCTGTTTTTGAACTTGCACCAACAGAACACCACGATCACATTATCTGTGAAGATTGCGGTAAAGTATTTGAGTTTACTGATAACATTATCGAACAGCGTCAAAAAGAAATCAGTGAACAACATGGCATCAAATTAAAAGCACACAGTTTATACCTCTACGGTAAATGTAGCGATATCAACAAATGTGAAGAGAAAAAATAATTCTTGCTAAAAACAAAAACCTTAGGCGAAAACCTAAGGTTTTTTATTATCTCAATCAAAAGTGCAGTCAAAATCGACCGCACTTTTTATATAGATTATTTTTTACCTAATTGCGGTAACACTGAATCTTTACCCGCAGTTAATAAACCAACTTGAGAGTAGATACTTAATTTGCCGCGTGTATCCGCTACGTCTAAGTTACGCATGGTTAATTGGCCAATACGATCGATTGGATCAAATGGCGCATTTTCCACTTTTTCCATACTTAAACGTTCAGCCGCATAAGTTAAGTTTGGTGATTCAGTATTTAAGATTGAGTAGTCATTACCACGACGAAGTTCTAATGTCACTTCACCAGTCACCGCACGAGCGACCCAACGTTGTGCGGTTTCACGTAACATTAACGCTTGTGGATCAAACCAACGACCTTGGTATAACAAACGACCTAAACGTAAACCGTTGATACGATATTGTTCAATAGTATCTTCATTATGAATACCAGTTACTAAACGCTCATAAGCAATGTGGAATAATGCCATTCCCGGTGCTTCATAAATACCACGTGATTTAGCTTCGATAATACGGTTTTCAATTTGGTCTGACATGCCTAAACCATGACGACCACCAATGCGATTTGCTTCTAAGAAAAGATCCACCACGTTATCAAATGTTTTGTCGTTTAATGCAACCGGCACACCTTCTTCAAAGCGAACGGTCACCACTTCTGGTTTCACTTGAACATTTTCATCCCAAAATGCCACGCCCATAATTGGTTTCACAATTTTAATGCCTGTGCTTAATTCTTCTAAGTCTTTCGCTTCGTGTGTCGCACCTAACATATTAGAGTCAGTTGAATACGCTTTTTCTACCGACATTTTGTAGTCAAAACCATTTTCGATTAAGAATTGTGACATTTCAAAGCGACCGCCCAACTCATCGATGAATTGTTGATCTAGCCATGGTTTGTAAATTTTTAAATTTGGGTTGGTTAATAAACCATAACGATAAAAACGCTCAATATCGTTACCTTTGAAAGTTGAACCATCACCCCAGATATTCACATCATCTTCTTTCATTGCTGCAACAAGCATCGTACCTGTTACCGCACGACCTAGTGGTGTGGTATTGAAATAGGTTGCTCCACCAGTAGAAATATGGAATGCACCACATTGAATAGCCGCAATCCCTTCATGGGCTAGCTGCGCACGACAATCCACTAAACGCGCATTTTCCGCACCATATTCCATCGCTTTTTTGGGAATGGCATTGTAATCATCTTCATCGGGTTGACCTAAGTTTGCTGTATAAGCATAAGGTACTGCACCTTTTTGACGCATCCAAAGCAATGCAGCACTGGTATCTAGCCCGCCTGAAAAAGCGATACCAACTTTTTGACCTTTAGGTAAATGTTGCAGAATCGTATTTGACATATTTTATTTCCTTCATTGTGGTTATGGTGAGTGAGTCTTTAAAAAGTGCGGTCAAAAATCACTGCGCTTTTCTAACATATCATCGGGATTTGGATAACGATAAGCAAAGCCTAAATCTCGACAAATTTTATCTGCCATAATGATTCGTTTCGGATCCGAATCACTACATTCAAATTGTGGTATGGATAAATCATAAAATACCGCTGCTTTTGTGTAATATTCTGCTCGCGTAGGATGAACTGGCGCGCAAAGATGGTAAGTCCGTAATCCATTTGGATTCATAAGTAAGGCTGTAATAGCTTGAATGCAATCCTCAAGATGCACCAAATTAACAGGCGAATTGCCCTGTTTTAAATTGTGTTTTCCTGCTAAGAATTTAACCGGATGGCGTTGTTTACCAACTAATCCTACAAGTCGAAGAATATCGCAATGAGATATTTCTGATTGGAATAAACACTGCTCGGCTTGTATCAGTGTTTTCCCCATTTCCATTTCAGCTGAAGGTTGAGAACTTTCATCAAATTGCCCAGAAATATCAGGAAAAACAGAAGTTGAACTGGTAAAAATCAGGTGCTGTACACCTTGTTTCTTTGCTTGATTAGCTAAAAAAGCAAGATGTTCACAATACTGTTGAGAAGAAAAACGACTAGGTGGTAAGGTGATAATGAAGGCATCCACATCAAAAAGAGATTGAATATTATCAGGCAAACTATTCATTTTTTCTGAAAAAGAAAAAGGATAAGTTTCAATGCCTAGCTGATGCAATTTTTGAGCATCCTCAGGGGATTGTTTGGATCCTTTTACACACCAACCAAGCTCTTTTAAGTGCAGCGCTAATGGTAAGCCTAACCAACCTAAACCTACTATCGCAACAGATTTCATACTCTTTTATTCACAATATTTTATCCATAAAAATCCCTGCTATTCTAAAGCATAGCAGGGAGTTTGTTAATGTTATTTTGTTAATAAATCCAAAGCCTCTTGATATTTAGCCACTGTTTTTTCAATCACTTCTTTTGGTACTTTCGGTGCTGGTGGTTGTTTATTCCAACCACTTTGTTCTAACCAATCTCGTACAAATTGCTTATCAAATGATGGCGGATTTGTGCCTTCTTTATAAGTATCAACTGACCAAAAACGACTCGAATCAGGTGTTAATACCTCATCCATTAAAGTGAGTGTGCCATTTTCATCTAAACCAAATTCAAATTTAGTATCACAAATAATAATACCTTTAGTCAGCGCATATTTGGCAGCCTCAGTATAAAGTGCAATCGCTTTTTCTCTCACTTGTGCCGCTAACTCTGCACCAATTGCTTTTTCACATTCTTCATAGCTGATATTGATATCGTGATTACCCACTTCTTCTTTACTTGATGGCGTAAAAATTGGTTCAGGTAATTTACTTGCCTCAACTAATCCTTCTGGTAATTTCAAACCGCAAATGGTACCCGTTTGCTTATAATCTTTTAGTCCGCTACCCGTTAAATAACCACGTACGATAGACTCAATTTTAATTGGATTCAAACGTTTACAAACCACTGCGCGATCTTTTACTAAATCAGCTTCTTCTTTTGGTAACACATCATAAACTGAATCACCAGTAAAATGATTCGGCATAATATGAGCTAGCTTATTGAACCAGAAATTGGAAATTTGCGTCAGGATTTCACCTTTACGTGGGATAGGATCATCTAAAATCACATCAAATGCAGATAAACGGTCACTGGCTACCATTAGCATCCGTTTATCATCGATCTCATAAAGATCACGCACTTTTCCCGAATAGATTTTTTTTAGACTAAGTTGTGTCATTGCTTGCACCTTTTATTATAAGAATAAAAAATCGGCACGTATTATATCTCATTTCTTGCGCAAACGTTTGCTTTTTTTATCAAAAATTTTTAAAGAAAAGAAATTACAGAGTCATACACCTAAATAAGCTATAGATAACAAAAGAAAAGCAATTTAATTTGAGCTCAATCTGAAAATCAGCGACAATACAGCATTATTTAAAACAGAAGAAACAAGACAAATGAGTTATCCATTAGAAGAAGTGAATAAACGTCGCACGTTTGCGATTATTTCCCACCCTGACGCGGGTAAAACCACCATCACCGAAAAAGTATTGTTATACGGTAATGCCATTCAAAAAGCGGGCTCTGTTAAAGGTAAAGGCTCTGCACAACATGCAAAATCTGACTGGATGGAAATGGAAAAACAACGTGGTATTTCCATTACGACTTCCGTGATGCAATTCCCTTACAATGAGTGCTTAGTGAATTTATTGGATACGCCGGGGCATGAGGATTTCTCGGAAGATACCTACCGCACTTTGACGGCTGTGGATAGCTGCTTAATGGTTATCGACTCGGCAAAAGGGGTTGAGGAACGTACCATTAAACTAATGGAAGTGACCCGTTTGCGCGATACACCAATTATCACATTCATGAATAAACTTGACCGTGATATTCGTGATCCAATGGAATTATTAGATGAAGTGGAAAGTGTATTAAAAATCCATTGTGCACCGATTACTTGGCCGATTGGTTGCGGTAAATTATTTAAAGGAGTTTATCATTTATATAAAGATGAAACCTATCTTTATCAAAGCGGCCAAGGCTCAACTATTCAAGAAGTGCGTATAGTGAAAGGCTTAAATAGTCTAGAATTAGACGCTGCCGTAGGTGATGACTTAGCCCAACAATTACGTGATGAATTAGAGCTTGTAAAAGGTGCAAGTAATGAATTTGACCTCGATTTATTCCTAGCTGGTGAATTAACACCTGTCTTTTTCGGTACAGCATTAGGTAACTTCGGTGTCGATCATTTCTTAGATGGTTTAACCGAATGGGCGCCTGCCCCACAAGCTCGTCAGGCAGACACGCGTAAAGTCTCAGCTGAAGAAGAAAAATTCACTGGTTTTGTGTTTAAAATCCAAGCCAATATGGATCCCAAACATCGCGACCGCGTGGCTTTCTTGCGTGTAGTTTCTGGTAAATACGAGAAAGGCATGAAACTTAAACACGTGCGTATTGGTAAAGATGTGGTTATTTCTGATGCACTTACCTTTATGGCGGGAGATCGCTCTCATGCCGATGAAGCTTATGCTGGTGATATTATCGGTTTGCACAATCATGGCACTATTCAAATTGGTGATACCTTTACGCAAGGTGAAGAGCTTAAATTTACCGGTATTCCAAACTTTGCCCCTGAATTATTCCGTCGTATCCGTTTGAAAGATCCTCTCAAACAAAAGCAATTGTTAAAAGGCTTAGTACAACTTTCTGAAGAAGGTGCTGTGCAAGTATTCCGTCCATTAAGCAATAATGATTTGATTGTTGGCGCGGTCGGTGTGCTACAGTTTGATGTGGTCGTTTCTCGTTTGAAATCAGAATATAACGTTGAAGCCATTTACGAAACGGTCAATGTCGCGACGGCTCGTTGGGTGGAATGTGCGGATAACAAAAAATTTGAAGAGTTCAAACGCAAAAATGAGCAAAATCTCGCATTAGATGGTGGCGATAATCTTACTTACATTGCACCAACGATGGTTAATTTAAATCTTGCACAAGAACGTTATCCTGATGTGACCTTCTTTAAGACAAGGGAACATTAATTACCATTTTCTACCATTAACAAAAGGAAAAATTATGAAAAAATTGATGCTTATCAGTACAGCAGCGTTACTACTCTCGGGTTGTGTAAACACTGAGCTGTCAAATGCAGGAAAAGCTTATAACCCACAAACTGACGCACGTATCCGTCTATATGGACAAAATGGCCGCTATACCGAGATGGAAGTAAAACAGAATGGAAAAACAGAAAAAGTAAATGTTGGAGGTGGATGGGGGCAATCCTTCGGCTCAATGCTTTACCTTAAAGGTAATGAATCGCTAGGAATGCCAGATAGCGAAGCGAGTAAAAAACCAAGCCAATTCAATAACTTTGGTTCAAGTACTTTCTTTAAAGAGTTTGTTATCCCTGCGGGCGCTGAAATCACCCTAAAAAGTGAAATAGTAACCCCAGATAATACCTATACGGATTATGCAAAAGGTATTAAATATACACAACTAGGTTACAGCTGTTCTGGTAAAAAACTCACATTCACGCCTCAGGCAGGAAAAGATTATGAAGCATTACCTGCAGCATCAACAGCCCAATGTAATTTAACTTTAGTAGAACTAAAATAAATCAATGTGAAAGGTCACCGCAAGGTGGCTTTTCTTTTATATAAAGACATTAAAATTGTAGCTAATAACAACAGACAGATAAAACAAAGTGCGCTTAAATTAATCGCATTTTTTATATAAAAGAAATAGAGAAAATAAGATGGCTGGGGTACTAGGATTCGAACCTAGGGATGCCGAGATCAAAACCCGGTGCCTTACCGCTTGGCGATACCCCAACTGGAATTCTTTGATTGGAAATAAAGAAGATTTTACTTAGATAGTATGGCTGGGGTACTAGGATTCGAACCTAGGGATGCCGAGATCAAAACCCGGTGCCTTACCGCTTGGCGATACCCCAACTACTATTTGACTGCAAGCTGATAAATGGTGCGGGACGAGGGACTTGAACCCACACACCTCTCGGCGCCAGAACCTAAATCTGGTGCGTCTACCAATTTCGCCAGTCCCGCAAATTTGGTGGCTACAGCGAGATTCGAACTTGCGACCCCAACATTATGAGTGTTGTGCTCTAACCAACTGAGCTATGTAGCCATCATTTGCTTTACCTTATCGGCTTTGCGGGGCGTATTATCCTGATTTGACCTATTCTCGTCAATCATTTTTTTGCAAAAAACGGATTTTTTGATTTAGTTGATTATAAATAAAACGCTTTTGCTATTTTTTGTTCACATCAAGAACGGAGATCATTCCCACAAAATGCTTCCAATGCAAAGAGCTAAATTGCCCTGGGATGTACCAATTAGAAATGGTTCCATCAAGATATAAGGCATCCTGACAACCAATTTTAAGCAAACCTTGACTCAAGGTATAAAGATTAGGCTCACCTCTTATAGTCATCAAAAACAGTAATTCATTTTGCTTCGTCAAACACACTGCATTACGCTTATGATAGCTTTCTAGATTTGCTCTAAATTGCGGATTTATTTTGCTATGAATAATCAACATCGGGCCTGATTGCAACGCAAAATCCGGCTTGAGCTTGCTTTTCTGATAAGCGGTGGTTGTTAAAATATAGGGCTTATTTCCTGCAATGGCAAACACACCATTGGGTTGTACATGAAAGTTACCTTTGCCTGATTTTGTATTTAACGCATTGAGCTCTTTTCCATGCTCAATCCATAATCCCGCTGGCGTATTATCCATGCTATAAATGCCTGCATTCATGATCATTTTCACGTTATAGCTAGGCTCTAAGGCATTTTTGAGACGCGTTAAACTTTGATAATCTTTACCTTCAGCATCTTTCCAATGTAGCTGTACTTCTTCTGGCTTTGCTTGAAAAATTCCATAAGTAATATTGCCATCATCAAAAGTTCGGTATTCCGCTAGGGCTGGCACACTCATCAGTAACGATGCGCTACTGAAAAGTGCAGTCAAAAATTTAATCGTTTTTTTCATTTAAAGGATGGGTTAAATGCAAAGCATTTGAAAAGGCATGCAAGCCTTCCGCATTACCAGATTTCATCATCGCTTGCATGGTTTGGGTTGGTGCATGAATGAGTTTATTCATTAACTTATAACTCAATTCTTGCAGAATTTTTTCAGCATTCTCACCTTGTTGAATTTGGTGTAAGGCTTTTTCGAGTAGTTCTTGGCGAGTATTCTCCGCCTCATCACGATAATGACGAATCAAATTGGAGAATTGATGAACCTTCAACCACTCAAAGAAATCCGTGCATTCTTGTGTGATGATGTCCTGTGCTTGCTCTGATGCTTGCTCACGTTGAGAAAGATTGCGTTGAATAATATCTTGCAAATCATCTACGGTGTAATGATACACACTTTCTAATTCCGAGACGTTTTCATCAATATCACGAGGTACGGCGATATCAACCATTAAAGTCGGTCTAAATTGGCGTGCTTTCTCCGCAATTTCAGCCATTGCTTTGGTGATTAAAACATTTGGACTGCCTGTAGAGCTGATGACAATATCCGCTTGATTTAATGGGGTTTGCAATTCATCAAGCGAATACACATCAATCGGTGTATTAGACGCTAATTTTTCCACCAACTGCTCAGCACGAGATAAAGTGCGGTTAGCAATCATCAATTTTTTTACCCCGTGGCGTAATAAATGACGGCTCACCAATTCAATGGTTTCTCCTGCCCCAACAAGTAAAATTTGTAGTTCACGTAAAGATTCAAAAATCTGACGAGCCAAGCTACAAGCTGCATAAGCTACCGACACAGCGCTTTCACCAATATTGGTTTCAGTACGCACTCGTTTTGCTGTTGCAAAGGTTTTTTGGAACAAGCGAGAAAGCGTACTTGAAAGCGGAATATTCGCCGCTTGATAATAATCTTCACTGATTTGGAAAGCTTGTTTCACCTGTCCTAAAATTTGCGGCTCACCCAAAATTAATGAATCCAAACCACAGGCCACGCGCATTAAATGATTCGCTGCTTGTTGATTTTGATGTGTGTAAATACTTTTATTTAATTCATCGACAGAAAGCTGATGAATATTAGCAAACCAATTTGTACAGTTCGTTTGCCATTGCTTACACTCTTGGGGTGAAATTTGACGATGGTGAAGATAAATCTCTGTACGGTTACAGGTAGAAAGAATAACCGCACTTTCTGCCAAATCTTGTTGGTGAATTTGTTGTAAGGCAAGCTGCCGCTTTTCTTCAGAAAAAGCGACTTTCTCACGAACAGCAACAGAAGCCGTTTTATGATTAATGCCTAGAACAAGAAGGGTCATAAAAACCTAATAAAAACAACCGCACTTTTATGAACATGCGGATTAAGTAGAAAGTAAAAGTTTCGCTATTTTAATGAATTGTTGAGAATTGAGCAAATTTCAAGAGAAAAAACTCAAACAAATAACTAAAACGAGTTAAAACTTATCTTTCGCTAAACGCCATTGCGTAAATTCGTCTAAATTTTTTGCTTGCAAAAACGGGTTAATTTGTTTCTCTAATCCAATTGTTGTTGGCAAACTCGGTTTCCCCTCTGCTCGATAACGTTCCACTAAAATACGTTGATTTTCAACCGCACTTTTATCCGCCAATATGGTTTCTGCAAAAGCTAAATTACCCCGCGTATATTCATGAGCCGGACAAACAACGGTTTCATCTGGTAATTGGTTAAAACGCTGCATAGATTCAAACATTTGAGCAAAATTTCCCGTGAACACGCGTCCACAACCACCAGAAAATAACGCATCGCCGCAAAATAGATGCCCATCCACCAAATAGCTGACATGCCCTGCCGTATGACCACCGCTTGGCAAAACTTCAATATGATAATGTGCCGTATTAATCACACCACTATCCACGATATTGGTTGCCCCTTTATTTGCACATTCTGTTGGACCGAAAACAGGCACATTAGGATAATATTGCTTAAACTCCGCGACACCTTGCACATGATCATCATGATTATGGGTTAATAACACCGCTTCTACGTCTAATTTATTCGATTCTAAATACGGAATTAAACGGGTTATTTCTGGGATATCGATCACAATTACGGGGAAATTTTCTCGTCTATAAAGCCAAATATAGTTATCATTGAGTGCAGGAATAGGAACTAGCATAAATTACCTTATGAAAATAGGATTAACATTGAATTGGAAAGCCAAATGGCACAAACCACTTCTTTTACCTGAAAGTTGGCAAGCGTTACCACAAGGTGAAGCCTATTGTAACGTATTAACACATTATTTTGCCCAATGGACGCCAAAAATTTTAGGCTATCAAATTCTGAAAGTCGGTGCCTTAAGTGGCGAAATTGCCTTTGACTTGCCTTTACGTCATCAAATTGTGTTAGCTGAAAAAACAGCGCATTTTCCTACCGCACTTTTAAATGAAAGTGATAGCTTGCTCCAAGCATCGCCATTAACCTTGCCTTTTATTGAAAAAGAAATGGATGCCTGCTTATTAGCAAATACCTTAAATTTTGCGCAAGATCCTCATCAAATATTGCGTGAAGCACATCGTGTTTTAAAAGATGACGGTTGGATTTTCATCACGTTATTTAATCCGCTGAGTCCCTTGCTTTTCAAACCGAAATTAGGCGAGTTTAAGTTCCGACAATATGCCACTTGGCGAGTGGTTGACTGGCTATCATTATTAAATTTTGATGTGATTGCAGAAGAAAGACTATCCATAAAACAAGAGAAGAGCTCGCTCTGCTCTCCGCTCACTGTGATCATTGCCCAGAAACGAACTTATCCCTTAACACTGAATCCTGAGAAAGCGCGATCAAAAATGCCGGCGTTTTTAGAGCCGGCAAGTGCATTTAAAGAAATCAGAACAGAATAATTATTCTGTTACTTCTTTAATTACTGCAGAAGATGCATTATTTATTACAGACTCAACGCCTTTTTCTGCTGCAGCTTGAGAAGAATAATATTGGCTACGGCCAATTTCTTGGTGGTTAGCCGCTTTTAATACGAAATAAGGTTTATCATTTTTCGCTACGCGATATTCAAAGTTTTTCGCATCCACACCATTTTTTTGCACTGATGCAATGCCGTTTTCAGCTGATGCTTTTGTTTTATAAAGTTCGCTAGTTAAAATAACTTGTCCGTTTGCTGCTTTTAAGTTGAACATAAATTGTCCGTCTTTAGCCACTTTTAATTCATAAAATCCTTGAGCCATGATGTCTCCCAATTGATTGATTTGTTTATAATTTTACCTACACAGAAAATGCCTTTCTGCGCCAGGCTAATTTACCCTTAAAAATCAAAGAAAACAAGAGCTAAAGCGTATAAATTTTATGCTTGATCAGCCCATTAAACTCCCCTATGATGCGAGAACTTTTTATAACAGGAACAATTATGACCGAACAAACATTTATTCTCGGCAAAGATGCCGCACTTGAAGACAGTATTTCAAAATTTCAACAAAAATTGACCGCACTTGGTTTCAATATCGAAGAAGCCTCTTGGCTTAATCCTGTGCCAAATGTCTGGTCTGTACATATTCGTGATAAAGATTGCCCACAATGTTTCTCTAACGGTAAAGGCGCGAGCAAAAAAGCTGCGTTAGCATCTGCATTAGGTGAATATTTCGAACGTCTTTCCACCAACTATTTCTTTGCCGATTTCTATTTAGGGCAAGAGATTGCCAATAGCGATTTCGTCCATTATCCCACTGAAAAATGGTTTCCTATTGAAGATGAAGCCCTTTTACCACTAGGGATTTTAGATGATTACTTATGGGATTATTTCGATCCAAATCAAGAACTAACCCCAGAATTGCTTGTGGATCTGCAATCTGGTAATTACGATCGCGGTATTGTCGCGATGCCTTATGTGCGTCAATCCGATCAAGAAACCGTCTATATTCCACAAAGTATCATTGCGAATTTGTATGTGTCTAACGGAATGTCTGCCGGTAACACAAAAAATGAAGCACGAGTGCAAGGGCTTTCAGAAGTTTTTGAACGTTACGTAAAAAATCGCATTATTGCAGAAGCAATCAGTCTTCCTGAAATTCCAAAATCCGTGATGGATCGCTATCCATCTATTCAAGCCTCTATTGAAAAATTAGAGGAAGAAGGCTTCCCTATTTATGCCTTTGATGCGTCACTAGGCGGCAAATATCCTGTCATTTGCGTGGTATTACTCAACCCAAATAATGGCACGTGCTTTGCCTCTTTTGGTGCACATCCAAACTTCCAAGTGGCATTAGAGCGTACCGTAACGGAGCTTTTACAAGGTCGCAGCTTAAAAGATCTCGATGTATTCTCTCCTCCATCATTCAATAATGATGATGTGGCGGAGCATGCTAACCTTGAAACACACTTTATTGATTCTAGCGGTTTAATTTCTTGGGATTTATTTAAAAATACGCCAGATTATGAATTTGTAGATTGGGATTTCTCAGGTTCAACGCAAGAAGAATATGAAAACTTGATGACAATCTTTAATGCAGAGGAAAAAGAAGTCTATATCATGGATTACAACCATTTAGACGTTTACGCTTGTCGCATTATCGTACCTGGCATGTCTGATATCTATCCTGCTGATGATCTCATTTATGCCAATAATAATATGGGTATGGACTGGCGTGAGATCTTATTGGATCTACCGCACCATCATCATGATGCTGAGACTTATGAAGAATTATTAGCAGAATTAGATGAGCAAGATATTGATGATGCTACACGCGTTCGCGAATTTATCGGTATCGTTGCACCAAAAGCAAGCGGTTGGACAACATTACGTGTTGGTGAACTTAAATCCATGCTTTACTTAGCATTAGGTGAATTAGAATTAGCCTTAGATTGGGCAAACTGGACGATAAATATGAACAGCTCTGTGTTTACGCCTGAGCGTGTGAATTACTATCGTGCCTTAATCAGCATCATTGAATTGCATTTAGACAATACTCGCGATCCACAACAATATCGTACTGTATTTGAAAGAATGTATGGTAAAGAAGCCGTTCAACAAGCTTGGGCTGCAGTGGCAGAAAAAGGTAACCCGTTCTATAACTTGCCAGCCAGTGATGAAACGCTTGAAAACTTCAAAGAACACCAAGCTTTACTTGGCGCTTATGCTAAATTACAAAAAGCCAAACGAGAAAATTGGAAATAGACGATTTTCTCTTAATCATAAGGCGGACTTAATGTCTGCCTTATTTATTTCCGCATCAAAAAACTGCTTTAAAATCAACCGCACTTTTCACACAAAAACGCTTAAATTTATGCTATAATCCGTCGCAATTTTTTGATCAAAAAAGGAATAAAAATGACGGATTCAATCCATTCCTCTATTACCCCAGTCAATATTGAAGAAGAACTCAAATCTTCTTACCTTGACTACGCCATGTCGGTGATTGTTGGGCGTGCTTTGCCCGACGTACGTGACGGTTTAAAACCGGTGCATCGACGTGTGCTTTTCTCCATGGATCAATCTGGCATCACTGCCGGCAAAAAATACGTAAAATCTGCCCGTGTGGTAGGTGATGTAATCGGTAAATATCACCCGCACGGTGATTCTGCGGTGTATGACACCATTGTGCGTATGGCACAGCCGTTCTCATTGCGCTACATGTTGGTAGATGGGCAAGGTAACTTCGGTTCAATCGACGGTGATGCGCCAGCGGCAATGCGTTATACCGAAGTACGTATGCAAAAAATCACCCAAGCGTTATTAACTGACTTGGATAAAGAAACCGTGAATTTCTCGCCAAACTATGATGGCGAATTAATGATTCCGGATGTATTACCAACCCGTATTCCTGCACTTTTAGCAAACGGTTCTTCCGGTATTGCGGTGGGGATGGCAACGAATATTCCTCCACACAACTTAAATGAAGTTTTAGATGGCTGCTTGGCTTATATTGATAACGAAAACATCACCATTGATGAGTTAATGCAATATATTCCAGGTCCAGACTTTCCAACAGCGGCATTAATTAATGGCCGTAAAGGGATTGAAGAAGCTTATCGCACTGGCCGCGGCAAAGTGTATGTTCGCGCTCGTGCAAGCGTAGAAACCACAGATAAAGGCAAAGAGCAAATCATTGTGACCGAATTGCCTTATCAGGTGAACAAAGCCAAATTGGTAGAAAAAATTGCTGAGCTTATCAAAGATAAAAAAATCGAAGGCATCAGCAATATTATCGATCTTTCTAACAAAGAAGGGATCCGCATTGAAATCGACATCAAACGCGATGCCGTAGGCGAAGTGGTATTAAATCATCTCTATGCGCTTACCCAAATGCAGGTGACCTTCGGGATCAACATGGTGGCCTTAGATCACGGTCAACCACGTTTATTCAACTTAAAACAAATCATTGAAGCCTTTGTGATGCACCGTCGAGAAGTGGTGATTCGCCGTTCTTTATTTGAATTGCGTAAAGCCCGCGAGCGTACTCATATTTTAGAAGGTTTAGCGGTTGCGACATCAAATATCGATGAAATCATCGATATCATCCGTCAATCGAAAGAGCGTAAAGAAGCGGCAGAAAAATTAATTTCTCGTCCTTGGAAACTGAATAACGAAATTTTAGGTTTGCTTGATGCAGCGGCACGTCCAGCTGAGTTAGCGGCTGAATTTGGTATTAAAGGTTCGGATTACTACCTTTCTCCAGAACAAGTTGATGCAATCTTAGAACTTCGCTTACATCGCTTAACCGGTCTTGCTACCGAAGAAGTGATCAATGAATACAAAGAGTTATTGGTTAAAATTGCAGAACTTCTTCACATCATCAACAGCCCTGAACGCTTGATGGAAGTGATTCGTGAAGAGCTTGAACAAGTACGCGCACAATTCGCGGATGAACGTCGTACTGAAATTACTGCGGCTTCTGGTGATATTGATTTAGAAGATTTAATTGCTCAAGAAGATGTAGTGGTGACCCTTTCTCACGAAGGTTATGTGAAATATCAACCGCTTACCGACTACGAAGCACAACGTCGTGGTGGTAAAGGTAAATCCGCAACGAAGATGAAAGATGAAGACTTCATCGAAAAACTTTTAGTGGCGAATACTCACGATACGATTCTCTGCTTCTCTAGCCGTGGTCGTTTATATTGGTTGAAAGTCTATCAATTACCACAAGCCAGCCGTGGCGCACGTGGTCGTCCGATTGTGAATATTCTACCGTTGCAAGAAAACGAGCGTATCACCGCAATCCTACCAATCTCTGCTTATGAAGAAGATAAATTCGTCATCATGGCAACCGCTGGTGGTATTGTTAAGAAAATTGCGCTAACCGAATTTAGCCGTCCACGTTCAAGCGGTATCATTGCCTTGAACTTACGTGATGAAGATGAATTAATCGGTGTGGATATCACCGACGGTTCTAACGAAATCATGTTGTTCTCATCTCAAGGTCGCGTAGTGCGTTTCGCTGAAAGCGCAGTCCGTGCAATGGGTCGTTTAGCAACAGGTGTACGCGGTATTAAACTTGCCCTCACTAATGATATCGCTGACGATGAAAGTGCGGTCGAAATTGAAGAGGTTTCGGACGATAATGCAGAAGAAACCCTCGATCTCAACATCGATAAAGTGGTTTCCTTAGTTGTGCCGAAAAATGATGGTGCAATCCTTACGGCGACGCAAAATGGTTACGGTAAACGTACACAATTAAGCGAATACCCAACCAAATCCCGTAATACCAAAGGGGTGATTTCGATTAAAGTAAGCGAACGTAACGGCAAAGTCGTTGCTGCGACACAAGTAGAAGAAACCGACCAAATTATGCTTATCACCGATGCAGGTACCTTAGTGCGTACTCGTGTAAGTGAAGTGAGCATCGTTGGCCGTAACACCCAAGGGGTTCGTTTAATTCGTACCGCAGAAGATGAGCACGTAGTCAGTCTTGAACGTGTTTGTGATGTGGATGATGAAGACGAAGGCATTGAAGATGTGACTTCTGAAGAATAAATAATCTTACAATAAATAAAAGCCCCGCGTTTTGATTCGTGGGGCTTTTTTATTGGTATCTAAAAATCTCTTTTAGGGATCTATTCTACTGATGAAAACTACTCGCCTTCTTCTAATTCATCAGCCATTGCCGCAAGAATTTCACGGGTTAAATACGCCAATGAACGATAAAAAGGAAGTGTGGCATAAGTTTCTACTTGGGTTAAAAATTTCGCTGCACAAGGTAATAAGAAATCACCGAATAAATCTTGTTGAGCAGATAACGATTCCGTATTGTCTTCTAACCAAGAAGCCGTAAGCAATAACAAGGCAAAATGATCCACATTCTCTGCTTCAGGCACATTACGAGCATGACGAAAATCCACAAAACGTTGCACATCCATATCATAACTAGAAATAGCTGTCGGCACATTACCGTTTGGGCCAAACAATTTTTGATATTCTTGATCAAGCAACGTTAAATCAATTTTCATTTGTAAATTATCAATGGCAGCTTCGCTTTCTTTATCCGTAGAAAGTGCCCACACTTGACTTAAACCTTGTTGTTGCAGCCAATCAAATACCCCACTCAAAATTGGATCCGTAGGGCTGCGATAAAATAAATTGCCGAATAAGCGACTAATTAAAGAGAAATTATTCATTTGAGTTTCTGACATCTGTTGCTTTCCTATAATTGTGCTCAAGATTGAGCTAAAAGTGCGGTCAATTTTGCTGTTGTTTTTTCAGCAGCTTCATCAAGCATCGCTTGGCGAGCAGCATTATCGATAATATGAATATCACCAAATAAAGAGTAATCCACATTCTCGATACCACAATAATTAAATAAACCATTGATCAAACAATGATTGAGGGATTTATCCACGCCGTATTCTTGATATTTTGCTACGCTACTCCCTATGGTGATAAATTGTTGCATCGCTTTACCTTGAAGCAGACCTTTAGATTCACCATTTTCTGTTTTATAAGCAAAACCATGGCTTAATACACGATCCAAATAGCCTTTCAAGATTGCGGGAAAGCCCATCCACCATAAAGGATAAACCATCGTAATCAAATCTGCTTGGCGAATAAAATCATGTTCCTGCTGAATTTCTGCCGGGATAATCCCCTTATTGGCCGATTGTAATTCTTCAAAGGAAATAATCGGATTAAATTCCATGGTATAAAGATCGCGCAAATGGGTTTCAACACCAAGCTGTTGGCTTGCTTTTACAATGCGATCCACAATTGCACGACCAAAACTTTTTTGGCTATTGGGATGCGCAAAAATAATCAAATGATTCATTCTGTTACCTTTTTAACTAACAATGTAATACCATCAACGCGTTCTACCACCACAAGATCATTCACTGTCAAATGCTCGCCTTGAATACGCCATGTGGTATCGCCAAAAGCACCGCGACCAATCCCGTTAGAACCGATTTCTAATACCGTGCCTTTTTTACCTAATAGTGTATGATCCCGTTGATTTAAGGTTGTACGTGATTGATCCTGATTATCTTTGCTATGTTGGTATTTCCACCAAAGCAACGAGAGAATAATCGCTAAAATTGCATAAAAAACGGCTAACGCGGTTAAGGATAAACTCGGCACCAATGCCATTACGCCTGCCGTCACAATCGCAGCCAAGCCCCACCACAATAAAAATACACCGGGTACAAGGGTTTCAGCGATTAACAATACAAAACCTAATACCAACCAATGCCACACCGACCAAGTTGTTAACCAATCTGCCATATCAACTCCTTGAGAGAAAAAGTGCGGTCATTTTTAACCGCACTTTAATAATAAATTACGCTTTTTTATCGCCTTTTAACAGTTCGGCAATACCCGCTACCGAACCGATTAAATTGCCAGCTTCAAGCGGCATCATGACTACTTTGCTATTCGGTGAACCACCGATTTGTTTTAAAGCTTCCGTGTATTTTTGTGCGATGAAGTAATTGATCGCTTTGGTATCACCGCTAGCAATCGCTTCTGACACCATTTGGGTTGCTTTCGCTTCCGCTTCAGCTGCACGCTCACGCGCCTCTGCTTGTAAGAAGGCTTCTTGACGCTCCCCTTCCGCTTTCAGAATGCGGGCTTGTTTTTCCCCTTCTGCACGTAGAATTTCTGCCTGACGAATCCCTTCCGCTTCCAAGACTTCCGCACGTTTATTACGTTCTGCTTTCATTTGTGCGTTCATTGAATCAATCAACTCACGTGGTGGACGCACATCGCGAATTTCAATACGAGTAACTTTAATTCCCCAAGGATTGGTCGCTTCATCCACAATTGCCAGCAAGCGACCATTAATGGAATCACGTTGGGAAAGCATTTCATCCAATTCCATCGAACCTAATACAGTACGAATGTTAGTCATGGTTAAATTGATAATCGCCTGTTCTAAATGGTTCACTTCATAAGCTGCACTACGAGCATCAATCACCTGAACGAAACAGACCGCATCAATAGATACGTTCGCGTTATCCTTAGAAATAACTTCTTGTGATGGAATATCTAATACCTGTTCCATCATATTGATCTTACGGCCAACACGATCCACAAATGGTACGACAAAGTTTAAGCCAGGCATTAAAGTGTGGGTATAACGCCCAAAACGCTCAATCGTCCAGTTATAACCTTGCGGTACAGTTTTGAGTGCTGAAAAAAGTACGACGACGACTAATACAATAAAGACGATTGCGGCAACGGATAAGCCTTCCATAGATTGCTCCTTAATGTGAGGAAATATAAGAAAAGTCTAACAAATTAGACCGCACTTTGTATATAAATATATTTATCGTTTTCTCTTATAAATTCAAAAAGATGTGTAATGCAATTCGGGGCATCTAAATCTTGATGAGAAACAAATAAAAGCTGTGTTTCACTATTATTAACGAGTTGCTCAATAAAATGTTTTACTAACTTGCGATTTAACCCATCAAGCCCTTGAAAAGGCTCATCTAAAATTAAAACAGGTGGATGCTTCACCATCGCTCGTGTAATTAAAAGCAAACGTTGCTGTCCCCAAGAAAGTGAACGAAATGGCTTTTTTGCTAAATGAGTCAGATTTAAACGAGCTAACCATTGCATGGCTTTCAAACGAATTGCCTCTGGCACTTGTTGATAAATCCCAATACTGTCAAAAAAACCTGAAATGATCACATCTAGCACGGAACAATTCACACGATAATCTAAATGCAGTTGGCTGCTTACGTAACCAATTTTTTGTTTGATATCCCAAATGGTTTCGCCTGAACCACGTTGTTTACCAAAAATCACCACATGATTCGCAAAGGCTTGAGGATGATCACCTGTAATTAACGAAAGTAAGGTTGACTTCCCTGCTCCATTTGGTCCTTTAATCCACCAATTTTGATTTGGCTGAACAACCCAATTTAAATGATCCAAAATCACTTTATCGCCATACTGAACTGTAACATTTTTAAGTTCAAAGTGCGGTTGGTTTTCAGACAGTTTTAGTAATGGTGAGGCCGGCTCAGGCAACGCAACATCAACAGACTGTTCCGCATACACTAATTGTTGATAAATACTTTGTTGCTCAATGGATTGGCGTACACCTTCTAATACTAACTCTAAATTTTCCAACATAGCTAAATGAGTCGCTTCAGCCGGAATATCTGCCAAACGATTAACGATTAGAACGATAGCACATTCTTTTTTTAGTTCGTTCAACATCACCATCCAATCTTTTACTGATTGCTGATCTAGCCCTTCAAAAGGTTCATCTAAAATTAATAAATCGGGCTTTTGCAATAATGTTTGTGCCAATAAGACTTTTCGTGTTTCCCCAGTGGAAAGTTTGATAAAGAAACGATCTAAGAGATAAGTAATCCCTAATTTTTCTGCAATTTGTTCACAAAAAGTGAGTTCCGTGCTGCCATTTAAAATGGTTTCTCTTGCCGTTTTACCAAAAAAATCGGGACCAGTATCATCGTTGTTTAAATTCTTTAATGTGGCTTCAAGAATTTCTCGTTGTTTTTCAAAAGAAAAGGAGTGAACACGTTTGAAGGAATTATGGTACTCCCCTTCCTGTAAAGGTAACTCATTTTGCAAAGCTAAAGCAAACGCCGATTTCCCACTCCCATTACTGCCTACCACAACCCAATATTGTTGTGGCTCAATCGCAAAGTGCGGTAAGTTTAAGGTCTGTTTTTGATAAAGCTTAAATTTTGCTTGCTGAATTAAAAGTGTCATTCTCTTTCCCTTAAAAACAAAAGGCGAGCAATTTGCCCGCCTTGTCAGATTCATTTAATTAGCCGTTTTTACGCTCTTCTTCCATACATACTGCCGCAGTAAATAATACGTCAGTTGAAGAGTTTAGCGCGGTTTCTGTTGAATCTTGTAAGATACCAATCACGAAACCTACACCGATCATTTGAGCTGCAATGTCATCATTAATACCAAATAAGCTACAAGCTAATGGAATTAACAATAATGAACCACCAGCCACACCAGATGCACCACACGCACAAAGTGCAGCAACAATACTTAATAACACCGCACTAACAAAAGAAACTTCAATACCTAATGTATGAACTGCCGCTAACGTTAATACAGTAATAGTAATTGCCGCACCCGCCATATTGATATTTGCACCCAATGGAATTGCCACTGAATAGGTTTCTTCATCAAGATTTAAGCGTTTTGCTAATTCAATGTTTACAGGAATGTTTGCTGCAGAGCTACGTGTAAAGAATGCAGTTACACCACTTTCGCGCACACAAGTCCACACTAATGGATATGGATTACGACGAATTTTCCAATAAACGAGAATTGGATTAAGTACAAAGGCAGTAAATAGCATTGTACCGATTAACACGAATAATAAGTGAACATATCCACCTAACGCAGATAAACCTTTGTCAGATAATGTTTCAGCCACTAAACCGAATACACCGAAAGGTGCAAATGAAATAATCACGTGAACAATTTTAGAAATGCCTTCTGCAAAATCAGCTACAACCTGTTTAGTTGCATCTGATGCATGACGAAGGGCTAAACCTAAACCGATAGACCATGCTAAAACACCGATAAAGTTGGCTTTGAAAATCGCATTTAATGGGTTATCCACCACATTCAATACTAAAGTAAGCATCACTTGGCCAACAGATTGAGGCGCTGAGCTCGCATCTTCTTTTACTGCAAGAGCAACATCTGATGGGAATGCCATACTTGCAATTACTGCAGCCACAGCCGCTAAGAAAGTACCCAAAAGATAAAGCACGACAATTTCTTTCATGTTGCTTTTAGAACCCACTTTCTTATTAGCGAGTGCCGCCATAACAAGGAAGAAAATCAAAATTGGTGCAACTGCACGTAATGCTTTAACAAAAATTTGACCCAGCACGCCAAAGCTAGATGCAAGATCAATACCTGCTGAATTTTTTACACTCTCATTCACCAAGGCAACAAAGATCCCGAGTACCAAACCAACAGCAATTCGTTTTACCAAATTACCTTGGAACAAAAAATGAAATAAACGTGTTGTATTCATAATAGTTTTAAATGAAGATTAAGTTGAACTTCAGATCGTTACGATCCACCGAAACACGATAAAGATAGCTCAAATTTTATTTAAAAGAAAATTTTTTCTTTATTATTTTGCTAAAAAATTGAACTTTTTAAGCTAGGAATGAATTTTTTCTAAAATTTTCGCCTATAAAAAAATTTTTTCTATCCCCTATTGACATACTGTATCTAATACCAGTATATTACAACTGTATAAACAACCACTGATTAAAAACACACAAACTAAAAGGAACACAAGATGATGAACTACGCAAATACAGTTGCACAAAATGATATGACGTTTTCTTATCATCCTATGCCATTTTTCAATGATGTTGAAAGCAAATCGACATTTAATAAAAAATTAGACCTCAACCTTTATTGTATCAAACGTCCACAACAAACTTGTTTTATTCGTGTTACCAATCCGAATATGCTTGCTTGGGGGATTGAAATGGGCGATATGTTAGTGGTTGAAAAAAATGACAGCCTTTTCATTGGTGATCTTGTCGTATTAGAAAAACAAGACGAATTCCATATTTATGAATTTGCCGGCGTAAGCGGTAATGAATTTGTATTCATGGCATTAGATTCTAAAGTGGAAAATATTAAAACAACACAATGGACAAACCTTCCGTTAGTTGGCACGGTGACGAATACTATCCATCAAATGAAACCAAGAAGAGACTTAATGAAATTTGCTGCTTAAGCCAATAATCAAATAATCTAAATAAAGAAAAAGTGCGGTTAAAATTAACCGCACTTT
>NZ_KV801015.1:456034-517156 GCF_001810345.1 Haemophilus sp. HMSC061E01
AAAAAGTGCGGTTAAAATTAACCGCACTTTTTTATTGAAATAAAATTGTCATTACATCACTCGACGAGATTGTGTATAAGTTCTTGACCAATAATCTTCATCCAATGAACTAATTGTTACACCTTGACTTGTACTTGCATGCATAAATTGGTTATTACCAATATAAACGCCAACATGATTGTTGCGACGGAAGAACACTAAATCACCTTTACGTAATTCATGTTTTTGGATTTGGCGACCTAAATAGCGTTGTTCTGAAGTTGAACGTGGAAGCTCCATGCCGTAAGCATCGAGAAAAGCAGTTTGCATAAATGCAGAACAATCAATACCATGTTTTGAAGTACCACCCATTCTATAACGAGTTCCCACCCATTCGTTATAAACTTGAGCAAGTGCTTTGTCACCAATTAAACCTGATTTAGGACGGTTAGTTCTTAATTTAGGGTAAACGCCCCCTTTTTTCCCATCTAAACCGGCAATCAATCCCGTTAACTCAGCATCATCACTTTCACTAATCATGCCATTTTGAGCCTGCCCCGAATTGTTAGAGCAGGCTGTTGTCAAAACAGCTAAACCTACAATAATCAAAATCTTCTTTAACATAGCTTTTAAATAATAAAAAAATATAAAAATAAAACTGGTCGGATTTTATCAAAAAGTCATTATGCTCGCCAGTTTTTATTGAATTTTTATGCAATTTTGTGAGTGAGATCTCAAAAAAAATAAGGACTACTCAATGAATAGCCCTTAAAAGGATTAGAATTGATTATTTTTTCTTCGCTTTTGCATTTGGAAGATCGGTAATTGAACCTTCAAATACTTCAGCTGCAAGACCCACAGACTCATGAAGTGTTGGGTGAGCATGAATCGTTAATGCGATATCTTCCGCATCACAACCCATTTCAATCGCAAGACCGATTTCACCTAACAATTCACCACCGTTAGCCCCCACGATAGCCCCACCAAGTATACGATGAGTATCTTTATCGAAGATTAATTTGGTCATACCTTCTGCACATTCAGATGCAATCGCACGACCAGAAGCAGCCCAAGGGAATTTAGCGACTTCGTAGTTTAAACCTTCTTGTTTACATTCTTTCTCAGTTTTACCTACCCAAGCTACTTCTGGTTCAGTATAAGCAATAGAAGGAATGACTTTTGGATCGAAGTAATGTTTTTGTCCTGCAATCACTTCTGCCGCTACGTGACCTTCGTGGACACCTTTGTGAGCTAACATTGGTTGACCAACGATATCACCGATTGCAAAGATATGAGGCACATTGGTACGCATTTGTTTATCAACATGAATGAAACCACGTTCATCCACTTCAACACCTGCTTTACCTGCATCGATCAATTTACCGTTTGGTGTACGACCGATTGCCACTAATACTGCATCATAACGTTTAGTATCATTACATGCTTTACCTTCCATTGAAACATAGATACCATCATCTTTTGCTTCAACTGCTGTCACTTTAGTTTCAAGCATTAACTTGAATTTTTTCTCAACTTGTTTGGTGTAGATTGCAACAACATCTTTATCTGCCGCTGGAATCACTTGGTCAAACATTTCAACCACTTCAACTTCAGAACCTAATGCATGATATACGGTACCCATCTCTAAACCGATGATACCACCACCCATGATTAACAGTTTTTTCGGTACTTCTTTTAATTTAAGTGCATCTGTTGAATCCCAAACACGTGGATCTTCATGTGGAATGAATGGTAATTGAATTGGGCGAGAACCCGCTGCGATAATCGCATTATCGAATTTGATTGTAGTTGGTTTACCATCACGATCACGTGCTACTAATGTATGTGGATCGGTAAACGCCGCTAACCCCTCAACAACGGTGACTTTACGTTGTTTAGCCATACCTGCAAGACCGCCTGTTAATTTCGCCACAACCGCTTCTTTACCTGCGCGCACTTCATCTAAATCAATGCGAGGCTCAGCGAAATACACACCGTTTTTGCTTGCGTGTTTTGCTTCTTCAATTACTTTAGCAACGTGAAGTAATGCTTTAGAAGGGATACAACCTACGTTTAAACATACCCCACCTAATGTTGAATAACGTTCAACAAGTACTGTTTCTAAACCTAAGTCCGCACAACGGAATGCCGCTGAATAACCTGCAGGACCAGCACCAAGTACCACAACTTGGGTTTTAATTTCTTTACTCATTTTTACCTCGTAAAAACGTTCAAATTTTTGACCGCACTTGCGGTCCTTTCTGTAAGATGTGAGCCTAATCACTCACATCTTACCATGTTAATTACATCACTAAGCGACGTAAGTCAGCTAATACGCCATTGATATAGCTTAAGAAACGAGCACCATCAGCACCATCGATCACACGGTGGTCGAAAGATAATGATAATGGAAGCATTAAGCGTGGCTCAAATTCTTTACCATTCCATACCGGTTGCATTTCTGATTTAGACACACCTAAAATTGCCACTTCTGGTGCATTTACGATTGGTGTAAAGTGAGTTGTACCAATACCTCCTAAGCTTGAAATAGTGAAACAACCACCTTGCATATCAGAACCTGAAAGTTTACCGTCACGTGCTTTTTTGGAGACTTCCATTAATTCACGAGAGAGTTCGATAATACCTTTTTTGTTCACATTTTTAAATACAGGTACAACAAGACCGTTTGGTGTATCTACCGCTACGCCAATGTTGATGTATTTTTTAAGTGTTAATTTTTGACCGTCTTCAGAAATAGAGCTATTGAAACGTGGGAACGCTTCTAATGCTTTCGCTACTGCTTTCATAATGAACACAACTGGTGTAATTTTCACATCCAATTTTTGTTTTTCAACAATCTTGTTCTGTTCTTTACGGAATGCTTCTAAATCTGTGATATCTGTGCGATCGAAGTGAGTAACATGTGGAATCATTACCCAGTTACGATGTAAGTTTGCACCAGAGATTTTGTTGATACGGCTTAATTCAACTTCTTCCACTTCACCAAATTTGCTGAAGTCAACTTTCGGCCATGGTAATAAGCCTAAGCCTGCGCCATTTGCCACACCATTACCTGCGGCTGCAGAAGAAACCGTGCCGGTTTCAAATGCTTTAACAGCGGTTTTCACGTAAGCTTGGATATCTTCTTTTACTACGCGACCTTTACGACCCGTACCTTTTACGCGATCAAGGTTGATACCGTATTCACGTGCTAAACGGCGAATCACTGGAGTTGCGTGTGCATAGCCAGCGCTTGCGACAACTTGTTCTTGGCTTAAGCCAGATACATTACCTGGTTGTGCTACCGGCGCTGCTGCAGGTGCTGCTTGAGGCGCTGGAGCTGCCGCTACTGGAGCCGCTGCAGGAGCAGGTGCTGCACCCGCCACTTCAAATTTCATAATTAATGAACCAGTTGAAACTTTATCACCTGATTTCACTAAAATTTCTTTTACCACACCCGCGAATGGAGCTGGCACTTCCATTGAGGCTTTATCGCCTTCAACGGTGATTAAAGATTGCTCTTCAGAAACGCTGTCACCAACGGCAACCATGATTTCAGTTACGTTAACTTCATCGCCACCGATATCAGGCACATTCACTTCTTTAATCGCTGAAGCTGTCGGTGCTGCTGCAGGTGCCGAAGCTTGTTGAGCAGGCGCTGCGGCTGGTGCTGGTGCTGCACCTGCCACTTCAAATTTCATGATTAATTTGCCAGTAACAACTTTATCGCCCACATTGATTAAAATTTCTTTTACGACACCAGCAACAGGAGCAGGCACTTCCATTGACGCCTTATCACCTTCAACATTGATGATTGATTGGTCAACTTCAACAGTATCACCGACTTTCACCATAATATCTGTCACGTTTACTTCGTCTGAACCGATATCGGGTACATTGACTTCAACTACACTTGCAGCTGCTGGTGCGGCTGCCGGCGCAGGTGCTGCTGGAGCAGGCGCTGCCGCATCCGCTGACTCTAATACAAGCATTGGTGTGCCAGTTGTGACTTTATCACCCACTTTTACTAATACTTCTTTTACCACACCGGCTTCTGGTGCAGGTACTTCCATTGAAGCTTTATCACCTTCAACATTAATAATACTTTGATCAGCGGTAATGGTATCACCTACTTTCACCATCACTTCTGTTACGGTAACTTCATCACTACCGATATCAGGAATTTGAATTTGTTTTGACATGTTATCTTACCTTTAAAAAACGCAGTTAAAATCAACCGCACTTTATTTGTAGATGCTCCTGTGCGTTTTAGCGCACAGGATATTGTTTATTAAGCGTAAAGCGGATTTAAAATTTCAGTTTTTAAACCAAATTTCGCGATTGCATCAGCCACCACTTTCGCATCAAATTTGCCTTGTTTTGCAAGCTCATGTAATGCTGCAACCACAACATAACGCGCATCCACTTCAAAGTGTTCACGTAAGTTTTCACGGCTGTCTGAACGACCGAAACCATCAGTACCTAATACGTGATAGCTTTGTGCTGGAATGAATGCACGAACTTGTTCTGCGAACAATTTCATGTAGTCAGTAGCCGCTACAGCTGGTGCATCGTTCATGACTTGTGCAATGTAAGGTACGCGTGGTGTTTCTGTTGGGTGTAACATATTCCAACGTACTGCATCCGCACCTTCACGAGCTACTTCAGTGAATGAAGGCACACTATATACATCTGAGCTTACGCCATATTCATTTGCAAGAATTTGTGCTGCTTCACGAACGTGACGGAAGATCGCACCAGAACCTAATAATTGAACATGACCTTTGTTGTCTTTCGCTTCAACGGTTTCAAATTTATAAAGACCTTTACGAATACCCTCTTCTGCACCTTTTGGCATTGCTGGTTGTTCGTAAGTTTCATTTAATGTGGTGATGTAGTAGAACACATCTTCTTGTTTTTCACCGTACATACGGTTGATACCGTCTTGTAGGATAACTGCCACTTCATAAACGTAAGCTGGGTCATAAGACACACAGTTAGGAATAACAAGAGATTGAATATGGCTGTGACCATCTTCGTGTTGTAAACCTTCACCATTTAATGTTGTACGGCCAGAAGTACCACCGATCATGAAACCACGTGCTAATTGGTCACCTGCTGCCCACATTAAGTCACCCACACGTTGGAAACCAAACATTGAGTAGTAGATGAAGAATGGAATCATCGGCAGGTTATTTACAGAGTATGAGTTCGCTGCCGCTAACCAAGATGATGCAGCACCTAATTCATTGATACCTTCTTGTAATACTTGACCATCTTTCGCTTCACGGTAGTAAGCCACTAAGTCACGGTCAGAAGGTACATAGTTTTGACCATGTGGGTTGTAAATACCGATTTGACGGAATAAACCTTCCATACCGAAAGTACGTGCTTCGTCAGCGATAATTGGCACAATTTGTTTACCAATATTTTTATCTTTCAATAAGGTATTTAAGAAACGCACGAATGCCATTGTAGTTGAAATTGGACGCGCTTGTTCTTCCAATAATGGGGCAAATTCTTCCAATGATGGCACTTTAAATTCAGTGGTGAATTTTGGTAAACGTTTTGGTAAGTAACCATTTAACGCTTTACGTCTGCCGTGAAGATAATTGTATTCTTCCGAACCTTCTGGGAAGGTGATGTACGGATAGTTAGGGATATCTTCATCTTTAATATCTAATTGGAAATGATCACGGAAAGATTTTAAGCTTTCGAGAGACATTTTTTTCGATTGGTGCGCAGTGTTTTTACTTTCTGCTTCAGGAATTTTATAACCTTTAACCATGTGCGCTAAGATCACAACAGGTTTACCTGCAGTTTGCGCTTTATGGAATGCCGCATAAAGTTTTTCTGAATCGTGACCACCACGTCTTAATGCCCAGATTTCATCATCTGTCATATCAGCCACTAATGCAGCGGTTTCAGGATAACGACCGAAGAAGTGTTCACGAACGTATGCACCATTCTTAGATTTGAAGGTTAAATAGTCACCGTCAAGTACTTCCATCATTAATTGGGTTAATTTGCCGGTAGTATCTTTTGCAAATAATTTATCCCAGCCACTACCCCACATAACTTTAATGACTTCCCAACCAGCACCAGCAAATAAACCTTCTAATTCTTGAACGATTTTGCCGTTACCCGTTACAGGACCATCTAAACGTTGCAAGTTACAGCTTACTACGAAGATTAAGTTATCTAAGCCTTCACGTGCTGCAAATGTTAAATCACCTTTTGCTTCGATTTCGTCCATCTCACCGTCACCAAGGAAAGCATACACTTTTTGATCTTTGGTGTCTTTTAAGCCACGGTTATCTAAGTATTTTAAAAAACGAGCAGTACGGATTGCATTTACTGGACCTAAACCCATCGATACTGTGGAGAATTGCCAGAATTCAGGCATTAATTTCGGGTGTGGGTAAGAAGAAAGACCTTTACCTGGTTCACATTCCTGACGGAAATTATTCATTTGATCCTCAGTAATACGACCTTCAACGAATGCACGAGCATACATACCTGGTGCCGCGTGGCCTTGGAAGAAGACTAAGTCACCGCCGTTTTTATCTGTAGCAGCTTTGAAGAAGTGGTTAAAACAGACTTCATACATGCTTGCTGCAGATTGATAAGTTGAAATATGGCCACCTAATTCAAGATCTTTTTTCTGGCCACGTAATACCGCCATGATCGCATTCCAACGTACAGCACTACGAATACGACGCTCAATAGCTTTATCACCTGGGTATGCTGGCTGTTCAGAAAGTGGGATGGTATTAACATAAGGGGTTGTTACGCCACCTTTTGCAATGTTCACGCCACCATTACGTGCCTGATCGATCACCTGATTGATAATGTAATGCGCACGCTCTGCGCCTTCTGCACGAATTAATGAATCAACAGCTGACAACCAATCCTGTGTTTCAATTGGGTCAATGTCGTTTACTAAGGTATCTGACATAGTCTTTCCTTATTTTACTGAGTGAAAATAAAGTTTGGTCATGACCAAACACGAAAATCAAGCTTGTTAATCAATGTTACAAACATTTAACAAATCCTGTAAATTTTAGAAGATTTTTTGCAAGAAAGATAGTAGATTTTCACTGTTCTCATGCATTTCTTCCTGTTATTGCAATACTCTTCACTAAAAGTGCGGTCATTTTTAAAGGATTTTTGGCTTTAAGTTAAAGCATACTTTACATATTGCATTCCCTACCCGCTTTGATCTAAAGTGTTTGTATGCTTTTGAGCTTTTTAGAGGACAAAATATGAATACTACAACTCGCCCAATCTTTTCTCATAAACGAATAGCGCTCGTTGCACATGATAGCTGTAAACAAAATCTACTCAATTGGGTAAAAAAACACAAAGAGGCACTCGCGCCCCATCAACTTTATGCAACTGGTACAACAGGCCATCTATTAGAAAGAGAAACGGGACTCAAAATAGCCTCGCTATTAAGTGGCCCGATGGGAGGCGATCAACAACTCGGTGGACTAATTGCTGAGAAAAAAATTGATATGATGATTTTCTTTTGGGATCCGATGAACGCGGCACCACATGATCCTGATGTAAAAGCCTTAATGCGTATTGCAACTGTTTGGAATATTCCAGTGGCGATTAATCAAAGCACAGCCGATTTTCTATTAACATCAAGTTTATTTGATCAAGAAATCAATATTGATATCCCCGATTATGAAGGATATTTAAAAGCACGTTTAAATTAACCAAATAAAAAGGAGATAAATCACTTTATCTCCTTTCTGTTTATTTACTCGTTAATTATTTACCCTGCATTGCAGCACTCATGATTAACATAAATAGCACACCTTGAACCTGCTCTTCTGGAATCACTTGACCATTAAGTTTTAATTCACCTTTTTCGAGTACTAAGGCTAGCGTCACATTTTTATCGTTATTCACCACAATATTTTGTGCCGCGGCTTGTTTGGCTTGCTCTTCAATTTTATCTTTAATCAAAGCTTTATCTTCTTCTGGAGCAAATTGTGTCATGATTTTTTCTGCTGTCGCTTTATCTACATGAATATGCACAGCAAAATCCGTAAATTGTTTATATAAACTCCCTTTCATTAAATCAAATTTCGGATCTTTCGCTAATGCTACATTTAAATCTAATGACACTTTACCTTGATTATCTGAAATTGACACTGGGTTAAGTTTAATTTGAGGCTGATTATTAAAAATAGCCATACCATGATTTTCAACCCATGAACTTAAAATTTCAGATACAACTTCATCATTCACATTTTTATCATCTCTGACTGACTTAAAGACAGTGAAAAGTGCTTCAACCAAAGCATTTGCTGCGTTTGCTTCAATATGATTTAACTCGCTATTGTTAGTTAATTTTCCTAACTCTTTTCCATCTAACACGAATGAATCTACTGCACTTTCACTTTTTAAGTTTACAAAATCACCATTAAGTGAAACATCAGATGTTGCTTTTAAGCCTTTTTCAATAAGAGAGGTCGTTTTTCCAGCATAATCAGTGCTCGTCATTTCGAAGCTTTCAGTAGTATAAGAACCTTTCCCCGTATAAATATAAGCCCATTTTGTAGGATTGAATGAAGCGTCTAATTTCATGCCCTTCATCTTTGTTTTTACTGATTTAACCGCAGTAGCATCCTGGCTATCTTCCCCATCTGCACTATTAGGTCTTAAATCAGCAGTCACTTCATCTAAGGTCATGTCATATTTACCTGCACGATCTTTATCTACATCAAAACCGATGTTGACATTTGACCACGCTATTTTATTTTGTGGAGAATTTGGATCTGTCACTTCCCCTGCGGCTAATTCAACTTTACCTTTTGTTGCTAAGCTATAGCTAGTAGATGCTTGATATTGAATAGGCTTATCTGATTTAAGTAAATCAAATAAAGGTTGTGTGGTTTCATTTTTACCAATCACACCTTGTGCTGAAAACATCGTTGGTACAAAGTTAAATTTTTCCAACTGATTAAGTGGAAATGGACCATGATAAAGTTTAGTTGAAAACGGAATAGTAAATACTTGTCCTTCTTTTGGTAAAGAAATAACTACTTCATCTTCCACTTGAGAAGTAAAGAAACTGCGATCAAATTGCTTATTTTTATAAACAAGATTCACTGAATCTGACAAACCTAAACTTTGGAATTTTTGGTTTGCTAATTCAATTTGACGTAAATATTCAGTTTGTGCCTTTTCGCCAGTAAACCATGCGCCACCGACACCTACAACACCAAGAGCAACAATGATACCTAATGCTACGGTTGATTTTTTCATTTTGATTCCTTTGCTAACTAATAGATAATAGATGGTTAAAATTGATGGCAATTTATCACAAATCACAATTTTTTTCTTATTTTTCAAAAATAATTTTATATTTCCCCCTTGAACTTTGTTCAGTTGTACTTATTTTGTGAAACAAGAACGGAAATAACCGCACTTTAAAAGGAAGAAAAAATTTTAAATCTTGCCTCTTGAAATGCGAAAAAGCATCCACATCTTATTCATCGTAACAGTTTACAACGAATTTAAAATTTAATTAGGAGTAACAAAATGGGAAAAATTATTGGTATTGACTTAGGTACAACAAACTCTTGTGTCGCGGTAATGGATGGTGATAAACCACGCGTAATTGAAAACGCAGAAGGCGATCGTACTACCCCGTCAATTATCGCTTATACAAATGATAACGAAATTTTAGTGGGTCAACCGGCAAAACGCCAAGCAGTGACCAACCCGAAAAATACACTATTTGCAATTAAACGTTTAATCGGTCGTCGTTTTGAAGATGCTGAAGTAAAACGTGATATCGACATTATGCCATTTGAAATCACCAAAGCAGACAACGGTGATGCATGGGTAAATGTAAAAGGTGACAAACTTGCGCCTCCACAAATCTCTGCAGAAGTATTGAAGAAAATGAAGAAAACTGCAGAAGATTTCTTGGGTGAGCCAGTAACTGAAGCAGTAATTACCGTTCCAGCATACTTTAACGATGCTCAACGTCAAGCTACAAAAGATGCAGGTCGTATCGCTGGTTTAGAAGTTAAACGTATTATCAACGAACCAACAGCAGCAGCATTAGCTTACGGTTTAGATAAAGGTCAAGGCAACAAAACTATCGCTGTTTATGACTTAGGTGGTGGTACATTCGACTTATCTATCATCGAAATTGATGAAGTAGGTGGCGAAAAAACCTTCGAAGTATTAGCAACCAACGGTGATACTCACTTAGGTGGTGAAGACTTCGATAACCGCGTCATCAACTACTTAGTAGATGAGTTCAAAAAAGAACAAGGCGTTGATTTACGTAACGATCCACTTGCAATGCAACGTTTAAAAGAAGCAGGTGAAAAAGCGAAAATTGAACTTTCTTCTGCACAACAAACTGATGTGAACTTACCTTACATCACTGCAGATGCTACAGGTCCTAAACACTTAAACATTAAATTAACTCGTGCTAAATTAGAATCTTTAGTAGAAGATTTAGTGGCTAAATCACTTGAACCTGTAAAAGTTGCATTAAAGGATGCTGGCTTAAGTGCATCACAAATTGATGATGTTATCCTAGTGGGCGGTCAAACCCGTATGCCATTAGTACAACAAAAAGTAGAAGAATTCTTCGGTAAAGCACCTCGTAAAGATGTGAACCCAGATGAAGCCGTTGCTATCGGTGCAGCAGTTCAAGGTGGTGTATTAGCAGGTGATGTAACTGATGTATTATTGTTAGACGTAACACCGTTATCTTTAGGTATTGAAACTATGGGTGGTGTGATGACTACCTTAATTGAGAAAAACACGACGATTCCAACTAAAAAATCGCAAGTATTCTCAACAGCAGAAGATAACCAAAGTGCAGTAACCATTCACGTGTTACAAGGTGAACGTAAACAAGCATCAGCGAATAAATCTTTAGGTCAATTCAACCTTGAAGGCATCAACCCTGCTCCACGCGGTATGCCACAAATTGAAGTAACCTTCGATATCGACGCTGACGGTATTATCCACGTTTCTGCGAAAGATAAAGGTACGGGTAAAGAACAACAAATCACCATCAAAGCCTCTTCAGGTTTAAGTGATGAAGAAATTCAACAAATGGTTCGTGATGCAGAAGCAAACGCTGAAGCAGACCGTAAATTTGAAGAATTAGTACAAGCTCGCAACCAAGCAGATCACCTTGTACACAGCACACGTAAACAATTAGAAGAAGCAGGTGACAAAGTTCCAGTTGAAGATCGTGCAGCAATTGAAAGTGCACTAAGCGATTTAGAAACAGCTGCGAAAGGTGAAGATAAAGCGGCTATCGAAGCTAAACTTCAAGCACTTGCAGAAGTTGCTCAAAAACTTGTTCAAGTGGCTCAACAGCAAGCTGATGCACAACAAGCTCAAAGCAACAGCAAACCAAATGATGATGTTGTTGATGCTGAGTTTGAAGAAGTGAAAGATAATAAATAAGGAGAATACTCCATGTCTGATCAATTTCTATTAATCAAAAATGATGGTGTAGAACAAAAATTAAGTGTAGACGAATTTGAATTTGATCTTGTTGGTTCTGATGAACGTCAAATGGGAACTCAAAATCAATATGAGCTATACAATGATGAATTCGATATACGCTGTTATTTATATGAATACCCTATAGGAGTATTCAATAATAAAGATAACTGGGTTTACCCATCAAATATTGAATTGATTGCTGACAAAATTGAATATTCAAGCTTTTTCATCGAAAAATAGCGATAACTAAGGGCGTAGAAATACGCCCTTTTCGTGTATTTATCAATAAAAAAAGTAAAAGTTTTGACCGCACTTTACTCCCCAAAACCAACACAACTCAAGGAAAACACAATGGAATTTGCAACAAAATGTCTCCATGCCGGTTATAGCCCCAAAAATGGAGAGCCACGTGTTCAACCAATCGTACAAAGCACCACTTATACTTACGATTCTGCAGAAGAAATTGGCAAGTTATTTGATTTACAAGCTGCCGGTTATTTCTATACTCGCCTAGCAAACCCAACAACAAATGCTGCGGAAGAAAAAATCACAGCACTTGAAGGTGGTGTAGCAACAATGTGTACTGCTTCTGGTCAATCTGCAGTTTTCTATGCGATGTTGAATATTTTAGAAGCAGGCGATCATTTCATTTCCTCTTCTTATGTGTATGGCGGTACTTACAATTTATTTGCCCATACATTCAAAAAAATGGGTATCGAAGTGACTTTTGTGGATCAAGATTTACCACTTGAAGAGCTCAAAAAAGCAATCCGTCCAAATACAAAAGCTGTTTTTGCTGAAACCATTGCGAACCCCGCTTTACGCGTGTTGGATATTGAAAAATTTTCTACCTTAGCGAAAGCTGCAGACGTGCCATTATTAGTTGATAACACCTTTGCAACGCCCTATTTTTGTCGTCCAATCGAATTTGGCGCAACTGTGGTCATTCACAGTACATCTAAATATTTAGATGGTCATGCTATTGCCTTAGGTGGCTCAATTACTGATGGTGGTAACTTTAATTGGAATAATGGCAAATATCCGCAATTAAGCACGCCAGACCAAACTTATCATGGTTTGGTTTACACAGAAACTTTTGGCCCTGCAGCTTATATTGTCAAAGCACGCGTGCAATTAATGCGTGATTTAGGTGCTACACCAGCTCCTCAAAATAGTTTCTTATTGAATGTAGGTATGGAAACTCTTGCGCTTCGCATGCAACGCCATTATGAAAATGCACAGGCTGTAGCCGAGTTTTTAGAAAAACATCCGCAAGTTGTTAAAGTGAATTACCCTGGCTTACCAAGTTCGCCAGATTATGCCCTCAAACAAAAATACTTACCTAACGGTTTGTGTGGCGTTATTTCCTTTGAGATTAAAGGTGATAAAGAAACCGCGGCAAAATGGTTAAACGCATTGCAAATGACCTCTCGTGAAGTACACGTAGCCGACATTCGGACTTGTGCATTACATCCAGCGACTTCAACGCATCGCCAATTAAGTGAAGCTGAATTAGAAAAAGCAGGGATTTCTGCAGGACTTATTCGCCTGTCTTGCGGCATTGAAAATATTCAAGATATTTTAGCTGACTTAGAGCAAGCATTTGCAGCAGCAAAATAAGTCATAAATTAACGAATTTACCCTTGATATTTCTGACTTCGACATTATTTTTATTCTTAGGTATGTTGTTAACGCGATACCATACAATAACAAAATAAAATTTTTTAAATTTATATTTTTAAACGGAAAACGAAAACATTATGGCAAAGAAAGATTATTACGACGTTCTTGGTGTTGAACGTGGCGCAGATGAAAAAGCAATTAAACGTGCTTACAAAAAACTCGCCATGCAATATCACCCTGATAGAACCAAAGGTGATAAAGCCAAAGAAGAAAAATTTAAAGAAATCCAAGAAGCCTATGAAATCCTAGGTGATAAAGAAAAACGTGCCGCTTACGATCAATACGGCCATGCAGCCTTTGAACAAGGCGGCATGGGAGGCGGTGGCTTCGGTGGCGGATTCAGCGGTGCTGATTTCGGTGATATTTTTGGAGATATGTTCGGTGATATCTTCGGCGGTGGCGGACGCGGTCGTCAGCGTGTTGTTCGCGGTGAAGATTTACGCTATGACATCCAAATCACGTTAGAAGAAGCCGTAAAAGGTACAACCAAAGATATCCAGATTAATACCCTTGCTCACTGTGATAGCTGCGATGGTACTGGCGCAGAAAAAGGATCAAAAGTTGAGACATGCCCAAGCTGTCATGGTTCAGGTCGTATTCGTCGCCAACAAGGTTTCTTCGTAACTGAAGCGGTTTGTCCTACTTGTCATGGTTCTGGTAAGAAAATTGAAAAACCATGTAAAAGCTGCCATGGCGAAGGTCGTGTTCACAAGAAGAAAAACCTTTCCGTTAAAATCCCAGCAGGTGTGGATACCGGCAACCAATTACGTTTAAGCGGCGAAGGTGCAGCGGGCGAAAATGGTGCACCAGCAGGTGATTTATATGTGGTGATTCACGTTAAAGAACATCATATCTTTGAACGTGATGGCAATAACCTCTACTGCGAAGTGCCAATCAGTTTCTCAATGGCTGCATTAGGTGGTGAAATTGAAGTTCCAACCTTAGACGGTAAAGTGAAACTCAAAATCCCTGCTGAAACCCAAACAGGCAAACTCTTCCGTATGCGTGGTAAAGGGGTGAGCTCTACTCGTAGCGGCTACGCAGGCGATCTCATTTGTCGCGTAGTGATTGAAACACCGGTGAACTTAAATAAAGAACAAAAAGAATTATTAGAGAAACTGGAAGAAAGTTTGAAAGGACAAAAGTCGCATAGTCCGAAATCTTCAAGCTTTTTAGACGGTGTGAAGAAATTCTTTGATAACTTAGGTAAGTAAGCCTAAACAAAAAGTGCGGTCAATTTTAAAACTGTTTTGAAATTGACCGCACTTTTACTTTATACGACTGAAATGGCTTTTATTTGTACATAAACATCCATGCCTTGAGCGAAATGCAATTCATTAAACGCCCATTTACTGATACTTGCCCAAACTTTATGCCCTTCTACCAACACCGCAATGTCAATGCGATTCTCTTGCGGAACGATTTGTACAATTTGCCCACGTAAGATATTACGAATACTCGTTTGCTCTGGCTTGCTGAGAGTGAGTGATACATCGGAACTATAAATACAGACACGCACTTTTTCATTCGCTTGATGATGCACTTCGTTGATCCAAAGTTGCTGTTCGCCTAAAGAAAGTGCGGTCATTTTATAAGTTGGATTATGTAAATATACTGGCAACGCCAATACACTACTCTGCTCTGATTCGCCTTTCCAAGGGGCAAATAGCGGACTGTTCCATACATTTTCTAAGGTGTCATAGGCTTTCACTTTGCCATTTTCCATTAGCACCACGCGATCGGCCAAGCGTAATAATTCATCTAAACTGTGTGTCACATATAAAATCGGCACATTAATTTCTTTGGATAAACTTTCTAAATATTGCATAAGCTCACGTTTACGAGGCACATCTAAAGCAGAAAGCGGTTCATCCATTAATAAAATATCAGGATCAGTTAATAAGGCTCGCCCAATCGCCACACGTTGTTTTTCACCGCCTGATAAAGTCAGCGGATAGCGTTTGAGTAACGGTTCGATACCAAGTAGCTGAACGATATAGTCAAAATCTTCATGGCTGACATTCTTCATGCCATAACGTAAATTGCCTTTGACATTGTAATGCGGGAATAAACGCGCATCTTGGAATACATAACCGATTTTGCGCTGATGCACGGGGAGATTCTCACCGTTCTCCACATCCACCAAAGTGCGGTCATTTAAACGAATAAATCCTTGATCGGGATGAGTTAAACCACTCACCAAATTAATCAATGAGGTTTTCCCCGAACCTGACAAACCAAAAATCGCCGTCACACCTTGAGTTGGCAGTTGCAGATCCGCACGTAAGGTCAGGCGACCTAATTGTTGTTGTACATTAATGTGTAGCATCGCCTTGCCCCAATTTTTTCTGCATCCGTTTACTTAAGGTTTCGGAAAGCAATAAAGAAATTAATGAAAGGATCACCGCAAACAAGCAAAGTCGTGCAGTTTGTGCTTCTGCGCCTGGTGTTTGGATAAATGAATACATCGCTAAAGGAATAGTTTGAGTTTCTCCTGCGATATTGGAAACGAAAGTAATAGTTGCACCAAACTCACCTAAAGAACGAGCAAAACCTAATACTAAACCCGCCAACACGCCAGGTAAAGAAAGAGGCAACGTGATTGTAAAAAAAACTCGCCAAGGCGAAGCGCCAAGCGTTTGTGCGGCTTGCTCTAATTTAAAATCGATGCTTTCTAAGGAAAGACGAATCGCCCGCACGACCAATGGAAATGCCACCACCGCTGAAGCTAATACCGCTCCCTTCCAACTAAAGCCAAAGGATACACCAAACCATTGATATAAATACTTACCGATAAAACCGTTACGCCCCATGGCGACTAATAATAAATAACCAATTACCACCGGTGGTAACACCAAAGGTAGATGAATAATTCCTGTAACCAGAGACTTGCCGTAGAATTCCTTACGAGCCAGCAGCCAAGCGATAAAAATCGCAAAAGGCAAACTCCAAAGCATAGAACTCAATGCAACACTCATGCTTAAGTGAATCGCATCCCATTCCATCGGGCTTAATTGAAACCAAGAGAGCAAAATATTTCCTTGTGTATATGTCGATATGACGAAATTTCTTTAGAGATAATAAAAAGGACAGTTTCCTGTCCTTTCTTTATAAAGTCTGAACTCATTATTTCACAGAGAAACCATATTCAACAAATATTTTTTTCGCTGCACTCGATTCTAAGTAGTTAAGGAAATCACGGGTATCCGCATTGTCATGATCTTTTAAAATCGCGACTGGATATTCAACCGGTTTATAACTGTCTTTCGGGAATACACCTACTGCTTTCACGTCTTTACTCACTTTCGCATCAGTGCTATACACGATACCATAAGGGGCTTCAGCGCGTTCAACTAAGGCTAATGCACCACGCACGTCTTTCGCACGCGCTAATTTATCTTTAACTTGATCCCATAAATTTAATTTGGTTAATGACTCTTCAGCATATTGTCCTGCAGGAACGTGTGCAGGATCACCTACAGATAAATAGCTGTCTTTTAAGCCTTTGATCCATTCACCTTTGGCAATATCCACTGAATTAACAGCACTTTTAGCCGGCGCAATTAATACTAATTCATTGCCTGCCAATACTTTTTCAGTTTCTTTTACAGTGAGATTTTTGTCTGATAAATATTTCATCCATTTGTTGCTAGCTGAAATAAATAAGTCTGCAGGTGCACCTTCTTCAACTTGTTTTGCAAGGGTGGAAGAAGAGGCAAAAGAGAAAACGACGGTATTATTTGGCTTTTCAGTTTGGTATTGATCCGCAATTTGTTGTAACGCATCAGTCATTGAAGCGGCAGCAAATACAGTCACTTTTGCTGATGCTGCAAAAGATACGCCCATGCCTGCAATTAAAAGTGCGGTTGCAAATTTAGTTAATTTCATTATTTATCTCCTATATAAATGAAACTATATATAAAAAAATATACTACGGGTAAATTATAACTTAAATTTTTAAATAAAAATACAGAAAAACTTAAAGATCAAGTAAAATAAACAGAATTGTGTATTAGGAGGAGATGATGAAACAAACTGAAATTTTACTGACGATCAAACTTCATCAAGAATTATTTATTGATCCAAAACGTGTTCGCCTCTTAAAAGAAATTAAAGAATGTGGCTCAATCAACCAAGCAGCTAAAAACGCTAAAGTGAGCTATAAAAGTGCTTGGGATCACCTTGAGGCGATGAATAAAATCAGCCCCAAACCGCTTTTAGAACGTAATATCGGTGGGAAAAATGGGGGCGGTACTTCATTAACTACTTACGCAGAACGTTTACTGCAGCTTTATGATTTGCTCGAACAAACACAAGAACACGCCTTTCATATTCTGCAAGATGAGACGATCCCACTAAACAGCCTACTTTCAGCAACGGCAAAATTCTCCTTACAAAGTAGCGCGCGCAATCAATTTTTCGGTAAGGTGGCAAGCCAACATATCGTGGACTCTCGCTGTATTGTTGCAGTAAACATTCAGGATTTAGCTCATCCATTACATGTTTCGATCACAATGCGCAGCGCTGAGCGTCTCAGACTCATTACTGAAAAAGAAGTGATGGTCATGTTTAAAGCCCCTTGGGTGAAAATTAGTGCTACCCCATTAGAAGAAAAAAATAACCTTTTCCAAGCAACAATTCTTTCAATGCAGAATGAAGAAGCGATTCTGCAAGTAAAAGATAGCTCAATTGAATTTTGTGCCAGCATTCATAGCAAAGATGGTTGGAAAGTGGGACAAGATGTGTGGTTACACGTGGATCCAGAACAGATTATTTTGGCAACATTGAAATAATCCTAGAAACAAAAAGTGCGGTCAACATTAACCGCACTTTTTTTATTTTCGCTTATAACGCAATCTCATCAATCGAGCGCCCAAAACTCGGCAAAAAGACCTGTAAAAAGTAATCCATTTCTTGACTGTGCCATTGTTCCATTAGATTTTCTAAACGTTTTTTGGCTGTTTTAAATTCATGGTTACCATGCTCTAATTCAAATTGAGCCTTGATATACGCACAAATCAAATCCGCTTGTTTTACTAAATGCTTTTCTTCTGGGCTAAATTGCTCACTATCTAAATATGGGGCAAAACTCTCTTGCAATTCAGTCGGGAGCAAACTAATTAAATGCAATTCTGCAGCTGCTTCAATATCTTTATAAGCATGAGTGATTTCAGAGTTGAAATATTTAATTGGTGTGGGTAAATCACCGGTGAAAATTTCAGAGGTATCATGATACATCGCCATCACCGCAATACGCTCAGGATTCACTTCCCCACCAAAAAATTGATTTTTAATAATGGCTAAGGCTTGTGCCACAAAGGCAACTTGCAGACTATGCTCCGCCAAGTTTTCCTTTTCAATATTGCGCATCAATGACCAACGCTGAATTAAGCGAAGACGATCTAAACAGGCAAAAAAGTGACTGGTTTTAACTTCCACAATACATCCTTAATTAGACGGCAACTCTTCAATAATCACGGGAAGATCAATCATTTTACCTAAACGAGAAATTGTGACGATGACTTCTGTATTCGGTTTAGTATCACTGATAATTTGCATCATTTCACGAATAGACAGATTATCTTGTTTATTTAAACGTAAAATCACATCCCCCACTTGAATACCTGCTTTTGCTGCGGGACTATTGGCGGTCACACCTGTAATCACAATGCCACCGTTTGAATTAGCGGTGATTTCACTTTGTACCCCAAAATAACCACGAATCACACGACCATCGCGAATAATTTTATATAACACATCGTTTGCAATGCTGATCGGAATCGCAAAATTCAGTCCTTCCGCAATTTCATTCGCTGTTTTGCCAATACTTAACGTGCTGATGCCTACTAATTCGCCCGCTGAGTTAATCAATGCGCCACCTGAATTACCACGATTAATCGAGGCATCAGTTTGAATAAAGTTTTGACGACCTAAAGAATCCCCTACAGCACTACGCCCTACCGCACTGATAATCCCTTGGGAAACACTTTGACCAAGGTTATATGGATTACCAATAGCCAAAGCAATATCACCAACACGCACTTGGCGCTCTTTATTTTGTGGAATCGTGGAAAGATCGGTTGCTTTAATTTTTAGTACAGCAAGATCCGTTAAATTATCCGAACCGATTAAATTCGCTTCATAAATATTACCGTTTTGCAGTGCGACTACAATTTGATCGGCATTTTGGATAACGTGTTTATTGGTGAGTATATAACCGTCTTTCGTCATAATCACACCTGAACCTAAGTTATTTACCTGTAATTGATCGCTATCATTAATACTGGCAGAAGAAAAAGATCGGTTGTACACATTCACCACAGCAGGAGAAGCAATTCTCACGGCACTGTTGAACGAAACGATATCATCAGCAGAGAAAAGGCTGCTGTTATTAAGCTTAGGAACGGCAAATAAAATAACACCTGCCGCGGCAAGCCCCCAAAGGGCTGAGTGGAAAAGTTTTTTAAACATTTTTATTCTTTTATTAATAAGTTAGGTAAATAACTGAGCTTTAAATCATCCCCAATTCTTTCACATTCTTGCAATTGCCACAATGGGGCATCAGCAAGTTTTTCCAAATGCGGGAGTTGGCATAATCCTCGAGCGTTATCTCCCAAGAGTTTCGGGGCAACATAAATGATTAATTCATCTACAGCATGTTGTTCAATCAAGCTACCCGCTAAATTGGCGCCGGCTTCAACCCAAACGGAATTCACTTGTCGTTTACCTAATTCTGTCATCAATAGATCGAAATCATAGTTTTCTGGCAGTAACATTTGCTCACAGAAATCAGGGAATAGAGACATATCTCGTGGAATTGAACCCACAAGCCAAACTGGCGAATGGGTGCGGAATAATTGATGACTTGGTTGAACTCGATTTTTAGAATCTAAGATTATGCGAATAGGCTGACGCACAGTATCTTCAGCATATTCCGCTTTTAGATCGTCGGGGAATTGATTCCAACGCACGTTCAAGCTTGGATCATCGGCTAACACGGTAGCACTTGTAGATAAAAGTGCGGTCGCTTTGGCTCGCATTTTTTGTACATCCGCACGGGCTGCTTCACCCGTGATCCACTTGCTTTCACCGCTCGCCATAGCTGTTCGGCCATCTAAACTCATGGCTAATTTTAGCTGTACATAAGGCTTGCCCGTTCGCATACGTTTGAGAAAACCTTTATTTAAGGCTTCTGCTTGTTCATTCAATAAATTGACCGTACTTGGAATACCTGCATCAGCCAGCATTTTCAAGCCCTTGCCAGCCACTTGAGGATTAGGATCTGCCATGGCAGCAACAACTCGACTGACACCCGCTTCAATTAAACCTAATGCACAAGGCGGTGTGCGGCCATAATGAGAACAAGGTTCAAGCGTCACATAAGCAGTTGCGCCTTTCGCTTTCTCACCGGCACCTGCCAACGCCACACGTTCTGCATGAGGCTGGCCGGCTTTAAAATGAAACCCTTTCCCGACAATTTCACCGTTTTTAACCAACACACATCCTACGGATGGATTAGGCGTAGTGGTGTACTGCCCTTTTGCCGCAAGCTCAAGAGCCAGTTGCATAAATTTCACATCATCAGGGGAAAAGGTGTCACTCATACTAATCCTTTAAGCTTTCAATTTCTTTGGTAAATTCATTGATATTATCAAAGCTCAAATAAACGGACGCAAAACGGATATACGCCACTTTATCTAATTCTTTCAGCTCATTCATGGCTAATTTACCTACGAGATGGCTTGGCACTTCGCGCTCACCCGTCGCACGTAATTGAATAATAATATGGCTGATGGCTTTTTCCACATCATCCGAACTTACAGGGCGTTTTTCTAATGCATGTTGAATACCGCTACGCAATTTATCTTCATTAAACGGCTCGCGTGACCCATCATTTTTAATAATTTTTGGCACCACTAATTCGGCCGTTTCAAAGGTGGTAAAGCGTTCATGACAATTCCCGCATTCCCGACGACGACGCACTTGATACCCATCAGAAACCAAACGGCTGTCAATCACCTTAGTTTCTTCAGTTGAACAAAACGGACAACGCATTTTAGATCCTTTTCAAAATTATTCTTAAGCCTGTATCTTATCAAAAATCCAGGATCTTTTCGATCTGAAGATCCGCTTTAAGACAACATTTCTCCAAACCAGGATGTGGTTTGTTTCGCCAACCGCAAGAGACCATCCTTCGATTTAAATTGTTCTGTTTGCCCCCACACCCTCGCCCAATAAGGATCAGCTTTACCGTAACCATAAGGATCATCTTTCGCAAGAGATTCGATATTCGTCAAAACATTGTCAAAATTGACCGCATTTTCATCTTTTTCAATAAACTTCGCTATATTTTCCGTTGGAATGAGCTGAATTTGTTGCTGGCTTTGTAAATAAGCCTCGACATACATTTTCAGTTTCTCAAGTGCGGTTGATTTTTCTATTGTTTTTAATGTTAAATCCTTATCTTTAGCGATAATACGTGGTGGCAGTGCGTTCTCTTTTGTCGCCAGTTGAATGAGATAATAAAGCCATGGGCGAATACGATAACGATCTTTATATTTTGCAAATCGCCATTCGATTATCTGATCTTCATCACCAAATAATGGCTCCATATAGCCAAATAAACGAATATTGCCTTGTGCCGTTTCCACTACAAAATCAATACTCTCACTATGTGGTGAAGAATAATCCTTAATTTTCTCTTTAAAAGCCAATACATCAGCACGAATGGATTGTGCACAAACTTCCGCAAACTCGCCGCGTGGCATGATGCCTTTCACTCGCTGTTTGGCAAAATAATCGTTAAATTGCGCTTCCTCTAAATGCAATAACTCATTACTAATGCGATAATGATCCAAAGCATTTAACGTAAAGTTTTCACTTTCTTCAATGCGATCGTCTTCATCTCGGAAATACACGCCAAGCTGCTTTTCAAAAAAGAATTTCACTGGATTTTCAACAAAACTCACAAAACGATCGAGTTCAATTTCCGTTATTGGCTCTTGATTTTCGCCCATCGGCACAACAAATTCATGACATTTTCTTTCTTGGAATTGCGCAATCGGCAGCCATTTTTTTGCAAAAGAGCGGTTAATTGTCCCTTCATGTTGGAAATTACTTGGACTAAACGCCGTCATTGGATGTTGTTCAATTCTCAAGCTATTTTCTGAATAATGATTAATATAATCAATTAACTGGCTCACCAATACTGAAGGCTCTTGGGGTTGATTATCAATAATCGAACAGCCCACATAACTCACATAAAAATGAGATCTTGCAGCCAGTAAGGCTTCAAGGAATAAGTAACGATCATCATCTCGACGAACACGATCGCCTTTTTGATGATGATATTGCATTAAGTCAAAACTATTTGGGGTATGACTGCGTGGGTAATCTGCCTCATTCATCCCAAGCAAACACACCACTTTGAAAGGAATAGAGCGCATTGGTAAAAGTGTGCAGAAATTCACTTTCCCCGCTAAGAAACGAAGGCTGTTTGGTGTATCTTCTAAACGTGCAGACATCACTTCCGCAATCACATCCGCTTGCAAAGTTTCCTCAAAATTGACGGTCTGCAAATCATCGGCAAAGGCATTGATACAATCTTGAATATAAAATAAGGTATCCGCAGTTTCTTCATTTTGCACAAAGAAATCCGTCAAAAGTGCGGTTAATTTTTCACGCCATTTTTCAATATTGTGTGCCTTTTGCAAATCTTGATGCCATTTATTTAAGGCAGTAAAAAATTGATTCACCGCACCGACTAACTGCCCTTTCAATCCATAGCTACTATCAAATCCAAGACTGTCTTGCCAAACGCCTTGTTCTTCACGCATCGCATAACCTAAGATCATACGTTCAAGTCCCGCCTGCCACGCGTTAAAATTCAGTGTATTCTGCAATTTTTCTAAACCAAAGCGAATACCCGACTCTTTCACCCATTCGCGAATTTGCTCGAGATCTGCAAGGGCAATATTAAAACGTTCACGGATAGCGGGAATATCTAATAAAGCCAATACTTCTTCTGCGCCAAACTGACTTTCTCTTAAATTTAACAGGGAAAGATAGCTCGACACGATCACATCACTTTCAGACAATTTATTGTCAGAAATCGAGAATGGAATAGTAGGAGCATCCGCACTATTCGCCCCAAAGACAGCCTGAATATAAGGCGTGTATTGATTAACATCGGCCACCATGACCACCACATCTTTTGGTGTAATCTGCTCTTCTTTTGGCTTATGCTGATTTTGATTGAATAAATCCAACAAATAATCATGCAGCACTTCAACTTCTCGCATCGCGCTATGGCAAGATTTCACGACCAAAGAGCGGTCATTTTTCGCTACATTTAATGCACCATGACTCAACGTCAAAATTTGATTTTGGATCTGCCCTAACAATGTTTTTCCGGGAAGTTCTGCATAGTAATCACGGGAAATAGCTTGAATATTCTCCTCATCTCGCACTAATTGATAGAGAAAATCCCGTCCCATTTTTCCCCAAGAGGCTAAAAGCGGATTTCCGCTGAATAATTCTTCTTGTTGATTGGTGTAATCAAGGTCAGCTGGTTCCCATGACACTTGCTCGGCTGAAATTAAAGGCTTCACATCATCACTTTCTTGCACGAAACGCTGTCTTTCTAATAAATAGGATTTACTCAGATCTCGCAAGTCGCCCCAATATTCTTGACATGGATTATTAAAGAATAAATGCACGTCTGTTTTAGCTGAAATACCTTGGAAAATATTGAGATAAACCGTTGGCAATGCTGGAATACCAAAAATAAAAATACGTTCTGGTAAGTTGAGTATCGCATTGGGATCACGACATAATGCTAAAAATTGTTGATTGAGTGCAGCACGATGTTTTGCTTTTCCACCGAAATCACGTTGGACATCATCCACCAAGGCTCGCCATAAAATTCCCTGCCAGTGAATATTGCCTTTAATTTGAGAAAGAAAGGTAGGATTTAACGCCGCCCCCCACTGCTTTTGCTGATTAATTTGAGCCAAGATCTTTTCATCGTTATTTTCTTCCCATGCGGCAATCCATTCGGGACGATAGACGAGATATTGGTCAAATAAATCGGCAACTTTTAGGCTTAATTGATAAAGCTTCTGCTGTTCTGATGCCGGTGAGGACGCTAAATATTTTTTTAATGGTTCAAATTCTTTTTGCTGTAAAAAGGTAGGGATTAATCGCATTAATCGCCATAACGTTGAATCTTTTTCAAAAGGGTTTTGCGTAGAAACATTCGGCAAATTATCGGCGTAAAGTTTCCAAATAAAACTGGAAGGCATGGGGAATTGGAAATTCGCTGCAACGCCGCGTTTTTTAGCAATTTCCATTTGTAACCATTGTGCCATACCTGGACTTTGCACCAACACAATGTCAGATTGAAACGGATCATCTTGCGGTAAATTTTCCAACAGCGAAACTAAAATATCCTTTTGAATTTCTGGTTGGTTTGAATAATAAGTAACGAACAAAGTAACGCCCTTTTGAAAGCAAAAACAATGCGTTATTTTACTCGGTTTTCAATAAAAATTCACCTTGAGGATAGCGTATATTCACTTGATGATGACTGCATTGAATTGCAAATTGAATGCCATTTTGTTCTACGCTATTTTCACAAGACAAGCCTAAAAACTGACGTTGAGCCTGATTTTCAGCAATTTGAATCGCCTGAAATTCTTGAAAAATTCTGACCGCACTTTTTCGTTGCTCAGTCGTCCATCGGTTAAAAATCAAAAATAACCCGCTGAAAATCGATAAAGCCAATAAAAGTGACATTAACGACATGCCTTTATTCACTTTGATCTTGCGCACTTAAATCACTCCAACTTTTATCCACCAAACGCCATTGGCTATATTCTTGTACGAGTTTTGTCACCACGGCTTTACCGTAAGCTACTGTCACGTCTCCCTCCAACTTAAGTGAGCCTCCAGTAATCACTGCACCGCTAATTCGCCCTTTGCCAGTTAAGGTTAAATTTTCTTCTGCTAGCAGAATACCACTCACATTCCCTTTAATTTCTAATTGGCTTTGCGTTATCCAATACACTTGTGGTATTTTTTGAGCAGTTAAAGTCGTATCTACTTTCACAAAGTGCGGTTGAAAATCGGCTTGTTTTTCGCTGGAAATAAAATCTCGTAGCATATTTTCATTAATGCCTTTTGTGGGCGATTTCTTAAATAACGCTGCACGTTTACACCAAACAGAATAGGCCACTTTATCCTCTGCCCCTGAAGACTCGAAAAAGACTTGTTTCACTTTTTCAGCACCATTTAAAGGCAAGTTTTGGCAAATGTGCGTTTGTTGCTGCTGACTGATTTTCTGTAGAGGAAGGCTCTGTTCTACATAATATTTTCGCTGACTCATTTGAGCTCGAAAAAACGCAAAGATCTGTTCATCAAATAATAAGATCAGCGCCAATAAGCCCGAAAGTAAAACCAGTGCCGTCAGTGTCACCATCCCTTTTTTCATGATCATTCTTCTTGATTTAATAAAGGCACCACAAGCGAAGTTTCATATTGAATATGCTTATGTGTTGCAAGATGCCCTGCGAGTTTGATTTCAATCCCTTTCCCGGCCTTTAACCAATCAAAACGTAATTGAGAAATCTCAAACTCTTTTTCATCCAATAAATCCGTCCATCCACCACCCGCGTTACAAGTAGATTGCGTTAAAGCTCGCTGACATTCTGCTGAACGACAATCCGCATTTACCGCATTTTTATAAGTTTGTTTGGTTTCGATCATTTTGCCGTTAAGTTTGTAACCAAATAGCTCCTTTTCGATATTTTTTGCCACATTTTTAACGCCATTTACGCAGGTGTTTTTTGTGTATTTTTCACCAATACAACCATTACTATTCAAATCATAAAAAAATAAAACACAACTATTTGATGGTGCATTGTCTGCTTGAGCAATGGTTATTGCTGTGCCCTTTTCGTCTAATTCGAATAAAGCCAGATTATCTTCGATGAGTTTTTGGTTTGCGGCTCGAAAGCCTACGCGACGCAGATCTTTCCCGATGAGTTGAATTGTGCGTTGTAATTCCGCTTGTAATTTGAGTTGTAACATTAAACGCTGATTTTGCTGTTGAGTTTGGGCATAAAACTGTGCAACCAATAACAATAATAATGCGGATAAGCCGAGTGAAATTAATAAACTCACCAATGTTTCGCCTTTTAATGGTTTTATCTTGTACATGCACTCGCCGCTTGATCAGACTTTAATTTGATACTGCCCACATTGAAAAAAGAGAACAATGTACGATACTCTTCAGCCTGCAACATAAAACAATTCGTTTCCATGGTATTTCTGGCCCCATTAAATTTTACCGCCACTTCAGACGGATATAGTTTGGGGCCAATAAGCATCGTTTTTCCTTCAAAATAAGGATAGTAAAAATGCGCATAAAGGTTTTTAGGACAATTCTGGGGATGAAAACAATCACAAAAATGATCGCTTTTTACTTGAGCAGTGATACACCAACGCTGATTCGCCCTATCTTGATTGGCCAAAATAAACCAAATCGCCGATGAGTTTTCTGCCCTCGCTTGAATATTACGTAAGAAAAAATAAAGCCGTTGTTGCTCTTTTTCGAGAAAATATTTGGGATCATTTTTCTGCCATTTAGGCAATGCAAACGCTAACGTTAAGCTTAAAATAAATAATACAATCAAGGTTTCTAATAAGGTTATCCCTTTATACATAAAATGCCTTCTTTTTTGACCGCACTTTAAAATTCCTTTAGAAGAAAGCCAAATTAGCTACTCTATTTTTGCGATACTGATCGCAAATTTCCTTTAAAAAACGGGAAAAACCGTGAATTAAACATTTTCAACTGGCTATTTACTAAAACTCCCTTATAATAGGCGACCTATTTATCTGTTCTTTAAAATCTGGTGGAAATATGAATCCAATGTTAAATATCGCTATTCGTGCGGCACGAAAAGCGGGCAACGTGATTGCTAAAAACTATGAGCGCCGTGATGACATCCAAACAAGTAAAAAAGGTATTAATGATTATGTGACTAGCGTCGATAAAGCCGCTGAAGCTGAAATCATTGAAATCATTCAAAAATCTTATCCTGATCATACAATTATCAGTGAAGAACGTGGTGCATTAGAAGGCAAAGACAGTGATATTCAATGGGTGATTGATCCACTAGATGGCACAACCAACTTTGTAAAAGGTTTGCCACATTTCTCTGTTTCTATTGCTATCCGTGTAAAAAACCGTACCGAAGTAGGTGTGGTTTATGATCCTATTCGTAATGAATTATTCACTGCTGTGCGTGGTGAAGGTGCAAAATTAAATGAAGTGCGTTTACGTGTAGATAGTCAAAATGAACTTAACGGGGCGATTTTAGCCACCGGTTTCCCATTCAAACAACCAAGCTTGATGCCAACTCAATTTGCTATCATGAATAACTTAATTGATGAAGCAGCAGATTTCCGTCGTACGGGTTCTGCCGCATTAGACCTTTGCTATGTGGCTTCAGGTCGCGTTGACGGTTATTTCGAAATGGGCTTAAAACCTTGGGATTGCGCAGCGGGTGATTTAATCGTGCGTGAAGCGGGCGGTTTAGTGTGTGATTTCAATGCGGGTCATGGCTATTTACGCTCAGGCAACATTGTAGCTGCACCAGCGCGTATTTTAAAAGAAATGCTAAATAAAATTCAGCCTTGCCTAACTGAACAAGTGAAGTAAGACTCAATAAAAAGTGCGGTAGATTTCACCGCACTTTTTTTATGACTAATTTCTGTCGAGTGGTTTTCTATTTTCTTCCGTTTCCGGCTCAAGATCTAATTTAGCCATGAGCAGCTGATCGCCATCTTCTTCTGGATTGCCTGTCACTAACAACTTGTCACCATAGAAAATGGAATTTGCTCCTGCCATAAAGCACATCGCTTGCATTTCCTCACTCATACCTTGACGACCTGCAGAAAGGCGAACATAACTTTTTGGCATGGTAATACGCGCCACCGCAATAGTGCGAACAAACTCTGTCCAATCTAAATCAGCTGCATCTGCCATTGGTGTGCCTTCTACTTTCACTAATTGGTTAATTGGCACGGACTCTGGCTGCGGATCAAGATTTGCCAAACTTGCAATGAGACCAGCTCGCTCTTTACGGGTTTCGTTCATGCCCACAATACCGCCACAGCAAACTTTCAAACCGACACGACGCACTTTTCCTAATGTGCTTAAACGATCATCAAAACGGCGTGTACCAATGACATTGTGGTAATTCTCTGGTGCGGTATCAAGATTGTGGTTGTAATAATCCAATCCCGCATCTTTTAACTCTTCCGCCATACCATCTTGCAGCAACCCAAAGGTCCCGCAAGTTTCTAAGCCAATATCTTTTACCGCACGAATAATCGCCGTCACTTTTTCCATATCTTTAGGCTTAGGACCACGCCATGCTGCGCCCATACAAAAACGTCCTGCACCACGTGCTTTCGCAATTTTGGCCTTTTCGACAATTTCATCAATATCCAAGATCTGCTGATTTTGTACGCCTGTTTGATAACGTGCTGATTGTGGGCAATAACCACAATCCTCTGGACAGCCACCCGTTTTAATCGACATCAACGTCGATAACTGTATCGCACTAGGGTTGAAATGCTCTCGATGCACTTGAGCCGCACGATAGACTAATTCTAAAAAAGGTGTTTCAAACAACGCTTCTACTTTACAAACAGACCAATACTCTACTGATGGATGGGGTGTAATAGATGAAAGCTGTACTACATTTGTTGTGGTCATTATATTTTCCTCGTTTAAGCTACATAGCTTTTATTAAGTTGAGCATATTACTCTGCAATATGATAAAAAGAGATCAGATCACTTTTCCTTGATGAATTTCAATCACTCGATCAATATGCCGTTCAATTTCTTTGGGTTGATGCGTAACCAATAACATGGTGAGCTTTTTCTCTTCACATAATTGATCCATTAAATCCTGCATTTCAATGCGTAATTTAGGATCGAGGGCTGAAAAAGGCTCATCCAATAATAAAATAGGTTTATCTCGTAGCAAACAGCGCGCTAACGCCACACGCTGTTTTTGTCCACCTGAAAGTGCGGTCGGTTTTCTCGTTAAAAAATCCTGTAAATTGACCGCACTTGCAGCTTGTTCTACAAGGGCTTTTTCTTCTGCATTTAAGGTTAAATTCGGTTTTAAACCTAAGGCAATATTCTCTTCCACAGAAAGATGAGTAAAGAGATTATTTTCCTGAAATAGCATGGAAACGGGGCGTTCAAAAGGTGCCGTTTTAGTATGATTTTTACCATTGAGCCAAATCTCCCCACTATCAGCATATTCAAAGCCGGCAATTAAATTCAGTAAGGTACTTTTTCCTGCGCCACTTTCACCAATGATGGCAATTTTTTCCTGGGCTTGAATATGTAAATCAAATACCATCGGCATGGATTGATAATTGAAGACCACATTATTTAATTTAATCATGTTGTTCCTTCTGCCCTTCAATAAACATAAATAAACCTAAACATAAGCCCAATAAAATCAATGCCGTCACTGCCGCTTCTTGGCTTCGATATTGCCCGATTTGTTGATAAAGCAAATGAGGCAACGAAGTAAAATCAGGGCTACCAAATAAGGCTATCGCTGTAAAATCGCCGAGTGATAAGGTCGTCGCGAGCGCCAAGGCATATTTCAACGGGACTTTTAGCAACGGATATTCAATTAAACGAAAACGCTGCCAGCCTGTAATATTCAGCGATAAACAGAGTTTTTCATAATATTGCATCGATTGATTCATTGGTATATTGAGAATTTTGATCACAAACGGCAAGGCAGCCAAGGCGTTACAAACAGATACCACTACAAATAAATGCCCTGCTGAAAAATCAATATCTTGCAACCAAAGGAATAAGCCGACTGCTAAGACAATCGTCGGAATGGCTAAAATCATCATTCCCCCTGTTAAAATTAAGTGCGCTAATTTGGGGTGATATAACCATTGTAGCTGACGGGAAAGTAACAATAGGAAGAAGGCAAATAATACCGATAAAATCCCTGCGGTCGGTGCCATGGTTAATGAATAAGCAAGTGCTTTCCATAATTGTGGATTTTGCCAATAGCCAAATAATTGAGTTGCAGACAAACCTTGGAAAACAATATTGAATAAGGGACTTAAAATAAATAAACACACCGAGAATAAGACAAAAATATGTCCAAATTTGACCGCACTTGAAGAAGGCAAAACCCATCGATAACGTTGCGAAATCTGCGTTTCAGGTGCTTTCGCCCAATATTGTGAAAGTGAAAATAACGCAAAACAAAACGCAAATTGTACAAGCGCAAAAAGTGCGGCTTTGGGTAAATCAAATTCAAAGAAAATGGCTTGGTAAATCGCGACTTCTAATGTGCTGTTTTGTGGTCCACCACCTAGAGCCAATACAATCGTAAAGCTAGTGAAACATAGCATAAAAATCAATACAAAGGCTGACACGATTTGGCTTTTCAAATAAGGCCATTCAATTAAACGGAAAAATGTGAAACCTTTGATATTCAATTGTGCAGCGAGTTGATGCTGTTCAGTCGGTACACTTTGCAAAGCCTGCAAACTCATTCGTGCCGCTAAAGGAATATTAAAAAATAAATGGGCAATAAGAATGCCACTTAAACCATAAATGGAGGGTTTCCACGATATACCTAAGGTTTGCAGCAGTTGTATTAGCCAACCGGCAGTGCCATAAATCCCAATCAAACCGAAAATAGCCAGTAATGCCGGCAAAACAAATGTGAGGGAAAAAATGCGTAAAATGAGCGATTTGCCTTTGAAATCTAAATAGAAAAAAGCGCGTGCAAATAAAGTACCAATTATGCTAGAAAGCAAGGCTGACAAGAATGCCTGCCCGAAGCTAAAGGCGATGACTTGATGCAAATAATCGTCTTTTAAGAAATCAGATAAGGCATAATCACTTCCTACTGAAAAAACCGCAGAAAGGGAAAAACCATAGAGTAAAACAATGAAAAAAATGACCGCACTTCCGCCCAAATAATGGCGAGGACGAAAATGCGGATGTTGCAATAAGCGCATTAATACTATTTAGATAAGGCTTTTTGCCATTGATTGATCCAGCCTTTCAGCTGCTCACTTGTTACCGTTGTGGTATCTAAAATACGCATTGATTTTGCGCGAGAATTAAGCGCATCAATATGACTTTCGATATTGGTCTCTACCACGGGTAACATCACATTATTTTTAGCAATATCCGCTTGAGCTTGCGGTGAAAGTAAGAATCCTAAAAATTCATCAGCACAGGCATTATTGCGGTTAGCGACTTTTGCCGCGACTTCAACTTGTAATACGCTCCCCTCTGCAAATTCCGTTGCCACATAATTGTCTTTTTGTTCAGAAAGAATATGGTAAATCGGTGAAGTATTGACGCTTAAAACCAGATCACCTTCGCCTTTTAAGAAGGCCCCATAAGACTCAGTCCAACCTTTGGTGACCGTGACCGTATGTTTAGAAAGGGTCTTCCAGGCATTTGCGACATCTGCTTCTGGATAAACTACATTCATCCAAAGTAATAAACCACGTCCAATACTGCTTGTGCGTGGATCTTGATATAACACTTTAAGATCTTGACGCTCAACTAATTCTTTTAAGCTCTTTGGTGGATTAGTCAGTTTATTTTTATCATAAATAAACGCATATTGCGCATAATCAAATGGTAAGAACGTGTGATTTTCCCATTTAATGGGTAAACGTAACTGGCTTAAATCCACTTTATTTGGCTCAAAAATATTGAGTTTTTGTGCATCCTCAATTTGATAACTATCCAAACCGAGCACCACATCCGCCTTAATTTTTTTACCTTCTAGACGAACACGGTTAAACAAGGTGCCATTATTGTCAAAAGCCACATAATTCAGCTTACATTGCGGGAATTGTTGTTCAAAAGCCGCTTTAACTTTTGGTCCGGCACTCCAATCAGCACTAAATGAATCATAAGTATAAACATCTAATGTTTGAGGTGCGGCTTGTACAAAAGCGGAAGCGGTAAAAAGTGCGGTTAAAATGGGAAGCGTTTTGTTCATTATGCGTTCTCCTTATTTTTGCATAACGAAACAGCATAATGAGATGATTAGTTTCCTACGCCAGCATTATCTGTTTCAGGTTCACGGGTATTTCTCAGCCATTAATATAGGCACCCCGACTAACACGACGTAGTCTATCTTAAGGAAATTTAATCAACAAGTTATTTCATTTAAAAATGTTAATCCGATCACACTTTTATATCTGGTTTACCATTTTTTGAGCAAAAGAAAACCTGCTAAAAAGCAGGTTTATCTTGATAAGATATCGTCAATTAAGCTTGGTGTTTAGCCGCTACTTCGCTTAATAAAGTTTGAAGTTCGCCAGCTTGATACATTTCTAAAATAATATCACAACCACCAATTAACTCACCTTCTACCCATAATTGTGGGAAAGTTGGCCAGTTTGCATAAGCCGGTAATTCAGCACGAATATCTGGGTGTTGAAGAATATCAACATAGCCGAAAGGTACTTTGCAATTCATTAATGCTTCAGATGCACGCGCAGAGAAACCACAGGAAGGTAATTTTGGTGAACCTTTCATGTAAATTAAAATTGGGTTTTCAGCGATTTGTTTTTTGATTTTGTCTAACGTTTCCATAATGTTCCTTGTTCAAATAAGTCTGAATAGGGCGCTATTCTAGCATAAGATAGAATCTGAGTGAAAGACTTGGTCTTACCAACTTCCACCTGCTCCACCGCCACCGAAGCCACCGCCACCAAAGCCACCACCGGAAGAACCGCCTCCGCCGAAGCCACCGCCAAATCCGCCACCGAAACCGGAACCACCACCACGGCGACGAGAAATCGTACTTTGACGAATGATTTTATTCAGTTGGTCGCGTTGATTCGGGCTAATATAGACTTCATCTTTGTGATATTGGAATTCACCAAATAGAACAATAGCAATAAACGCCAATACCATTAAGAATGGGATGTACTTATCGAACGCATCTTCTTCAACTTGTGCTGCATCAAACTCGCCTTTACTTGCCGCAATAATTTGGTTTAAGCCATCATTAATTCCTTGTGCATATTGACCTTGCTTAAATTGTGGCAAAATTGCCGAACGGATGACTTGCGATAAAAAAGCATCTGGCAATACACCTTCTAAACCTTGACCTGTTGCGATAAAGACTTTGCGATCATCCTTCGCTATCAGCATCAATACGCCATTGTTCAGATTTTTTCGTCCAATGCCCCATTTATCACCTAAAACAAAGGTATAATCAGCAATTTCATATTCACCGGTTGTAGGAACCAAAACGACAGCGATTTGTGAACTCGTTTCTTTGCTATAAGCAATCAGTTTATTTTCTAAAATTTGCTTATGCTCTGCAGAAAGTGTGTTGGTGTAATCGTTAATGTAATGAAAAGGATTTGGAACTGGCGGAAATTCTGCTGCAGCAACCATTTGAGCAAAAAAAACAAGGCTAAAAATAACCGCACTTTTCATAAAAGATAAAAGCTTAGCCATTAATAATTACCTCATTAGATAATTCATTCACGTCATCAGGCTGAATAGGGAAATGGCGAGATAAAATATCACTGATACGATCAATCGCATCCACAATGCCTTGTGTATAAGCTTTTTGTTTAAACTGCTCAATCATTAAATCGCATTGTAACTGCCAATAAGCCACATCAACAAATTGATGAATGCCTTTATCACCTACGATTGCGCAAAGATGATTTTTATATCCCACATAAATCAACACAGCATTTTGTGCTGCTGTTTTATGCATTTCCAGTTCATCAAACACTTCTAAAGCACGTTCCATTGGTGACAATTGTGCTGAAGCTTTTGGTACTTTGCGTTCAATATAAACACGTAACTCAGCCGAACTTAAGCTTTCGAGGCGACTAATCGCCGCCTCGATTTGCTTTTTATCTACCGGAATTCTGGAAAAGAATGGCATAGATAAACCTTAGTTAAAGTTTACAGTTGGTGCGTTTTCAGCGCCAGTAGCTGATTTAAAGTAAGGTTTAGCTTTAAAACCAAAAATCATTGCAGCTAATTTAGTTGGGAATTGACGTACTTTTTCATTATAAATACGCGCTGCTTCATTAAATTTATTACGAGCGACATTGATACGGTTTTCTGTACCTTCAAGTTGCGCTTGTAAGTTCATAAAGCCTTCATTCGCTTTTAATTGTGGGTATTGTTCTACAGTAACAAGTAAGCGAGATAATGCTGAACCTACCTGATTTTGGTTTTGTTGGAATTCGTTTAATTGTTCTTCCGTTAAATTAGACGGATCAATTTTAGTTTGTGTCGCTTTTGCGCGAGCTTCGATTACATTGGTTAATGTTTGTTGTTCAAAATTAGCTTGACCTTTTACTGTATTCACTAAGTTTGGAATTAAATCAGCACGACGTTGATAAGATGATTCAACATTTGCCCAAACAGAATCAATTTCAGTTTCTGCTTTTACTAAGCCATTGTAGCTAGACATTAAGCCAAAACCTGCAGCAACGGCGATAATAATCAAGATAATCCACTTTTTCATTCAAAAATTCCTTCAATTTATAGGTTTAATTTATATAAGAAAAGACCTAAACCGAAGTTTAGGTCTTCTAATGTTAATCCGTTAATGGATAACTAAATAAAATTATTTAGTACCGTTAACTGCGATTTCAACACGACGGTCTGGTGCTAAACAAGCGATAAGCGCTTTACGACCTTTAACCGCGTCACAAGTAGAACCTGTAACTGGGTTAGCTTTACCGTGACCAACTGCAGAAATGTTTTGAGCTGGAACACCTTTAGCTACTAAGTAGTTAGCTACAGAGTCTGCACGACGTTGTGATAATTTTAAGTTTGGTGCATCTTTACCGATACGGTCTGTATAACCAGCAACAGCTACGTTAGCGTTGTTAACTTGAGCGATTTCACCGTAGATACCGTCTAAAGTTGCTTTAGCTTGTGGTTTTAAGTTAGCTTTACCAAACGCGAAAGTTACATCAGAGCTTAAGTTGAAAGTTTTGCTTACAACTTCAGGTGCAACAACTGGAGCAGCACCTTGACCGAAACGGTAAGATAAACCAGCGTTGATAGAACCGATCCATGGGTTGTAGTCTATAGAGCTGTTAGGTGCATCTTGAGTACGGAATTTACCCACGCGAGTTAACCATTGATATTCTAAACGTAATGCTAACTCTGGTAATGATGGTAATGCATATTCAACACCTGCTGCGAACATACCAGAAGTACGTAAACTATGACGACCAGCATCGTGGATACGAGCACCACCGTTTGTTACATCATAGAATTTGTAGTCTGAACGAACTAATGCTACGCCAGCACGACCATAAACATCTAAGCCATCTAAAGCAGAAGTTAAACCACCAAGATTGTAACTACCTTTAAAGCTTAAGTGAGCACCGTGGTTAGTGTGTTTGAAGTAAGTTTGACCTAAACTACGACCTTTAACACGACCGAAGTCATCGTAACCTAACTCTACCGCTAAACCTAAGTTATCACGGTTTAAGATTTGGTAACCACCGAATACACCATAAGTAACAGAGTTACGGTGATAAGAACCTAAGTTGTCTTTAATACCATCATGGAAAGATGCTTGACCAACTTTAGCACCTGCATAGAAAGTATTTTCTTGTGGAGCTGCTTGAGCTACAGAAGCTGCTGCTAAACCAGCAACGACTAATGCGATTGCAGTTTTTTTCATTTTGATGTCCTCTATTTAGTCATCGTTATTAATAAGAAAAGTTTCCTTGTTTATTGTGAACTTTATAAAAAAGAAACACTCTAAACGTTGCTTAACTAGGGTTTTGAATTTGCCCTAACTTATCCTTTTGACAAATTCAATTCCTTTGCCATAGCCAAAGGAACGTTCAAAAGTATGGTTATTATCCTATAAAAACACCAAAGATCAAACTTTTTTTGCCCTTTTTGGTTATTTTATAGACAAACAACCCCTAAAATGAACATTTGTTCACAAAAATCGGGTTACTTTTTAACCCTATTTCTATTCTAACAAAAAATATCTTTTGTTGAAATCGACTTTTTTTTGAGCTTCATATATCATCAAATTCACTTTCTTCTCTATTATATAGGTGAGTGATTTTATGTTGCCCCGTCTTTCTAATGTGCCACAACTTAATAACATGGTAAGTGATTATCTTAGCGAACTCCAAAAGCAGCATTTTGAAGGTGATATTGCCTCAAATTATGCTGACCGTTTAAGTCTTGCGACAGATAACAGCGTCTATCAGCAGCTTCCTCAGGCTATTTTATTCCCTAAATCTGTTGCCGATGTAGTACGTATCACCAAATTAGCCAATAAAGAGAAATACCTTCATCTAACCTTTACACCTCGCGGTGGCGGCACGGGTACCAATGGACAATCTATAAATAACAACATTATTGTCGATCTCTCTCGCCACATGACGAGCATTTTAGAGCTTAATATAGAAGAACGCTGGGTTCGCGTTCAGGCAGGCGTCGTAAAAGACCAACTCAACCATTTTCTAAAACCACACGGATTATTCTTTGCACCAGAGCTCTCCACCAGTAATCGAGCAACCCTCGGTGGCATGATTAATACCGATGCTTCTGGTCAAGGTTCATTACAATACGGCAAAACCTCTGATCATGTTTTAGCATTACGTTCTGTTTTAATGAACGGTGAAATATTAGATACAAGTGCGGTCAAATCTAACGATGTTTTAGAAAACTACCCGCTTTCAGAAAATGGTAAAGCGTTACATCAAACGATTTTCCAACGTTGCAAAGAGAAACGCGCCTCAATCATTCAAGATTTACCACAACTCAATCGCTTTCTCACCGGTTACGATCTTAAGAATGTCTTTAATAAAGATGAAAGTGAATTTAATCTCACCCGAATTTTAACGGGGTCAGAAGGTTCACTTGCGTTTATCTGCGAAGCCAAACTCAATTTATTGCCGATTCCGAAATATCGTACCTTAATTAATGTGAAGTACAGCTCATTTGATGCTGCCCTTCGCAATGCGCCTTTTATGGTGAAAGCTAATGCTCTTTCCGTTGAAACCGTCGATTCCAAAGTGCTGAACCTAGCTAAGCAAGATATTATTTGGCATTCGGTAAAAGAACTTTTAACAGAAGAAGAACAAAATCCAATTCTGGGTTTAAACATTGTGGAATATGCGGGCAACAATCAAGCCAAAATCGACAGCCAAGTGACCGCACTTTGTCAGCAATTAGATGAAAAAATTGCACAAGGCAAAGATCATATTATCGGCTATCAACTTTGTTCTGACTTGCCTTCTATTGAACGTATTTACGCCATGCGTAAAAAAGCGGTGGGGCTATTGGGGAATGCGAAAGGCGCTGCCAAACCGATTCCTTTTGTGGAAGATACCTGTGTGCCACCAGAACATCTTGCCGATTACATTGCAGAGTTTAGAGCCTTATTAGATAGCCACAATCTGCAATATGGGATGTTTGGCCATGTGGATGCTGGCGTATTGCACGTTCGCCCTGCTTTAGACCTATGCGATAAAGAACAAGTCAAACTCTTTAAACAAATTTCAGATGAAGTGGCAGAACTCACCGTGAAATACGGCGGTTTGCTATGGGGTGAACACGGTAAAGGCGTACGTTCTCATTATGGAGAAAAATTCTTCACTCCCGAACTTTGGCAAGAATTGCGTTATGTGAAGTTCTTATTTGACCCAAACAATCGTCTCAATCCAGGTAAAATCTGTACGCCACTTAATAGCGATGCGGAGCTCTATTCAATTCTCTCGCCGATGCGTGCGGACAATGATCGCCAAATCCCGATTCAAATGCGAGATGAATTCAAAGGCGCGATGAACTGTAACGGCAATGGACTTTGCTTTAATTTTGATGAGCACAGCATTATGTGCCCTTCCATGAAAGTGAGTAAAAATCGCGTATTCTCGCCCAAAGGACGAGCTGCGATGGTGCGTGAGTGGTTGCGATTAATGGCCAATGAAAACGTATCACCTGAGCAATTAGATTTTCATAAAACACAAGTGAAACTGACCGCACTTGTGGAACGTTTCCGCAATAGCGTACAGAAATGGCGCGGCGAATATGACTTCTCAAATGAAGTGAAGGCAGCAATGGATACTTGTCTGGCTTGTAAAGCCTGTGCAAGCCAGTGCCCAATTAAAATTGATGTACCAAGTTTCCGTGCAAAATTTTTCCATTTTTACCACAGCCGTTATTTGCGTCCAGCCAAAGATCATATTGTGGCGAATTTAGAAGTTGCCGCACCTTATATGGCGAAACAACCGGCATTATTCAATTATTTCACCAAGCTAAAAATCACACAAAGCCTGGTTGAAAAAACATTGGGTATGACTGACTTACCTCTCCTTTCTGAGCCTAACCTTCAACAACAATTAGTCGAAATCGGCTACCAAGGCAAAAAATTAGAAGAATTGGAAGGTCTCAGTGCAACAGAAAAAGCCAATATGCTCTTTATCGTACAAGATCCTTATACCTCTTATTATGATGCTAAAGTGGTCCGTGATTTTGTCGCTCTCACACAAAAACTAGGTGTTGAGCCAATCATTCTGCCTTTTAAACCGAATGGCAAAGCCATGCATATTAAAGGTTTTTTAACTCGCTTTAGTAAAACAGCAAAAACACAAGCGGAGTTTTTAAATCGCGTTGCTAAATTAAATGTGCCTTTGGTCGGTGTAGATCCAGCGATTGTGCTTTCTTATCGAGATGAATATAAAGAGGCCTTAGGGGATTCTCGCGGTGACTTCCATGTGCTCACAGCGCACGAATGGCTGACCAATCAATTAGAAAGTAACGCATTACAAAGTGCGGTGAAAAATATTGCAAAATCTGACCGCACTTCTGAGTGGCATTTATTCCCTCATTGTACTGAATCCACCTTTATGCCAAACAGCCCAAAAGAATGGCAGCATATTTTCGCGCAATTTGGACAAACCTTAAAGGTCGAAAAAGTCGGTTGCTGTGGTATGGCGGGCGTATTTGGTCATGAAGTTCAAAATCAAACCATGTCAAAAGAGATTTACGACGTATCATGGGGCAAAAAATTACAAGGTAAAGATCCGAATTATTGTCTCGCAACTGGCTATTCTTGCCGAAGCCAAGTGAAGCGATATGAAAAAGCTATCTTGAAACACCCTGTTCAAGCATTGCTTGAAGTGTTAAATAACTAAAGTAGATTTTTCGACTTATAACAATATTGTAGAAAATAAAAAAGCGGCCAGATTTTAAATCTGACCGCTTTCTTACTTTACTTTAAAGATGAAATTAGAAATAAATATGAGCAAAATAAGCTAAAAGTGTATTTTTCCATCATTGATTTAGGTAAAACTCAGTATATACCGGTTCAATAGAATTAAACTCTGCTACATTATTAATTTGTGCTAAAGTTGTTAACTTCATTGACTTTCTAAATCCATCTAACGGTACATTTCTAATTGGATTAGGTAAATTCAATGCTATACCTAATTCAAAAAGATAATCTAGACGTTCAGAATCAGATATATATCCCGCCTGCTCTTCAGTCAATGTATTACGCTTAACAATTGAAACCCTCTTCACTTGCCATACTTTGTTAATTATTTTATTACCTTGTTCATCTTGCTCAGCTAATCCTAAAAAAGCGATTTCATTAACAATGTGCTGCAAGCCTTTATATTTCATCTCAAAAGTGTCTTGTGGTAAATGGTAGTATTTTGCTGTGCCATTTTTAAAACGTGCAAAGTATTCTATTGAACGTACATTTTCGCCCTCTTGTGCATGACCAAGAGAAACTAACATCGTTAAGTCGGTATAAAGTTGTTGCTTCATTCCTGTATAAGGAATTCGGCTTTGTTCTTGCACAAATAAATGCTCTTCCTTAATAAGTGGTGAAGAAAGTAAATAATTTCCTAACTGTGCTTTAAAAAAATTCCGTAACCAAATTGCACCTTGATTTTGCTGGCTAGGCAATAATGCAAATGCGCCAATACCGACTTCATCAATTCCGGCTTGATACGGATTCTTCATATTAGCTTGATCAAAAAAACCGGGATAGAGTGCGTAAGCACCAAACACTGGACGACTTTTACCTTCATCCTGTTTAGCCCAAACTAATGCGTCACGATAACGATGCATTTGATTTATTGCATCATCTGGTACTAAATCATCTTCACCATTATCGGAATTTAAACGGTATTTTGCATCAAATAACCAAATAAAACGTTGTTTATTGGGGAAAAGTACTTCTAATAAAATATCTGGTTTTTGGGTATTCAAATAGGACCTAATTTCTGTTTTTTGATGAAAGATTGGTTCATGTGCAAGTTTAATTTTCAAACCATCTGGTCTCTCAAAATGAAATGCTCCATACATTCCATCTTTCATCGTAAAATCAAGTTGGTCAGAAAGCATCAATTTTGCTTTCTGAGAACTAATCTCTTCAAAACCAAGTTCTTCAACTAACAATCGGCGAATAGCTAAAAAGCACCACACTTCATACAATTCCGAAAGGGATTTATGGGCAATGAAACTTTGGTGTGAAAGCGCCTGCAAATAAAAACGTAACTCTTGCCAAATATGAAAAACTGTGGAATAACCTGGTTTCTGTTGCAGTACTAGAGAAATTTTTTCCAATCCTTTAAAAGTCCCAATCTCATTAAAAAAAGATAGAGCTTGGAATTGTTTTAATGGTTTTTGCCAATTATTCAGTGTATCAAAAAATGCTTTGGAAAATTGATTTTTACTTGATTTAGCTAATGTTTGATTGATTTGAGTAAGCTTATTATCTGTTTCGATAATCACTTGTTTAATAAAGCGATTCTCTGGCGTATTAACACTTAATTTCTTTTGTTCAACCGCATATTTTTTATGATGTAACCCGCTAGCTAAATCATTTTTAATTCGATGAGTTTGCTTTGCAGACAACTTACCTTTTAAACGTTCCGCTTTTTGATGTAAAGAATAGGTCTGTAAACGGTTATGCGGTGAATTTTTAATAATTTTTAAAGCTTGAGTGAATTGTTGTTGTAATTGCTGAAAGTGTGCAAGCCAAAATAGTGGGAAATAACCTTTCTCATTTGTTTTTCCAATTCCCTGCTCTGTTTTAGCCGTAAGATTAAATCGCCAAAGAGGAAAGGTGCCATCAATAGCTTCATTAATAGGTTCAATATCTTGCTGAAGATCAATCTTTGTTGGCAATACCATAAAAGAAAGCGTGATGGAATAACCTTTCCCTACTTTATCTTCATAATAAATAGGTAAACTTAATTGCCCAATATCATTCCCTGTATTAATCACTCCAACAAGCATGTTAGCAACTTGAGAAAAGCGAAAACTATCATTAATTAGCACAAGTTTATGACGCAATACCGCATAACAAATAGGATCACGGAATTGAATTTCAAAATGGTATTGAGTATTTTCAAAAAAGAGCGGTTGAATTTCATAAGATTTTTGCAAATCACCTGAAATTTCAAATTTTTCAGTTTGATAATGGATAGAAGCAGTTTCTGCTCTACGTTTTTTTAAGGTTTGTTGATAGCGCGTAGTATTCTTTTCACTATCTTTCACATAAATAGAAAGCTCAAATGCTTCATCTATTTGTTGATTAAAAATACAATCCATTACCCTTATTTCCAGAAATGTGTAAACCCAAACTTCTCTAATTTAGTTTGCATCCAACTAATCTTCGCCTTGCTACGACATTCAATATTAATAACATATCCTTCATTCGTTTCTCGGAATAAATCAATACGTTTTTCAATACGTTTTTCACCGTCCCAAATAGCTGATAATTGTTCCCTCATTATCGCTTCTAAGTTTGTTAATAATGATTCTTCACCATCAAAATCTAATTTTTCTGAGTCACCTTCTATACGAGGCAATACCTTCATCATTAAGAAATCATCCCAAACGGATTGTAGATCAATCTCATTTTTTGGATTGATACATTTTACAGAAAGTAATAATTCATTTAATGCGCGATAAGCTAATTCAAAAGGAGAATTCTTTAATACACTATTTACTTCTGATAAAAATTCACAGCTTTCTTTAACAAAAGGTGAATCCAAATTAAGAGATAAGCTCGCATCGGAATAAATAGGATAGGTAAATGTCTTATTTTGAGTGTTAGACGAGAAATAAGCATTAAAGTCATTTGGATAAAACTCATTAAAGTCGAAGCTTAATGCTCGATCTAAAACTTTCCGAGAGAATCCGTGAGTAGTTTCATCCATATTTACTGTGCCTGCCACAATAAGATTAAATGGGATTGAAATTCCATTTTCTTTAAAATGCTCCCACAATATATCTCCCTCACTTACTCCTAAATCAGTTGGTTGAATATTCTCAAGTGCACTTGCTTTTAATAAAGGATCGCATTGATATACTTTTCCATTCCATTGACGAGTTTCTAGTATGGAAAGATAATCCGAAAAATATTGCTCCACTGGCGCCAAGTTCATTTCATCTAAACAAAGCCAATAAGGTTGAATCTCATTTAATTGCTCCTCAGTTACTTTACCGGTTTTTAGGTCAAAGCCACTATCTGAAATATGTTTCCAGGCCTGTACAATAAAACGTAACACATCAGTGGTAATGTATTTTGGCTGACTTCCTAGATGAGAAATATAACCTAATAAATCAGAAGGCTCATGCCAATCAGGACGAACAGAAACTAAACAGTAATTATCCAGCCCTGTTCGCTCTGCTTGTTGGCGAACGAAACGTGTTTTACCTGTACCAGAAATGCCGGCTAGGATGAGGAAGGGTTTAGATAACCTTATTATATTCATTTCTCTGTCTACTTTTGAGTCGCTAGTATCATTAAAATCACCATTTAATTGCCATTCATCATAAATATCAAGCAATTGATATAATTCACTTTTAATAACATCATTAGATGGAAGCATTTCTTTTGAATAATATTTTGAAATTATGTTAGAGTAGTTATATTTTACAGCACTACCAGATACACCTTTTCCAAGATCAATTTCATCAAATGTAAACTCATTATAATTTGAAATATTTTTTATACTATTTCTTAATTTTGATGTTGTTTCTATTAATTTACTTTTTGACATACCATCAGCTTTTTGTTGCAAGGATAGATATACACCTGAACAATCTGCTTTAAATAAATAAGTAACATATACATCTTTTCTCTTAGATATCTCAATCCATGGAACAGAAGCCCATCCACCTTGACCAGGATGAGATTTAATTGAATAATTTTTTCCTGAGAAATTATTTTTTATATCAGCAATTAAAGCATAAAATATTGGCTCATAATTTTCTTTTTTAAACGGCTGTTTTTTGATATCTAAATAATTATTTAGAACTTTTAGCAACCCTTCTCTTAATGACATTTTTTAATCCTTTATTTATAAAAAACGGTCAGCTCTAAAAGAGCTGACCGTCCTTACAATCAAAAACTACAACGCTTCAATCGCTTTATACTGCTCTTGGATTTTTTCTAATCCAGATTGGTATTCGGCTTGTTTTTCGCGTTCTTTTGCAATCACCGCTTCTGGTGCTTTAGCCACGAAAGCTTCATTACTCAGTTTATTCTCGATACGTTTAACTTCGTTTTGATATTTTTCAATCTCTTTGGTTAAACGGGCAAGCTCTGCTTCTTTATTGATAAAGCCAGCCATTGGCACAAGCAATTCAGCATTGCCAACGAGTTTCGCTACCGCAAGCGGTGCGGTTTCGTTTGTCGCTAACACTTGAACGTTGTCTAATTTTGCCATGGCTTTTAAAAGAGCGGTCTGTTTTTCGAGAATTTTTGCATTTTCTGCACTTAAATTACGGAATAACAGATCTAAGCCTTTACTTGGTGCGATGTTGCTTTCTGCACGGATGTTACGTACCGCAACGATCACTTCTTTTAACCACTCAATTTCAGCTTCTGCTTCTGGATCAAAGCCGTTCTCTTCCACTTTCGGGAATGGTTGTAACATAATGCTGTCAGCTGTAATACCCACAAATCCTTTCACTTTTTGCCAAATTTCTTCGGTAATAAATGGAATGAGCGGGTGTGCTAAACGTAATAATTTTTCTAACACATGAACCAAAGTTTGGCTTGCCGCACGGATTTGTGCTGCATTGCCGTTGGCAAATACCGGTTTAGTCAATTCTAAATACCAGTCACAGAATTGGTTCCAAGTAAACTCATAAATCGCATTGGCACAAAGGTCAAAACGATATTGGCTTAATGAATTACGGAAAGTTTCTACTGTACGGTTGAATTCTGATTGAATCCAACGATCCGCTAATGAGAATTCGATCTCGCCTTCGCTTAAATCTAATTTTTCATTCGTAAGAACGAAACGGCTTGCATTCCATAATTTGTTACAGAAATTACGGTAGCCCTCTAAACGTTTCATATCCCAGTTGATATCACGGCCGTTTGAAGCCAATGCTGCTAATGTGAAACGCAATGCGTCTGTACCGTGAGCCGCAATACCTTCAGCAAATTCTTTGCGCGTTGCTTTAGCAATTTTCTCTGCTAATTGCGGCTGCATCATGTTGCCAGTGCGTTTTTCAAGTAAATCTTCAAGGCTAATACCGTCAATCATATCGATTGGGTCAAGTACGTTACCTTTCGATTTCGACATTTTTTGACCTTGTTCATCACGGATTAAGCCCGTTACGTATACCGTTTTGAATGGCACTTGTGGTTTGCCGTTTTCATCTTTTACGAAGTGCATCGTAAACATAATCATACGCGCAACCCAGAAGAAGATGATGTCGAAGCCGGTAATCAACACATCCGTTGGGTGGAACATTTTGAGCTCTTTGGTTTGCTCTGGCCAACCTAAAGTTGAGAATGTCCATAAGCCTGATGAGAACCACGTGTCTAACACGTCTTCATCTTGCTTGAGTTCAACCGCAGAATCTAAGTTATATTTTGACCGCACTTCTTCTTCGTTGCGTGCAACATACACGTTGCCTTCCGCGTCATACCACGCAGGAATGCGGTGTCCCCACCAAAGTTGGCGAGAGATACACCAATCTTGAATATCACGCATCCAAGAGAAGTAAAGGTTTTCGTATTGTTTCGGTACGAATTGGATTTCACCATCTTCCACCGCTTTAATCGCCACATCGGCAAGCGGTTTCACGCTCACATACCATTGGTCGGTTAACATCGGCTCAATTGGCACACCACCACGGTCGCCATAAGGCACTTTGAGATCGTGTGGTTTGATTTCGTCTAATAAACCAAGCGCTTCAAAATCTGCCACGATTTTCTTACGTGCAGCGAAACGCTCTAAGCCACGGTAATCAGCTGGAATAGTTGCTTCATAGCCAGCAAGTGGTTTGCCGTCTGTGCCGATAATTTCCGCTTCATCACGAATATCCGCATTTAAAGTTAACACGTTAACCATAGGTAAGCTGTGACGTTTACCCACTTCGTAGTCGTTAAAGTCGTGCGCAGGGGTGATTTTCACCACACCGGTACCAAATTCACGATCCACGTATTCATCCGCAATAATCGGAATTTCACGGTTTGCCAATGGCAGAACCACTGTTTTACCGATTAAAGATTGGTAACGCTCATCTTCAGGATGCACTGCAACCGCCGTATCGCCCAACATGGTTTCTGGACGTGTAGTTGCCACCACTAAATAATCTTTACCATCTGCCGTTTTCGCACCGTTGGCTAACGGATAACGGAAATGCCAAAGCGAACCTTTGCTCTCTTTGTTTTCCACTTCTAAATCGGAAATCGCGGTGTGAAGTTTTGGATCCCAGTTTACTAAGCGTTTGCCACGGTAAATCAAACCTTCTTCGTGCAAACGAACAAACACTTCTTTTACCGCATTGGATAAACCATCGTCCATCGTGAAGCGCTCACGTTCCCAGTCGATAGAGTTTCCTAAACGGCGCATTTGTTGGCTAATTGTGCCGCCTGAATAGGCTTTCCAATCCCAAATTTTGTTGATGAATGCTTCACGACCATAATCGTGGCGAGTTTTGCCTTCTTCAGCCGCAATTTTGCGCTCCACCACCATCTGAGTTGCGATACCCGCGTGGTCTGTCCCCGCTTGCCATAAGGTGTTATGCCCTTCCATACGGTTAAAACGGATTAAAGTATCCATTAAAGTTTGTTGGAAAGCGTGCCCCATGTGTAGGGAGCCTGTTACGTTCGGCGGTGGAATCGCAATGCAATAGCTTGGCGCATTTTCATTTTCAGACGGTTTAAAATAACCACTCTCTTCCCAATGTTGATAAAGGGCTTGTTCTACCGCAGACGGATTAAAACGGTCTGCCATTTCGAATTTTTGTGTCATTTATATTTTCTCTAATTAATGATTATTTAGATAATTGTAGTTGTACTTTTAAAAGGCTTTCTCTAGCTGCCTGCAATTCAAAATCTTTTTTGTGTTGACATTCTTGATCGTAACAATGTCTAGCTTTTATATTACTAATCTCATTTTTCCAATAATTAACTTGATTACTTAAATTCTCTATTCCCTGTAAGTTTTTTATTGAGGTTACAATCCAATCGACATTACTTTTTGACAGATGTTGGTACTTATTGAACTCTTCTTTAGTAATTAAGTTATGATACTCGTTTCCCCAAAAAACATTACTAGTCTCAACTGTTTTTTGGAGTTCTGTAACTCTTTTTTCTAATGCTTGAATTGGGGTAATAACCTCTATTCCTAATTTGCTACGTATATTATCAACTAAATTTTTAGGAACTATAAAACCTAAATAAGTGCAAAGCAAAAATGATAGAATAAGAAAATTAATCCAAGACAACCATGATGGCTTATTCATAACATTTCCTTCAATAATTTAAATTCAATTAAATAAAACCCTGCCTCACTCGGATAAATCCCCCGAATCACCTCTTTCAATTCTTCCAATCCCATATTTTCCTGCTTGGCATGCTGTTCAGTCAGTTCATCAAGGGTAATCGGCGACACGCTTAACACTTCAATCGTGCAGAAATATTGATTATCTTCAAAGCGCCCTACACGCAAAATATCGCCCGTTTTAAAATGGCTTTCGGATTTATCTCGAATGGTGATGGTTTTACGCCCGGCGAGAATATCGGCTTCGAAACGTTGATAAAAGGTAATATCGTTCATAAAGTGCGGTCACAAAAAATCTATTTTTTTATTTTGAGGGCGAATTAATCACGCCCTCATATTACTAAGGATGAGATTATTCCTCAATCCCTCTTAATTCATCTTTAATACGTTGAATTTCTAAGAATAAACGGCGTTCTTCTTGACGGCAGAAACTATCACTACTTAAATTTTTCGCGTCAGCAGAACAACGAACTTGTTTATATTGTTTTTCTAGCACATTCAATACCGCTTTTTTCTGTTTATATTTAGCACTTTCTTTCGATGCTTTGTCAGCAGGAATTACGCGTGCTTTCTGAGCCGTTGCAGCTTGTTGTGCTAAAACGGTTTCTTTTTTCTCTGATACTTTTTCTGCCACATCATCCGCTTTCGCCTCTTTTTTAACTTCGGCTTTCACTGCGTCTGATTTTACATCTGCTTTGTTAGCCTCAGCTTTAACTTCTGTGGTTTCTGTTTTCTCAGCGACTTTTTCGGCTGATTTAGTTTCAGCCACCAATTCTTTTGATTTTTCAACCGTACTTTCTGCTTTTTCTGTTGATGCAGGTATTCTTACCGCTTTCTCAACTTGGGTTGATGTGTTTTCTTTATTGTCACAAGCAGATAATAAGGTGCTTGCGCCGAGAATAAGGCTTAAAGCCACTTTAGCGTTTAAATTCATGTTAATTTCCTAGGTTTTAAAGTTAAAAATATTAAGTGTTTTCAGTAGAAAGCGTCCAACCCTGCGAGCGAAGAATTTTATAACGTTCACGCGCTTGAGCTTTTTGCGTTTCTTCTACTGGTACAAAATCAATTAATTGTGTAAAGCTGTGGCTAAAATCCGGCACTTCCATTTGCAAATTGATCAGCAAATCTCGACGTTGGGCATTGCGTTTGCCTTTCCAACTAATCTCAATTGGCGGTGCATATTGTGTTGCTTCGCCAGAAAGATTATGAGGAACAAACTCATTTGGATCCCGTTGCCATAATGCTTCATCAATTAAAAATGCTTGCTCTTCTGTTTCACAAGCGATTAACACTCGCTTGCCTAAACGCCACGCTTGAGCGGCAAGATCACAGGCAAGTTGCTCAACTGTTATCTTCTTTTCTGGATTTAAGAGATAAAATTGTGCGTTTTTTGCCATGATTGCGACTTCTCCATTTATCGTTTTGTAAACCGGCGGATTTTATCAAAAAAGCACTAAAAAATAAATCATCAACAAGGTGATTAACGCAAATAGAAAAAACACGGAAATTTTTTACCGCACTTTTATGATCTACATCACAAAAGTGACTTTTTACCTTTATGTTACATTCCATTCATAACTCGTAGGTGTTAGAATTTTCAAGATTTGTTTTTATTTTTGATGATAGGAGTATCACATGGCATTTCGTATTGAAAAAGACACTATGGGCGAAGTTCAAGTTCCTGCAGATAAATACTGGGCAGCACAAACCGAACGTTCCCGTAACAACTTCAAAATTGGTCCGGCAGCCTCTATGCCGCACGAAATTATTGAAGCTTTCGGTTATTTGAAAAAAGCCGCTGCTTTCGCAAACTGTGATTTAGGTGTATTACCTGCTGAGAAACGTGATTTAATCGCAACCGCCTGTGATGAAATCCTGGCAGGAAAATTAGACGACCAATTCCCATTAGTCATTTGGCAAACCGGTTCAGGTACACAATCAAACATGAACGTGAACGAAGTGGTGGCTAACCGTGCTCACGTTTTACATGGTGGTAAATTAGGTGAAAAATCATTCATCCATCCAAATGATGATGTGAACAAATCCCAATCTTCAAATGATACTTTCCCAACTGCAATGCACATTGCGGCATACAAAAAAGTAGTTGAACACACTATTCCTTGTGTAGAACGTTTACAAAAAACTTTCGCTAAAAAATCAGCAGAATTTAAAGATGTGGTAAAAATTGGCCGTACTCACTTAATGGACGCAACCCCATTAACATTAGGCCAAGAATTCTCTGCATACGCCGCACAATTAGATTTTGGTCTACGTGCACTAAGAAATACCCTTCCACACTTAAGTCAATTAGCACTTGGTGGTACAGCTGTAGGTACTGGTTTGAACACACCAAAAGGCTATGATGTGAAAGTAGCAGATTACATTGCAAAATTCACTGGTTTACCATTTGTGACTGCAGAAAACAAATTTGAAGCGTTAGCCGCACACGATGCGATTGTGGAAACTCACGGTGCAATTAAACAATTAGCGATGAGCTTATTCAAAATTGCAAACGACATTCGTTTATTAGCATCAGGCCCTCGTTCTGGTATCGGTGAAATCTTAATTCCTGAAAATGAACCAGGTTCTTCAATCATGCCGGGTAAAGTGAACCCAACTCAATGTGAAGCATTAACCATGGTATGTGCACAAGTATTCGGTAACGATACCACTATCTCTTTCGTTGGCTCACAAGGTCACTTCCAATTAAACGTATTTAACCCTGTCATGGTGGCGAATTTCTTACAATCTGCACAATTATTGGGTGATGCTTGCGTATCATTTGATGAACACTGCGCAACCGGTATTCAACCAAACTACCCACGCATTAAACAACAATTGGAAAATTCATTGATGTTAGTAACCGCACTTAATACACACATTGGTTACGAAAATGCAGCGAAAATTGCGAAAACAGCACACAAAAACGGTACAACCTTACGTGAAGAAGCGATTAACTTAGGCTTAGTTTCAGCCGAAGATTTCGACAAATGGGTTCGTCCAGAAGATATGGTGGGTAGCTTAAAATAAACTCCCCTAATAATTTGATGTCAAAGGCAGGTATTCCTGCCTTTTTATTTGTGTTTTTTTAGAGGGCTTTTTTGTTATAATCACGGCAATATTTTTGATATGAAAAAAACTATGAAACTGAAATTTATTATTGCTGCCATTTCAGCCTTATTTTCCACCGCACTTTTTGCCCAATGGCAACCAGTTGGCAACGCTGAATACACATGGGGGCCATTCCATGTTTATACTGTCGGCTTATATTCTGAAACGGGGTCATATGAAAAGAATGAACGTCCGTTAATGTTTTCGATTAAATATGAGAAACCAGTTGAAGGGAAAAATTTCGCCATTGCTTTAACTAAAGAAATGGAAGCCCAAAACTTAAGTAAAGATGACACCACCGCATGGCTGAAAAAAATGCAGGAAATCTTTCCTGATTTTTCACCAAGCGACATCTTAAATTTTGTTGCCTTAGCGGATAAAGGCTATTTTGTGTTAAATGACACCGTGTTAGATCACGAATTCGATCAAAAATTTACACAAGCGTTTATTGATGTGTGGCTTTCAGATAAAAGTAGTTTTATCAAATTACAACCGCAATTATTAGGTAAAGAAAAACCGGCTCACGATAGCAAAGAATTTCAACATCAACCGGCAAGCGAGCCTTTTGATGAAGAAAATACGATGCCGGAATTACCACCAAATTACGATTTTAAACAAGACGCAAAAGGATAAACAACAAGGGCGAACATGATATAGTTCGCCCTTTTCTTTTATTGTTTCACTTGCTGTTCTAAAAACAAGATCATCTGCAATGCAATATCAATGCCACTGGTCTTCTCAATCATTTCTAACCCCGGGCTAGCATTTACTTCAAGCACCAATAACCCTTCTTTTGAACGAATCAAATCAACACCGGCTACCGCAAGCCCTAAGGCTTTAGTTGCACGAATGGCGATGGATTTTTCCTCTTCAGTGAGTTTAACTTTTTCTGCAGTGCCACCACGATGAAAATTTGCACGAAACTCGCCATCCTGTCCAATACGCTGCATTGTAGCGACGACTTTATCACCGATCACAAAACAGCGAATATCTGTCCCTTTTGCCTCTTCGACAAAATCTTGTAACAAGACAGGCACATTCGCATCTTTTAACGTTTCTAAAATACTGACCGCACTTTGTGGACGTTCGGCTAAAATCACGCCAATACCCTGTGAGCCTTTTAAGGTTTTAATAATCATTGGAGCAGTTGTTTGCTTAATCGCTTGTTTCGGCTCAACCTCACAACCCGATAAGACTGAAGTTGGAACAGCAATACCTTGCTCCAATAACATCTGCAAACTTCGCCATTTATCGCGAGCAGCTAAAAATGCCTGTTCTTTATTGAGGCAATAGACACCCTTTCCTTGTAAATGACGCAATACCGCACAACCCATTTGGGTACTTGTCGTCCCAAAGCGAGGCAACACAGCATCATAATCAGACAATAAATAGGGTTCACTTTCTGCATTTTGTTGATAATATAAAGAAAAGTGCGGTTGATTATTGTCGAGTTTTAAAATACAACGATTAGGATCCAAAATATCCATTTGATGCCCGCAACTTTCCGCTGCTTCTTTTAAACGCTGGCAGCTATAAAGGCGAGGCTCGCGGCAAAGCATCAATAATTTCATTCAGTTATACCCTTAGGAAAAGAAGAGTTGATATATTACACCAATCACAATAATCCTGAAAAATGATTTCTGCTTTTGTGGAAATAGAGTAAAATCATTAGGAGTTTTGTTTAAATAAAAGGAAAATTTTATGTTCGTAGTTATTTTTGGTCGTCCTGGCTGCCCTTATTGTGTACGTGCAAAAAACCTTGCTGAAAAATTAAAAGGTGAAGTAGCGGATTTCGATTATCGCTATGTAGATATTATCGCTGAAGGCATTTCTAAAGCAGATTTATCAAAATCTGTCGGTAAAGAAGTGGAAACTGTGCCACAAATCTTTATCGATGAAAAACCAATTGGCGGTTGCACTGATTTCGAAGCATTAATGAAAGAACAATTTAACGTTGTTGCTTAATTATTGCTAAAAACATAAAAGTGCGGTTAATTTCAACCGCACTTTTTTATTTCATCTTAGTTAATTTGCAACGAGATCGCCCAATCCCATTCCGTTTCACTCAAACGATATTGCGCTTTTAACGCAGGTCCACAAGAGTTAGAACCTACCCCACTCATTTTATAATCCACACACAAGATTGTACTGCCACTTTTCTCCAAATCATATTGGTGCTTTTTACTGCCCAATTCTTCTTGAGAGTAAGGGGAAACATTCATACTAAAAGGCGTATGACTTTGCACGGTAAAGCAATCAGACGAATTTGCCACCTTCACTTCAGTACAACCATAGTGACTGCCATTTTCTTGCGGTTTCAAATAAGGCACATGATTACTTTCTGGCGTTGTTTTATAACGACCTAAAGCCGTGGCGTGATGTTTATCTAGATAACTTTCCGTTGGACCATAGCCCACATACTCCACTTGGTTAAATCCTTGATTAAGGAAAAAACGTAAACCAAAGCGTGGTAAGAATGGCAAGTGCGGTTGTTTTTCAGCATGAATATTGATGTGAAGTAACCCATTTTGTTCAATACGATACACCACATTCAATGTCAGAATTCGCGCTTTTGATACGGCGACCAGCCCCAATTTGAAGGTGATTTCAACCGCACTTTCCTGCTCGGTTAAACGGTAATTATAAACACGGCTCGTAGCACGATCGTAACCTGCAGCAAGCCAATGTGCTTTAATTAAACTATCGTTATCCAAAGGCGCTCGCCAAATATTAAAATCGGCAGGTTGATTCAACCAAGGCTCGCCAGCTTTACGAATTTGTTGAATAGTGCCTTTATATTGCTCAAACTGGTATTCAATATCTGAAACTTTAACTGAAATTAAATTGGCATATTCTGAAACAGAAATCGATTGGATATTTGATTTGATCTCATCAGCGAATAAATGTGATTGCGCCGACAAAATAATCTGATCAAATCCCAAACTATGTCCTTGAGGAATTAAACCTGTTTCTGTTTTTTGATGATAGGTCAAGGTCAAAATTTGTAATGAACCGTTACTTGCTGGCAATGGTAAAGGTAAAAGTGCGGTTGATTTTGGCGCAATTTTTAAATCATCTATTTGGCCTTCTTGTACAACAGAAAAGTCCTCGGTGATTTGATAATGAATCGAAATAGCCTCTGCCGCATCCGTAAAATCCAAATAATTTTTGAGTTCAATATGACTATTTTTTAATGCAGCTCGAAGTGGGCGGTACACATTTTTGTATTCCAACAAATTGCTTTGAATTTGGCGGTCTGCCGTGACTAATCCATCAGCACAAAAATTACCGTCATTCGGTGTGTCATTAAAATCCCCGCCATAGCCCATCTTGCTTGAGTTTAGCAAATAAGGGGAATGATTGCACCACTCCCACACAAAGCCACCACAAGCGCCAGCATGTCTTTCCATAGCTTGGAAATAATCTTCCGTGTCTCCGCAAGAATTCCCCATCGCATGCAAATATTCACAAAAAAGATACGGCTTTTGATTTTTGGCATCGGCAAAATAAGCATCCAATTCTTCCGTACTGGTGTACATTTCGCTATGAAAATCTAAATTGGATGTATCATTTTGATGCGCTGAATGTTGAAATATCGCATTTTCATAATGCACTAAGCGACTTGGATCGCGTTGTTTTACCCAAGCGGCCGCTTGCTCAAAATTCTCACCATAACCACTCTCATTGCCTAATGACCAAATCACAACAGAAGGCCGATTTTTATCTCGCTCAATATTGGCATCAGTGCGGTCTAAAATGGCTTGATTAAATTCAGGACTTCGAGCCATATAGCAATAATTGTCGATTGTTTTTTGACGAATTGCGTCATGATCAATCTCTGTTTTTCCCCCTAACAAAATACTTGTTTCTGGCGACTCTACATAGACTGTATTCGTGCCGTGTGATTCGATATCACTTTCCGCAATCACATAAAAACCATATTCATCACACAACTCAGTAAACCAAGGTGCATTCGGATAGTGGGCTGTGCGAATGGCATTAAAATTATGCTGTTTCATTAAGCGTAAATCTTGTAATGCTTGCTCTCGACTAATGACATAACCCGTTTTCGGATCGCTATCATGACGATTAACACCTTTAAACTTAATCGCTTGTCCATTAAATAGCGTGACACCATTTTTGACTTCAATATGACGCAAGCCGACCTTTTGACAAATCACTTCTGATCCATATTGCAAAATCAACGTGTATAAACGAGGGTTCTCCGCATGCCATAATTGTACATTTTCAATTTCAGCATGAAAGGCACGCCCTTTTTGTTCTGTTATCAATTTGCCTTGAGGATCAAATAATTGCCAAGAAATGGGTTGTTCGCGTTCTGCAAACTGACATGCTACATACAATTGGGCCTTGGTAAGTTCTTGATTAAATTGTGTTTGAATGAAGAAATCTTGTAAGTAATTTTTTTCTCGCTCTAACAGATAAACATCTCGAAAAATACCAGACATTCGGAATTTGTCTTGGTCTTCCAAGTAACTGCCATCACACCATTTCAACACGAGAACATGTAAGTGGTTTTCTCCTTGTTGTAAAAAGTCAGTAATATCAAATTCACTGGTGCAATGACTAATTTGGCTGTAGCCCGCAAATTGGTGATTCACATAGACAAATAAGCAACTATCTACCCCTTCAAAATTTAAGAGATACCGTTTTTCAGCATTGATTTTGACATTAAAAATGCGATGATATAAACCACAAGGATTTTCAATGGGCACATAAGGCGGATCAAAAGGGAAAGGATAATTTACGTTGGTATATTGATGATTATCGTAACCATGATTTTGCCAATTGGAAGGGACGGGGATTTTATCTGTAAATGAAAAATGAAGGAAATCTTGAGGCAAGTGAGTATAGCTTTCAAAATAAGCAAAATCCCATTCACCATTTAGTAAGGTAAAGTAAGGGGAAAATTCTCGTGTCTTTTTGACCTCACTTTCTGTTGAAGAAAAAGGAATAAAATAAGCATGATGTGGTGTGGTATTCACATGTAAGGTTTGTGGATCTTCAAAATAACGAGGCAACGACATAAAAACTCCCAATGCAATTTAGCCACATAAAAAAGGCGCCTGAATGACGCCACTATACCTAAAATCTTCGATGAATCTAGCGATAAGTTCACAAATCGTGATACTTATCACATTAATTTTTATGGCAATTTTGCCAAGAAGACATAACCGCCTTTTTCACTCATTATTTCAACATTAGAATCCGCTGTAATGAATGCTGACTCACCTTGTTTTAAGGTAAGTGCGGTTGATTTTTCTTGAATTTTAAGCTCGCCTTGCATCACTAACAAGATGCCTGCACTTTGAAGATTCACTTTAGTATGCTTTTCGGGTTCGACACGAATTTGAGCTAAAGCAAAGTCTTTTACTGGCGTTTTATAAGTAAATTCTGACTGATTTTGAGGTGCGGCTGAGATAATTTGAGGTGTTACTTCACGACAATCCACAATTTTTAATAATTCGACAATATCGACATATTTTGGTGTTAATCCACCACGAATCACATTATCAGAACAGGCCATTAACTCCACGTTTTGTCCGCGAAGATAAGCATGAGGAATCCCTGCATCCTGGAAAATACCTTCCCCTTCTTTCAAATGTACGATATTAAAGAGATAAAAACATACCAAGCCGGCATCTAATTTTTCAGGTGAAATCGCCATGGCTTCCATGGTATAAAGCACCCAATAATCAGGATTATCTAGCGTCAACTCACCATTTTTATAAGGCTGTTGGTTGGCTTCAATAATAGGTAATAGCCAATTTGCGAGCGTTGATTGATCCGCCAACATCACATCTGCATAAAATTCAGCAAGGCTCTGTGTGCCAAGTTTTTCAGCCAAAGGTTGCAAAGAGGGGCGCGCATTTAATGTAGCAAGAATTTGAGATTTTGTTTTAAAACCATGTAAAAGCCAGAAATCAGATAAGGCAATCATCATTTCAGGCTTGTGGTTTCGGTCTTTATAAATCCGTGTGCTATCAGTGAGTGATACACCTTTTGCATTTTCAGCCTCAAAGCCCTTTTCAGCTTGCTCTTTAGTCGGATGTAATTGAATCGATAACGGCTTTTCAACATCTAAAATCTTTAACAAATAAGGGAGTTCATCACCAAATTGCTGACGACTTGCTTGCCCTAGTGCGGTCGGATTTTGCGATAAAAATTCAATAAGGGATTGTTTACCTGTTACATTCTCAATATCAGAAGGCGCTGATGGATGTGCGCCTAACCACCACTCAGCACAAGGTTGTTCTTTCGCTGAATTTAATCCAATCAATGATGCAATATAGTTTTTCCCGCCCCATGCATAATGCTGCACTTGGCCAGTTAATCGATAAATCATCTTTACCTTCTTTAAAAAGAATAAGGATAAAAAAATCCGCTTATTTAAAGCGGATCTTTTAGTCTATAAATCTTATTTTGTTAAACTTAAAACAACAGATTCTCCAGCAATCACTTCACCTGATTTTTTCTCGATAGATGAAATTTCATCCATATTAGAGATAACAACAGGTGTTAAAACTGATTTTGCTTTTGATTCTAATGTTACTAAATCAAATTCGATTACTGTGTCGCCGCGTTTTACGCTTTGACCTTCTTGTGCGATGCGAGTGAATCCTTCACCTTTTAATTCAACGGTATCAATACCGAAGTGAACGAATAATTCAACACCCTCTTTTGATTCCATTGAGAAAGCGTGGTTGGTTTCAAAAATTTTACCAATTACACCATCAACAGGCGCCACAATTTTGTTACCTGTTGGACGAATTGCGATACCATCACCCACGATTTTTTCAGAGAAAACAACATCTGGTACATCTTCGATATTCACAATCTCACCAGAAAGTGGCGCATAAATTTCGACTTCCACTGTTTTATTTTCTTTTGAACCAAATAATTTGTCAAATAAGCCCATTTTAATCTCCTATCTATTAAAGATGGCTAGTATTTTAACGTAAAACTCTGTTTTTGTATCTAGTTTAACGATTTTTCTGCTAAAAAAGCTTGAATTAATTGCTCAATTTCAGTAGCAGTTGGTTTTTCTAATGCTTCATCAGCTAAGGCTTTCACCTCTTGATAATTCACATGACGAATTAATTTTTTAATACGTGGTACAGAAATTGCACTCATACTAAATTCATCTAAGCCCATACCGAGTAACAATAAGGTCGCGCGTTCATCACCGGCTAACTCACCACACATCCCCGTCCATTTACCTTCAGCATGAGAAGCATCAATCACTTGTTTGATCAATCCTAGTACTGAAGGTGACATTGGGTTATATAAGTGAGAAATCAATTCGTTACCACGGTCAACGGCTAAGGTATATTGGGTTAAATCGTTTGTACCAATACTAAAGAAATCCACTTCTTTCGCTAAGAATTTCGCATTCACTGCTGCAGATGGGGTCTCAACCATGACCCCCACTTGGATGTTTTCATCAAAAGCTTTACCTTCTGCACGTAATTCTGCTTTTAAGGTTTCCAATACAGATTTTAATTCGCGAATTTCTTCTACCGAAATAATCATTGGAAACATCACGGCAAGTTTACCAAATGCAGACGCTCGTAATACCGCTCTTAATTGTGCGTGTAAAATCTCACGACGATCAAGGGCAATACGCACCGCACGCCATCCTAAGAATGGGTTCATTTCTTTTGGTAAATTTAAATATGGAAGCTCTTTGTCACCACCGATATCCATGGTACGTAATACCACTAGACGCCCTTCCATTGCTTCAACCACTTCTTTATAAGCAATGAATTGCTCTTCTTCGCTCGGTAATTGATCACGATCCATAAAGAGGAATTCAGTACGGTATAAACCCACCCCTTCTGCTCCATTACGGTGTGCGCCTTCGCAATCACGAATCGTACCAATATTGGCTACCACATCGACTTTATGACCATCAAGGGTCACTGCAGGCAAATCTTTTAATTTCGCTAATTCTGCTTTTTCTTCAGCAAGTTTTGCTTCTAGTGTTTTTAATTCATCGATTTCAGCTTGAGTCGGATTCACGTAAACACGATTGTTCACGGCATCCAAAATAAGATAATCACCGGTATTCACTCGCGCAGTGACATTATTTGTCCCAACAATGGCCGGCAATTCAAGTGAACGAGCCATAATTGAGGTGTGAGATGTTCTACCACCAATATCCGTGATAAAACCTAATACTTTTTCTAAGTTTAATTGAGCAGTTTCTGATGGGGTTAAATCGTAAGCCACAAGGATGGACTCTTCGGTAATATCACCAAGATCCACAATATGCATGCCTAAAATATTTTTGATTAAACGATTACCGATATCGCGAATATCACCCGCACGTTCTTTTAAGTATTCATCATCAATTTCAGACAACATTTCAACTTGTTGATCGATGATTTTACTTGCTGCCACACTCGCATTCACTTTGTTTGAACGAAGATAATCAATAATTTCCTCTTCTAACTCTTCATCTTCAAGGATCATTAAATGGCCTTCAAAGATGGCCGCTTTTTCTTCACCTAAAGATTTTAATGCACGTTGATGAATAGAATTAAGTTGCTCAACTGCAGCTTCACGACCAGCATAAAAACGGGCAACTTCTGCCTCAACTTGATCTTCTGAAATTTTTTGCGTATCAAGAACAATTTTTTCTTCTTTTAATACTAAGGCTTTACCAAAAACGATACCTGGTGACGCTGGAATACCTGTAATCATACTTTTACCTTCCGAGATAATTTATTAAAGGTTAGATAAACAATAGCCATAGAATAGAAATCCTATGGCTAATCGTAAATTATTCTAAAGTAGGAATTAATGCTACTAAATGTTCAACGGCTTGTTGTTCGTCTTCACCTTCCGCCGAGATGGTGATTACAGTTCCTTGCGTTAAGCCTAAGGTTTGTAGCTTAAATAGGCTTTTCGCACTTGCACTTTTACCACCGGAGGTCACTGTTACATCAGAAGCAAATGCTTTAGCTTCTTTAACAAATTGCGCCGCCGGACGGGTGTGTAAACCATTAGGAGCTGTAATTTCTACATCTTTTGAGAACATAATGTTACCTCTATAGTAATTGTAAAATTTAGTCTATAAATCCGCTGTAGTATCTCTATTAAATGCCCAATAATCAAGGCTAAACACAAAAAAACTTGAGCTACATCACGAAATTAGGGGTACTTTATACCTAATTTACAGTAAATTGTCTACTACACAGAAAAATGACGTTGTGATTTTGTCTCACTTAAACTTTCAATTAAGCGATGATAATTCTCATAACGTATCGGTGAAATCCGACCTGCTTCTACCGCTTCACGTAAGGCACAGCCTGGATCATTCAAATGTTTACAATCACGGAACTTACACGTGCCTAAGACATATTGAAATTCACGATAGCCTTTGGTGATCTGATCTGGCTCCAAATGCCATAAACCAAACTCACGAATACCCGGTGAATCAATCAAATTACCGCCTTGTGGCAAATGATATAAACGAGAAGAAGTTGTGGTATGTTGCCCCAAGCCTGAGGTTTCACTAATACCACCGACTTGTGCATTGACGGTTGGCAAAATATGATTAATTAAACTGGATTTGCCTACCCCTGACTGCCCCACAAAAATGGATGTTCCATCACTTAAAAGTGCGGTCAATTTTTCCATATTTTTTCCAGTTTCAGCAGAAATGATGATGGTCTGATAACCAATATCACGGTAAATCTGTAACTGACTTTCCACTTCCTGCTCTTGCTCCGAATTCAGTAAATCGCCTTTATTTACCACGATGACTGGCTCGATCCCCGCATTTTCACACACCACTAAATAACGATCGATAATATTGAGTGAAAGTACTGGCACAACCGCAGAAACAATAATAATACGATCGATATTCGCCGCGATTGGTTTCAACCCATCATAATAATCTGGGCGAGCAATTTCATTTTGTCTTGGGTGAATGGCTTCAATCACGCCGCTCACCCCTTGGAGCTGTTCATTGCCTTGTCGCCAAATCACTTTGTCTCCAACCACGAGACTAGAAAGTGTACGACGTAAATTACAACGGAAAATCTCGCCTTGTGCATTTTCCACATCGGCATGAACTGAATAACGCGTAACGACTACCCCATCTTGGCTTTCACCTAGCATATCATCTTGCCATTCCACTTCTTTCTTCTTGTGGCGATGCAAGGCTTTCGCGTTATTTGATTGAATTCGACGAGTTTGATTTTGCGTTAGTTTACGTTTGCTCATAAAGTGCGGTCGTTTTTTCCGATGTTTTTCGTTAAAATAAACGGGATTAAGAAATGTTCATAGGATACCTTATATTATGCAATTAGATAAACAAAATCTGATTTGGATCGATTTAGAAATGACAGGATTGGATCCTGAAAAAGAACGCATTATTGAAATCGCAACCATCGTGACGGATAAAGATCTCAATATTTTAGCGGAAGGTCCTGTGATTGCGGTGCATCAAAGTGATGAATTATTAAACAAAATGTCGGAATGGTGCGTAAAAACACACACAGCAAATGGCTTAGTTGACCGTGTCAAAGCGAGCAAACTCACCGAACGTGCAGCTGAATTACAAACGTTAGATTTTTTAAAACGATGGGTACCGAAAGGTGCTTCACCGATTTGTGGCAACAGCATCGCACAAGATAAACGCTTTCTTTATAAATATATGCCTGATTTAGCCGATTATTTCCATTATCGTCATCTAGATGTGAGCACGTTAAAAGAATTAGCGGCTCGCTGGAAACCAGAAATTTTAGACGGGTTCAAAAAAGGCAATACTCATTTAGCCCTTGATGATATTCGAGAGTCAATAAAAGAGTTAGCTTACTACCGTGATCACTTTATTAATCTGGGTTGATGAAAACTTAGGCAAACTCAATCATTTGCAAAATCTGCGCTTGCGTTGAATAAATTTTTTCGTATAATGTTGCCTCATTC
>NZ_KV801015.1:517256-525386 GCF_001810345.1 Haemophilus sp. HMSC061E01
TCGCGAGTTCGAGCCTCGTTTCCCGCTCCAAATTCTCAATCCGTTGCTGAAAAGCAGCGGATTTTTTTATTGTATTTTCCCTACATATTCCCTTCAAAATACGATAAAATCCCCTAGAAACTTTAACCTAAAAAATAACTCTAATAATGACCGAATTCACCCAATACATTCCTGATGAAGGCACAATGCTCCGTTTTGGTAAAAAACTCGCAGAAGTGCTTGTAAAACAACCGAAAGATAATGCCATTGTGCTTTATTTTAATGGCGATCTTGGTGCAGGGAAAACCACCCTGACTCGTGGAATAGTGCAAGGTTTAGGCTACCAAGGCAATGTCAAAAGCCCTACTTATACGTTAGTGGAAGAATATAGCATTGCAGGGAAAATGATTTATCACTTTGATTTATATCGCCTTGCCGATCCTGAAGAATTGGAATTTATGGGTATCCGTGATTATTTCAGCCAAAATTGCATCTGCTTAATCGAATGGGCAGAAAAAGGTGAAGGTATTCTTCCCGAGGCTGATTTATTGGTGAATATTGATTATTACGACGATGCTCGCAACATTACGCTAATTGCTCAAAATCTGGTGGGCGAGCATATTTTGACACAACTATAAAACTGACTTACATGAAAGCAAAATTTTCGTTTCTTTTTGGAATATTTTCTCTAATTTCTACTACCGTATTTGCCGCCCCACAATGGACAATTGCGATTGATCCTGGCCACGGTGGTAAAGATCCCGGTGCAATCGGAAAAAATCTCGGCATTTATGAAAAAAATGTCACCCTTTCTATCGCACGAGAATTAAAGGCTTTATTAGATAAAGATCCTAACTTCAAAGGTGTCTTAACACGCAGTAGTGATTACTACATTTCGGTGCCTGAACGCTCCGAAATTGCACGTAAATATAAAGCAAATTTCCTCGTTTCTATCCATGCGGACTCCTCTCTTAATTCAGACCAACGTGGTGCATCTGTTTGGGTACTATCCAATCGTCGTGCCAACGATGAAATGGGACAATGGTTAGAAGACGATGAAAAACGCTCTGAGCTTTTAGGCGGAGCCGGTAAAGTACTTTCAAATAACAATGACAAATATTTAGATCAAACTGTACTCGACCTGCAGTTTGGTCACAGCCAACGTACAGGCTACGAACTTGGCAACAGTATTTTACGTCGCTTTGCTCGAGTCACCTCCTTAAGCCGCAGCACACCACAACATGCAAGCCTTGGCGTATTGCGTTCACCCGATATTCCTTCTGTTCTGGTGGAAACAGGTTTCCTTTCCAATATGGAAGAAGAACAAAAACTGAATACCATTGCTTATCGTCGTCGTATTGCTTATATGATTTATGAAGGTTTGGTTGCTTATCGCAATGGCAATTTAAAATCGATTGCCGTCCCGCCTAGTGATGAGCAAGACAGCAAATCTACAAAATCAAGCGATAAAAACAATGACAAATCTGACCCGACTTCCGATGTGAAAGACAGCGGTATTCGCCATAAAGTGAAACCAGGTGAAAGCATTGGTAGCCTAGCAAATAAATATGATGTCAAAGTCAGCGAAATCATTGACTTAAATAAACTGAAACGGAAAGAACTTTGGTTAAATGAAACCATTAAGATTCCTGATAATGGCAAAGGCAAAAAAGCAGAAGAACCGATCAAAAAAGAAGAGAAAAACACTGAAAAATCTGACCGCACTTCCGATGTCAAAGACAGCGGCGTACGTCATAAAGTGAAACCAGGTGAAAGCATTGGTAGCCTGGCGAACAAATACGATGTAAAAGTCAGCGAAATCATTGAATTAAATAAACTAAAACGTAAAGAACTTTGGCTGGATGAAACCATTAAAATTCCTGATAACGGCAAAGGCAAAAAGGTAGAAGAAAAACCTAAATCGGATGATAAAGCCAAAGCCGATAACAAAGGAAAAAACAGCAAAATTGTTGAAGCTGAAAAAGCCGTTTCTAAAAAAGATCAAAAACAAGAAAAAGCTGAGAATAAAAAAGAGCCTGAGAAAAAAGACACTTCTTCAAAAGGAAATGAGAAGAAAGATGATGGCAAGAAAGAAACCCCGCTTTACCATACAGTGAAAGCCGATCAAACTATCTATGCTATCTCTCGTGAATACAATGTACCGGTTAATCGTCTTTTAAAGCTGAACCCAACATTGAAAAACGGCAAAGTCGTGACTGGGCAAAAAATCAAACTTAAAGAAAAATAAGGAATCCTATGGCAATCAAAATTCTTTCTCCACAGCTGGCTAATCAGATTGCCGCAGGTGAGGTGGTCGAACGCCCTGCCTCTGTGGTGAAAGAATTGGTGGAAAACAGCCTTGATGCCGGTGCCAATAAAATTCATATTGATATTGAAAACGGCGGCGCCAGCCTGATTCGTATTCGAGATAATGGTAGTGGCATTCCTAAAGAAGAATTAAGCCTCGCACTGGCTCGACACGCAACCAGTAAAATTGCCGATCTTGATGATCTCGAAGCCATTTTAAGTTTAGGTTTCCGCGGTGAAGCCCTTGCTAGTATCAGCTCGGTTTCTCGTCTCATGCTTACCTCTCGCACAGCTGAGCAAAATGAAGCGTGGCAGGTTTACGCACAGGGACAAGAGATGGAAACTACAATTAAACCTGCGTCTCATCCAGTCGGTACAACAGTTGAAGTGGCGAATCTCTTTTTTAACACGCCAGCTCGTCGTAAATTCTTACGCACCGATAAAACAGAATTTGCTCATATTGATGAAGTCATTCGCCGAATTGCTTTAGCAAAATTTAATATCGCTTTTACGCTCACTCATAACGGCAAAATTGTTCGACAATACCGCCCAGCGGCAAATGAAGAACAACAACTAAAACGCGTTGCTGCCATTTGTGGCGATGATTTTGTTCAACATGCCTTACGTATTGATTGGAAACATGATGATCTGCATCTTTCTGGCTGGGTGGCGACACCTGAATTTACCCGTTCTCAGAATGATTTAAGCTATTGCTATATCAATGGACGAATGGTGCGCGATAAAGTGATCACCCACGCCATTCGTCAAGCTTATGCGGAGCATTTGCATACTGAGCAATACCCTGCATTTGTACTATTTATCGATCTCAATCCACATGATGTCGATGTCAACGTGCACCCAACAAAACACGAGGTGCGTTTCCATCAAGCGCGTTTAATTCATGATTTTATCTGCCAAGGCGTAACAAATGCGCTCAATGCCATTCCTCAAGCTGAATTGGATTTAGCGTCAACGATGAATGAGGCAAGAGAGCCTTCAGCTTCATATCAAACCCACTATGAACCAAAACCCAATCGTGCAGCGGCAGGGCAAAATATTTTCGCCTCGAATTATCATCAGCCTCGTGAAAAACAATCTGAAAATCGACCGCACTTTTCAAACCGTAGTGATTACGTTCCGTCGTATGGTTATCGTGAACAACCTACAAAGACCGAACAACGCTTATATGGTGAATTAGTACGTCCAACAGAAGCATCTCAAGTTTTAACAACACCTGTCGTTGAACAACAACTCCCACAGACAAGTGATGCAGGCTATTTACGTGCATTGGCATTAATTGAAAATAAAGCATTGCTTTTACAACAAAATCAGCAGTTTTATTTGATGTCATTAGCTAAATTGCAAACCTTAAATTATGAATTAACCTTACAGCAAGGTGAAATTCCACAACAACCATTGCTCATTCCGATTATTTTCCGTTTAGATGAAAAACAATTTGAACAATGGCAAAAACAAAAAGCTTTTTTCCAACAAAGTGGTTTTGAATTTATTGAAAATGAAGCCCAGCTACGCCTTACATTAAATAAAGTGCCTGCAATTTTACGTACACAAAATTTACAAAAATGTGTGGTGAGCCTGCTTGCTGAACATCTAGAAAATATGCCTGATTTTCTGACCGCACTTTGTCAAACGCTAGAGATGAAACCAATTCAAGTGTTAGCGGATGCAGTCAGCTTATTAAGTGAAACGGAACGCTTACTGAATAAAGCTCATCAAGAAAAATTTAATACATTACTGAAACCGATTAACTGGCAGCCTTTTTTAACTGATTTGTAATATGACACAAAAAACTGACTCCAAACCAACCGCACTTTTTCTGATGGGGCCGACGGCCTCAGGAAAAACAGATCTTGCTATTCAATTGCGTCAAAGCCTGCCAGTAGAAGTGATCAGTGTCGATTCTGCATTAATTTATAAAGGGATGGATATTGGTACGGCAAAGCCTTCTAAAGAGGAACTAGCCCTTGCCCCTCATCGCTTAATTGATATTTTAGATCCCGCTGAAAGTTATTCTGCGATGAATTTTCATGATGATGCGCTCAGAGAAATGGCTGATATTACCGCGCAAGGTAAATTCCCGCTTTTGGTTGGCGGTACCATGTTGTATTACAAAGCATTGATTGAAGGCCTTTCTCCCCTTCCATCTGCTGATGAAAAGTTACGCTTAGAGATTGAAGAAAAAGCGCAAAAACTTGGCTGGCCAGCACTTCACCAAGAATTACAAAAAATTGATCCTATTTCTGCAGAGCGTATTAATCCAAATGATTCACAGCGCATTAATCGTGCATTAGAAGTATTCTATTTAACGGGCAAATCATTAACGGAATTAACTGAACAAAAAGGCGAAGAATTGCCTTATCAATTTTTACAATTTGCTATTGCACCAGAAGATCGTGCGGTATTGCATCAACGTATCGAACAACGTTTCCATAAAATGATCGAATTAGGTTTCCAAGAAGAAGTGGAAAAACTCTATCAACGAGAAGATCTCCATCCTGATTTGCCTTCTATCCGCTGTGTGGGCTATCGCCAAATGTGGGAATATTTACGTGGTGACTATGATCATGAAGAAATGGTCTTCCGTGGCATTTGTGCGACTCGCCAATTAGCAAAACGACAAATCACCTGGCTGCGCGGCTGGAAAACACCATTAAATTGGCTAGATAGTCTGCAACCGCAACAAGCCAAAGAAATCGTACTACGCAAGATTGACGAACATTTTAAGGGGTAAATTATGGCGCTTTCACTTCCGCTTTCGACTGAAAAACTCATTCAACTTGGCGAAGTGCTTTGCCAACATTTCCCTGAAATGAATCTTGATGAAATAACCCAACAAATCGAGCGGGATGCAATAGATCTCACGACACCAATCGGACAAATAAACTATGCTATCAGTCTGTCTGATTTCTTGGAAAAAGTCTTAAAAAAACACCCGCACTTTTTAGCTCAATGGTGGCAACATCCTCCTCAATTTTCAGATTGTCAACATTACGCTAGCCGTTTAGCTGACCAACTCTCCACTATCCAAAACGAAGAACAGCTTTACAAAACGCTACGAGATTTTCGTAATCAAGAAATGGCAAAACTCAGTTTCTGTCAAAGCTTGAATCTTGCCACCGTAGAAGAAATTTTTATTTGCCTTTCTCAACTTGCTGAAAGCCTTATCATTGGTGCGAGAGATTGGCTATATAAACAAGCTTGCGAAGAAATGGGCACGCCTTGCGATGAAAATGGCAACCCACAGCAACTCTATATTCTTGGCATGGGAAAATTAGGTGGTTTTGAGCTAAATTTCTCCTCTGATATTGATTTAATTTTTACCTATCCTTCACAAGGCGAAACCGTTGGAGCAAGACGAGCCGTTGATAACGCCAAATTTTTTACCCGTTTAGGACAACGTCTAATTAATGCGTTGGATCAATTTACGCCAGATGGCTTTGTCTATCGTACAGATATGCGTCTTCGTCCTTTTGGCGACAGCGGTGCACTTGCCTTAAGTTTTTCGGCAATGGAGCAATATTACCAAGATCAAGGGCGAGATTGGGAACGCTATGCCATGATCAAAGGGCGTATTTTAGGCGCTGATGCGCAAGATCCCAATGTAAAAACCTTACAACAATTACTTCGTCCTTTTGTGTATCGACGCTATATTGATTTTAGTGTGATTCAAGCTTTACGTGAAATGAAAGGTAAAATTGAGCGTGAAGTGCGTCGTCGCGGCTTAAAAGACAATATTAAACTAGGTGCAGGTGGGATTCGAGAAATCGAATTTATTGTGCAAGTTTTTCAACTGATTCGAGGTGGACGTGAGATTAAGCTCCAACAACATGAATTGCTTAAACTTCTCCCTGAAATACGAGATCTTGGTTTAATTACGCCTCAACAATATCATGAATTAAGAGACGCTTATATCTTCCTTCGTCGTACTGAAAACGTGCTACAAGCCATTGATGATCAACAAACGCAACTTCTCCCAACAGATGAAGAAAATCGCCTTAGATTAATGGTTGCTTGTCGAGAATACACTTATTTAGATGAGAACAATCAAACTACGATGAAATCTTATCCAATTGAAAACTGGGATGATTTCTATCAAATACTACAAGCACACCAACAAAAAGTGCGGTCAGTTTTTGATGCATTAATTGGTGAAGAAAAAGATGAACCTACCGATGACAATAGTCAGTGGATTGATTTTTTAGAAAGTGATCTTGATGACATTGAACAAATGCTGATTGATAATCACATTGATGATAACGCAATTTCCGATATCTTAGATAAACTTATTCAATTCAAAGAGGGGCTTGCGCGCCGTGTTATTGGCTCTCGTGGTCGAGAAGTTTTAGCTCACTTATTACCAAATATCTTTACCCAAATATTTGAGCAAAAAAATTACCGTACTTTATTGCCACGCATTCTTAATATTATCGATAAAATTGCGAGTAGAACGACATATTTGGAATTGCTCTTAGAAAATCCTCAAGCCATTGAGCAGCTAATTGAACTATGTGCGCAATCCCAGATGATCGCTGAACAAGTGGCTCGCTATCCTATTCTACTTGATGAATTATTAAATACTGAAGCGCTACGTAATCCATTGCCGTTCACACAGTATCCTGATGAATTGAAGCAATATATGCTGCGATTACCGCAAGATGATGAAGAACAATTTATTGATGGTTTACGCCAATTCAAACAGTCTATTTTATTACGCGTTGCAGCCGCAGATATTCTCGGCGTATTGCCTGTTATGAAAGTGAGCGATCATCTCACTTATCTGGCTGAAGCAATCATTGATGCGGTTGTCAATTTTGCTTGGCAACAAGTCAGTCAACGATTTGGGGTCCCCGAACATCTTGTAGATAAAACTGAAAAAGGCTTTTTAGTTATTGGCTACGGCAAATTAGGCGGAATTGAACTCGGTTATAAATCTGATTTGGATTTAGTCTTTTTATACCAAGCTGTTGAAGGCCAAACCATTGGTGGAAAAAAATCCATTGATAGTAATCAATTCTATTTAAGATTGGCTCAAAAAATTGTCAGTATTTTTAGTATGAATACCAGTGCAGGCATACTTTACGATGTTGATATGCGCTTACGGCCTTCAGGCGATGCAGGCTTATTAGGCTGTTCACTTCAAGCATTTGAGAACTATCAACTCAATGAGGCTTGGACATGGGAGAAACAAGCGCTTGTCCGTAGCCGTGCTATTTTTGGTGAAACTGAATTAAAAGCAGAATTTGAAAAAATTCGCTGTAATGTACTTTCCGCTCAAAGAGATATTAATCAGCTAAAAATCGAAGTAAGAGAAATGCGTGAAAAAATGTACGACCATTTATCTCATACAAAAGACGGCTTTTTTAATATCAAAACCGATCGTGGCGGCATTACTGATATTGAATTTATTGCCCAGTATCTGATGCTTGCGAATGCCCCAGCTAATCCAATATTAACCAAATGGTCTGATAACGTCCGTATCTTTGATTCAATGGCAGAATATCACATTATTTCTCTAACAGAATGTGAAAAGCTCAAATCCTGCTACGTGACACTACGTAATAAAATTCATCACCTGAACTTATTAGGAAATCCTGTCATTGTTGATGATTCGGCGTTTGCAGAAGAAAGAGAGTTTGTTTGTTCTTTCTGGAATAAGCTATTTTCTTAAAAGATTAAAGGAGTCTATCTCCAGATATTTGGGATAAACTCCTTTTTATATATTCTCTACGTAAAAACAGCCTAACTTTCTACTGCACTTATATTGTCAAAGTAATCTTTCACAAAACTTTATAAACAAAAACCCCAAGCCATTCAGCTCGGGGT
>NZ_KV801016.1:0-54529 GCF_001810345.1 Haemophilus sp. HMSC061E01
GCAAGATCTTTTTGTAAAAAAATGTAAATTTTTTATTGGTTGAAGATCTTTTCGCCTATTCGCACAAAAAATAGATCATTTTTGTTACTTAATTAATCGTTTTGCTATTCTTGGCAAATCTGCAATGGAGTCTAAAACATAATCTGCGAGATTCTCTCCCTCTTCTGTAATGGGTTTACCTGTTCGCACTAAAATATTTGTTTTCACTTTTGCGCCAATACCTGCTTTAAGATCTTCAATCTTATCGCCAACCATAATAGATTGTGCAGGATCGATTTTCAGCGCTTTAATCGCCTCTAATAACATACCTGATTTTGGTTTTCTACATGCACAGTCGTCTTTATATTCGCCTTTCCCTTCTGGATGATGAGGACAATAATAGATGCCATCTAAATCTACTCCACGATCAGCTAATGACCAATCCATCCATTCAGTAAGTTGCAAAAACTGATCTTCTGAAAAATACCCACGTGCGATACCCGATTGATTAGTCACTAAAACCAAAAGATATCCCATTTCTTTTAATGCTTTTAATGCATCAATACTGCCTTCTATAAATTGGAAATCATCAATTTTATGGACATAACCATGGTCGATATTTAAAGTGCCATCACGATCTAAAAAAACAGCTTTCTTCATATATTTTCTCATTTATCTTTTTCTTAAGACAAAATTATCCCTTTTATCCTTAATATAAGCAATAATAAGTCATAACCGATCTGTCTAAAAAAGATCCCCTAAGATATTGACACAGCATTCTAGACGTCTAGAATACAAATGAAATTCAAATATTAACTGAGAACAAGGGCTTATATGATTAAGCTAAATAACATTACGAAGATTTTTACACTTCCAGATAAAAAACTGACCGCACTTGATAATGTTTCATTACATGTGCCGAAGGGTCAGATTTGTGGTGTCATTGGTGCTTCTGGCGCTGGTAAAAGTACACTTATCCGTTGTGTAAACTTATTAGAAAGACCAACTCACGGTGCTGTAATCATCGATGATGTGGATCTGACTCAACTTTCTGACGCTGAATTAGTGAAAACACGCCGCCAAATCGGCATGATTTTCCAGCATTTTAATTTGTTGACCTCTCGAACCGTTTTCGAAAACGTAGCGTTACCACTTGAATTAGAAAATAAATCGAAAGCAGAAATTCAAGAGAAAACGACCGCACTTTTAGCGCTTGTTGGATTAAGTGATAAACATAATGTGTATCCTGCTAATCTCTCTGGCGGTCAAAAACAACGTGTAGCTATTGCGCGTGCACTTGCAAGCGATCCTAAAGTCTTACTTTGTGATGAAGCCACCAGCGCATTGGATCCCGCTACAACTCAATCCATTCTAAAATTATTAAAAGAAATCAACCGCACTTTAGGTATCACAATTCTTCTTATCACTCATGAAATGGAAGTGGTCAAACGCATCTGCGATCAAGTTGCGGTAATTGATAAAGGCCGCCTGATTGAACAAGGCACAGTTAGCGAAATTTTCTCTAATCCGAAAACAGAATTGGCTCAAGAGTTTATCAGCTCAACCTTCCACATTACCTTGCCGGAAGAATATTTAGAAAATTTATCTGATACGCCAAAACATGCCAAATCGTATCCAATCATCAAATTTGAATTTACTGGTCGCTCTGTCGATGCACCATTACTTTCTCAAGCATCGAAAAAATTTGGTGTAGAGCTCAGTATCTTAACCTCACAAATTGATTATGCCGGTGGCGTAAAATTTGGCTTTACCATTGCGGAGGTTGAAGGTGATGAAGATGCGATTACGCAAGCCAAAGTTTATTTAATGGAAAATAACGTTCGAGTAGAGGTGCTAGGCTATGTTCAATGATTTATGGGCAACATTTAGCCAACAATTCCCCGATAATTTTGCGAGTTTATTAACGGTATCGACCGTTGAAACAATTTATATGTCAGTATTATCGACATTAATTGCGGCTTTATTAGGCTTACCACTTGGTTTTTTAACTTTCTTAACCAATAAAGGGGCGATTTTAGAAAACAAAAAACTCAATGCGTTTTTAAACGTCATTATTAATATCGGGCGTTCAATTCCTTATATTATTTTATTACTCGCTTTAATTCCGCTAACGAGCTGGTTGCTTCCTGGCGGCAGTATTGGTTCTAATGCAGCGATTGTCTCATTAAGTGCAGCCGCAACGCCATTTTTTGCACGTCTTACGAGTAATGCGCTTTTTGAGATTCCAACCGGTTTGACTGAAACAGCAAAAGCCATGGGTGCAACCAATTGGCAAATTATTCGTAAATTCTATTTGCCTGAATCCCTACCTACGCTCATTAATGCTATTACGCTCACTTTCGTGACATTAATTGGCTATACCGCAATGGCGGGAACGCAAGGCGGTGGCGGCTTAGGAAGCCTCGCCATTAACTATGGCGTCTATCGTAATATGCCATCGGTAACTTGGGCTGCAACGATTGTTATCGTGATTATCGTGATGCTCAGTCAAAAATTGGGCGACACGCTCGCAAAACGAGTGGATCACCGTTAATTATTTTCTATACCATTTTATTCACAACAAGGAAAAAACATGAAATTAAAAAACTTATTTGCTATCACTGCTATCGCGTCAGCATTAGTATTAACAGGTTGTAAAGAAGAGAAAAAAGCAGATGCAGCATCAACTGCACCTGCAGCAACATCAATCAAAGTTGGTGTAATGGCGGGTCCTGAACACCAAGTAGCCGAAACCGCGGCAAAAGTAGCAAAAGACAAATACAACTTAAATGTTGAATTTGTTTTATTCAATGACTACGCATTACCAAATACTGCTGTATCTAAAGGCGATTTAGATGCTAACGCAATGCAACACAAACCTTACTTAGATGAAGATGTAAAAGCGAAGAACTTGAACAACTTAGTGATCGTTGGTAACACCTTTGTTTACCCGCTTGCTGGCTATTCTAAAACCATCAAAAATGTAAATGAATTAAAAGATGGCGCGAAAATTGTGGTGCCAAATGACCCATCAAACCGTGGTCGTGCATTAATCCTTCTTGAGAAACAAGGTTTAATCAAACTTAAAAATTCTAACGATCTTCTTTCAACTGTCGCAGATATCGTTGAAAATCCGAAAAACTTAAAAATTTCTGAAGTAGATACCTCTGTTGCAGCTCGTGCATTAGATGATGTTGATCTTGCTGTTGTAAATAACACTTATGCGGGTCAAGTTGGCTTAAATGCACAAGATAACGGCGTATTCGTAGAAGACAAAGATTCTCCATACGTAAACATCATCGTTGCACGTACTGATAACAAAGACAGCAAAGCGATCCAAGATTTCGTGAAAGCATACCAAACTGAAGAAGTTTACCAAGAAGCGAAAAAACACTTTAAAGATGGTGTTGTAAAAGGCTGGTAATCTTAGCTTAAACTCAATATTTTAAGGCCACCAACTAAGGTGGCCTTTTATTGATGAAAAGAAAGTGCGGTCAGTTTTTACAATACTTTTCCAAAAGAAAAATTCATTAAAAACTGACCGCACTTTCTTTATTGAGATAATAAAAAACCCGAGCCTAAACTCGGGTTTTATTTTATCGATTAGCGATTACTCTGCATCATCTGCCATATTAAGCATTTCTGCTAAGTTAGTTGTTGCATCATCTGCTGTCATCACGAATTCATCAGCAATTGCTGCTTCATCGTCTTCAGACAATTTAATCACAACATCGTCTACAATACGTTTTTTGTGACGACCTTGGTGATACGCAAAACCAGTACCAGCAGGGATTAAACGACCTACGATTACGTTCTCTTTCAGGCCTCGTAATTCATCACGTTTACCCGCCACTGCCGCCTCAGTAAGCACGCGAGTGGTTTCTTGGAACGATGCCGCAGAAATGAAGGATTCTGTCGCCAATGACGCTTTGGTAATACCAAGCAACTCACGTTCGAATTCAACTGGTGGTTTACCTTCCGCTTCACGTTTACGGTTCACAATTTTCACACGAGCTACTTCAACTTGTTCCCCTTCGAGGAATTCGCTGTCATAAGCTTTCGTAATAACTGCTTTACGTAACATTTGACGTACGATAACTTCGATGTGCTTATCGTTAATTTTTACCCCTTGTAAGCGGTAAACTTCTTGCACTTCGTTCACGATATATTCAGTTACAGCACGAACACCACGTAAACGTAAGATATCGTGTGGGGTCTCTGCACCATCAGAAATCACATCACCACGTTCAACCATCTCACCTTCAAATACGTTGAGTTGACGCCATTTTGGAATCATTTCTTCGTAGATTTCACCTTCAGTTGGGGTGATTAGCAAGCGACGTTTACCTTTGGTTTCTTTACCGAAGGACACGATACCTGAAATTTCTGCCAAGATTGCAGGCTCTTTCGGTTTACGTGCTTCGAATAAGTCAGCAACGCGTGGAAGACCACCAGTAATATCTTTAGTACCCACAGATTCTTGTGGAATACGTGCAAGTGGTTCACCCACTTTCACTTCCGCACCGTCATCTAAACTTACGATTGCTTTACCTGGTAAGAAGTATTGCGCAATAACGTCAGTTTCAGGTAAGAAGATATCGTTACCTTTTGCATCAACTAATTTGATGGTTGGACGTAAATCTTTACCTGCTGTTGCACGTTCACCCACATCTTGTACGACAATAGAAGAAAGACCAGTTAATTCATCCGTTTGACGAGTTACGGTTAAACCGTCCACGATATCAACGAATTTCACAAAACCAGATACCTCAGAAACAACTGGCATAGTATGTGGATCCCAGTTTGCCACTGTTTCACCAGCAGACACTTCTTGACCGTCAGCTTTGTTCAATACAGTACCGTAAGGCACTTTATAATGTTCTTTCGTACGACCAAATGCATCAGTTACGGTTAATTCAGTATTACGAGAAGTTAAAACTAATTTACCTTCGTCATTAACAACGAATTTTGCGTTAGCAAGGTGTAAAGTACCGTTGTTTTTGATTTGTACGCTAGACTCTTTGGCTGCTGCAGAAGCTGCACCACCGATGTGGAACGTACGCATGGTTAACTGTGTACCTGGCTCACCGATAGACTGAGCAGCGATAACACCGACTGCCTCACCTTGGTTGATGAGGTGACCACGCGCTAAGTCACGACCGTAACATTTCGCACATACGCCGAAGTCAGTATCACAAGTTACAACAGAGCGAACTTTTACGCTGTCCACTGAGTTTGCATCTAACACATCACAAAGTTTTTCATCTAATAAAGTGTTACGTGCAATTAAGACTTCTTCTGTACCTGGTTTATACACATCTTCAGCCAGAACACGACCTAACACTAATTCGCGAAGTGGAACTTTCTCATCGCCACCTTCGATTAATGGAGTCATGACTAAGCCTTCATGCGTACCACAGTCATCTTCAACGATCACTAAGTCTTGCGCTACGTCAACTAAACGACGGGTTAAGTAACCAGAGTTTGCTGTTTTTAATGCGGTATCCGCCAAACCTTTACGCGCACCGTGGGTTGAAATAAAGTACTGAAGTACGTTCAAACCTTCACGGAAGTTCGCTGTAATTGGGGTTTCGATGATCGAACCATCTGGACGCGCCATCAAACCACGCATACCTGCTAACTGACGAATCTGAGCTGCAGAACCACGCGCACCAGAGTCAGCCATCATAAAGATACTGTTGAAAGAAGCTTGTTTCTCAGGATTACCTTCACGGTTGATAACTTCTTCCTGAGATAAGTTTTCCATCATCGCTTTCGCTACACGCTCATTTGCTGCAGCCCAAATATCGATGACTTTGTTATAACGCTCACCTGCCGTTACAAGACCAGATTGGAACTGTTCTTGAATTTCAGCCACTTCAGCTTCCGCTGCAGAAATAATTTCGTATTTTTTCTCTGGGATAACCATATCGTCGATACCCACAGAAGAACCTGAACGAGCCGCATAAGCAAAACCGGTATACATAATATGGTCAGCAAACATTACCGCTTCTTTCAAACCTAAACGACGATAAGCTTCATTGATAAGTTTAGAAATTGCTTTTTTACCTAATGTTTGATTAAACAATGAATAAGGCATACCTTTTGGCGCGATCATCCATAAGATTGCACGACCGATAGTGGTATCGGTTAATGTGGTTTTCTCTTCGAATTCGCCAGCTTCATTTTTCACATATTCAGTAATACGTACTTTAACGCGAGAATGTAATTCTGCTTCACCTGTGCGATATGCTTTTTCAGCTTCACGCGGATCTTGCAATAACATGCCTTCACCTTTACCGTTCACTTTTTCACGGGTCATATAGTAAAGACCCAACACCACGTCTTGTGATGGAACGATAATAGGATCACCGTTTGCTGGTGAAAGTACGTTGTTGGTTGACATCATTAACGCACGCGCTTCTAACTGAGCTTCAAGTGTTAATGGTACGTGAACCGCCATTTGGTCACCATCGAAGTCCGCGTTGAACGCCGCACAAACAAGTGGGTGTAACTGGATTGCTTTACCTTCGATTAGAAGTGGTTCAAACGCTTGGATACCTAAACGGTGAAGTGTCGGTGCACGGTTCAATAGAATTGGGTGCTCACGAATAACTTCTGCCAAGATATCCCAAACGATCGCGTCTTCACGCTCAACCATTTTCTTAGCTGCTTTGATTGTAGTTGCATAACCACGGCTTTCTAATTTTGCGTAGATAAACGGACGGAATAATTCCAATGCCATTTTCTTCGGTAAACCACATTGGTGTAAGTGCAAGTATGGACCTACAGTGATTACAGAACGGCCTGAATAGTCAACACGTTTACCTAATAAGTTTTGACGGAAACGACCTTGTTTACCTTTGATCATATCCGCAAGTGATTTCAATGGACGACGGTTAGAACCCGTAATCGCACGACCACGACGACCATTATCTAATAACGCATCAACAGATTCTTGTAACATACGTTTTTCGTTACGCACGATAATATCTGGTGCGATTAAATCCAATAAACGTTTTAAACGGTTGTTACGGTTGATCACGCGACGATATAAATCGTTCAAGTCAGAAGTTGCAAAACGACCACCATCTAATGGTACTAACGGACGTAAATCTGGTGGAAGTACTGGTAATACAGTCATCACCATCCACTCTGGTTTGTTACCAGATTGTTGGAAAGCTTCTAATAATTTTAAGCGTTTAGTGATTTTCTTACGTTTTGTTTCAGAGTTAGTTTCTTGTAACTCTTCACGTAATTTTTCACATTCCACTTCAAGATCAATACCTTTAAGTAAATCTTGAATTGCTTCAGCACCCATTTTCGCTTCGAATTCATCTTGCCAACGGTCTTCTGCATCAAGGAATTGTTCTTCAGTTAATAACTGTCCACGTTCCAAATCGGTCATACCCGGTTCGGTTACGATATACATTTCAAAATAAAGCACACGCTCAATATCACGTAACGGCATATCAAGTAATAAACCGATACGGGACGGAAGTGATTTTAAGAACCAAATGTGCGCCACAGGACAAGCCAATTCAATGTGGCCCATACGTTCACGACGCACTTTAGTTTGTGTGACTTCAACACCACATTTTTCACAAATCACACCACGGTGTTTTAAGCGTTTATATTTACCGCATAAACATTCGTAATCTTTTACTGGCCCGAAAATACGTGCACAGAAAAGACCGTCACGCTCAGGTTTGAACGTACGATAGTTGATTGTTTCAGGTTTTTTAACTTCACCAAATGACCAAGAACGGATCATGTCTGGAGAAGCTAACCCAATTTTAATCACATCAAAATCTTCACTCGTTTTTGATTGTGCTTTTAAAAACTTAACTAAGTCTTTCACAAATAGTCTCCTGTCGGAGTTAAGGGTTTCAAAGTGCGGTCAAAAATATTTTGTTTTTTAACCGCACTTCGGCGATTTCTTCCTTTTGCTTCCCCTGCGAACAGAGGAAGACAGGTTTGTCGATTACTCTTCGTCTAACTCGATATTCAAACCAAGTGAACGGATTTCTTTCATAATTACGTTGAAAGATTCCGGTGTACCCGGATCCATTTGCTGGTTACCGCCAACGATGTTTTTATACATCTTCGTACGGCCGTTCACGTCATCGGATTTCACGGTTAACATTTCTTGTAAGGTGTAAGCCGCACCATATGCTTCAAGTGCCCATACCTCCATCTCACCGAAACGTTGACCACCGAATTGTGCTTTACCACCAAGTGGTTGTTGAGTAACAAGACTATAAGAACCAGTTGAACGAGCATGCATTTTGTCATCAACTAAGTGGTTCAATTTGAGCATGTACATATAACCTACGGTTACTGGACGCTCGAATTTCTCACCCGTACGGCCATCGTATAACGTAATCTGACCTGAAGTTGGTAAGCCACCGAGTTTCAACATTTCTTTGATTTCTTGCTCAGCAGCACCATCAAACACAGGTGTTGCTACCGGTAAACCTTTACGTAGGTTTTCCGCTAAACGCATGATTTCGTCATCGCTAAAGGTGCTTAAATCAACTTTTTGTGCGCCATGACCTAAATCGTATGCTTTTTGCATATAGCCACGAAGTTTCTCAACATCTTGTTTTTGTTTGATCATCGCATTGATTTGATCACCGATACCTTTCGCCGCTAAGCCTAAGTGGGTTTCTAAGATCTGACCGATGTTCATACGAGACGGTACGCCCAGTGGGTTCAATACGATTTCAACCGGTTGACCGTTTTCATCGTATGGCATATCTTCCACAGGGTTGATTTTTGAGATAACACCTTTGTTACCGTGACGACCCGCCATTTTATCACCCGGTTGGATGTGACGTTTCACCGCAAGGTAAACTTTAACCACTTTTAACACGCCTGGTGCAAGGTCATCGCCTTTAATGATTTTCTTACGTTGTACTTCAAGTTTGTGTTCAAACTCTTTACGTAATTCTTCATATTGCTCAGCAAGCTGTTCTAATTGGTTTTGTTTTTCTTCATCTGAAATGGTTTGTTCTAACCATTTAGTGCGATCCATTTTATCTAATTGAGCCGCATCAATACCGCCAGCAATAAGTACATTACGTACACGAGCAAACAAGCCAGCTTCTAAGATTTCTAATTCATCAGAAAGGTCTTTCTTAGCTTGTTTTAACTGCATTTCTTCAATTTCTAATGCACGTTTGTCTTTTTCTACGCCATCACGGGTGAAGACTTGAACGTCAATTACAGTACCGCTTACGCTGTTTGGTACACGTAATGAAGAGTCTTTCACATCAGATGCTTTTTCACCGAAGATTGCACGTAACAATTTTTCTTCTGGTGTTAATTGCGTTTCGCCTTTAGGGGTGACTTTACCGACTAAGATGTCTCCACCTTTCACTTCCGCACCTACATAAACGATACCTGATTCATCCAATTTACTTAATGCAGATTCACCTACGTTTGGAATATCCGCAGTAATTTCTTCAGAACCTAATTTAGTGTCACGCGCCACACAAGATAATTCTTGAATGTGGATTGTCGTAAAGCGGTCTTGTTGTACTACACGCTCAGAAACTAACATTGAGTCTTCGAAGTTATAACCGTTCCAAGGCATGAACGCCACACGGATATTTTGACCTAATGCTAATTCACCTAAGTCTGTTGAAGGACCATCAGCTAATACTTCACCACGGTTAATTGGATCGCCTAAATTCACACAAGGAATTTGGTTGATACAGGTATTTTGGTTAGAACGGGTGTATTTAATTAAGTTATAAATATCAATACCCGCTTCGCCAGCTACAGTTTCATCTTCATTTACTTTGATAACGATACGAGACGCATCAACGTATTGAACAGTACCACCACGTTTCGCGACAACCGCCACACCTGAGTCAAGTGCGATTGGTTTTTCCATACCTGTACCCACTAACGGCTTATCAGCACGTAAAGTAGGAACCGCTTGACGTTGCATGTTCGCACCCATTAAGGCACGGTTAGCATCGTCATGCTCTAAGAATGGAATTAACGCTGCAGCCACAGATACCACTTGTTGAGTTGAAACGTCCATATAGTGAATTTCTTCTGGTTTATAAAGACCAGATTCACCACGTTCACCACGTGCAGTAACGAATGCATCTGTAAAGCGATTATTCTCATCAAGGTTTGAGTTCGCCTGTGCAATGATGTAGTTTGCTTCATCAATTGCAGATAAGTATTCGATTTCTTCGGTTACTTGACCATTCACTACTTTACGATATGGGGTTTCTAAGAAACCGTAATCGTTCGTACGAGCAAACGCAGAAAGTGAGTTGATCAAACCGATGTTTGGACCTTCAGGGGTTTCGATTGGACATAAACGACCATAGTGAGTGTTATGTACGTCACGAACCTCAAAGCCTGCGCGTTCACGCGTTAAACCACCTGGACCTAATGCAGAAATACGACGTTTGTGTGTCACTTCTGATAATGGGTTATTTTGGTCCATGAATTGCGAAAGTTGTGAAGAACCAAAGAATTCTTTCACTGCCGCAGAAATTGGTTTTGGATTAATTAAGTCTTGTGGCGTGATCGCATCTAAATCGCCTAAAGATAAACGCTCTTTAACTGCTCTTTCTACACGAACTAAACCAATACGGAATTGGTTTTCAGCCATTTCACCCACTGAGCGAATACGACGGTTACCCAAGTGGTCGATATCATCCACTTCACCACGACCATTACGGATATCGATGAGTTTTTTCATCACGCGAATGATATCGTCGTTACTTAAAATACCCGTACCCTCGCCTTCAGGAATACCTAACGAGCGATTAAACTTCATACGACCTACCGCAGATAAATCATAACGTTCTGCAGAGAAGAATAAGTTATTGAATAATGTTTCTGAAGATTCTGGTGTAGGTGGTTCACCTGGACGCATCATACGATAGATTTCATATAATGCACTTACACGATCGTAAGTTGGATCAACACGTAATGTTTCAGAGATATATGGACCGTAATCTAAGTCATTGGTGAATAATGTTTCGATCACTTTATAGCCTGCTTGCGATAATTTCGCTAACACTTCTAAAGAAATCTCGCCATTTGCTGGGCAAATGATTTCACCAGATTCAAGATCTACATAATCTTTCGCTGCAACTTTACCTGCGATATATTCAGTTGGCACTTCAACTTGTGTCACATTATCTTTTTCTAATGCTTTGATGTGACGAGCTGTGATACGACGACCGCGTTCTACATAGACTTTGCCATTTGCTTCAATATCAAATGTCGCCGTTTCCCCACGTAGACGTTCTGGCACTAATGTCATGAGTAATTTATTGCCAGCGATTTCGAAAGTTACTTTATCAAAGAATAAGTTTAAGATTTCTTCAACCGTGTAACCTAACGCTCGTAAAATAATGGTTGCCGGTAATTTACGACGGCGGTCAATACGCGCATATAAGTTATCTTTTGGATCAAATTCGAAATCTAACCAAGAACCACGGTAAGGGATAATGCGTGCGTTATAAAGCACTTTACCTGAAGAGTGTGTTTTACCTTTGTCAGAATCAAAGAATACGCCCGGGCTACGGTGTAATTGTGAAACGATAACACGCTCAGTACCATTGATAACAAAAGTACCGTTGTCAGTCATTAATGGGATTTCACCCATATATACTTCGCTTTCTTTAATGTCTTTGACTGCGCGTGATGAAGATTCTTTATCGTAGCTAACCAAACGTAATTTTACGCGTAAACCTGCTGCATAAGTTGAACCACGAATTTGGCATTCACGCACATCAAATTCTGGCTCTTCTAAACGGTAATCAACATATTGTAATTCTGTATAACCGTTATTGCTTACGATTGGGAAAACAGAACGGAATGCAGCTTCTAAGCCTTGTTGACCTTCAGGATCTTTTTGAATGAATTTATCAAAAGAATCTAATTGGATGGTTAATAAATAAGGTACATTTAAAACTTGCGGACGTTTGCCGAAGTCTTTACGAATTCGTTTTTTCTCAGTATAGGAGTAACCCATTATTGGTTTTCCTCTGTAAATTTTAGTGAGACCGAGTTGATATAAAAAAGTGCGGTCAAATTGATTGACGCTTTTATTTATATCGGAGATTGACGCCGTTTCGGATACCGCACTCTGAACCTTACTTCTGTAGTGGGCTACTTAAATTAAAACGTCTGATTAATTTAAGTGGAAACAGATACCATTAAACGGAAAATGCCTATCTGTTTTTTGTGCTGTTTTTGATAGCACAAAATGGCTGATGGTAAACCACCAGCCATTAAGCCTGAGAAACAGGACATAAGTGAATCAAAAATTATTTGATTTCTACTTTTGCACCAGCTTCTTCTAATTCTTTCTTAAGTGCTTCAGCTTCTTCTTTAGAAATGCCTTCTTTTAAGTTAGCTGGAGCTGATTCAACTAAGTCTTTAGCTTCTTTTAAGCCTAAACCAGTTGCACCACGTACTGCTTTGATAACTGCTACTTTGTTAGCACCAGCTTCAGCAAGAACTACGTCGAATTCAGTTTTTTCTTCTGCCGCTGCTGCTGCGCCGCCAGCTGCTGGAGCTGCTGCTACTGCTGCTGCAGAAACACCGAATTTTTCTTCCATCGCTGCGATTAATTCAACGATTTCAGTTACAGATTTAGAAGCGATCGCTTCAATGATTTGTTCGTTAGTTAATGACATAACAATCAATTCCTAAAATTAATAAAGTTAAATGAAGTAAGAAACGCTTAATGATTAAGCTGCTTCTTGTAATTTGTCGCGTAATGCCGCAAAAGTGCGAACAAGTTTGCCTGCCGCAGCTTCTTTCATTGTGCCCATTAAACGTGCAATTGCTTCTTCGTAAGTTGGTAATGTTGCTAAGAATTCAACATCTTGGATCTTACCTTCAAAGGCTGCACCTTTAATTTCAAACTTATCGTTTGCTTTAGCAAAATCTTTGAACAAACGTGCTGCTGCACCTGGGTGTTCGTTAGAGAATGCGATAAGTGTTGGACCTACAAACGTATCTTGTAAGCATTCGAAATCAGTGCCTTCAACCGCACGACGTAATAAAGTATTACGAACAACGCGCATTGTTACACCAGCTTCACGAGCTGCTTTACGTAATTCAGTCATTTTATCAACAGTTACACCGCGAGAATCCGCGATTACTGCTGAAAGTGCACCTTTGGCTGCTTCATTTACTTCGGCAACAATTGCTTGTTTGTCTTGAAGATTTAATGCCATTGGCTTTTAGCTCCTGAATACACTCCGATTTCTCGGAATTAATTTACCTCATCGAAAGAGTTATCTTTCAGACTAGGACGACTTCGGTGCCCAGAAGCAAGAAATATTCTTATTCTGTTCACCATCTACGTAGGATTATTAAGACGATTATTGCTAACCATTCCCTACGGTCTTGGACGGGGCTTGAATAGGTCAAGCACCAACCAGAAATTTTACGCTAAGCGTAATTTAGGAGCGAGATTATAGTGATTAATCTCGCTCTTGTAAAGTCTATTGTAGAAAAAATCTGCAGATTTTAACCGCACTTTTCGATTATTTTCTTACCGCAATCGCTTCGATTTCTAAGCCAACATCTTTTGGCAAGCGAGCAACTTCTACGCAAGAACGAGCAGGGAAATTAGGGTGATGATTTTCTTTAAAGAATTTCTCATACTCTGCATTTACTGCTGCAAAATCATTAAGATCTTTCACAAACACCGTGGTTTTCACAATATCACCCACGGTCAAACCCGCTTGTTCAATAATCGCTTTCACATTCTCTAAAGATTGACGCGCTTGAGCCACAATATCTTTCGGCACTTCACCATTCGCCGGATTAACGGGAATTTGTCCAGATGTTAAAACTAAATTACCTAAATCTACCGCTTGAACATAAGGGCCGATTGCGGCAGGGGCTTTTTCTGTATGAATGATTTTAGTCATGATATTCTCCTTTAATCTTGACGTATAAACACGCTTACTATCCTAACATATAAGCGTCTTAATCACTTATATGAGTATTCTTAATCAATCTCTTTTAATACATCATCAGAGAGCTCTTTCTGTGAACCTTCTTTCACTTTACCATCATTTACTTTAAATTCTAAATTCTGATAATAAGCTTCGCGGAAGGTGACATAAGGATCTTGTGCTTGATTTAGCAACTCGGTTTGGTACAATGTTTTCGAGCGTTTATCTACCGCTTGCACACCGTATTTCACAAGTGACCACGGGCCACCTACCCAATTCCAGAACGGATAGGTATAAGCTGCATCAACTACTGCCCCCGTTAATTGACGAGGTGTCGTCGCATTATAGATAGGCAATACAATATAGGCTCCCGCATCTACACCGTAGGTGCCCAATGTTTCACCAAAGCTACGTTGATCATAAACCTGTAATTCTTTACTTGCACTTGCAAAGTCAAATAAGCCACCAATACCAAAGGTTGAGTTAATCCAAAAACGGTTGAAGTGAACAAAGGCTTTTTTCGGTTCACCTTCTAATAAACGGTTCACAAAACTCACTGGCTCATCTAAGTTATTTGCCACATTGGATAAACCTTTTGTGACTGGTGTCGGCACGTAATCACGCCAGCCTTTTGCTGCAGGTTCTAACACATATCGGTCCATGACTTTATAGTTAAAATCAAACATCGTACGGTTAAAACTTTCTAATTTATCATTGCGTTCACCATCTGCTTTTGTCGCACAACCAGTTAATACAGCTGTAGCCATTAAGCCGACCGCAAGTAAAGGTGTTTTTTTCATTCCACTTTCCTATCACAAAAAATTGTCTTTATTCTAACCAACTTGAAAGATAACTACAAAAAATTTATTAAAACCTAGAGATAACTTTTCTGTTAGCTATTTTTAATCATAGTGCTTTTTAGTTTTCCAAAAATGACTTTTGTTCCCGACATAAACAAAAATGCCACCTTTCGGTGGCATTCTTTGCAATATAGATTAATTATTCAGTTGCATTTTTTAATGGAATTTCTGCATCTGGCTCGCGAGTAATACGGTTACGTAAATCACGACGAATAATCTCAATTGTCCAGAACCAGAAAATGTGTCCCACTAATTCAGAAATATGTTCATATAACGGCCATTCTGCAACAGGTGGTGTTAAACCTAATGCTGGAAAAGTGATGTAGTGAACACAAATATCTGCGATTAAACCTGCACCAATACCTTGCCAGAATTTGATTTTAGGGAAACGTTCTGCCACTAAACAGTAAGCAATAGCAAATACTAATGAGAAAGTAATGTGAGTCACGCCAATCCAGTCAAAACCATGATCTGCAAAAGTGAATGCTGCTTGAGTTGGGTCAATACCTAAATAATCACGTAAGAATACGTGTGGTGGGTTTAAAAACGCACGTGAACAGACTTGAAGAATTTGATCTTGACTTAAACCTGTGATGTCTACTTTACATGCTGCTGCGAAGAAATCGATTGGACTACGCGGTGGGAATGGATGCTCAGCACCCCATTTTACGAATGCAGAAATTAAACCTGCAATAATACCAACAAAAATCGCTACGCCATAACGACGACGATTAGCAGGAGTTTGTTCAAAAATACCTGACATATATTTGCTCCGAAAAAAGAAAAAATGACCGCACTTTGTATCAAAAGTCGCGGTTCCCATTTTGCTTTAGCAAAACTTGTCTTGAATTCTCAATGACTTTGGTGAGTTAGTCAAGAACTAATTATTAAGAGTTAGAACATTTTATGGTAAGAATAAAAAATGCGGTTATTTCTAACCGCACTTTCATGTTTTTTTAAATTAAAGTTTTGCTGAAAGCATTGCTTCTAATTTCTCTTGGTCAACTGCAAATTTGCGAATCCCCTCTGCTAATTTCTCAACAGCCATCGCATCGCTGTTATGTTGCCAGTAGAATTCTGCTTCAGTTAATGGTTGATGTTTCGCTTTTACTTCACCTTTGTAATCTAGTTTACGTACAAGTGCGGTTGAATTTTCTTGTAATTCTTTAAGTAAAGCGGGAGCGATAGTTAAACGATCACAACCTGCTAATTCAATAATTTCACCGACATTACGGAAACTTGCACCCATTACCACGGTTTTATAACCGTATTCTTTGTAATAGTTATAAATTTTGGTTACAGAAATGACACCTGGGTCTTCTGCTGGTGCATATTCTTTTTTATCAGTATTTGCTTTGTACCAGTCTAAGATACGACCGACGAATGGCGAAATTAAGTAAACACCAGCTTCAGCACACGCACGTGCTTGGGCTTCGGAGAATAATAAGGTTAAGTTACAGTTAATACCTTCTTTTTCAAGAATTTCTGCTGCACGAATACCTTGCCATGTTGACGCAATTTTGATCAATATACGATCATTTGAAATGCCTGCAGCATTATAAAGTGCGATAAGTTTACGTGCTTTTTCAACAGTTGCTTGAGTATCGTAAGAGAGACGTGCATCTACTTCAGTTGAAATACGTCCAGGAACAATTTTTAAAATTTCTAAACCGATGTTTACCGCTAATTTATCTTCAGCATCAATTAATTGTTGCGCTTTATCCGCACTTTGTGCTTTGGCATAAGCAATCGCTTCATCAATTAATGGTGCATATTGTGGTAATGCTGAAGCACTTAAAATTAAAGATGGGTTTGTTGTTGCATCTTGCGGTTGGTATTTTTTAATGGCATCAATATCGCCAGTATCAGCCACAACGACGGTCATACTACGAAGTGAATCTAACTGAGTTGTCATTATATTCTCCTTGAATGGATTTGTTTGAATTCAACTGTCTTACGATAGCATAATTAGCTTTAAAAGGGTAATTCGTCCAGGAAAATATTTACGATAGGAAAAACCAATACATTCTAGATTTCCTCTCTCACATCATCACTTTTAGCAATTTTTTTAAAATTTATTGGATATAAATCACAAAACGTTATTTTTCTTTAAATAATTACCTTACAAATCTTTACAAAAATGAATTTTTGAGCTAATAAGTGGAAGACTCTTTATAAAAATATCGCCTAATGACAAGGAGGCTCAAATGCAACACAAACTACTCTTCTCAGCAATCGCTCTTGCTCTTTCCTATTCTGCTCAAGCGGTTATAGTACCTGAGGGAACGCAATTAGATGAAAAACAGCATATCGTCATCAATAACGGGGCAGAACCACAAAGTTTTGACCCACAAAAAACCGAAGGTGTGCCAGAATCTGCCGTTGCTTATCAATTACTTGAAGGTCTCGTCACCTCAGACTCTGAAGGTAAACTTCAACCAGGTGTGGCTGAAAGCTGGGAAAATACACCTGACTTCAAAACTTGGACATTCCATTTACGTAAAGATGCTAAATGGTCAAACGGCGATCCTGTTACCGCGCACGATTTCGTATTTGCGTGGCGTCGTTTAGTGGATCCTGCAACTGCAGCGCCTTATGCAAGTTACTTAAGTTACTTACAAGTAGAAAATGCGCAAGACATCATTGACGGTAAGAAAAAACCGGCTGAATTAGGTGTTGAAGCAAAAGATGATTACACCTTTGTGGTTCATGCAACCAATCCTGTGCCTTATGCAGTCAGTTTAACGACTCACCAATCCTTATTGCCATTACCACAAAAAGTGGTCGAAAAATTGGGTGATGCATGGGTGAAAAAAGAAAACTACGTAGGTAATGGTGCCTATAAACTGGCTAACCACATTATTAATGAAAAAATCGAATTTGAACGTAACCCACTTTATTGGAATGATAAAGAAACCGTAATCAATAGCGCGACATTCCTTGCTATTGAAAACCCAAGTACTGATGTGGCGCGTTATCGTGCCGGCGATTTAGATATGACTAGCTACGCCTTACCACCAGAACAATTTGCTAAATTACAAAAAGAGTTGCCCGGCGAAGTATTCACGACACGTACTCTCGCAACCTATTCTTACGAGCTAAACAATAAGAAAGCGCCTTTTGATAACGTGAATATTCGTAAAGCATTGAACTTATCCCTTGATCGTAATGTGATCACCGATAAAGTATTGGGCCAAGGTCAAACACCAACCTATGTGTTTACCCCAACTTACATCGAAGAAGGTCATCTCATTCAACAACCTGCTTATTCAAAAGAACCTATGGCACAACGTAATGAAGAAGCCATTAAACTCTTAGAAGAAGCTGGTTACAGCAAAGCGAATCCGTTGAAATTCACCATTCTTTACAATACCAATGAAAACCACAAAAAAGTGGCTATTGCTGCAGCATCTATGTGGAAAGCAAACACCAAAGGTTTGATTGATGTGAAATTAGAAAACCAAGAGTGGAAAACTTACATTGATAGCCGTCGTGCGGGTCGTTACGACGCGGCACGTGCCGGCTGGAATGCGGATTACAACCAAGCCACAACATTCGGCAACTATTTCTTATCTAATTCTAGTAACAATACCGCGAAATATGCGAATCCAGAATATGATAAAGCCATTGCTGAATCTTATGTCGCAACGGATGCTGAAGGTCGTGCAAAAGCTTATGCGAAAGCCGAAGAAATTCTTGCAAAAGATTACGGTATCGTACCAATCTTTAACTATGTGAATCCACGCTTAGTGAAACCTTATGTAAAAGGTTATTCAGGCAAAGATCCACAAGATCATATTTACTTACGCAACCTTTATATTATTAAACATTAATTCGTTGCTAGTATTTAAGTGCGGTTAAAAATCGTCGTATTTTTTGACCGCACTTTTCGCCCATTTTGGTTGGAGTTGTTATGCTCAAGTTTATTTTTAAACGGCTGTTGGAAGCCTTGCCGACGCTGTTTATTTTGATTACTTTTTCTTTCTTTTTGATGCGTCTCGCCCCAGGCAGCCCGTTCACTTCTGAACGCGCTTATCCGCCAGAAGTCATGGCTAATATCGAAGCGAAGTATCATTTAAATGAACCATTATATAAACAATATTTCCTTTATTTAGAAAATCTTTCCAAAGGAGATTTTGGTCCCTCTTTTAAATATAAAGACCAATCAGTCAATGATTTAATCGCGTCAGCTTTCCCTGTTTCCATAAAATTGGGAATGGTGGCCTTCGCCTTTGCAGTCGTGTTAGGGGTAACAGCAGGTACGCTCGCCGCTCTCAATCAAAATAGCCGTTGGGATTATATTTTGATGAGTTTCTCGATGCTTGGCGTAATAATGCCAAGCTTTGTCTTCGCACCAGTCTTGGTGCTGATTTTCGCCATTTATTTAGGGTGGCTGCCAGCTGGTGGTTGGAATGGCGGTTCAGCAATGTACATTATTTTACCCGTTGCCTCATTAACTATCGCTTATGTTGCAGGGATTGCACGTATCATGCGCGGATCCATGATTGAAGTACTGCATTCCAACTTTATTCGTACCGCTAAAGCAAAAGGACTTTCAACCTCAAGAATCATTTTAAAACATGCTTTACGTCCTGCTCTTTTACCCGTGATTACCTATTTAGGCCCGGCTTTCGTAGGGATTATTACTGGCTCAATGGTTATCGAAAGTGTATTTGGTTTGCCTGGCATGGGCTTATTATTTGTAAACGGTGCATTAAACCGCGATTATTCTTTAGTTTTAAGTCTTACTATTTTAGTGGGCACATTAACCATTTTATTTAATGCGATTGTGGATATTTTATACGCCATCATCGATCCAAAAATTCGTTATTAAGGATAAATTATGACAGATTATCGTACTCAGCCGATTAATCAGAAAAATGCGGATTTTGTGGAACAAGTAGCTGACCGTATTGAAGAAATGCAACTGGAAGGCCGCAGTCTCTGGCAAGATGCGAAACGCCGTTTTTTCCGCAACAAAGCTGCTGTTGCCAGTCTAATTATTTTGGCATTTATTATTATATTTATTACCGTAGCGCCTTGGTTCCTCCCCTTTACCTATGAAGATACCGATTGGAATATGATGAGCGCCGCACCAACAATGGAAGGCTATCACTTCTTTGGTACTGATGCTTCCGGGCGAGATTTATTGGTACGTACTGCTATCGGTGGACGTATTTCCTTATTGGTCGGTATTGCAGGTGCTTTCATTTCCGTGACTATCGGCACAATTTATGGGGCGATTTCTGGCTATGTAGGCGGTAAAACAGATATGTTAATGATGCGCTTTTTAGAGATTCTCAGCTCATTTCCATTTATGTTTTTCGTGATTTTGTTGGTGACGCTTTTTGGCCAAAACATTTTCTTAATTTTTATCGCTATCGGTGCTATTGCTTGGCTTGGTCTTGCACGTATTGTACGCGGACAAACCCTCAGCCTAAAAAATAAAGAATTCGTCGAAGCCGCCATCGTTTGTGGCGTACCTCGTCGCCAAATCATTTTGAAACACATTATTCCGAATGTATTAGGCTTAGTAGCAGTGTATGCCTCGCTTGAAGTACCAGGACTCATTCTATTTGAATCATTCTTAAGTTTCTTAGGCCTAGGGACTCAAGAGCCAATGAGTAGTTGGGGTGCACTCTTAAGTGATGGTGCTGCACAAATGGAAGTGTCGCCTTGGTTATTAATTTTCCCGGCATTTTTCCTTTGCCTTACCCTATTTTGTTTTAACTTTATCGGTGACGGGTTGCGCGATGCGCTCGATCCGAAAGATAGATAGGAGCGAATCATGAATCCTTTATTAGATGTAAAAAATCTCTACGTTCGCTTCAAAACACCAGATGGTGTCGTCACAGCGGTGAATGATTTAAACTTCACGCTGAATGCCGGAAGCACGCTCGGTATTGTAGGCGAAAGTGGTTCTGGTAAGTCACAAACAGCCTTTGCTTTAATGGGTTTATTGGCAGCCAACGGTGAAGTGGAAGGTTCAGCCATTTTTGAAGGGAAAGAATTAGTTAATTTACCGAATGCTGAATTGAATAAAATCCGTGCCGAGCAAATTTCCATGATTTTCCAAGATCCGATGACGTCGCTAAATCCTTACATGAAAATCGGTGAACAACTCATGGAAGTGCTGCAATTGCATAAGGGCTATGATAAACAAACTGCCTTTGCCGAATCCGTGAAAATGTTAGACGCAGTTAAAATGCCAGAAGCCAAAAAACGTATGGGTATGTATCCTCATGAATTTTCTGGCGGTATGCGTCAACGGGTGATGATTGCGATGGCCTTATTATGCCGTCCAAAACTACTCATTGCAGATGAACCAACAACCGCTTTGGATGTAACCGTTCAAGCACAAATCATGACCTTGTTAAATGAGTTAAAACGCGAATTTAATACTGCGATTATTATGATTACCCATGATCTTGGTGTAGTGGCAGGTATCTGCGATCAAGTCATGGTGATGTATGCCGGACGAACCATGGAATACGGCACAGCGGAACAAATTTTCTATCATCCGACGCATCCTTATTCCATTGGCTTAATGGATGCAATTCCTCGTTTAGACGGCAATGAAGAACACTTGGTCACCATTCCAGGCAATCCGCCGAATTTACTGCATTTGCCAAAAGGTTGTCCATTCTCACCTCGTTGCCAATTTGCTACCGAACAATGCCAAACTGCGCCAAAACTGACTACATTTAATCGTGGTCAATTACGCAATTGTTGGTTACCCGCGGAGAAATTTAACCTATGACAGTCTCAAACAACAAAGAATTACTCCTTGAAGTCAATCACTTAGGCGTCAGTTTTAAAATTAAAAATGATAAATCCCTTTTCTTCGCCAAACCGCAAACCTTAAAAGCGGTGAAGGATGTGTCTTTTAAACTTTACGCAGGTGAAACTCTCGGTGTAGTGGGTGAATCAGGTTGCGGTAAATCAACTCTTGCACGCGCTATTATCGGTTTAGTCGAAGCGAGTGAAGGGGAAATCTTGTGGCTTGGCAAAAATTTGCGAAAACAATCAGCGAAACAATGGAAAGAAACGCGTAAAGATATTCAAATGATTTTCCAAGACCCTCTCGCCTCTCTCAATCCACGAATGAATATTGGTGAAATCATTGCTGAACCATTAAAGATCTACCAACCGCACTTAAGCACCGCTGAAGTGAAAGAAAAAGTGCAAGCTATGATGTTGAAAGTTGGGCTTTTACCCAACTTGATTAACCGCTATCCGCATGAGTTTTCTGGTGGCCAATGTCAGCGTATCGGTATCGCTCGCGCGTTAATCATTGAGCCGAAAATGATCATTTGTGATGAGCCTGTTTCTGCTCTGGATGTGTCAATTCAGGCTCAAGTGGTGAATTTATTGAAATCCCTGCAAAAAGAAATGGGGCTTTCCTTAATTTTCATCGCTCATGATTTGGCGGTGGTAAAACACATTTCTGACCGCGTGTTAGTGATGTATTTAGGCAATGCCATGGAATTAGGCAGTGATGAGGAGGTATATAACAATACCAAACATCCTTATACCAAAGCCTTAATGTCTGCAGTTCCAATTCCCGATCCAAAATTGGAACGCAATAAGTCCATCGAATTACTTGAAGGTGAGCTGCCTTCGCCAATTAATCCACCGTCAGGTTGCGTGTTCCGAACTCGCTGCCTGAAAGCTGATGAAAATTGTGCGAAACAAAAACCACCTTTAACCAGCCAAAACAACAGCCATTTTGTGGCTTGTTTGAAAGTCTTATAAAACAAAAAGTGCGGTCAAAATTCACCGCACTTTTTACTTTTACAATCCTAACTTTTCTTCGATTACTTTGGCCAAATCATCTAGCATCGCATAACGCTTGCGATACATGGAACGTTTTTTACTCGGTACACCATCAAGATTTCTATCTATTTCTAAAGGTAATTCCCAATAGTCCTTCAACTGTCCACCTGATTCAGCAAAAATCGCATCATAATCTACGACATAATGTGAACTTTGAATAAAACGCGATTTATTTTGATATTTTTGTGGAATGCCCAATAACGTCTTAAAACCCAACGCTTTTGTCAATGCTTTCATCGTTTCCACCATCAAATAAGCAGGGCGCAAACCATGACAAGTTTTTGTGAGTTGCTTCACCATCTCTTTAGAACCCTCAAAATTGGGCCCCTGCACCACAGAAATAAGCAATGACTCGCCAAGTTTGGCAAAAGTAAGCAAATACACTAATTCATTACGTGGTTTATGCCATAACTCCAATACCCAATAGCCTTCCATTGGTTGGTGTGTGGTCATCGACAATATTATTTCAAAATCAGGAATCACTTCACCAAAACTTAATGACGTTTTATAAATAGGTGCTGAAAGTGCGCTCAATTTTTTAGGTAAAAAAAGTAGATTATCGCAGATAGCTTGGAAACGCTGTTTACTGTTAAAACGTTTATCTAAAAAACGATAAACTAACGGATAGCTATAATCTGCATGTTCATTTAATAACGTCACAAGAAAAGGATGCTGGTTAATAAATTGCTCAAATTGAGCAATTGATCCACGGTGTAAAAAAGCACGAAGACGATAACGTAGGCGCTTAAGCACATAAGAATGCCCAGGTCTATCGGGATAAACGGCTTCCGCTTTTGGCCAGCGATATTGCTTCTCTTGAGATTCCATAGTTGTTAATATAATTAAAGAGGCTTTAAATCACACAAAGCGCGCATTCTCTCATAATTTCAGCAATTTTTCTATTTGTGATATGCTAGGGGCAATTGATGAAAGGAACCATTATGTCTGAAATTAAACTGAATTATCATAAAACGCATTTTCTTACGAGCGCCCCAAATATTCGTGCCATCCCAGAAGATACTGGAATTGAAATTGCTTTTGCGGGACGCTCAAATGCAGGGAAATCAACCGCACTTAATGCGTTAACCAATCAAAAAAGCTTAGCCAGAACGTCTAAAACACCTGGTCGTACACAGCTCATCAATCTTTTTGAGGTAGAGCCGAATTGTAAATTGGTGGACTTACCCGGCTATGGCTATGCTGCGGTTCCTGAGAAAATGAAAATTGAATGGCAAAAATCCCTCGGGGAATATTTGCAAAAGCGTAAATGTTTAGGTGGACTTGTTGTTTTAATGGATATTCGCCATCCTTTAAAAGATCTCGACCAACAAATGATCGAATGGGCTGTTTCTGCTGACTTACCAGTTATGTTACTTTTAACTAAGGCAGATAAACTCAGTCAAAGTGCGCGTAGCAAACAAGTCAAAATGGTACGTGAAGCCATTTTACCCTTCCAAGGTGATATTCAAGTCGAAGCCTTTTCTGCACAAAATAAAATTGGCATTGATAAATTGGCTGCCAAGTTAGATAGTTGGTTTTCGCCACTTTTTTCGTAGTTTTTTATCAAGAAAAAGTCATTTCTGCGATCAAGATCGCAAAAAAAGTACAGGATGCATGATTTCATTCTGTGCTTTTTTTATAGTGCAAAAATCTGATTATTTTTGACCGCACTTTAAGGAATCTGAATGTCTCTTGCCATTGTTTATAGCCGTGCATCAATGGGGGTACAAGCCCCTCTTGTTACCATTGAGGTACACTTAAGTAACGGAAAGCCTGGATTTACCTTAGTTGGTCTACCCGAAAAAACCGTAAAAGAAGCGCAAGATCGTGTCAGAAGTGCATTAATGAATGCGCAGTTCAAATATCCTGCCAAACGCATCACCGTAAATCTTGCACCGGCTGATTTACCCAAAGAAGGAGGGAGATTTGATTTACCTATTGCAATCGGTATTTTAGCTGCATCAGATCAATTAGACGGTAGCCGTTTAAAACAATTTGAATTCGTTGGCGAGCTCGCCTTGACGGGGGAATTACGTGGCGTACACGGTGTCATTCCTGCCATTTTAGCGGCACAAAAAGCCAAACGTGCCCCCATTATCGCTTATCAAAATGCCAATGAGGCGTCGCTTGTCTCAGAGCAAGAGACTTATTTCGCTAAAAATCTGCTAGAAGTCGTGCAATTCTTAAATAATCAAGAAAAATTACCTTTGGCTTCATTACTTGCACAAGAAAGTGCGGTCGGATTTTCAGCTAAAAATCACTTGGATTTGACCGATATTATTGGTCAGCAACATGCTAAACGAGCTCTAACGATAGCGGCAGCTGGTCAGCACAACCTACTCTTTTTAGGGCCACCTGGGACGGGTAAAACCATGTTGGCAAGTCGCCTCACGGCATTGCTCCCTGAAATGACGGATTTAGAAGCCATTGAAACCGCTTCGGTTACGAGTTTAGTACAAAATGAATTAAATTTTCATAACTGGAAACAACGTCCGTTTCGAGCGCCACATCATAGTGCCTCATTACCTGCCTTAGTAGGAGGAGGAACCATTCCAAAACCAGGCGAAATATCGCTCGCACATAACGGCGTACTTTTTCTTGATGAATTGCCTGAGTTTGAGCGTAAAGTGCTTGATGCGCTTCGCCAGCCATTAGAAAGTGGAGAAATTATTATTTCGCGTGCCAATGCGAAAATCCAATTCCCTGCTCGCTTTCAACTCGTTGCCGCAATGAATCCAAGCCCAACGGGTCATTACACTGGAACACATAATCGCACCTCACCGCAGCAAGTGATGCGTTATTTAAACCGACTTTCAGGACCGTTTTTAGATCGCTTTGATTTATCTATTGAAGTCCCTCTTCTGCCACAAGGTAGCTTACAGAATACAGGGGATAGAGGCGAGACAAGCCAGCAAGTACGAGAAAAAGTGTTAAAAGTGAGGGAAATTCAACTTACTCGAGCCGGTAAAATCAATGCGTATCTTTCAAGCAAAGAAATTGAACGAGACTGTAAATTACAAGATAAAGATGCATTATTCCTTGAGAATGCACTCAATAAGCTAGGACTTTCAGTAAGAGCCTATCATCGGATTTTAAAAGTCTCACGCACGATTGCTGATTTAAATGGCGAAAAAGAAATACAACAATCTCATTTAGCAGAAGCGCTAGGATATCGGGCCATGGATCGGTTGTTACAGAAATTGTCTACTGCTTAAAAATAAAAGGGCGAATAATTCGCCCTTTTTTATCTTCTATGCTTAGTAATAAGAATGTTCACCACGCTGGTGTTCTGTGACGTCTCGTGCGCCTTTTAGTTCATTTGGGAAAAGTGCGACCAATTGTTTCTCTACACCATCTTTTAAGGTGACATCAACCATTGAACAACCGTTACAGCCACCACCAAATTGTAGAACTGCATAACCGTCATCGGTAATTTCAATTAACGTGATTTTACCGCCATGGCTGGCTAATTGTGGGTTAATTTGTGTTTGGATCACGTACTCTACGCGCTCAATTAAAGGCGCATCATCTGCAACTTTACGCATTTTTGCGTTAGGTGCTTTTAAAGTCAGTTGAGCACCGAGCTCTTCGGTTACGTAATCAATTTCCGCATCTTCTAAAAACGGTAAACTGATTTCATCTACAAACGCTGAAAAAGTATCGTATTTCATTTCGGTATCAGTCGCTTCAACTGAATTTGGCGGGCAATAAGAAACGCCACATTCTGCCCCAGGCGTACCAGGATTCACGACAAAAATACGAATATTTGTACCTTCTTCTTGTGTATCTAAAAGTTTCCGAAAATGTGCTTGTGCAGCATCTGAAATAAAAATTTGTTCCATAAATAAAGTCCTAATACTTGATGCAATATATCAAGAATGATACTCCTATACGGCAATTTTTTCTACATTTATTCCTATTTTTATAGATATAGGTAAATCCTATCCTTAACAGATTTTAGGCTCGAGCTAAGCCCCATACTTGAATTTCTTTTACACCTAATTTTCGAAGCTGTTTAGCTATTTCTGCTAATGTTGAACCGGTTGTAATCACATCATCCACCAACGCAACACGTTCATAAGGAAAAGGCTTTTGGGTATTCACTGTAAAAGCATTTTTAAGGTTTTGTCGTCGATCTTTCGCCGTTAAACCTCGCTGAGTATGGGTATGTTTAATCCGTTTCACCACATGATGACAGTTAGGCACATCACACCAGCGACTTAACCAATTAGCCAATAAATCAGCTTGGTTATAGCCCCGTTGCCATTGTCGAAAATGATATAACGGTACGGGAATAATCGCCTGTGGCAGCGAGAGCCCATGTGTTCGTCTCGCCTGTCGCACCGCAAGATAAAGCAAACGCGATAAACTGCGATCTAACCAAAACTGTTTTTGGAATTTAAAACGATGAATAAGTGAAGAAAGTGGTTCAAGGTAATGCCCAATGATCACAATGCGATCCCAAGCAGGTTCATTTTTCAAACAATGTCCACAGCCCATTGCATAATGCTGCAAGGGTGAACCACATCGACCACAATAAGGGAAAGTTTTAATTTGCTTCTGACATCGACTACACAACCCGTTTCGACCAAGATGAATAGATCGCTTGCAATACACACAGCTAAACTGAAAAAAATGGGAAAACATAAAAGAAATTGACCGCACTTTATTTTTTCGCTTTTTCAACTTGCTTAAAATGCTTTTCTTTCTTAGCCATTTCCATTCTTTCACCCTGTTTCAAAATATGAGGTGTCACAAAAATGACGAGTTCGCGTTTTTGATGACGTTCACTTTCCTTACTAAATAAGCGCTTAATACCTGGAATATCGCCCAATAATGGTACTTTATCGACACCTTTCGTGATCGTATCGTGAAATACACCACCTAATACAATTGTTTCGCCATCTTTGGCAAACACTTGCGTATTAATTTCTTGTTTATCAATGGATACCACTTCATTTTGCCCATAAGCCACTCGATTCCCTGGAGAATTTTGACTCACTAATAAATCCAATAAAATATTATTATCCTTCGAAATATGTGGTGTCACTTCTAATCCCAACACCGCTTCTCGAAATTCCACTGATTGAGTGTCATTTTTCCCATTTGTCACCACATAAGGAATTTCTGTCCCTTGTTTGATGCTTGCGCTTTTCTTGTTGGTCGTAAGTAAGCGAGGGCTTGCAATAATTTCTACGTTATTTTCACGTTCAAGTGCGGTCAATTCTAGGTCTAATAATCGACCATTAATTTTAGCTACTTGAAGAGCTAATGAGCCAGCTGGCGTGACCGTTGTCGCAAAATTCACATTTAAATTATTACTGATATTGCTAAACCCATTCGCATCTAGACTGCCACTCACTCGATGGGCTGCCTCAGTAGGATTAAAAATACCCCAACGCACACCTAATTCTTTTAGGCTTTCATCGGTAATCGTCACAATACGTGCTTCAATGACAATTTGTTCAATGGGTTTATCTAGCTCTGCAATCAATTTTTTAATATTTTTGAGTGAACGTGCATCATCCTGAATCAGTAATACATTGCTTCGGTCATCAAATGTAATTGTGCCGCTAGGTGAAAGCAAAGAACCACTACCAGTTGTTAAAGATTTCATCACATCAGAGGCCTTGGCAAAATGCAGTTTAACCGTTGTACTCACAAGTGGTGTTTCACTAGGCAAACTTTCTCCGCTAATTGCCATAGGTTCTGTCATTTTCTCTGCATATTGCTCATGTTGAGAAGGCTTACCCAAATAATAAATATCATTTTCTTGATAAAAAGAGAGCCCTTTGATTTTTGCTACAGAACGCAATAAACGATCAAAATCTACATTATCCAATTGCAATGAAAGCGTTCCCTCTAATTCATCATCAATCATTAAATTAGTATTTTGCTCAAGAGCAAGTTGTTGGAGTGTCGCCACCATGGGAGCTTGTTTTAAGCGAAGTGAAAATACGCGATTCTCTGCCGCTGAGTAAGTTGTCCATAGGATCAAAAAACACATTAAAAACTGACCGCACTTTGTTTTTATTTTCTGCTTTATCATTTTAAAATCTCATGATGATTGATGTCGTTTGTTCACATTGTCCTGCTTTATAACCTTGAAGCGTCAAGCTGTTTTTACTCACTTTTTCGATTAAATAGCCTTCCTTTCCAATTCTCTGCCCGACTTGAACCAACAAAATATGCCCATCATCATTAAATAACACTTCTGCCTGTTTACCGTATTGCAAGACACCTACAATATGTAGCTGAGCCAATGGGCGTTCCTCCGCCAGTCTCGGCTCCGAATATACGCAAGCCGACACTGGCGGTAGGGTGAGCCCCTCTTTTGGATATTCGGTTTGTTCTCTTTGTTTACGATCAAAAGGATCTTGCGAAAATGACGATACAGAAAAAAACGCTATCAAGATTAAGAAGAGCTTTTTCATTATTTATCCTTATTTAATTGGAAAATTAACTCACATGTAATAGAAGCATTTTCCTCTTCATCTAATTTTTCAATGTTTAATTGCGTTAACGAAAGTGTAGGAACATCGCTTAAAAGTGCGATCAAAAATTGCTGTAAATCGACAAAATAGCCTTGTAACGACAAATGGAACAAAGTATGTTGAGAAAAATCCCAACGCAAATCCAACGCTCGAAGTCGCCCATTTAACAACGCCTGCACATGCTGATTTATCGGCAACACAGAATTAGCCAATTCTGGAGAAAGTTGTCGGCTGTCTGACTTTTGTCTTAAGGTTTGTAAAATCTTTTCCTGTTTCTCCCACTCTTGTTGTTGCAAACTCAATTCTGCGTCAAGTCGATGTCGTTCATTACTGTTTTCAACGTAACGAAAAACAGGTAAAAAGATGACCGCACTTAATGCACTCAACCAAAAGGCAGCATGGACCATTTGAGGTAATCGAAGCCATCGCCCAAACCAACTTTGCGCACTTTTTTGAACGATCTCGTTGATAAGGTTTCTCATTGCACAAGCTCCGATAAATGAATATCAAATTGAAAGAACAACTGCTGTTGCACTGGTTGAAACTTAGTTAAGTTAACCTCTGTAAAATGGCGTTTGAGAAATTGATGTATCTCTTCAAACTCTTGTTGGCTTTCTGTCATGCCTGAAAGGACAACTTGCTTAGCATTGAGCGTAAATTCATCTAACTCACCTTGTTGTAATGGCAACTCAGTTAATAAATTAAGCATTCGATACACATATTCCGTCTCCATTTCTGTCAGCTCATTCAGTTCTTTTAAGTTACTTTGTAGTTGCTGAACTTGAATGCGTTTCTGATGGACTTGATGAGTAATTTGTGTCAGTTTTTCTTTTGTCTGGCTTAGGGCTTGCCCTTGTTGTTCATTGAGTTGGTTCAATCCAACAACAATCAAAACTAAACAAGCTAGCCAAATTAAACCTTGCCACATAAAACGACGAAAGGCCTTTTGATGTTGTTCTAAGCGCCAAGGCAATAGATTAAGGCTTAACATCACCACTCTCCCGATTACTTGGAGTCAAAAGTGCGGTCGTTTTTGAGGATAAATCCACGAGCTTTAAATCGGTTTGCCAGAGTGCATTGCCTAAAGCGATGAAAGGTAAATCTGTTTCGATTCGTGGCCAATCCTGAGGCAGTAATTCGATTGTGCGTGAATTTAATATATCGGGCGTTTGATACACATAAATCTGTTCTATTGTTTCAGGAAAACGCTGGATAAATTGTTGATAAAGCTCAGATAAATCACTTTGAGATTGTAAGACTTGTCGTTGTTGTAAGCGTTCACAAACGGCGAGACAACCTTGTTGATCTTGATATAAAAACAAGGCGTTCGTCGGCTCTTGCCCTAAAATGGCATAAAATGCACGCAAAATGCTGTGATTCAGTAAATCAAGTGCAGTCAATTTTAGTGGCAAATATTTTTCTAATTCTGCATTGGCGCTTTCTTGTCGAATCGCCGTGATATCCAAACGAAAACCTTGTTTTAATGGCGTGGTAAGATAATCAAACCATAATTCATCCAAAGGAATCGGTAATTCTTTTTGCAAAATAAAACGACATTGTTGTTCACATTCCTGGGCATTGAGTGTTTGTGGTAGAATAAGTGTTTTAGACCAAGTTAAGTGGGGCGAAATGGCGCCAACAAAACAGCATTGACTGTTTTTTTGTGGCAAATGAGGCAATAACTGAGAAAAAATATCTTTTTGTTGCGTATTTAAACAAATTGATTGAACTTTGTGTAATTCATCTAGCCAAACAAAATAGAGGTTATCTTGTTGTTTACTCACACCAATTTGTAGTTTTTGCTGCTTTCTATTGGCAATTCCCATATTCTTTCCTATTCTTTAAGGGATTAATCTTTTATACTTAGCAGCCAAAATCATAATTTTGATTTTTTGAATATTCATTAAACCAGAGAGAATTTTACGATGCGGATCGCAAAATTAATATTAAGTACCCTATTTACGATATGTATACTGGGGTTAGTTGCCGGTGGAGTGTTTTATTTTCACTTAAAATCCTCCTTACCGTCGGTAGAAAGCTTAAAAACCGTTGAGTTGCAACAACCAATGCAAATCTATACGGCTGATGGCAAATTAATCGGTGAAGTGGGTGAACAACGCCGTATTCCTGTGAAATTAGAAAATGTGCCTCAGCGTCTGCAAGATGCCTTCTTAGCAACTGAAGATAGCCGTTTTTATGAACATCACGGTTTAGACCCTGTTGGTATTGCTCGTGCGATTTTTGTTGCCGTCAACAATGGTGGAGCATCCCAAGGGGCTAGTACCATTACGCAACAGCTTGCACGTAACTTCTTCTTAACCCCAGAAAAAACCATTATTCGTAAAGCTCGCGAAGCAGTATTAGCGATCGAAATTGAAAATGCCTTAAGTAAACAAGAAATTTTAGAACTTTATTTGAATAAAATTTTCCTAGGGTATCGTTCTTACGGCGTCGCGGCTGCCGCACAAACCTACTTTGGTAAAAACTTAGATGAATTAACGCTTTCTGAAATGGCCGTCATCGCAGGCTTACCAAAAGCCCCTTCTACCATGAATCCCCTCTATTCGCCAAAACGTGCCGAAGAACGCCGTAATGTAGTATTAAGTCGAATGTTGGATGAAAACAAAATCACCAAAGCAGAATATGATGCGGCCATTAAAGAGCCAATCGTCGCAAGTTATCATGGGGCTAAATTCGAATTTCGTGCAGACTATGTAACTGAAATGGTTCGTCAAGAAATGGTGAAACGTTTTGGTGAAGAAGAGGCTTATACCAAAGGTTATAAAGTCTTCACAACTGTGCTTTCAAAAGATCAAGCGGAAGCACAAAAAGCCGTCCGTAATAACCTGATCGATTATGATATGCGTCATGGCTGGCGTGGTGGTGCACCACTTTGGAAAAAAGGTGAAGCACCATGGGATAATGAACGCATTGTCGCTTTCTTGAAAAAATTGCCAGATTCAGAGCCGTTTATTCCCGCAGCGGTAACAGCATTAGGTAAAAATGGCGCAGAATTGCTCTTAGCAAATAATGAAACGATGACGCTTTCTTCTAACGCAATGCGTTGGGCCGGTAAATCACCGGTTAAAGTGGGTGAACAGATTTGGATTCGCAAACGTGATAACGGCGAATGGATTTTAGGTCAAATTCCCGCGGCTAACTCTGCATTAGTTTCATTAAACTCTGATAATGGAGCCATTGAAGCGATGGTGGGTGGTTTTAGTTATGAACAAAGTAAATTTAATCGTGCAACGCAATCTTTAGTACAAGTCGGTTCTTCGATTAAACCATTTATCTATGCCGCTGCATTAGAAAAAGGTTTAACCCTTTCAAGCGTATTGCAAGATAGTCCTATCTCTATTCAAAAACCAGGACAACCTTTGTGGCAACCGAAAAACTCACCTGATCGTTATGACGGTCCAATGCGTTTACGTGTGGGGTTAGGTCAATCTAAAAACATGATTGCCATCCGAGCACTACAAACTGCAGGTGTTGGCTTTACCGCTGACTTCTTACAACGTTTTGGATTTAAACGCGACCAATATTTTGCCAGCGAAGCGCTTGCATTAGGTGCAGCATCCTTTACTCCGTTAGAAATGGCACGTGCTTACGCGGTATTTGATAACGGTGGTTTCTTAATTGATCCTTACCTTATCGAAAAAATTCAAGACAATACCGGTAAAGATTTATTTATTGCGAACCCGAAAATTGCTTGTATTACCTGTAACGACATTCCTGTGATTTATGGTGAAACCAAAGATAAAATTGATGGTTTTAAAGATGTCGCAGAAGTGGCTAACCCTGACAATCTAAAATCTGCTAAAGGTAATAGCAACACCGATACAGATGAAGGTGAGGGTGATCAGCAACCTGAGAATGTACCAGACTTGCCAGAGCTTCAAACATCAGCATTAAATGACGGTTCTGTTGATTTAATGGCGGATGCGAAAGACGGTGCGGCAAAACAAGAGTACGCACCTCGTGTGATTAGTGGTGAATTAGCCTTCTTAATTCGTAGTGCATTAAATACGGCGATTTATGGTGAGCAAGGACTTAGTTGGAAAGGTACCAGCTGGCGTATTGCTCAAAGCATTAAGCGTAGTGACATCGGCGGTAAAACCGGTACCACGAATAGTGCGAAAGTTGCTTGGTATGCGGGCTTTGGTGCTAACTTAGTGACAACGACCTATGTCGGTTTCGATGATAACAAACGCGTATTAGGTAAAGGTGAAGCGGGTGCGAAAACCGCAATGCCTGCCTGGGTTGCTTATATGAAAGCTGCACTTTCTGATGTACCAGAACGTCAACTCACACTTCCACCAAACATCATGGAAAAAACCATTGATAGTAACTCTGGTTTACTTTCTGAAGGTGGTGGTCGCAAAGAATACTTTATCGTCGGTACTGAGCCTAAACGTACTTACATTGCGGAAATGCAAGAGCGTGGTTATTATGTTCCACCAGAGTTACAACAACGTCTAAACGGTGGAACAGGTAAAACTAAAGATGCCATTCCAGCAACGCAACCAGAAGAATTATTCTAACCCTGATTTAAATACTAAAAGTGCGGTTAATTTTGACCGCACTTTTTTACGTCAAAAGGACAAACCATGTTAAGTTATCGTCACAGTTTCCATGCTGGCAACCATGCCGATGTGCTAAAACACATCGTGTTAATGCTGATTTTGGAAAATCTCTCTCTGAAAGAAAAAGGTTTCTACTATCTCGACACCCATTCAGGTGTCGGTCGTTATCGCTTAAGTTCTAACGAATCAGAAAAAACTGGCGAATATAAAGAGGGAATTGGGAGACTTTGGGAAAAAAAGGATTTACCCGAAGAAGTTGCACGCTACGTAGATCTTATTAAAAAGCTCAATTATGGTGGTAAAGAATTACGTTATTACTCAGGCTCTCCAATGATTGCCGCCCAACTATTACGTCCTCAAGATCGTGCATTACTGACAGAATTACATCCTAGCGATTTTCCATTATTACGCAATAACTTTAAAGAGTTTAAGAATATCACCACAAAATCAGAAAATGGTTTCCAACAACTCAAAGCGACACTTCCACCAAAAGAACGCCGCGGTTTAGTGCTTATTGATCCACCTTATGAATTAAAAGAGGATTATGATTTGGTGGTGAAAGCGATCGAAGAAGGTTATAAACGCTTTGCAACAGGCACTTATGCGATTTGGTATCCAGTGGTTCTACGCCAACAAACAAAACGCATTTTTAAAGGATTAGAGGCAACGGGAATTCGTAAAATTCTGAAAATTGAATTGGCTGTTCGCCCTGATAGCGATCAACGTGGTATGACCGCAAGTGGAATGGTAGTGATTAATCCACCTTGGCAATTAGAACAACAAATGAAGTCTATTTTGCCTTATTTGACCCAAACGCTCGTCCCTGAAGGTACGGGAAGTTGGACAGTGGAATGGATTATACCGGAATAATCCATTCCAAAACCGCGGTCAAAATGACCGCACTTTTAAATTTTAATTTTATTGGAATACAACACTAAACAAAGTGCAATAACCATAATTAAAATCGCGCCTGCGAATAAGATAGTATCAACTGAGCTCTCATGATTCACAATAATCAGGCGCAACATGGCGGTAATCCCCGCGTAAATAAAATAACGCAAAGGAAAGTGATAACCACTTTTAAAATATTGCACGATTAGGCCAATAAAACCGAAATATAAGAAAAACATCACGGCTTGTTCAGCAACATCATAAGGCACTACGCTTGATGTATTGAACACCATAATTGCTAAGGTATAGGTAATTTTAGCTAAAGCAATAATCAACACTAAAGCCAAAGCAATAAGTGAAAAACTTAATATCACTTTTAATACACTAGTTACTACTCTAGGCAGCTTTTCTAGTTCTTGAGATTCTTCCATAAAGTTCCTTGTTTTTTTAAATGATGAAAGCGCGTATTTTAAGGGAATGTGTTTTTTGGTAAATAGTAAAATGTAATCAAATAAAAAGGGCAGATATTTCTGCCCTTTATTTTTTACATGAATGAATAATTACTCATCTAAGAAACTTCTTAAGGTTTCTGAACGACTTGGATGACGTAATTTACGCAATGCTTTCGCTTCAATCTGACGAATACGCTCACGGGTTACATCAAATTGTTTACCCACTTCTTCAAGCGTGTGGTCGGTGTTCATATCAATACCAAAACGCATACGTAATACTTTTGCTTCACGAGGGGTTAATCCTTCTAGCACTTCATGAGTTGCCACTTTCAAGCTTTGCGCAGTTGCAGAATCTAATGGCAATTCAAGAGTTGAATCCTCGATGAAGTCACCTAAATGTGAATCATCGTCATCACCGATTGGGGTTTCCATTGAAATTGGCTCTTTCGCAATTTTAAGCACTTTACGAATTTTATCTTCTGGCATTCCCATACGCTCAGCAAGCTCTTCCGGCGTCGCTTCACGTCCCATTTCTTGTAACATTTGACGAGAAATACGATTTAATTTGTTAATCGTTTCAATCATATGAACCGGAATACGAATTGTACGTGCTTGGTCTGCAATGGAACGCGTAATTGCCTGACGAATCCACCAGGTTGCATAGGTTGAGAATTTATAACCACGACGGTATTCAAATTTATCTACCGCTTTCATCAAACCAATATTCCCTTCTTGAATTAAATCCAAGAATTGTAAACCTCGGTTTGTATATTTTTTCGCAATAGAAATGACCAAACGTAAGTTGGCTTCAACCATTTCTTTTTTCGCACGGCGAGCTTTTTGTTCACCACGAGATACCGCATCACAAATCTCACGCATTTGTTGAATGGTTAGATTGGTATTTTGCTCAATATTCGCTAAGTTATCTAAAGATAAACGGATACGTTCTTCATATTTTGGTAAACGTTTTGCCCAAGCTTTCGTTGATTTTAATGCTTTTGCTACCCATGCATCACTGCTGCCATTAGCAACAATGAGTGCCTCAAATTCATCTTTCGGCATACCCGCGATATCAACTAATACTTTTTGTAGTTGACGCTCTTCTGCACGTACACGTTTCATCATATTCTTCATTGATAAAACAAGTACATCAAATTGTTTTGGCACTAAACGGAATTGTTTAAAAATATCTGCGAGTAGAGCAATTTGATCTTTTGCGCGTTTACCACTACGTCCGTGTTTTGCAATAGTTGCTAATGTTTTAGTGTGTTGCTCTCTTAATGCCGCAAATCTTTCACGCGCTACTTCAGGATCGATGCTGTTATCAGAATCGCTCTCATCAGAACTTGAGCTGCTATTGCTTTCATCTTCCTCATCGCTCTCATCATCAACTTCTGCAGCTGCAGCGGCTTCAACACTTTCCTCTTCGTCAGCAAAATTCTCATCAATATTTGCTGCTTCCTCTGCGGCAATATTTGGATCCACAAAGCCGGTAATTAAATCAGCTAAACGATAATTACCCGCTTCAACTTGATCATAATTATTTAATAGCTCTGTTAACGCTTCTGGATATGCTGCAATGGCGGTTTGAACTTCATCAATCCCTTCTTCAATACGTTTTGCAATGCTGATCTCATCTTCACGGGTAAGAAGATCAACCGTTCCCATTTCACGCATATACATACGCACAGGATCGGTTGTACGACCGATTTCAGATTCCACATTGGATAAAATCTGCGTTGCTTCTTCCACAGCATCTTCATCCGGAATCGTGTCATTCAACATCATTTCATCACTTTCCGGTGCTTCATCAAGAACCGGAATACCCGCATCATGCTGTAAAGTTTGCAACAACTTATCGTAATATTCTGGATCGATCAAATCTTCTGGAAGCAAGTCATTGATCTCCGCATAAGTTAAATAACCTTGCGTACGACCTAATTCCATAAGCTGTTCAATTTGTTCTGAATATTGATCGGCGGTAGATTGTTGATTTTGTTCCATTTTTATTCCCGTTTTGCGTTATTTTTGGAAGATAAAAGCCCTTGTTTTGAACAGGAGATTTTACCATTGTTATGACGGATTAACTAACTGTTTTTTCTGCTCTTCTTTTCCCTTGAGCAAATTCACTAAAATTGCTCGTTCTTGATCAGTTAAGCCTTCCGCCCTTTCTTTGGCGATAAGCATCTCAATATCACGTTCAATCGCTTGAATATTCAATCGACGATAGTTTTGAGAGAATGCATTAATGATTTCTAAATCATCTAATAGATGATCCCAAGAGGCTAATATTTCAAGGGGCTTGCTGAATTCTGTATCACGAAAATACTCTAAGATTTGCCCTGTTGTAATGCCTTCTCGTTCTCGACAAAGTGCGGTCAATTTTTCGAGTAATTCGTAACCCGCCTCATGCTTTAAGGCTTGTAAACCCACATCAGAAATACGATTCACTAATTGTGAATTCTGTAATAACAGCGAAATCACCATGCGCATTGGTGTTTTCTTAATGGTTTTTTGTGGCGTTTTAGGTTTGGGTTCAGCCTTATCTATTTGATTTGGTATTAAGCTTTCAAGCTGTGATTGATCAAAGATCCCAAGCTTTTGCGCCAACATATTCCGCAATGAAAGACGCAGCATATCACCAGGGATTTGACGAATTAAAGGCGCCGCGAGTGCCACTAATTTGCCTCGTCCTTCTTGCGTCGAGAAATCTACTTGTGGACTTAAATGCGCGAATAAGAATTCTGTGAGAGACTGAGCTTGATCAATATATTCTTCAAACTTTTCTTTACCATATTGACGAATATAAGTATCCGGATCTTCTCCATCTGGCAGGAAAATAAACTTAATTTGTCGTCCATCCTCCAGATAAGGCAAGGCGTTTTCAAGTGCACGCCAAGCAGCATCACGCCCTGCTCTATCGCCATCGTAGCAGCAAATGACTTGCTCTGTTGAACGGAACAATAATTGAATTTGTTCCGAGGTCGTCGATGTACCAAGAGAAGCCACTGCATAATTCACACCAAATTGCGCTAATGCCACCACGTCCATGTAGCCTTCAACCACCAGTAATTTTTCTGGCTCATCATTGATTTGTAAGGCTTCATACAAGCCATAAAGTTCATTACCTTTATGGTATGTAATGGTTTCGGGGGAGTTCAAATACTTGGGTTTTTCATCCGTTAAAACACGTCCACCAAAGGCGACCGTACGACCACGTTTATCTCGAATCGGAAACATGATGCGATTACGGAATTTATCGTACACATTTCCACGATCGTTGCGAGAAAGCATACCTAAATCAAACAGCTTTTTCTGTTCTTCTCGATTTTTGCCGAATTGACGTAACACCGTATCCATCGCATTGGGTACATAACCAATTTGAAAACGAGCAATAATTTCTGGCGATAAACCACGTTGCTGAAGATAGCTTTGAGCCGGAATATTTAGTGGGAGTTGCGCTTGATAAAACGACGCAATCTCTTGCATCAAATCGTATAAATTACGTTTTGTCTGATAACTCACATCCGGTTTATTGCCGAATTGATTTGGGCGTTTTTCATAAGGCACTTCAATTCCTGCCGAAGCAGCAAGTTCTTCAACGGCTTCAACAAATTCTAATTTGTCATAATCCATTAAAAATGAAATCGCATTGCCTTTCGCACCACAACCAAAGCAATAATAGAATTGTTTTTTTTCACTTACTGTGAAGGAGGGTGTTTTTTCGTGATGAAACGGACAGCAAGCTTGATAATCTCGTCCCGCTTTTTTGAGTTTCACGCGTGCATTAATCACATCGACAATATTCGATTTTGTGAGCAGATCATCAATAAACTGGCGTGGAATTGAGCCTTTCATTGCCTTGCCTCCTTGAATACGATGCGAAAGTGCGGTTGATTTTGCGTGACTTTTTCCGATTAGTTTAAAGCAACAAAACCGTGATACCCAAAAGGTTTCACGGTTTGTCTTAACTCGAGTTAGAAAATACTACAAATTAGTATAAACGGGTATTGCGCGCGTTTTCGCGAGCGTTACGTTTAGCGTGACGTTTAGCAAGTGTTGCTTTTTCACGTTTACGGATTGTAGTTGGTTTTTCATAGAATTCACGAGCGCGAACTTCTGCTAAAATACCAGCTTTTTCGCAAGAGCGTTTGAAACGACGTAAAGCTACGTCGAATGATTCGTTTTCACGTACTTTAATTACAGGCATAAGCCAATCACCTCAATGAGTTTAATTTAATTGCAATTTTAAATTTTTATTACTGCCGAATGAACGGCAAATTCAATAAAGGACGCAATTCTAATCGATCTTCCCTGCAAAAGCAAAGGAAAGATCGCCTATTTGCTGAAAATTTGGCGTTTAAACTGGTTTAAACGGGCCAAACAAGGTAAAATCTTTGCCAATTTTTTTAATAAAATGAGAAGAAAATGCGTATTTTAGGAATCGAAACCTCCTGTGATGAAACAGGTGTCGCGATTTATGATGAAGACAAAGGCTTAATTGCTAATCAACTCTACACGCAAATTGCCTTGCATGCGGATTACGGCGGTGTGGTGCCAGAACTGGCTTCTCGCGATCACATTCGCAAAACAGCACCATTAATTAAAGCCGCATTAGAAGAAGCCAATTTAACCGCTGATCAAATTGATGGTATCGCCTATACAAGCGGTCCTGGTTTAGTGGGCGCATTATTAGTGGGCGCAACGATCGCGCGTTCACTGGCTTATGCCTGGAATGTGCCCGCTATTGGCGTACACCACATGGAAGGTCATCTACTTGCTCCAATGCTTGATGAAAACCGACCGCACTTTCCATTCATTGCCCTCTTAGTTTCTGGTGGGCACACACAATTAGTGCGCGTTGATGGCGTAGGAAAATATGAAGTCATTGGCGAATCCATTGATGATGCGGCAGGCGAAGCCTTTGATAAAACCGCGAAATTATTAGGGTTAGATTATCCTGGTGGTGCGGCACTTTCACGTTTAGCCGAAAAAGGATCAAAAGATCGCTTTGTGTTCCCTCGACCAATGACGGATCGCCCTGGACTTGATTTTAGCTTTTCAGGTTTAAAAACCTCAGCGGCTAACACTATTAATCAGGCGATCAAACAAGAAGGTGAATTAACCGAACAAACCAAAGCAGATATTGCCTTTGCCTTCCAAGATTCCGTCGTGGATACACTTGCAATTAAATGTAAACGTGCCTTAAAAGAAACCGGCTATAAGCGTTTAGTGATTGCTGGCGGGGTGAGTGCAAACAAAAAATTACGTGAAACCCTTGGCACAATGATGAAAAATCTTGGTGGTGAAGTATTTTATCCGCAACCTCAATTTTGTACCGATAATGGCGCCATGATTGCCTATACGGGCTTTTTACGCTTAAAACAAGGTCAGCATAGCGATCTCGCCATTGATGTTAAACCTCGTTGGGCAATGACTGAACTCCCTGCAATTTAAGGAAAAAATATGGAAAATATGATTAAAGTGAGAGCCATGCGTGCAGCCGGTATCGCTTGTTTTTTAGTGCTCGCGATTATTGGCGCATGGATTTTTACCACACCAAGTGGTGATATCGTTAGCGCGCTTTCAGCTGCCGGAAAAATGGTTGGCGGTGGTGCAACTTACGGTACCTTTATGCTCGCAGCCTGTCCACCTGTTGCAGGATTTATTGCCTATTATTTCTGGAAATGGGTGATTAAATAATGGCAAAACTCTATTTTTACTACTCTACAATGAATGCGGGCAAATCAACTACGTTGCTGCAGTCTTCCTATAACTACCGTGAACGCAATATGAACACCATGGTTTATACGGCAGCCATTGATGACCGCTTTGGAACAGGCAAAGTCACGTCGCGTATTGGTATTCATGAAGATGCGAATTTATTTACATCAACGAGTGACCTTTTTGCCGAAGTGAGCCAACGTTTACAAGAAGAAAAAATTCATTGTGTTTTAGTTGACGAAGCCCAGTTTTTAACGAAACAACAAGTGTATCAATTAAGCGATGTCGTAGATAAACTGAAAATTCCTGTGCTTTGTTATGGCTTGCGTACCGACTTCCAAGCAGAGCTATTTGAAGGCAGTAAGTATTTACTTGCTTGGGCAGATCAACTAGAAGAACTAAAAACTATCTGTTATTGTGGGCGCAAAGCCAATTTCGTTTTACGTTTAAATGAACAAGGTGAAGTCATTAAGGAAGGGGAACAAATCCAAATTGGTGGAAACGACTCTTATCTTTCGGTTTGCCGCTATCATTACAAAGAAAAGTGCGGTCAGCTTTAACCTCGTTTTTCAATTTTATACTCGGAGGACAATTTTATGCTAAAAAACAAAACATTCGGCAGTGCCTTAATCATTGCAGGCACGACCATCGGAGCGGGGATGCTCGCGATGCCATTAACCTCTGCCGGTATTGGTTTTGGTTACACCGTTTTCTTATTAGTCGGCTTATGGGCACTTTTGGTTTACAGCGGTTTGCTTTTTGTTGAAGTGTATCAAACTGCAGATCGCTTGAATGATGGTGTGGCGACTCTCGCTGAGAAATACTTCGGCATCACTGGGCGTGTCTTAGCCACCTTTAGTTTGCTCATTTTACTTTATGCCCTTTCTGCGGCCTATATCACCGGGGGCGGTTCATTATTATCAGGTTTACCAACCGCTTTTGGTTTTGAAAATCTTTCCTCCGAACTTTCAATCATTTTATTTACCGTCGTACTCGGTGCCTTTGTGGTTGTAGGTACAAGAGGCGTTGATGGTGCCACCCGTATTCTGTTCATCGGTAAATTAATTGCCTTTGCTTTTGTGTTGTTCATGATGTTACCCAAAGTGTCTGTCGATAACCTGATGGCCTTACCTTTAAATTATGCTTTCGTGATCTCTGCGGCGCCAATTTTCTTTACCTCCTTTGGCTTCCACATCATCATGGGTAGCGTAAACAGCTATTTAGATGGTAGTGTGACTCAATTCCGTAAAGCGATTTTAATTGGTACCGCAATTCCACTTGTAGCTTATTTAGTGTGGCAATTAGCGACTCACGGTGTATTAAGCCAAAATGAATTCATACAAGTATTACAAGCGGATCCAACCCTTAACGGTTTAGTCAATGCCACACGTCAAATCACCAACTCCCACATTATGGGTGAAATCGTACGTGTGTTCTCTGCACTTGCATTAATTACTTCTTTCCTAGGTGTGATGCTAGGGGTATTTGAAGGTTTAGGCGATTTATTTAAACGTTACAAATTGCCACACAACCGTTTAACACTGACTGTTGCAGCATTTACTCCACCACTTGCATTCGCCTTGTATTATCCTGAAGGTTTTATTGCCGCATTAAGCTATGCGGGTTTACTCTGTGCATTCTATTGCTTAATTTTACCTATTGGACTAGCATGGAAAACACGTCAAGCGAATCCAAATCTGCCTTATCGTGTAATCGGTGGAAACGTAACCTTAGTGATAGCCTTAGTAATTGGCGTAATAATTATGATCGTACCATTCTTAATTCAAGCAGGTTATTTACCTGCAGTAGCAGGCTAAAGAGCGGTAGATTTCCAGGGCATTTTTCTCATAAAAGTAGGGCTTAAACGCCCTATTTTTTTATTTTCAAAAAATTTTCATTTTTTTTACCTCTCTTAATCTTTCCTTAAGATTCTCTTGTTTAAATACACTCATCGAAAGGCAAACAATCCAATCGATAAATAAATCTGAAAAATGTTAATCACTTAAGAAAAGATTAAGATTTGAATGATTTAATACATCTGAAAGCAAAGCTTTCAACTTACTTTATGATTATCTTATTTAGGAGAACAAACTATGAAAAAATTACTTACTGTTGCAGCTATCGCATTATCTTCTGTTGCCGTATATAACACCGCAATAGCACAAGGATTTAATGATGGTCACAAGCACAACACCCAACAAGGTTTTGTCGATGAAAGTGTTATTGTAAAAACCGTTGATGATGCATTAAATGCCAATGATGACACTCCAGTTCGTTTAGACGGACAAATTGTAAAACAAATTGGTAAAAAGGATTTCTTATTTAAAGACGCAAGTGGAAAAGAAATTCAAATTGAAGTCAGCAAAAAAGCATGGAATGGTGAAACGATAGCACCTCAAGATAACATTCAAATTATCGGTAAAGTCGATAAAGAATGGAATAAAACAGAAGTGGATGTGAAACAAATCATCAAAAAATAAGTAACAAAATGACCGCACTTTTCTTAAGTGCGGTTAAAAATCCCAAAGGAGAAGAAAATGGAAAACGTACAAACAATGTCAGATCTTATGCAGCAAATTCAACAACGAATTGATTCAATAAAAGCCTCTGCCATGCAGCAACAAACAGAAATGAAACAGTCATTAAATGAATGTATTGAGCAAAGTGAAGCCATTCAAAATCAATTAGTTCAAAGCCAACAGCAATTAACATCACAATTGGAATACGGCACGGCAGTATTAATTGAACTGGAACAAGGGTTACAGCTAGATTTCAGTACAGAAATCGCCGAATTTGAACAGTTGTGTCAAAATGAAACCGCCGATACGACAGAATTAACGCAACGATTGGAACAGCATGTACAGGAAAAAATCACGTTCCAATTAAACGAATTAAAAGCCAAAACAGGTATAGCCTTACAAGAGATTGGTCAGGTGACACTCCATATTAAGCAGTTATTTGGGGCAGAAAAAAGTGCTAAAGTGAAAGGATTGGCAAAATTAAAACAACGTTTATATAAACGTTTTGGTAAACAGATTATTGCTTCAAAAGAATGCTTGGCAAAACAACTGGAACGCGGAGCCAGTAAATTAAGAGCTTAAAATGTCCGCTATCGTTTATTAAGAAGAAAAGTTAAACCGCACTTAATCTTGAGATGAGATGAAGTGCGGTCATTTTTTTAGTTTTTTTTCGATTGAAACGGTTAAATCTGAGCCAAAAATTCTTCTTCCGTTAGAACGGTAACACCTAATTCTTGTGCTTTTGTGAGCTTAGAACCCGCCGCATCACCGGCAATCACAAAATCTGTTTTTGCTGAAACCGAGCCGCTCACTTTCGCGCCCATGTCTTGTAATAGCGCTTTAGCTTCATTACGGCCCATTTGAGTTAAGGTTCCGGTTAACACAACCGTTTTGCCTTTAAAGCGGTTTTCTGTGATCTCTTTGGTTTCCACGGTTTCCCAATGTACGCCTTGAGCGATTAAATCATTCACTACCGCCACATTATGTGGTTCGTGCCAAAACGCCAAAATACGATTTGCCACTACTTCGCCCACATCAGGCACTTGCTGTAAGGCTTCTAAATCTGCATTTTGCAAAGCTTCCAAGGTTTTAAAATGATTCGCTAAATTCAATGCGGTTGCTTCACCCACTTCACGAATTCCTAAGGCGAAAATAAAGCGTGCTAGCGTCGTATTTTTTGCTTTTTCAAGGCTAGCCAATGCATTTTCGGCTGATTTTGCTCCCATTCTTTCCAAACGGGTTAGCGTGGTTAAATCTAACTTAAATAAATCGGCGGGTGTATGAACTAATTCACGATCCACCAACTGTTCGATTAATTTACCCCCTACGCCATCGATATCCATGGCCTTGCGAGAAACGAAATGTTTAAGCGCTTCTTTACGCTGTGCGGCACAGAACAAACCGCCCGTACAACGCGCTACCGCTTCACCTTCAATACGAACAATGGCCGAATCACATACTGGACAAGTTTTAGGGAAAATGATCGGTCTCGCATCCGCTGGACGACGGTCGTGCAATACGCCGATAATTTGAGGGATCACATCTCCCGCACGGCGAATCACTACCGTATCGCCAATAGCAATGTCCAAGCGTTCAATTTCATCACCATTATGCAATGTGGCGTTACTTACCGTTACCCCTGCCACAAATACCGGTTCTAATTTGGCAACAGGTGTAATTGCCCCCGTTCTGCCCACTTGGAATTCTACATCATTTAGGCGAGTTAATTCTTCTTGTGCAGGGAATTTATAAGCAATCGCCCAACGTGGCGCTTTGGAAATAAAACCTAATTTCTCTTGTAACGCAATATCATTGATTTTTAACACGGTACCATCAATATCGTAGCCAAGAGCACTACGTTTATTTTGAATATCACGATAAAAACCCAACACTTCATCTGTGCCGTTACATAAACGGATTTCTGGGTTTACCGGAATCCCAATAGACTTCAACCATTGCAAACGATCATAATGCGTATTCGGCAAATCTACTCCTTCAGCAATACCAATACCATAAGCATTCAATACCAATGGACGCTTACTCGTAATTTTTGGATCAAGCTGTCGCAACGAACCTGCTGCGGCATTACGTGGGTTAGCAAAGGTTTTCTCGCCTTTCTCTAAAGCCTGTTGATTTAAACGCTCAAAGCCTTCATGTGGCATAAACACTTCACCACGCACTTCTAAACGAGCGGGTGGATTATCCATTAAAAGTTGCAATGGAATATTTCGAATTGTACGGATATTCGCTGTAATATTCTCCCCTGTTGTCCCATCACCACGAGTTGCAGCTTGAGTCAGTACGCCATTCACATACAAAATACTCACCGCTAAACCATCTAATTTCGGCTCACAGCAGAAAGTGAGGGGGGCAGGCAAACGAATAAGACGATCTTCAATACGTTTTACGAATGCATAAAATTCCTCGTCTGAAAAGGCATTATCCAAAGACAGCATTGGAATTTCATGACGAATTTGTGCAAAACCAGAAAGCGGTTTGGCGCCTACACGTTGAGTAGGTGAATCTGCCGTAATGAGTTCCGGATGGGCGGCTTCTAAGGCTTTAAGTTGATGAAATAAACGGTCATATTCCGCGTCAGGAATCGTTGGGTTATCCAATACATGATATTCATATTCATAACGACGAAGATCCTGACGTAATGTATCAATTTGTTGCTGAAGGCTCATAATGTTCTCTAATGGTTTACTCATTGAATTAAAATGGGCGAACCATCGGCTCGCCCAAAGTGCGGTTATTTTTTCGTGCGTTTTATGCGATACGAGATAAGTAATCCTGCTCAGCCATATCATCAAAAATTTCTTGCTGATCAGTCAATACCACGCCACCTAAATCTTCCGCGATGGTTTTCGCTGCACGAATCATCATACGTAAGTTTGCCAAATTATTACCTGGTGATGGCAACTGCATAAAGAGCACCACCCCCATGGTTGAAAACTCGGCCATATTGTAATAATCAAACGTACCTGGTTGTTCAATGTTTGCCACGCTAAATAGCACTGGGCTTGCCACACTTAAATCAAAGTGGCGATGATACATTTGACGCTCACCAAAAATGAATCCCAAGTTTTCTAAAGATTGAGATAATTGTGGTCCATAAAATTCACGATTCTGATTCGAAATCACATAAAGTTGAACAAAGCCAGTAGTTTGTTTTGGTTTTTCAACCTCTACTGGTTCGTGATAGTTAAAATGCACGTTCTCATGAGCAGGTTCTTGAGTTGGATTTAATGACATCTCGGCTAACTGCTCACGCAATTCAGGCGAAGAAGAATTCACACCATCAAAATCATTGCTTTGAGCTTCTAATTCTTCGATTGTCATCTCTGCCACACGTGGTTTCGGTTGTACATTCGTTTCAGGATAAACCACAGGTTCAGGCTGTGGCGCAGGAGCAGGTTGCGCCGTATTCATCTCATAAACTGGCTGATTTGGTAAGGAGATTTTAATATCATCCACACTTTTTTCTATTTGACGCGCATCAACTTGAGCATGTTGCTCATCAAAATTTAATTGTTGTTGGCTTGCCGCCTGAGGTGTCACTTTAGGTTGAACATTTTGTTGTACAGGCTGTGCCGCTTGAGCACGATGTGTTAAACGAATATCCGCATTAGGATCAGCGGCTTGCGAAAAAGAATTGACCTCCCCACTTTTAGAAGTGCGGTTAAATGTATTCGCACTTTTAAAATATTTTGATTTCTCACGACGATTTGACCATAATCCGTGTACCACTAAGGCAATTAAAGCAATCACCCCTAGAATGATCAAAATGGTATTTAAGTCCATGCTTGTTGCTCCTTAACGCAATGATTTTTGCTGATCCTATCACATTTCGACAGGTGAAAAAATAGAAAAGCAAACAAGATATTAAAAGGGATGAGATGGAATTTTCCTCAAAAAATATTGTCTTTCTGTGACGTTTTGTATTTTTACTTTTCAATTTAAAGGAACAATGATGATCGATCAAAATGAAATAAAATCTGCTTTCAATCATTTCGTGATGGGTTGGCATTTCATTACGCAAAAAGGTCTCCGACGTTTTGTGATTATGCCAATTCTACTGAATATCGTCCTGCTTACAGGCTTATTTTGGTTATTTGTTTCTCAAATCTCCACAATGATCGACTGGGTAATGAGCTTTATTCCTGATTGGTTAAGCTTTTTAAGTGTGATTTTGCTCGTGCTGTCTATTGGCTCAATTCTCTTATTTTTCTATTTTGCTTTTACGACACTTTCAGGCTTTATTGCCGCACCGTTTAATGGATTATTAGCAGAAAAAGTCGAAAAAATGCTGACTGGCGAAGCCGTTAATGATGATGGTTTTGCCGAAATCATGAAAGATGTGCCACGAATGCTAAATCGTGAATGGCAAAAACTATGGTACAGCTTACCGAAATTTGTGGGCTTGTTCTTATTAAGTTTTATCCCTGTTATCGGACAAACCATTATTCCCGTGCTGACGTTCTTATTTACTTGTTGGATGATGGCGATTCAATATTGCGACTACCCGTTTGATAACCATAAAATTTCTTTTGGCATTATGAAAAATGCATTAGGGGAAAGACGCTCTCAAAGCCTGACATTCGGGGCTTTAATTACCCTTTGTACCGCATTACCGATCGTGAACTTAGTCATTATTCCTGTGGCGGTCTGTGGTGCAACCGTGATGTGGGTGGAAAATTATCGCTCACAATTAAAATTTGATATGAATGTTGACCGCACCTCAGGTTCAACACAAATTGTGACACGTTCTAAGAGTACTGAAATTAAGCCTTCAGGAAATGGCATCGTGAATAAATAGCATTTAGTTATAAAATATAGCTATTAACTATTTTTTTTATATAAAAACCGGTGTTATAACTACTGCATCAACTCATTCCAAATATAAAAGGACAGTAAAATGACAATTTATGCAGATAACTCATACTCAATTGGTAATACGCCATTAGTTCGTTTAAAACACTTCGGACACAATGGTAACGTTGTTGTAAAAATTGAAGGTCGTAACCCAAGCTTCAGCGTGAAATGCCGTATTGGTGCCAATATGGTTTGGCAAGCAGAAAAAGACGGCATTTTAACAGCGGGTAAAGAAATTGTAGATGCAACTAGTGGTAACACCGGTATTGCTTTAGCTTATGTAGCAGCAGCACGCGGTTACAAAATCACCTTAACCATGCCTGAAACCATGAGCCTTGAACGTAAACGTTTATTACGTGGTTTAGGCGTGAATCTCGTGCTTACTGAAGGCTCAAAAGGGATGAAAGGTGCGATCGCTAAAGCAGAAGAAATTGTGGCGTCTAACCCAAATCATTATGTGATGCTAAAACAATTTGAAAACCCGGCTAACCCTGACATTCACCGTCAAACTACTGGTGAAGAAATCTGGAAAGATACTGAAGGTAAAGTTGATGTCGTAGTTGCCGGTGTAGGTACCGGCGGTACAATTACTGGTATTTCTCGTTCGATCAAATTAGATCACGGTAAAAAAATTACCTCTGTGGCGGTTGAACCAACAGAATCACCTGTTATTAGCCAAACCCTTGCTGGTCAAGAAGTGAAACCGGGTCCACACAAAATTCAAGGTATCGGTGCGGGCTTCATTCCGAAAAACTTAGATTTATCATTAATTGATCGCGTGGAAACTGTAGATAGCGATACGGCAATTGCGACCGCTCGTCGCTTAATGGCTGAGGAGGGTATTCTTGCGGGTATTTCTTCAGGTGCGGCTGTGGCAGCGGCTGACCGATTAGCAAAACTACCAGAATTCCAAGATAAATTAATCGTTGCAATCCTACCTTCTGCATCAGAACGTTATTTAAGTACAGCGTTATTCGAAGGTATTGAAGCTTAATCTATTGATTGAATTCATTTTATCTAAGGTCTGTTTTTACAGACCTTTTTTGTTTATTAATTAAACAAATTTTATTTGATATAACTAAAGGAAATAATTCATAAATAAATAATACTTTTCTTTTCTTTTTCGCTTCTTATAATTTATTTCACTTTCGTTATTTATCTAAAAAAGGAACACTTATGAAAAAATCATTTTTTAGCACCGCACTTTTAGCGGCAGGATTAGCCCTTTCTACTTTTGCTAACGCTGGTGAAATTGCTGATCGCGTTGAACAAACTAAAACCTTATTAGTTGGTACTGAGGGTACTTACGCACCATTTACTTTCCACGACAAAGATGGCAAGTTAACCGGTTTCGATGTGGAAATTATCGAAAAAGTAGCGCAAAAATTAGGTTGGAAAGTCGAATTTAAAGAAACCGCTTGGGACGGTATGTATGCAGGTTTAAATGCAAAACGCTTTGATGTTATTGCTAACCAAACCAATCCAAGCCCAGAACGTTTAAAAAAATATGATTACAGTGCACCTTATAACTACTCTGCTGGCGTAATCGTGACGAAAGCCGATAACGATAGCATTAAATCATTCCCTGATTTAAAAGGTAAAAAATCTGCACAATCTGCAACCAGTAACTGGAGCAAAGATGCACGTGATAATGGAGCAATTATTGTGACCGTTGATAGCTTGGCACAAAACCTTGAAGCGGTAAAACAAGGTCGTGTTGATGCAACAGTAAACGATAAGCTTGCAGTATTAGATTACTTCAAAAAACAACCTAACTCAGGCTTAAAAATTGCTGTAGAAAGTGATAAAAAAATCCCAACCGGTTTTGCTTTCTTGAAAGGTGAAGAACCGCTTATTGCAAAAGTGAACCAAGCACTTGAAGAACTACGCAAAGACGGAACGTTAAAACAACTTTCAATCAAATGGTTTGGCGATGACATTACTCAATAATTGGTTAGCCAGCCTTCCATTTATGACCGCAGAACGAGCTGATTATGTAATCAGCTCGTTTTGGCCTATGATGGAAGGGGCAATTTTATATACGATCCCCCTTGCGGTCATTTCCTTCTTTTGCGGTTTATTCATTGCGGTTATCGTAGCTGTGATTTGCACATTGCCACATCCCAATTTAATGACCAAAATTCTGCAGGGTATTTGTCGCACTTATATTTCAATTATTCGCGGCACGCCAATGTTGGTGCAGATCTTCATTATTTTCTATGGTTTACCTGAAGTTGGCATCAAACTTGAGCCTTTCCCAACCGCAATTATTGCGTTCTCCATTAACATTGGTGCTTATGCAGCAGAAACGGTGAGGGCCTCTATTCTTGCGATTCCTAAAGGTCAATGGGAAGCCTCTTATGCGATAGGCATGAATTACACTCAAGCTTTCGTGCGTACCATTATGCCGCAAGCTTTACGTATTTCCGTCCCTTCGCTATCAAATACCTTCATTAGCACAGTGAAAGATACGTCTCTGGCATCACTCGTTTGGATTGCGGAATTATTTCGTGTGGCGCAAAACATCACTGCTGAAAACTACGAATTTATTTTAATTTATAGTGAAGCGGCTCTCATTTATTGGGTATTCTGTTTTGTGCTGTCAATGGGACAAACCCGTTTAGAAAAACGCCTTTCTCGCCATTTATAAGGACTGTTTATGTTAAAAGTCACGAATATTCAGAAAAGTTTTAATGGCCACCATGTATTAAAAGGCATTGATTTTGAAATTAATAAAGGTGAAGTGGTTGCCATTCTAGGCCCATCAGGTTCAGGCAAAACCACTTTTTTACGCTGTTTAAATTTGCTCGAACGCCCAGAAAAAGGTGTATTAGCATTTACTGATGGAAGCTTAACCATTGATTTCAGTAAAAAAATCAGCAAAGCCGATGAACTAAAATTGCGTCGTCGTTCTTCAATGGTATTCCAACAATACAATCTATTTCCCCATCGCACAGCACTCGAAAATGTGATGGAAGGCATGGTCGTTGTGCAAAAACAAGCGAAAGAGATTGCGCGTGAAAAAGCCTTAGCATTATTGGAAAAAGTTGGTTTAAAAGCGAAAGCAGATTTATATCCCTCTCAACTTTCTGGTGGTCAACAACAACGTGTCGGGATCGCCCGTGCTTTAGCAGTTAAACCCGATATTATCTTGTTAGATGAGCCTACTTCCGCTCTTGACCCTGAACTCGTCGGTGAAGTGTTACAAGCACTCAAAATGCTCGCACAAGAAGGTTGGACAATGATTATCGTCACCCATGAATTGAATTTTGCCAAAGATGTGGCAGATCGCGTGATTCTCATGGAAAATGGTCAAGTTGTTGAACAAAATACCGCGTCTGAATTCTTCAGTCATCCACAGCAAGAGCGCACCAAACAATTCCTATTGCAAGCTAAAATGCCAATGGAATTCGAAGATTATTGTATTTAATCAAACCTCTAAATATAAAAAGAGCGGTCAAAAAACATCATGAATTTTGACCGCTCTTTCTATTTGAATAAATTACATAATGGCATTATAGAATACTGCTGCTAAAGCCGCCCCGATAAATGGCCCTATAACCGGAACCCAACTGTATCCCCAGTCAGCTTTAGTTTTTAATGTCCCACCCAGGAAAAGACCTAAGGTTAAACGCGGACCAAGATCTCGAGCTGGATTGATCGCATAACCGGTTGTTCCACCTAAGCTCAAACCAATTGCCCAAACTAAAATCGCTACTGGTAATGCCCCGATAGAACCTAAACCAATTGGCGTGCTTTCTGCCGTGCCTGGTAAAGTGATGTTTGCTCCCGCAAGATAGAAAATCACGAAAACAAGCACGAAGGTACCAACGATTTCGTTTACTAAGTTGATTGGATAGTTACGAATTGCTGGTTCAGTACAGAAACAAGCGCGTTTTAAGCCCTCTTCTTCGGTCGCTGCAAAGTGATCTTTATACATAATGTAAACCAACAACGCTCCTACCATGCCCCCCACCACTTGTGCCGCGATGTAGCCAGGGACCAATTCCCAAGCAAATGCACCTTTCATTGCCACACCAAGCGTTACCGCTGGATTTAAGTGCGCCCCACTGTAAGGACCTGTTACAACGACGGCCACATACACTGCAAATGCCCACGCGGTAGTAATCACAATCCAACCAGAACTTTGCCCTTTCGTTTTATTTAAACATACGTTGGCCACCACACCGTTACCTAACAGGATTAAAAGTGCTGTGCCAAAAAATTCTGCAAAATAGGCATTCATAAGAGAATCTCCAAATAATGATTAACTTAATGATTTCATTAAAGAAATCTTGTTTTGCAATTCGTTTCGTTGTTTGATCAAATATTGAGATACTCAAAGTGAGTGGCTTCATTATCTAGTTTTAACCAATTAATTCAATAGATAAAACCGATCTATTTTCTAGAAATGAGAGAAGGATCACATTATTTTGTACGTTAACGCAATCGATTGCATATCTTCAGAGAAAAATCTGTGATGCTAATCACAAAACCCAACATTGCTTGTTCCAATTAGATTCGAATTCAATTAAGTTAGGTTCGCAATTTGTTCGTTTAAGCTCAAAATTTCTTCATTCATTTAATGAGAGTGCCGAGCACTCTAAGGAATAGAACCATGACAGACAAAAAATACATCATCGCTTTGGACCAAGGTACCACAAGCTCTCGTGCAGTATTATTAGATCACAATGCGAATGTTGTCGAAATCGCCCAACGTGAATTTACACAAATTTATCCACGTGCAGGCTGGGTGGAACATAATCCAATGGAAATTTGGGCAACACAAAGTTCAACATTAAACGAAGTGGTTGCAAAAGCAGGCATTACCTCAGATGAAATTGCGGCAATTGGTATTACCAACCAACGTGAAACTACCATTGTGTGGGAAAAAGCAACCGGCACACCGGTTTATAATGCGATTGTGTGGCAATGTCGTCGTACTGCAGATATTACGGACAAACTTAAAGCGGATGGTCACGAAGAATATATCCGCAATACCACAGGTTTAGTGGTGGATCCATACTTCTCCGGTACAAAAGTGAAATGGATCTTGGACAATGTAGAAGGTGCTCGTGAAAAAGCTGAACGTGGCGAGCTTCTATTTGGTACCGTAGATACCTGGCTTGTATGGAAATTAACCCAAGGCCGTGTTCACGTAACGGATTACACCAACGCATCCCGTACCATGTTATTTAACATCCATACGAAAAAATGGGATGACAAAATGCTGGAATTATTAAATATTCCACGTTCTATGTTGCCTGAAGTGCGTAATTCTTCCGAAGTGTATGGCAAAACCAACATCGGGGGTAAAGGCGGTGTGCGTATTCCAGTTTCGGGTATCGCGGGTGACCAACAAGCTGCACTTTACGGCCATCTATGTACACGCGCAGGCCAAGCAAAAAATACCTATGGTACAGGCTGCTTTATGTTGCTTCACACCGGTGATAAAGCCATTACCTCTAAAAATGGCCTATTAACCACCATCGCGTGTAACGCCAAAGGTGAACCTGAATACGCACTTGAAGGTTCGGTATTTATCGCAGGCGCGTCAATCCAATGGTTACGTGATGAACTCAAAATCGTACATGACAGCCACGACTCCGAATACTTCGCACAAAAAGTCCCAGATAGCAATGGCGTGTACGTTGTTCCAGCCTTCACCGGTTTAGGTGCACCTTATTGGGATCCGTATGCACGTGGTGCAATTTTCGGTCTTTCTCGTGGCTCTAATCGCAACCATATTGTACGCGCAACCCTTGAATCTATCGCTTACCAAACCCGTGATGTATTAGAAGCAATGCAATCTGACTCAGGCCAACGCTTACAATATTTACGTGTCGATGGCGGCGCAACTAACAATAACTTCTTAATGCAATTTCAAGCGGATATTTTAGATGTGAACGTAGAACGTCCAGTGGTGAAAGAAGTGACTGCACTTGGTGCAGCTTATCTTGCTGGTCTTGCGGTTGGTTTCTGGAAAGATTTAGACGAGCTTCACGACAAAGCGCGTGTAGAACGTACCTTCACCCCAGATAACGATGAAGAAAAACGTGAACGTCGTTATAAAGGTTGGAAAAAAGCCGTTAAACGCTCATTAGAATGGGCAAAAGAAGACGCAGAATAATCCTTTCTAATCCATAATAAAGTGCGGTCAAAATTTCTCGTATTTTTGACCGCACTTTATATTTTGAGGAAATATATTACCGATAAATACTCGTACAATACGTCAGGGCTTGTCTTATGGCTTTTCCTAATTCTTCATCCAAAATACTCTTATCATATTTAAATTCTAATGCTGAATTGTCAGGAAGTGAAATCCCTGTACTTCCATCTAAAGAATCTTGATGAAGAG
>NZ_KV801016.1:54629-70570 GCF_001810345.1 Haemophilus sp. HMSC061E01
AGCGTTTTTTCATCTCTTCCTCAAGTCTTTTTTGTAACCCCTTCATTTTCTCAGAATTAAAAATAGCTTGAAATTCCTGGAGGGATACTTCTCTGCTTTCATCAAGTTTTTCTCTAACCAACTTTCCAAAATATGAATCTGTAATATCAACTTGATTAAAAATAAAATCTTGATCTGGATCTGTCATTCCAATCATCCCTCTAATAATAGAGGTCACTAATAAGAATTCATTATTTACTATAACTGAAACAGTTTTTGGTTTATTCATATCAATTTACCTTATTAACAATAATATTAGTTCCTTTCGATCTAGTATACATTAAACAATTACCTAATTTACCACTTTGACTTGTTATGCTATCTATAGTGATATTTCTACAGAAAAATGAATGTGAAATTATAAGGTTTACTTAGAATAATCATCTTTGGAAACAAAAGTGCGGTCAAAATTTCCGGTATTATGTAGCAGTTGCACAAAGATTTAATTTGTTGTTTCTGCTACATTTTCTTATCTTTTATGTACGAAAGGTAAGAATAGTCAATGACAAAACAAAAATCAACTTTGGAAAATGCGCTTGAAGAAGCGATTGAAGAAATTGAAACCGAAAAGAAAGAAATTGCAGCGCAAATCAAGCAACTCCATAAAGAATTAAAGGATCTTGATCGGAAGATTTCAGACTATCGTGTGGCATTAAATCACGCAAAAGGTCGGGAAGAACCGCCTTTACCTTCAAACCCCAAATTTAGAAATCTTCGTTTCCAAACTTCGCCTCAACAGTTGATTGCTCAGGTACTAAAACAAGAGCCTTCAAAATGGTTAAGTGTGAAGGAGATTACATATCAGGCGATGAAGTTAGATGGGCAAGAGATTGAAGAAGTCATACCGTATAAACAATCACAAACGATTGCTTGTACATTAAACTATTTAAAGTATAAATCGTTAGTGGAAAAATGCTTAATAGATAACTCACAACATTGGCGATTGAGAACACTTGAGTAAGGATAGTAAATAGCGGTAGAAATACCGCTATTTTTGTTTCCATTGCCAGTGAACCTCATTTCGGCTGATTTGAACCCTATTAATCCATTCTCTTTTATAAAACTCATTCAGTTGTTTACGAACAGAATCAAGGTGCTTTGCAGATGGCGTGTCAGGATTTAGTTCAATATCAAAAATGCGTTGCGTGAGTTCAGCTATTGTAAAGGCTTTATTGGGTGCTTCTCGCATCATTTGTACGATGTATTTACGAATTTTCCCTTTAAAGAGCTTATATTTGGAACGGTACACAAAGTTGTCCGTATTATAAAGGGCTACATCACTTTCCTGTTGAGTAAGCTCAATAGCACGTTTTAATGTGGCAATGTTCGCATCAAGTAACGCAAGATGATGTAATACCTGTTTACGTTCAAACTCAAATTCTTTGAGCTTCTTATCTAAGTTATATGCCATATATCTACTGCCAAATCACTTCTTGATGAATAATTTTACGTTGCCAATAACCGCACCATTCATTGTTATCGTTGGTGGTTTTCAAACATCGGCTTAATACATCAATAAACTGCACTTTATTTGAGGTACGGCGATTGTCCTCACGGTACGCAATTTCATTAGCATAGTTAAGCAGGTATTCATTACTAATTCGGTGAACTTGTCCGTAATACATACGTTTGAAACGACTAAATAGACTTTCTGCCTGATTGTTTGTTACACCTAAGTCACTGCGATATTCTTCTTTATGGTTTACAGTTCTCAAGTTATAGTAAGGCAACAAGACATCATAAGCCGTGCTTTCATCGGTGTTAATTTGCGTATTCGGTTTAATGAATTTATCGGCAAAATTTTTCACTACCGATTGCGATTCTGTATGCGCCACAAAAACGTGAGAGCGTTTTGCCCCACAATGCAGCGCATTACTGGCTTTTTCTTCTGGCGAATAATGCTCACGTGCAACCATGACACAACGTTTATCAGGATTCTGATTTTCTTTTAAACGATAGTCAATGCGGTCAGATTTCTTATTTGCTTTACGTGGTGCAGGATGAACATAAGTACCGTCCATATCCACTACACCTGAAAGGGGTTTCATATCACGACTTTCCAGTAATGCCTTGCGGAATTTATGTGATAAAACAAATGCCGTGCGAGGATTAAGTTTTGCATTACGTGCTAATTGAAGGGATGATAAGCCTTTGACGGCATTAACCCATTCCATTAAAGCATAGAGATAAACCTTGATCGGTTTCTTGCGATTAGCAAAAATGGTGCCAGAAGTGATACTAAAAGTGTGATTACAATGTTTGCAGCGCCATTGTTTACGTGTAGAAATATAATAAGGCTTGTGTTGTACCCCACATTTAGGGCAAGTGATGAACTCTTTTCCACCCCATCTTAATTCACAAAGCAAATCATACGCTTCTTCTTCCGAGAGTTGTGCAATCTCGTAGGAAGAAAGCGTGCGAGCTTTGCTAGAAAGTAAGAAATGCTGAGTCATCGTCTTGTTTAAAATTTATGTTAATAGAGATTTTAAATATGCTCAAACGTGATAAAATGCGTTTAAACCGAAAACAAATATACGCTCATTTGCGTAATTTGTCAATTGTAAATTGAAAATGGAACGCTCAAATGTGCATATCAGAAAGATTAAGACAAGTTTGTGAAGCTAAAAATTGGAAAATTACAGATTTTGCAGATCGGGCAGGAATAGCTTATCGTACGATGCAAGGTTATATCGGTGGTGAACGTGAACCCAATGCAGAAGGAATGACAGGCATTGCTAAAGCAGGAGTAAATTTGAATTGGCTCGTGAGTGGCGAAGGTAAAATGTTTATTTCAGATGTTGCTCAAAATGATTTTCTTCCTGATGAAATTAGTTTGATAGGGAAATATCGCGTAATTACTGATTCTAGTAAACGAATTTTGCAAAGAGTAGCTCAAATTTTATATGATGAATCAGTAAGTTAATAAATAAGCGAGCTTATCCTAAACTCGCTTTTCAATAATTATTTTAACATTTTAGGAAATTTAATATTTTATCTTTTACATCTTCGATTTCGGATGGCCAGTCTCTCTCAATTATTTCAATAATAGACAAATATTCAAATCCAGTATTAATCAAAAGTTCATAATACACTTTAGGATTCTTTAAGTTTTCTGGGTAAACAAAATTAGAAGGAAGATTATATTTTTTCTCATTGCCCTTACATTTTCTTAGTAATTCTTTCTCTACGCTATCAAAAGGAATATGTAGTATTCTATTTTTTAGCTTAACTGTTTTCTTATCTCCATCAAGAATAGCTATAACATCCTTTTTATCTTTATTCAAAATACTAAACCTTGAACCTTGTAGAAAATCTTTTACCTCTTCTGCACCACCAATATAAAGTGTTCTGATTTTCTTTTCAGGGTATTCTCCTTTTAAGGAGTCTAATAAATATTGGATATATTTTTCTAGTACAATATCTTCAACAATAATGTATTTATCATACTCTTGAAACCCAAACATTTCTCCAGCAACAAATCCATATGATGTTTCAATAATTCTCATTTTTCCATTATCGTTTGATAAGTAATAAATGGGAGTTCGAAATTCATTATATAGCGTTTTCATAATTACAAGAGAATGAGAAGTAAAAATAATTTTCTTATGATATTTATTGCATAAATTATTTAGCTCTCTCACTAAATTAACTTGAGTTGAAGCATCCAATGAAATATCAATCTCGTCAATAATAACAATATCTTGCTCTTCAGATGAGAGCATCTTATATATATTTATTATGAAATATTCCCCTGAACTAAAATAGTCCTCTCGAATATACCCGCCATCTTTATTAGTCAAGAAATAATATTTTTTACCTTTAATTTCAACTTTTTTAAGCTCATTAAACTTACTACTATTGGGATAAATTTTATTTAAAAATTCGATAATATCTTCATCTTTACTATATTGATTTTTAAGATAAATCTCTCTGAGATCACGATCAATTTTTGATAAGGTTGGGTATGTAGTAAAACGGTTACCAAATGGTATTGGTAACTCGATGCATAATTTTGATTTGATTATATTTCTTGTATTTAAATACTGAATGTTATTATCATAATAATAATTTAAACATTCAAATTCAGTACCATTCTTATGAATAGATATGGAGATGGTAGTATCTTTATCTATGGATAAAGATTTATTTTCCTTAAATACATCAATATCTTGTGTTAGATACATTGATTTAATAATGCTTGTTTTACCTACTCCATTTTTCCCCACGATACAGATAATATTTCTATCTGTCATATCTAACTTAATTATTCCATTTTCTATATGTTGTAGTTTATTTATATTTATAAACATTTTCATAAATTAACCTTGAGAATTTCTTTTATTGTTGATAATCCATATTTTCTAGCTAATTTTTGTAGATAGTCAGGTTCTATATTTATTGCATAAGAAATATTTCCAGCTAATTTTCTTTTAGCTGATAGTTCATTGTCACTAAAATAATCTATAAATTTTAATCTATCTTTTGTGAAAAAATATATTCCCACCTCAATTTCATCTTTTATTTTTCTATCTACACTAATTTCTTGATTGTTAATTGTTAATCCAAGTATTTTTATTTTATTCTTTTTAGTAAAAATTTTTGTCTTAGAATTATTTAAATAAAACGGACTATACTCTTGTTGTAAGATAGACTTAATATTACTTGTTATATAATCTTTGTCTATGTCATCATTAGATGAAATAATAATATCATCTGAATATCTTGTGTAAATAAAGTTATTGTTATTACAAAAAGACTTTATATTTATATCATATTTTCTCATAATATAATTACTAATAAAAGGAGATGTAGGAAAACCAATAGGTAACTTATCATCGATAGTTACTAAGCTTAATATTTTATCTAAATAAAACATCAAGTTTTCTTGATCTAAATACGATAATTTTGAAATATCTTGATGAAGATTTTCTTTTATTAAAGAAGTTGATATGGATGGGAAAAAGTTTATTATATCTGTTTTATAAAAAAAATTGCTATTTACATGCGGTAATAAGCAATCCTTAACATTAATGCCTTTTCTATAGGCAAAGGCTACATCATTTTCTATTGGAAGACTTTTGAATATAAAATGAGATAAAAACGACAAAATTAATTTTAGCTCATCATTAGGAATATATATATCTTTTTGATCCTTACAGATCTTATAATAACTCTTTTCTATGGATATATTTTCAAAAATATCAAATGAAACTTTTTTATTAAAATAAGATTCAAAAAGAAATTTTAAATTAGGCTTTCTATCTTTCATTTTTTTCATTAAAAAGGACAATAAGTAACCACCTATTGCCCTTTTTAATCCAATTAAAATTATAATCTCTTTAGAACTAGCTTATCTTCTTATATAAGAACAGGATTCCTGTCTAAAAACAAGCTCGTTCAATAATACATTAAAAAAACATACTTGTCAATAAATAGTAAATTTCATGCGTTAGATTATCGTACTATCTTTATACGCCCAAGCTAGTCATACATTTACTATGCTCCTAAAGCTTATAAGATAAAGCATAAAAAACTATTGAGCATCTATGGGAGAGAATTTTACATTAAGTAGTTCTTTTAATGTATTAAGCTCTCTATCTTTCTGTTCAAGCAACTTATTCAACAAAACCTCCTTCTCAGCTGCATGAGAAAGTGCTGATTTCAATCTTTCAACCTCAATCAATAACGAAACTTCGCCTACACCTTGATACACAGCACCTTGTGGCGATTCAATTTGAAAACAGATATTCCTACCATCTGATTGCATTAACTCAATTACATCAATGTCAAATACTTGTGCAATTTGTTCGAGTTTGTCTAGGTAAATTTTACTTTCACCACGCTCAATTTTAGCATAGCCATTTAACGACATATTCAGCTTTTCTGCCATCTGTTCTTGCGACCAATCCTTTGCTTCTCGGAACTTCCGAATCTTCTCATTGACACTCATTTTGTACCTGTAAAATTTCTTGAATACCCACTGCTAGTGGTAGTTGATAGAGATTGCCAGTTGCTACAGCGAAACAACCAAATTATGTATTATAGCTAGGTTTAATGCGGGTTCTTACTGAAAATTTCCCTAAATTTCTTATGTTAATCATTATAGGTTTTTTATTATGAATAAGCTACTTCTATCTTTATCTACAGTATTCGTATCTATAAACGTTTTCGCTTTGTCACCTTTAGAGCAAGCTAAAGTAGATACCGTTGCAAAGGTCTATCAAACCAATGATTTAGAACGCTACTCAACAAAAGAGTTTGCAGATTTGCAAATAAAAGCAACAGATATTCATAACGAAAATGAGTATGAATACGGCGGAACATGCCTTTCCGAATTTTGGATCTATGGAATGGTGAGAAATCAAGTTGAAGTAAAACCTATCATAAAAATTATTAAGGAACAGGTAAATGTCACTCTAAAAAGTAAGAAGAAAACCATTGATTTAATCTATCAACTGGAATGTGAAAACAACCAATGCTTAGTATCGGATGTAATTACTGAACAAGGGCATAGTTACAAGAAAAGCTTGGCTTCTTGCATCAAGAAATATCAATAAGGAAATGTTATGAGAAAAATATTTAAGGTAGTAATGCTAACCTTATCATTAACTTCTTGTGCAGAAGTTACAGAGGGACTTCGAGATATTTCACAAGGTACATTTGTGAAGAAAAGAGTTGGCAATCCATTTAGAACGGAGCAAACCACTGATTCATCTTTATATAACAGTTTGGTTAATCTATCTCAAGGTAAAGCAGTAGGTTCATCTATAAAGATGGAAACATCTGATCTTATGTTCTTCAAGGCATTAAACCATAATACTTTAATTCAAGAAAATGAAGTAAATTATGACTACGACCAAGTCGAATTATTAAGTAGTGAATTAAAACGCCATAAAATCTTTGTTAAAGAGAGTAAAGCAGGTGAAAAATGTTCATCTCCTTTATCAAATAATCAAGGATACACATCATCAACTTACGAATTTATGATTAATGGTAAAAAACTATATATCCTTCAATATGGAAGTGTTTGTGGAAGTTGTTTATATAAACCCATTGTAATTACCAAGAATCAGCCTTGCAAAGTCCTCAATACTCTTTAAATTTTAGGTATAACACGAGAATGTTTAAAAATTTGCTTAAAGAATATCAAGAAGGATACGTATATCTCTTTTCTGATAGAAGTTTCTATAAGAAGCTTTGGATTATTCCTTTATTACTATTTTTCCCATTTATAAAGTATCCATTCGGCATAATATTTATTAAAGGATGGCAGGTTCAGATGGTTGAAGATATTATGCTAGATAAGCCGTTGCAATCATTACAAATAAAGAAAATAGTTCTGAAAGGGTTACAAATAACAGGAGTTACGATTATATATTGGATGGTTCCAACAGCTTTTTGTTATTTATTAGGACTAAAAGGTATTCTAGGATTGTTCTTAGATATACTAGAATTTATACAAGGCGGATTAACAGGCTATCTTACGGATTACATTGAGGATTATATTGCAACATTATTTATCTACTTTATATGGGGCATGATCTCAAATCCAATTCTTCAATGTGGAATCATTAGATATGCATTAACTGGAAAATGGTTAGAATTATTAAATATACCGAAAAACATCTTATTCCTAATGGCTAATTTACATAATTTCTTAAAGTTTTATGTTTTTTATCTAGTCACAGTATTGCTTTTAATAATCCTTGATTCGTTATTATTATTTATAGCGTTTCCTATTGAGATTTTGTTGCTACCATTTTTACTTGTTCTCTATTATGGTTCAGTTTCGCATGAGTTAGGGCATCTAGCAAAAAATGCATTTCTCAAGCAGGTTAATAGGAAAAAAGATTTAACTGCTGATAATCCAACAGATTATATTGAAAATAAACGTTCACATTAAGAGGATTAGTTATGATTGAAAAATCGTTATTTACATACTTTATTGAAGCATTTACTAAAAACTATGCAAACTTTAAAGGGCGTGCTAGACGAAAAGAGTATTGGGGATTTACTTTATTTTATGCGTTAATATTCGCTATTTTAGGTGCTTTTGCTTTTACAGGTATTGGAGTAATACTTTTTTTAGTAGTTTTTGTTGTTACCTTACCACCTTCAATATCCCTAACAGTCCGTAGATTACACGATATAAATTTATCGGGTTGGTTTACTTTATATATGTTAATTATGCTAATTCCTGTTATTGGTGAAGCGATTGCAATCATCATTTCAATCGTCATCGGAGTTGTGCAAGGTAGTGCCGAATCGAATAAATTTGGCGAAAATCCTGTAATATCGAATAAATAATTACGGACACTAGCGATAACAAATAATAGATGAAAGCAACTTCGTGAGGAATTGCTTTTTTTATTTGACGAAAAATTTTCAAAGGACTATATTTACACTAATTTGCAGGGAAAACTTACTACAAATTATATAATTAGCCAAGGAATACAACTTTATTCAATCACCAATTAATACACATTAACAGGTGTGTAGCGAATGTTTAGGTGGCAGCAAATTTCATCTTGTAAATTTCCTGTTTTAACAATCGCAATTTCACTCATTTTAAATGAGCCTTCCACAAGTTCCTTGTGGGTAACGGTATTCGAGGCATAAACGCTTTGAGCCGACTTGAAATTTTCAAGTGGGCGATTTTTTATGTCTGGCGTTTAGCAAATCTCGAATGCCTTGTACTACACAAGGAAATTCGCAATGGCTCAACATTATTTACTTTCAAGCAAATCCAAAAACATCAATTTAAAAGATATTTTACGCCTTACAGAAGAAGATGCTTTTTACCTTTTAAAAACTCACCGTTGGGGAAACCCTGATAATGTTCGTGATGTATGCTGTCCGCATTGTGGTATTCGCCACGAAGCCTATTTCCTTTCTTCTCGTAAACGTTGGTGTTGTAAACATTGCAAACGCCATTTTTATATTACAACAAATACAGCCTTTGCCTTTCATAAAGTTGATTTAGTCGATATTCTTGCTGTCATCTTAATGATGGTAAATAGCTCAAAAGGCATTAGTGCGATTGATGTTAGTCGTCATCTTAATTTGAACTACAAAACGGCATTTGTACTTTGTGGGAAAGTTCGCGAAGCCTTATTTAAAACACGCGATTTAAGTCCATTGTCAGGCGAAATTCACGAAGATGGAATGTTGATCAACTTTACCCTGCGCCCAACTAATTTCCGTAAAAACAATTATAAACAACGTCAAAAAGCCGATGAGAAAGGTCGCAAATATCCTAAATTTAGAGCGACTAAACGTTGTCTATTCGCTATTACACAACGTGCTGCAAATGATAGTAATATATCTGGAGCAAATCGTACCATTGTCGCAATGGATTACACCGAAAATGCTGATACTGTTTTTGCATTAAATCAACGCTTTGTCAAAGCAGGCAGTGATATTATGTGTGATGAAAACCCTGCTTATAAAAGTCTTGATTTTCATTACACCCGTTGGTCGGTGAATCATCAAGAGGCTTATAGTGCGAAAGGTGTAAATAATAACCTTGCGGAATCCTTCAATGCAAGAATGCGTGATTTAATGCGTGGCACACATCATAAAGTCGATAATAAATATGCCTTGCACTATGCTAATCAAGCCGCATTCTTTTCAGATAACCGTCGAGAATCTAACGGGAAACTTTTTGAAGATGTCCTCAAACGTTGTTTATGGGTTCTGCCATTCAAAGAATGGGTTGGCTATTGGCAGGGTAATCATCGCGAAGGTGAGCTTCTCGGTATGAAAGCCTTTGCACCTAACGAAATTTCATCACAATACTTTAAGCGACTTGAAGAACAAACTGCATGCGATGAAATTCTGATGGCAGCATAGAATCGTATAGGCGTTAATAGACTTAGATAGAATTATATAGAAAGAAATAGCTTACCTGAATAAAGGTTGAGCGGAATAGTTACGCCTTGAGTTTGAAAAAATGGAAAATTGATGTGAAAAATTGCGAGGTTGAAGTTAGAATTTGAGGTAAAAGAAATACCTTTCACAATTTTCATTCGGAAAGGCATTCAAATTTATGCGGTAAATTAGTCAATTTTCGGACTTTGTGCAACTGCTACATAATACCGAAAATTTCTTATGTTTTTGACCGCACTTTTATTTTATCAATCAACTATACTGCTGCCGATACTTCTCTAAATTATCTTGAAAATGCTGAATGTAGTATTCGATATCTTTTTCTGGGTAGCCAAGAATTCGGCCGATTTCACGTTCCACTTTGGGATCAAAACCATTCACAGTGCTTGCAGGAAGTAGCACTTCCATTTGTTCAGCGAGTGCAAGAGATTGAGGTAAATAGACAATAAAATCGGTTAAGCAAACATCATTTACATGACGTTGCACTGTTTTTGAATGAAGCATTCCTAGCTCAAGATAAGGGAGAAAGGCGTCAGGAATGCCGAGTTCCTGATTGAATAATGCCACTTGCTTTTCGCCCCTTAACATTAATTCCAGCTCCTTGCCTTCATGCGGCCCAAGAATACCTTTTTCCATAAGAATATTCCTTTCGTTGAAATAAAAAAGGGGATTGGATGATTGACCAGATCCCCTTCATTGTACGCCTATTTGGCCACAATGTTCATCTAAATGACGAAATTATTTTTTCCAATTTTTCAACGCATCGGCAAAGGCATTACCCATTGCACTATTTCCTCTAGGATTACGATCTTGGCGAGGTGCATTACTTCTTGGTTTTGCACTTAAAGTGCGGTCAGATTTGCCGTCATTTTTGACCGCACTTTCATCTAATCGCATCGTCAACGCAATACGTTTACGCGGCACATCTACTTCTAATACTTTCACTTTCACGATATCGCCGGTTTTCACCACTTGATGTGGATCTTCAACGAATTTATCGCTTAATGATGAAATGTGTACTAAACCGTCTTGGTGAACACCAATATCCACAAATGCACCGAAGTTAGTCACATTGGTGACGGTACCTTCTAAAATCATACCTGGTTTTAAATCAGTGATTTCTTCCACGCCTTCTGCGAATACGGCAGTTTTAAACTCACCACGCGGATCGCGCCCCGGTTTTTCTAGTTCTTTGAAAATATCTTGAACCGTTGGTAAACCAAATTGCTCATCAATGAATTGTTTTGCATCAAGCTGACGTACCACTCCCGCATTGCCCATTAAATCTTGGATAGATTGTGCTGTCGCTTGCAAGATTTTTTCGACCACAGGATAAGCTTCTGGGTGAACACCCGAAGCATCAAGTGGATTTTTCCCACCTGCAATACGCATAAAGCCTGCACATTGCTCAAAGGCTTTTGGCCCTAAACGAGGCACTTTTTTCAATTCTGCACGGCTTTCAAAACGACCATTTTCATCACGATATTCCACAATGTTTTGCGCTAAAGTTTTCGTCATCCCTGCCACGCGAGCAAGCAATGGCGCGGATGCTGTATTCAAATCCACACCCACCGCGTTTACACAGTCTTCCACCACCGCATCGAGTTTACGCGCAAGTTGGGTTTGATTTACATCATGTTGATATTGCCCTACACCAATGGCTTTCGGTTCGATTTTCACTAATTCCGCCAATGGATCTTGTAAACGACGGGCGATAGATACTGCACCACGTAAAGAGACATCTAAATTCGGGAATTCATTTGCCGCAAATTCAGAGGCGGAATAAACGGATGCGCCCGCTTCACTCACCACAACGGTTTGAGGTTTATTTTCTTTGATTTCTTTAATCACTTCTTTCGCAAAACGTTCGGTTTCACGAGAAGCGGTACCGTTACCAATGGCAATTAACTCTACGTTGTGTTTGCGGATCAAGCTGAAAATCGCCACTTGCGCTTCGGCTTCACGACCCGTGTGTGGATAAATGGTGGTGGTATCTAATAATTTACCTGTGTTATCTACTACGGCGACTTTAACCCCTGTACGTAAGCCAGGGTCCAAGCCCATGGTACTTTTCGCGCCAGCAGGTGCAGCCATTAAAAGTGCGGTCAGATTTCGGGCAAAAACATCAATGGCCTCTTCTTCCGCTTTTTCACGTAAACTTGCCATTAATTCCGTTTCTAAATGCAACGAAACTTTGATTTTCCATGTCCACGCAATCACTTGCTCACGCCATTTATCTGCAGGCTGCCCCGTGAAACGGACATCTAAATAATCACGAATAATTTCTTCACAATAACTTTGACGACTTCCCTCTTCTGCCTCAGGATCCGCATTTAAGCTTAATTGTAAAATGCCCTCATTACGTCCACGGAACATGGCTAATGCACGGTGAGAAGGCACATTTTTCAATAATTCTTGGTGATCGAAATAATCTTGGAATTTTGCGCCTTCTGTTTCTTTGCCTTCTATCACTTTAGATACGATAACGGCATTTTTTGCTAAATAATCACGAACTTTCGCTAATAAACCCGCATCTTCAGCAAAACGCTCCATTAAAATATAGCGTGCGCCATCAAGCGCGACTTTGGTGTCTGTTACGCCTTTATCAGCATTTACAAATTCAGCGGCTGCCGTTTCAGGATTATTCTTCGGCTCGTTCCAAAGTAAATCAGCCAATGGTTCAAGACCGGCTTCAATCGCAATTTGCCCTTTGGTGCGACGTTTTGGTTTGTATGGTAAATACAAATCTTCTAATTCAGTTTTACTTTGTGTCGCCTGGATTTTGTCACGTAATTCATCGGTCAATTTCCCTTGCTCTTCAATAGATTTCAAAATGGTTTGACGACGATCTTCTAATTCACGTAAATAAATTAAACGGGTTTCAAAATGACGAAGTTGAGTGTCATCCAAGCCACCTGTTGCTTCTTTACGATAACGGGCGATAAATGGAATGGTATTACCATCATCTAATAATTGAATGGCCGCGAGGATTTGTTGGGGTTGAACGGTTAATTCTGCCGCAATAATTTGGCTAATTTGTTGATTTAACATTGTCATACTTCTTTGTTATTAAAGGATTCAAGAAAAACAGGAATAGAATACTGGTTTTAGACAACAGGCTCAAATATAATTCAAAAAATTTTCTTTTATTTTTATTATGGCAAAATCAAATTACATTACCCGTCAAGGCTGGCTTGCGCTTGACCAAGAACTTAAATTTTTGTGGAAAGAAGAACGCCCAAAAGTTACCCAAGCGGTTTCAGATGCCGCGGCGCTTGGTGACCGCAGTGAAAACGCAGAATATATTTACGGCAAACGTCGCTTACGTGAAATTGATCGCCGAGTGCGTTTTCTTTCCAAACGATTAGAAGTGCTACAAATCGTGGATTACAGCCCAAAACAAGAAGGCAAAGTATTTTTCGGTGCATGGGTTGAGCTAGAAGATGAAGAGGGTGAAGTGAAGCAATATCGCCTTGTCGGCTGCGATGAATTCGATCCCGCTAAAAACTGGATCTCCATTGATTCTCCCGTCGCACGTGCTTTAATCGGGAAAGGCGTTGACGATGAAATCCATGTGGAAACACCCTCTGGCAAAGTCGTGCTCTATGTAAACCGAATTTGGTATGAAAAATAGCAAGCATAGAAAACAAAAGAGCGGTCAAATTGACCGCTCTTTTTTATTTTATCAATCGGATAAATTATGCTTTATCACCAATTAATACGGACTCTAACGCAATTTCAATCATATCATTGAAGGTTAATTGACGTTCTTCTGCAGTAGTTTGTTCGTGTGTACGAATATGGTCTGAAACGGTACAGATACAAAGTGCTTTTGCACCATATTCTGCGGCTACGCCATAGATACCCGCCGCTTCCATTTCTACGCCCAAGATACCGTATTTTTCCATCACATCAAACATTTCGAAATCTGGCGTGTAGAATAGGTCTGCAGAGAAAATATTCCCTACGCGAACTTGCTTACCTTTTTCTTTCGCAGCTTGAACCGCTGCTTGTGCCATATCAAAATCAGCAATTGCAGCAAAATCGTTATCTTTGAAACGGATACGGTTTACTTTTGAATCAGTACATGCGCCAAGACCGATGATAACATCACGTACTTTAACGTCCATACGTACGGCACCACAAGAACCAACACGGATGATTTTTTTCACGCCGTATTCAGTAATTAATTCTTTCGCATAAATTGAGCAAGATGGGATACCCATACCGTGACCCATAATAGAGATACGACGACCTTTATAAGTACCGGTATAACCCAACATATTGCGAACATTGGTCACTTCTTTCGCATCTTCTAAGAATGTCTCTGCAATGTATTTTGCACGAAGCGGATCGCCTGGCATTAATACAACATCTGCAAATGCGCCTTCAGGAGCGTTAATATGTGGAGTCATTGTTTTTTCCTCTTGTTGATAAATAAAAAGTCATTTAAGCAAACGTTTTCGCTTGCTTTAAAGTACAACACCACGAATGATTCGTGGTGTTGAGAGATAAAGTGCGGTCAAAATTCACCACATTTTAATTACATTGCTACGCCGCTTAACTCGATGAATAAACCTGCGATAGTCGCACTCATTAAGTTAGCTAATGTACCCGCTACAACTGCTTTTAAACCTAAACGAGCCACATCACCACGACGATTTGGTGCCATACCACCGATACCGCCGATTAAGATTGCGATAGAGCTGAAGTTAGCAAAACCACATAATGCGAAAGTAATAATTGCTTTAGTTTTTTCACTTAATACAACTGCTGTATCTGGTTGTAAGTATTTCGCGAACTCTAAGTAACCTACGAATTCATTTACGGCTAATTTCATACCAATCATTTGACCGGCGATGGCAGATTCATCCCAAGATACACCGATTAAGTAAGCTAATGGTTTGAAGATCCAACCAAAGATTGATTGTAATGTTAAATCACCGTAACCGAACCAGCCGCCTACACCACCTAAAATACCATTAACTAAAGCAATTAAACCCACGAACGCGATTAACATCGCACCTACGTTTAACGCTAATTGCATACCTGCACTCGCACCACCTGCCATTGCTTCAAGCACGTTGGTTGGTTTTTCGCTATCATCCGTTTCAGGTTGTTTATCGTTAAATTGTTCAGTTTGTGGGAATAAAATTTTCGCAAATAATAAACCTGCTGGTGCAGCCATGAAAGATGCTGCGATTAAGTAAGTCAACGGCACGCCCATTCCTGCATAACCTGCCATGACTGAGCCCGCGATAGAAGCTGTACCACCCGCCATAATAGCGAACAATTCAGATTGGGTCATATTTTTAATGTAAGGACGAACTACTAAAGGTGCTTCAGTTTGACCAACGAAGATATTCGCTGCCGCAGACATTGATTCTGCTTTAGATGTACCTAATGCCGCTTGCAATGCACCACCGATCACTTTGATGACCACTTGCATGATGCCTAAATAGTAAAGCACCGAAATTAAACCAGAGAAAAAGACGATGATTGGTAACACTTTCACCGCAAAGATAAAGCCGGCATTTGAAGGATCTGCTAAGCCACCAAAGACGAAGTTAATCCCTTCATTACCATAAGCGATAACATTTGATACACCATTTGCTGTCGCTTGCAATGCATCACGACCAAACGGCACATACAAAATAAGGGCCGCAAATCCGATTTGGATCGCCAAAGCCCCTAATACAGTACGTAAATTAATCGCCTTACGATTATTTGAAAATAATACGGCAATGATCAGTAATACGACAATGCCTAAAACGCTACCTAAAATACCCATTTTTTTCCCCTAGGTTGGTTAGATAAGTAAGTGAATAAAATTGTCCTATTCTACTTGTTTTTCGGTAAAAAGTCGGAATATTTTTGCTACTTTTCGGTATGTTTGCTTATAAAATGGTCACAATTTTGGTCAGACCACAAGATTTCGCATAGTTTTCAAGCGCTTGAGTCTGCTCAACGGTTGGAACATAAGGGGTGAGTCCTTCGGTATCTCGTGCACCTTT
>NZ_KV801016.1:70670-106195 GCF_001810345.1 Haemophilus sp. HMSC061E01
TTTGTGTGCATTCGAATAATTTTCAACAACACATCCGGATAGTCTTTCAATAAGGACGCAACCTTTTCCACCAACTTTTCTGCATCAAAAAAATTTGCCACATAAACTAACCGCACTTCTTCCACTTTATTTAATGGTAATAATTTCGCCAAGTTCTTCAAATTGCGATCTAAGTTTTCTTGCTTGATATGTTGGTGAGTGGGGATGATGTTTTTCGGGACAATGCCTTGGCGATTTTGTCTATCAAAGCACAAACTCTGTAAGCCAACTCCTTCTCCTTTCAAATCAAAGAGAAATTTGTCCGTGACATCAATTAAAGGACGAATTACTTCAAATTCAAAGAAACCACTGCTATCTAAATAGCAAGTTAGCCCTTCCTCACGTAGTTTTTGAAACAATGGAACGAGCTTTTTATGATGAATGGTGGGTTCACCGCCAGAAACTGTTACACCACGAATGAAAGGTACTGCATCCATTACTTGCTCATACAAATACTGCAGGCTGACTTGATGAGCGCCTTCTGCATAACGAGGAATAGTTTCTGGATTATGGCAATAAAGGCAGTTTAACTTACAACCTTGTAAGAAAATACTGGTACGATTCCCCTGCCCTTCTACATTAGAAAAAGGAATAATACGATGCAGGGGAACATAAATATCAGAAAGTGCGGTCACAAAAAACGCTATTTTCTAAAGTAAGTTATCACTTACACAAGCTTCATTTGGAAAATCACTAATTCCGCTTGGCAGCAGAATGTGAAAACCGCTTTAAGTACATATCCCTCTTCAACCTGTTGAATTTCAGATTGAATTTGGCAAGGTTCACTTTCTACATCACGTGCTTTTAATGTGAAATATTCCAATGCGCCTTCTGCATCTTGACGAGTCGCGTAAAACTGTTCGATAGGTAAACTACAATCACTGTTATCAAACAATGATTTCATATCGAAAGTATTACAGCCTACACATTCAATTGGTTTTTCAGTTTGAATGGCCATCTTTTTCTCCTTATCTAAAAAAGCCGTGATATAACACGGCTTATTAAGTTTAAAATTATTTTGCAGCAACAAAGCCGACGGCTTCGTACACTTTGGCAAGAGTTTCTTTCGCTCTTGCACGGGCTTTTTCCGCACCTTGACGCAAAATCTCGTCTAAAAGTGCTTCATCGTTACGATATTGATAGAAACGTTCTTGTAAACCCGCAAGTAAGTTTGACACTTCGTCAGCCACGGCTGTTTTTAAGTGGCCGTACATTTTACCTTCAAATTCTTTTTCAAGGTCTGCCACAGATTTATCCGTCACTGCAGAAAGGATATCTAATAAGTTAGACACGCCCGCTTTGTTTTTCACGTCATAACGTACAACAGGCGGTTCATCAGAGTCTGTTACCGCGCGTTTGATTTTTTTCGCCACCGATTTAGGATCTTCAAGCAAAGTCACCACGTTATTACGGTTATCATCGGATTTAGACATTTTTTTATCAGGATCTTGCAAAGACATAATACGCGCACCGGCTTTGCCTAAGAAGATTTCAGGAATCGTGAAAATATCACCATAAAGCGCATTAAAACGAGCGGCAATATCACGGGTGATTTCTAAATGTTGTTTTTGGTCATCCCCTACCGGCACGCTTTTCGCTTGGTAAAGTAAGATATCTGCTGCCATTAAAACTGGATAATCAAATAAACCCACGTTAATATTTTCTGCATAACGTGCTGATTTATCTTTAAATTGAGTCATACGGCTCATTTCACCAAAATAGGTGTAGCAGTTTAATACCCAGCTTAGTTGAGTATGTTCTGGTACATGAGATTGTACGAAGATTGTGCTTTTATTCGGATCAATGCCACAAGCCAAGTAAAGGGCGAGCACATCAAGAGTTGCCTTGCGAAGTGCTACAGGATCTTGACGTACAGTGATGGCATGTAAATCCACCACACAGAAAATACACTCATAATCTTCTTGCATTTTCACCCAGTTGCGAAGTGCACCTAAATAATTCCCGATAGTTAATTCGCCGGAAGGCTGCACGCCACTGAATACAATTGGTTTTGTCATTGGTTATCCTTTTATTCTGTAAACTGAATTGGCGCTATGATAACAAAAGATAAGGCGTTTTTTAATGATTGAGTTCAAAACAATGTGTAAAAATGCTATATTACGCCAAAAATTTCTGCAGCTCACAATTTATAATCCCAATGAAAAATTATAATGATATGGCTCTGGCACTTGCCGGTGTTTGTCAATCAGTCTTATTAATCAGTCAATTAGCACAAAAAGGCGAAGTTGATAACCAAGATGCATTCCAAACAACCATTCATTCTCTCCTCATTACTCAACCCGAAGATACATTAGCCGTATTTGGCGGTGATGTTCAACATCTTAAAGTGGGATTAAACACACTTATCGAGCAACTCACCCAATTAAATGACAAAAATTTATTAAATTATTGGGGCAGCTTGTTAGCGTTAGAGAGCAAATTAAACAAACAACCTGAAATCAAACAAGAACTTGGCCGCCGTATTGCTCGCTTACCGGAACAACTTGCTTATCATGACAATCAATTTGATGATGAGATGTTTTCTATCATGGCAAATATTTATGTCGATACGATTAGCCCTTTAGGCAAACGCATCCACATTATTGGTTCGGCATATCATTTGCAGCAACAAAACGTGCAAGACAAAATTCGTGCGTGTTTACTTGCAGGTATTCGTTCTGCCGTTTTGTGGCGTCAAGTTGGCGGCAGCAAATGGCAACTGTTATTTCATCGTAAAAAATTAGTGCAAGCGGCACGACAACTCTACTTAACTTTAAATTAATCCTTGGAGAACTCTTATGCAACTTTCCGCATTAACCGCTCTTTCCCCGATTGACGGTCGTTATCAAGATAAAGCCTCTGCATTGCGTGGTATTTTCAGTGAATTTGGCTTACTCAAATTCCGTGTCACCGTGGAAGTACGTTGGTTACAAAAATTGGCGGCGACCGCTGAAATCCAAGAAGTTTCTTCTTTGTCTAAAGAAGCAAACGATTACCTTAATAAAATTGTGGAAGAATTCAGTCTTCAAGATGCTGAACGTATCAAAGAAATTGAGCGCACCACGAATCACGATGTAAAAGCAGTTGAGTATTTCTTAAAAGAAAAAAGTGAAGCTTTACCAGAATTAGCCAAAGTCTCTGAATTTATCCACTTTGCTTGTACCTCGGAAGATATTAACAACCTTTCTCATGCCTTAATGTTAAAAACGGCGCGTGAAGAAGTAATCTTACCGGAATGGCAAAAACTGATTGATGAAATCACCCGTCTAGCAAACGAATACAAAACCATCCCATTACTTTCTCGTACACACGGCCAACCTGCCTCACCAAGTACTGTGGGTAAAGAAATGGCGAACGTGGTTTACCGTTTAAAACGCCAATTCAAACAACTCCAACAAAATGAAATCTTGGGTAAAATCAACGGTGCTGTGGGTAACTATAATGCGCATTTATCGGCTTATCCAAATATCAACTGGCATAAATTCAGTGAAGAGTTTGTCACTTCATTAGGTTTAGATTGGAACCCATACACCACGCAAATTGAACCACATGATTACATTGCTGAATACTTTGATGCTGTGGTACGTTTTAATACCATCATTATCGACTTCGACCGTGACTTATGGGGTTACATTGCGTTAAATCACTTTAAACAGCGCACTATTGCAGGTGAAATTGGTTCATCTACCATGCCGCATAAAGTAAATCCTATCGACTTCGAAAACTCAGAGGGCAACTTAGGTTTAGCCAATGCTGTGATGACTCACCTAGCTCAAAAATTACCAATTTCTCGCTGGCAACGTGACTTAACCGACTCTACTGTGTTACGTAACTTAGGTGTGGGTTTAGGTTATTGCTTAATTGCGTATGCCGCAACGCGTAAAGGTATCAGCAAATTAGAAGTGAATGAACAACATCTCCGTGATGAACTCAACCAAAACTGGGAAGTTTTAGCTGAGCCAATTCAAACCGTGATGCGTCGCTATGGTATTGAAAAACCATACGAAAAATTAAAAGAGCTCACTCGTGGGAAACGCGTTGATGAAAAAGCAATGCGTGAATTCATCGAAAAACTGGATATCCCTGCCGATGAAAAAGCACGTTTACAACAACTCACTCCTGCAACCTACATCGGTGCAGCTATTGAGTTGGTGGAAAAACTTTAATAAAGTTTTCATGCCCTAAAAATAAAAGTGCGGTTAAAAACATCTTAGATTTTGACCGCACTTTTTATTCCTTATTCAAACATTTCCTGTTTCATCATTCACGCTTAATAAATAGCAATCGCGCGTGATCATACACCCAATTAAAAATAAAGGTATAAACGGTCACCATCACCGTTAAGCTGAAATCCATCATAAAAGCTGTAATCCAATCCACTTTTAAAAAGTAAGCAATGATCGGCACGGTGAAAATAAGCAAACCGCCTTCAAATGAAATGGCATGTAAAGTACGAAATATGACGCCTCGCTTTTCTCGCGGCCCCGTAAATACTTTATCAAGGAAATAATTAAAGATGAGATTCCATAGCATGGCTGTTAAGGAAACCAGCACCATGGAACCAAATAGAATAGACACACTTTCTTCTGTAAAGAAATACAAAGCGAAAACGGAAAGCAACACAACCGTGGTTTCAAACAAGATTGCGTGAAAAAGTCGCTCAAGAAAACTCATTTGTCATCCTTTACAAAGAAAAAGTGCGGTCAAATTCACCGCACTTTTCATCAATATTTGGATTAATTGGTTTTTAATTTATTCCAATATTTTTCGTAAATGTCCACTGCTTCACCCACATCGCCTTGCATAATGCCTTTTTCAATGTTTTCAGCAGATGGGAACAAGGTTGGGTTATTCGCCATTTCAGGTGAAAGTAACGCTTTCACGCCTTCATTTGGCATTGAGAAGCCCATTTTTTCAACCACTAATTTCGCATTTTCAGGACGAAGTAAGAAGTCGATAAATTTATAAGCGCCCTCTGTATTTTTCGCACCTTTTGGAATCGCGTAGTTATCCATCCAGAAAATCGCGCCTTCTTTTGGATACACAAATTGGATACTTGGATTTTCTTTGTGTGCTAAATAAGCCGAACCATTCCATAACATACCAATAGAGGCTTCACCTTGAACAAACGGTACTTCTGGCGAGTCAGAGTTAAAGGTCACCACATTTGGTAACAATTTCACTAAGCGCTCATAAGCCGCTTTAATGTCTTCTTCATTCGTGGTGTTTGGTGATTTTCCATCTAAAAGTAATGCAATATGGAACACTTCTCGCGCATCACTGGTTAATAATACTTTACCTTTATATTCTGGATTCCAGAAATCAGCCCAACTCGTAATTTTGCTTGGGTCAATATCATCCGCATTCACGCCGATACCGGTTAAGCCATAAACGTAAGGCAGAGAATATTTGTTATTTGGGTCAAATTCCTTGTTTAATAAATTTGCTGGAATTTGTTTAAAATTACTTAATTTGCTGTGATCAAGCTCTTGTAACATACCTTCTTTCGCCATTTTATTAACGTAATAGCTTGATGGGAAAACTAAATCATAACCACTACCTGTACTAGAGGTCAGCTTCAATTTAGCATACATTTCTTCATTACTTTCAAATGTTGAATAAATCACTTCAATGCCCGTTTCTTTGGTAAATTCCGCAACCAAATTAGATGGCACATAGTCAGTCCAGTTATAAACATAAAGTTTTTCAGCAGCAAATGCCGCAGAGGTTGCGACGAATGCGACAGCAGAAAGACAAAGTGATTTAATGTATTGAACAGCATTTTTTTTCAATTTATTGACCTCCTCAGGACAATCAAAATAAACCTTAAGCAATCGTTTACCTATGTAAACTTAGGGAGTATAGCACCTTTTTTGCAAAAGGTTTGACATATTTTCCCATCAGGGTAAGATTTCGTTTATCTCTATTTTATGTTAATCAGTCATCAACTATGCTCGAATTTGCTCATCAAGAACACGTCAAATCTTATTATCTCGATAGTCGAAATCAAACCTTTGAACTACCGCCGCTCACTCAGCAAGAAGAAGCAGATGTTTGTGTCATCGGTGCGGGCTTTTTTGGTTTATCCGCCGCCCTTGAATTAGCGGAAAAAGGCAAAAAAGTGATTGTGCTAGAAGGTGCGAGAGTCGGATTCGGTGCATCAGGCAGAAGTGGCGGTCAAGCCATCAATGGTTTTGAAGAAGGCATTGATGAATATATTGCTCAAGTAGGCTTTGATAAAGCGAAACAACTTTGGGATATGTCACTCGAAGCCATTGATATTATTGATGAACGCATTGCGAAATATGGTATTCAATGTGATTGGAAAAAGGCTATGCTACATTGGCGTTAAATGAACGTCGTATGGACGATCTCATTGAAATGGAAAAGGCCAGCCACGCGACTTTTGGCTATGACAAAATGCAACTTTGGGATAAGGCCAAACTTAAACAACATCTAGGCAGTGATATTTATGTAGGCGGGTTATACGATAGCAATTCTGGCCACCTACACCCATTAAATTATTGCTTAGGCTTAGCAAAAGCCTGCTTGGATTTAGGCGTACAGATTTACGAACAATCGCCTGTTGTGGATTTAGTAGAAAAATCAGGTTGTATTGAAGTTAAAACTGATAAAAGTGCGGTCATTTCTCAAGATGTTATTTTAGCTACCAACGCTTATATTGATGCGTTACCAAAATCCATTCATCGAGGCATTAATCGTAAAATTTTGCCAGTAGAAAGCTTTATTATTGCGACCGAACCCTTAGATCAAGCTACAGCTGATTCCGTGATCAATAATGGCATGTCGGTTTGCGATAATAATATCTTGCTCGATTACTATCGTTTGAGTGCGGATAACCGTTTGTTATTTGGTAGTGACTCGAGTTCTGAAAAAGATATGGTACAGATTATGCGCGGTAATATGTTGCATGTTTTCCCTCAATTGGAAAACGTCAAAATTGACTATGGCTGGGCAGGACCGATTGATATGACACTCAACGCAAGTCCGCATTTTGGTCGTATCTCACCGCACATTTATTTCGCACAAGGCTATTCTGGACACGGCGTCGCACTCACTGGACTTGCTGGACGCATTATTGCCGAAGCGATTTTAGGTAATGACGAACGTTTGAGAATTTTTGAAGGGTTGAAAGTGCCTTCGTTTTACGGTGGAAAATCCCTCAAAAAATTAGCCACCAAGATCGGCACACTCTATTACAAATTCCTCGATCGTTATCGTTAATCAAAAAAAGCAAAGGCGTGTATCAAACACGCCTTTATTGTTTCGATGACATTTAAGGTTTAATGTCTCGTAAAATTGGATTTTGCATGGAAATCAAGGTTTCCGTTGATTGAATCTCATCAATTAACTGGATCTTAGTCGCCAGCACGGAATGTAATTCCGCAATGGTGTGTGTCATTACTTTAATAAAAATCGAATAATTCCCCGTGGTGTAATAGGCTTCCACCACCTCATCAAAGGTGTCGAGCTTTTTAATCACTTTTTCGTAATCTTTTGCGCTTTTCAAAATAATGCCAATAAAGCAGCACACATCATAACCCAGCTTACGCTCATCAATAATCGCTTTTGTGCCTTCAATCAAACCAGACTGACGCATTTTCTCTACACGAACATGAATCGTACCTGGGCTCACGCCAAAGCTTTTCGCCATTTCGGCATAAGGTGTACGCGCATCTTTAGTCAGCACACGGAGAATTTGGCGATCAAGTGTATCGATATTGTTCATAAAACACTCCTTATTAGATCTTTTTCAAAATATCTTCTTTATTTTTGATAATATTCAACATTTAAAACAATGTAAAGAAATTACTTGAAATAATTTGTCATTTTATTGAATAATGCATAACAAATCTTACCAGTTATTATAAAAAGAAGGATAAATATGAAAAAGACGTTTATTTTACAACAACAAGAAATTAGCTTTGTAAAGAACACCTTTACTCAAAACTTGATTGAACAACTTGGCATTATCGAAGTACAAGGTCCAATCCTTAGTGAAGTTGGCAACGGTATGCAAGATAACTTATCAGGCATTGAGAAAGCGGTTCAAGTAAACGTGAAATGTATCCCAAATGCGGTTTATGAAGTGGTTCACTCATTAGCTAAATGGAAACGCCATACTCTCGCTCGTTTCCACTTTAAAGAAGGTGAAGGCTTATTTGTTCATATGAAAGCATTACGTCCAGATGAAGATTCATTGGATCAAACTCACTCTGTTTATGTGGACCAATGGGACTGGGAAAAAGTGATTCCTGAAGGTCGTCGTAACTTTGCTTATTTAAAAGAAACGGTACGTTCTATCTATCGCGCAATCCGTTTAACTGAATTAGCGGTAGAAGCTCGCTTTGACATTCCATCAAGCTTACCGAAAGAAATCACCTTCGTTCACAGCGAAGATTTAGTGAAACGCTACCCGGATTTAAGCAGTAAAGAACGTGAAAACGCCATTTGTAAAGAATATGGCGCGGTCTTCTTAGTCGGTATCGGTGGCAAATTATCAGACGGTAAACCACATGATGGCCGTGCACCAGACTACGATGACTGGACAACTGAATCAGAAAACGGCTACAAAGGTTTAAACGGCGATATTTTGGTGTGGAACTCTGAATTAGGTAAAGCGTTTGAGCTTTCTTCAATGGGTATTCGTGTAGATGAATCTGCATTACGTTTACAAGTTGGTTTAACCGGTGATGAAGATCGCTTAAAAATGGATTGGCACCAAGATTTATTAAACGGAAAATTACCACTCACCATCGGTGGTGGTATCGGTCAATCACGTATGGCAATGCTTTTACTTCACAAAAAACACATTGGTGAAGTGCAATCAAGCGTATGGCCAAAAGAAATGTTAGAACAATATCAACATATTCTTTAATCGAAAGAGAAAATAAAAAAGTGCGGTGAAATTTCACCGCACTTTTGTTTTTTGGAAAGATTAATTAATCTTGCAATGGCCCGCTATTAAACATTGGCAATCCCATGGTTTTTAAGCTGTCACGATAAATACCCAGCAAGTCTTTCTCCGTAATTTTTTGTAACTGATCTAACGGTTTATCTAATGCGGCGACCGTTTCAATCACAAGACCTTGAGGACCAGATTCTTGCGTGGCGATTTCAAATAACGCTTGTCCACGACGAACATGACTACCCGAACTAATCAACACAGCATGTTTGATTTTATGTTTCGCTAAAGAGTAACGAGAGAAAAGCGCATTTTCGACTGTTGAGCGTGCATAGTTATCCGAATAAATACGGCTTGCATCAACGCCTTTCTCAATCAACCATTGCTTCATTAAATCCCCTTCGGTTTTATTGTTTTGTGGCACACCGCCTGTCACAATAATTAACGCATCGGGATTTTGATTCGCAATTTCTAAGGTTTTCTCTAAACGTTGTACCAAAATATCATGCATACTGCCATCTGGGTTTAACGCATAGCCCAATGTAATAATTGCAGATTGTGCCGGTAACTTGGTTTCGAGTTTGTCGGTAATTGGTTGATTAGCTGCTTTGTCAATTACGGCAAAAACTTTCTCTAATTTGCTCGCACTTTCAGGTGAAAGTTGTTTTAAGCGTTCTAAATGTTTTGTCGCTTCCGCTTGATCGCCTTTAAAACGATTCCATGCGGCCAAGTAAGTGTGTGCTTTCACATCATCTGGCGCCACATCAAGCACTTTTTGGTAAAGCTCAATGGCTTTATCTGTATTACCGTTATAAATATTGGCGTTCGCTGCACCAAACAAAAAATCCACACGATAAGGCTCAAGCTTATATGCTTCTAATAAAAGATCCGCAATACGCTCCATATTGGAAGGAAGTTTCGCGGTAAAACCTGCATTTGAAACACGAGCCGGTGAGTTTTGGATTTTCACTGCTTGTTCAAGCAACTCATCCACAACCTGTCTTTGAGTAAGAAGTTGTTGATAATTTAATTGAGGCTCAAGCACTTTCACTTCTGCCGTGCTGGCGAAGCTGTTTACTGCAAGAGATGAAAGCACAGCAAGTAAAGAAACCTTGAAGATTTTTTGCATAATTAATTCTCCATATTGGATTGAATAACAAAAAGAGCGGTCACTTTTTTATCAGTTTCCGCTCTTTTCACTAAGCTTGATTCATCGACATACACAATAACGTCAATGGATGGATACAAGTCACGTTAGATGACATATCGATCTGCCATTTACAAGTTTGGCATTCAGAAATCACGTAATCAAATCCACCTGCATTGATGTTATCGAATAAGTTTTTACCGATAGATTGGGAAACCTCGTAGTTTTCTTCTTTGAAACCGTATGTTCCTGCAATACCACAACATTGTGATGGTAACATCACAACTTCTAAACCTGGAATTTGTTTTAACACTTCCAAGGTGTATGGTGCCCAACCTGCTTTATCCACGTGACATGCAGTGTGATAAGCCACACGCAATTTGAGTGGTTTAAGTGGTAAGGTTTTACCTTCTTTAAAGAGTTGATATAAGAATGGTGTAACCATGTGAATATGCGGACGAACCTTGGCATTGTCGATACCTAAAATATGATGATATTCATCACGTAAATTTAGGGAACAACTTGATGCTTCACTGATCACATCTAAGCCATTTTCATCCACCATTTTGCTGATGTAATCGGTATTAAATTGTGCGATTTTTTTCGCACGTTCTGGGAATTGGTTCACGCTCAATGGCAAACCACAGCATTTTTCTTTTTCCAATAACACCACACCAATGTCCATAGCATTGAACACTTGAATAAATTCTTTACCTAATTGTGGATTATTGTAGTTCACATAACAGCCGTGATAATACGCCACTTTGCGTTCAAATTTTTGTTGGCTTTCCACCATTTTCTTCATATACCAGCTACGGAACGTACCAAAGGAATATTTTGGTAACGTACGATGACGGCTGATTTTTAACGCTTTTTCCAACACAAATTTTGTTGCTTTCAAACCGGTGATGGTATTAACAATCGGCGCAAGTGGTGTATTAAGTGACCCCATAATATCGGTGTTACTTAAAATCGCATCACGTAATTTTTGCACGGCTGGTTTGTGTTGTTGAGCAAGGTATTTATTTCTTGCACGAACGATAATGTCACCAATTTTCACATCAGACGGACACGCAATTTCACAACGTTTACAGTTAGTACAGTATTTCAATGCTTCATCATAAAGTTCGGCTGATTTTAAGCGCAAACGCTCACCATCTGGGCCTGATTGTTTTGGACCTGGATAGTTTGGATTTTGACGCGAAACCGGACATACTGCAGTACACGCCGTACATTTAATGCAGCTCTCAAAGCTTTCATCAAATGCATGATGATGTTGTGGCGCATTAAGGGATTGTTTTGCATTATCAATTAATTGTTGAATGTTCATAACGCCTCCTTAATGTGTGTTGTGAAGAATTTCATCAGCAACAGCAAGCGCTGTTACCACTGCTACGCCAGAACCACAACCAAGCTCTAGGGCATTGAAACCACCAATCACATTACCCACCGCATATAAATTCGTTAAAAATTGACCGCCCTTTTGAACTTGGCATTGCGCATTAATCGCCACACCTGCAGATTGATACGGTTGTGGATTAGAGAAACGGTGATCAGTCCAAGTAAAGCGATCCGTATCGTTAAAACCTTCCACACCGATGATGTCAGAATGGAATACGGGTTCGTAGATTTTATCGAATTCAGAAACTAAACCTTTACTGAAGAAACTGCCAGAAGCTAAGACAAAATGTTCTGCTGTGATTTCTTCCTCTTCGTGCAAACGCGTTTGAATTGCACGAACTTTGTTGCCATGAAAATGTGCTTTTAATGCGCTATCACCATTCATCATGAGTCCGCCTAATTTCTCAAAACGATGGCGTAATTGAATACGTTGACGCATACCTAATAAAGACGGTGGTAAAGTTGGCAATTCAAATAATGGCAAGCCAGTTGCTTTGCGAAGTGATTCCATAAACTCTTGATTTTCTAAACCGAAACAAGCTGGTAAGAAAATTGCTTCTGTGCCTTTTGCTGCTTCTTTCATTTCAGCCACAAGATCATCAAATTTCAGTTTATATTCTAAAACTTGTGCAATGTTCACACTGCGGAACTCACGAGAGTTTGCACGTAACTGATCTAATTCTGGAATATTTAAAAAGCCTGTTTTTACTTCACAATGTGCAAACTGTGGATTCAGCGTGAGGTTATCTGCCAATAATTCTGGTTGGAAATCGTGATAGCCTTCAATGCCTAAAACCGCAATTTTTTTATAAGGGAATGGGGTTTCGCCTTGCACGGTTGGCACGCTATTTGGTGAAAGCCATGCACCGCGTAAACTACCTAAACCCGTTACGCGAAGATGATTTTCTGCGGTTGAACCAACTAAATCTAAATTTAACGACTCCGCTAATTTTTCGAAATCTTGCGCTTTCGCTAATACGCGTTCAGCACCCATAATGCTATAAGGGTGTTGTGGTAATTGAGCTGCAAGTGCGGTCAAATTTTCAGGAATATTTTTAACAAACGCACCATTTGGTAAACGGCTTAATAAATCTAATGAGCCGGATGCAAAATCAATCGCCGCTTGGCCGTTATTAATAATGACACAACGTTTGCCTTGTTCTTGTAGGGCGATGCCGCAAGTTAAACCTGCAAGACCGCCACCAATAATCACTACATCAAAATTCATTGTTATCCGTCCCTTGCTGTTTGTCAGTTTCAAGCGGTTGAACATCATTTAAGCCCAACACACTGCCATACATCCATGAAGTAAATTCGGCTTCACGAATCGCCTCACCCCATGCAATAGGCTCAATACCGCGCCAACGCTCTTCCATGAAAGCGGTTAATTGAGTGGTCGATTGACGAGGTGTTGCCACTTCAAAACGGTTCATTAAACCCGCTGCACGACATGCGCAAAGCTCAGCTTGGCAAGTCCCCATACCCACACGAGTACGGCGACGTAAATCCACTAAGTTATTCACATTTAATTCATCAACGGCATAACGTACTTCACCCGCTGTCACGGCTTCACATTCGCACACCATTGAACGATCGAGACGTTCTTTATCTAATAAGCGAGTGGCACGAGAACCATGACGATACACCGCTGAATAACGAATCGTACTTGGAAGTGAAATGACTTTCTGATTGGTTTCTGCACGGCTTTCGCTTGAACCCGGTAATGGACGCTCAGCTGTTGTACAACGTGCTGTTTTATTGAGTTTTTTACAAACAAGATCCGTTGCCCATTCTGCCATTAAGCGATATGTCATTAATTTACCACCTGTGATGGTAATAAAGCCATCTAAGCCGTCACGTTCTGCGTGGTCAAGTAACACGATACCACGACTCACATTACGACCAGATGGGTCATCATCAGACGCCACTAACGGACGTACACCGGCATAAGCACGTAATACACGAGTATGACGCAAGCTTGGTGCGAGTTTTTCCCCTTCACGGAAAAGAATATCCACTTCTTCAGGGGTCACTTCCATGTTATCAATTTGATCGTAAGGAATTCGGCTAGAGGTTGTACCAATAACACAAATGGTATCACCTGGAACGAGAATATCCGCATCCGCCGGTTTACGACAACGGTTAATCACCATTTTGTTGATGCGGTGCCCCATGACAAGTAATGCACCTTTCGCTGGGAACATTTTAATTTTAAGATCCGCATATTCTGCGATGCCTTGTCCCCAAATACCACCAGCATTGACGACTAATGGCGCAAAGAATTTGCGATTTACGCGATTTTTGTGATCGTAAACATCTACACCGATTACTTTGCCACCTTCGCGAATTAAGTTTTTCACTTCGCAATAAGTGAACATTTTTGCACCGTTTTCAGTCGCGTCCATCACGTTGGAGGCGGTTAAACGGAAAGGATCGATTGAACCATCAGGCACAACAACGGCACCGACTAAATCTGGGTTTACCGATGGTTCCATAATTTGAGCAAGTTTAGGATCAATGGCGACAGCTTCAATACCAGATTTGGTACAACTTTCAATGAAGGTTTTTTGATAATCAAGGGAATCTTCAGGTAAGGTGATAAATAAACCTTCTGTTTCATCCACACAGTGACGAGCGATATTGCGCAGAATTTTATTTTCTTTAATACATTCTTCTGCTGATTCCTGATCGTTCACGGCATAACGCGCACCACTATGTAACAAACCGTGGTTACGACCTGTTGCGCCTGTCGCAATATCACGACGCTCTAATAAAATACAGTTAATTCCACGCAATGCACAGTCACGAGCAATCCCCGCACCTGTCGCACCGCCACCAATGATAATCACATCCGTCGAGATAGGTGAAAAATCACCCACATCACGATACATATTAGGCGATAATCCCATTGTTACCCCCAAAGCCAAAATATTAATAAAAAGAAACGTAAAAACTGTTACAAATTCCATGGCTATTGTATGGGAGAGCGGTTAAATTCACAACATTCTGAGCGAAAAAGAAAGCTATTTTGTGAGATAGATCACACAATTTTCGAATTCGCTCATTTGTTAAAAAATATTTTGTGAAATGCATCACATTTTTGAATTATTTCTCTTTTTAATTTCTATTTTTATTTTATCATGCACGCTATCCCCATCATGGGGGTGGACTCATAATTAAAATGATTTTGGAGAGAAATTATGTTTGGACCATTTAAACCCGCTCCGCATATAGCGGAACTTCCAGCGGAGAAAATTGATTCCACGTATAAACGCTTACGTTGGCAAGTGTTTGCAGGGATCTTCTTTGGTTATGCCGCTTACTATTTTGTACGTGCAAACTTTGACTTGGCACAACCTGGTTTAATTCAAGCCGGCTTGTACTCAAAAGCGGAATTAGGTGTTATCGGCTCAGCGGCCGGTCTTGCCTATGGTTTATCTAAGTTCGTAATGGCAGGTATGTCTGACCGTTCGAACCCTCGCGTATTCTTACCATTTGGTTTATTGCTTTCTGGTCTTTGTATGACCATGATGGGTTTATTCCCATGGGCAACCTCTGGCATTGCCATCATGTGGGTAATGATCTTCTTAAATGGTTGGTTCCAAGGTATGGGTTGGCCTCCATGTGGTCGTACAATGGTACACTGGTGGTCTAAATCAGAACGCGGTACTATCGTATCTATCTGGAATACCGCGCACAACATCGGTGGTATGATGCCGGGTGCAATGGTGCTATTAGCAAGTGCCGTGTTCTTCAGCACTCATGGTATCGAAGCACAAGCAAAAGACATTTGGCAACAATCCCTCTACTATCCGGGTATTGCTGCAATGATCTGTGCAATTCCAGTTTACTTCGTGATGCGTGATACTCCACAATCTTGTGGTTTACCATCAATCGAAAAATGGCGTAATGACTACCCAGATGACTATAACGAAAAAACTTACGAAAACGATTTAAGCACAAAAGAAATCTTCGTAACTTATGTATTGAAAAACAAATTGTTATGGTACATCGCGATTGCTAACGTATTCGTATACTTAATCCGCTACGGCGTATTGAAATGGTCTCCGGTTTACTTAAGTGAAGTAAAACACTTCAACATCAAAGGTACCGCATGGGCTTACACCATTTATGAATTAGCAGCAGTTCCAGGTACATTATTATGTGGTTGGGTATCAGATAAAGTCTTCAAAGGTAAACGTGGTTTAACCGGTTTCATCTTCATGATCTTAACTACAGCAGCAGTTGTAGCATACTGGATGAACCCAGCTACACCAGAAGCTGAGCTTGCAAACTACTCAGCTTGGTATGAAAACCCATATCAATTAACTGACTTCGTATTAATGACCTTAATCGGTTTCTTAATCTACGGTCCTGTAATGTTAATCGGCTTACACGCTCTTGAGCTTGCACCGAAAAAAGCAGCTGGTACAGCAGCAGGTTTCACCGGTTTATTCGGTTACTTAGGCGGTACAGTATCAGCATCAGCTGTTATCGGTTGGGCAGCACAACACTATGGCTGGGACGGCGGTTTCTACGTCATGATCGGTGGTGGTGTCTTAGCGGTGTTATTACTCTTCATCGTAATGGTTGAAGAAGGTAAACATAAAGCTAAATTAGGTGATACCTACGGTAAATAATCTATAAATTAAAGGCGACAGGCGAAGGCTTGCCGCCTTTTTTATTACAAAAAACAACTGAATTTTTAACCGCACTTTCAAGGAGAACACACCATGAAACTCAAAACTTTAGCGCTTTCTTTATTAGCTGCAGGCGTACTTGCAGGATGTAGCGCACACTCTTCTGTGGACACTATGAAATCAGACAAAATTATCATTGCTCACCGTGGTGCAAGTGGTTACTTACCAGAGCATACGCTTGAATCTAAAGCGCTTGCATTTGCACAACACGCAGACTACTTAGAACAAGACTTAGCGATGACAAAAGATGGTCGTTTAGTTGTTATCCATGACCACTTCTTAGACGGCTTAACTGATGTCGCGAAAAAATTCCCTAATCGTCATCGTAAAGATGGTCGTTACTATGTAATCGACTTCACCTTAAAAGAAATTCAAAGTTTAAATATGACTGAAAACTTTGAAACTAAAGACGGTAAACAAGTTGCAGTATATCCGGGCCGTTTCCCACTTTGGAAATCACACTTCAAAATCCATACTTTTGAAGATGAGTTAGAATTTATTCAAGGTTTAGAAAAATCAACTGGTAAAAAAGTGGGTATCTACCCTGAAATCAAAGCACCTTGGTTCCACCACCAAAACGGCAAAGACATTGCAGTTGAAACCCTTAAAGTGTTGAAAAAATACGGTTACGACAAGAAATCTGACATGGTTTACTTACAAACCTTCGACTTCAATGAGTTAAAACGTATCAAAAACGAATTGCTACCAAAAATGGGCATGGATTTAAAACTTGTTCAATTAGTGGCATACACCGACTGGCATGAAACTGAAGAAAAAGATGCGAAAGGCAAATGGGTGAACTACGATTACGATTGGATGTTCAAACCAGGCGCAATGGCAGAAGTGGTAAAATATGCTGATGGTGTTGGTCCAGGCTGGTACATGTTAGTGGATAAAGAAAAATCTAAACCAGGCAATATCGTATACACCCCATTAGTGAAAGAACTTGCACAATACAAAGTGGAGTTACACCCATACACCGTGCGTAAAGATGCGTTACCTGAATTCTTCACTGATGTAAATCAAATGTACGATGCGTTATTGAATAAATCTGGTGCAACTGGTGTATTCACCGACTTCCCAGATACTGGCGTTGAGTTTTTGAAAAAACAAAAATAATACGTAAGTAAAAGTAATAAAAAGAGCGGTCAAAATTTGTTGTGATTTTTGACCGCTCTTTTCATTTAACCTATAGTTCAAAGGGAGCTTTTTTTCCCATAAATTTGATATCTTCAGATGTCAAATTTAAGCATTTAGAAAAATCCAATTCATGATTATTAGAACTTCGGTCACCTATCTTTTCAAAATTATCTGGGCAGATTACTCTTACATCCCCAATATTAAATATAAGATATCCATTGATATAATAATTTTCTATGCCAGCTATATTCTTATGAATTTTAATAGAATAATCAGCATTAAAGAAATCTAAAATATCTTTATTTTTTACTAAATACCATCCATTTTCTGATGAAGTTTGAGCTATGCCTATAGGCTTCAACATAATCCGTTGTAAATTAAATTTATTTCCTACAGCAGATAGTAATAAAAACAGTAAAATATAAAGCATACACAAAAATGATAAATAGCTTTTCCAATCTAAATCACACATACCTATAGAGACAAAATTCCCAAACATTAGAAATAGCAAAAAACAAAAAACCAAAATGCAAAACAATAAATAACTATCACTTAATGAATCAGAGAAAATAAAAATACAAACAACAACAAGAAAAGGTGACAAAAAATGAAGAATTGAATAAACTAACAAAATAATTTTATTTTTAACAGATGAAACACTATTAAAAGAATAAAAACAAAAACCAACTAAAAAATACAAAGAAACTAATAAATAAGAAACAATTATTTTTGATTCATTATCTAATTCACCAGGGCCGGAAAGGAAAATAATACTCCAGAAAGCTAACACTGAAATTGGTTGCAATACCGTATATATCGCTTTATTACTTTCAACAAATATAAAAAAACCATCCCCTCTATTAAAGGAAAGTCTTAACAAAAAACCAAAAAAACATACTGATGAAATACATAAAAAAAACAATAAAAAAAAGTATATAACTATAGAAAATACTACATGAGGATAAAAACTAATCTGTGTAAAAACACCTAGTTTACCTATATTTTTTAAATAAATGAAAATATACAAAAAACCAGAAAATGATAAAAGCACAGCAAATATTGACCATTTATCATAAAAAAACTTAAAGATATTTCTTTTTTTAGCATTGGATTTATACTTATCAACCATAATAATATCAATTTAAATTTATAGACAAAACAAAATAGAAGATAAATTAATTATCTATTATTCTTCCACTAATTAAATTTTACTTTAGAATTTCTAAAAATTCTGTTCAAAGTAGCATCTTCAGGGCAATCTTCTGGATATCATTAGTGCTCATTGCTCGGAATACACTTTCTAGTGTTTGGTCTCATCATGACAATTCGCTTATGAATGTTATTAATTCATTCTTTGTTATTAAGTTTTTCCATTTTAACAGAAAAAGACTTGCTGTTTATCCCAGCAAGCCTTTTAAAACCTATTTACTACGCAAATTGCTTTTTATTATCTAAATAGCGCTTCGCACATTCTGCTGCGGCAACTAAGCCCCCCGCCATCATAATAATATCTTTAATCACGAGTCGGCCGGCACCTGAGAGATATGGGAAGCCATAATTAGGTGTTGGGAAGTCCCCACCTAAATTCGGCACCCAGGTTTCTGGCGTAAATATCAGGAACGACAGCGTGACTATCGACATACCAAAGGTGAGTAAGCCTCCGAATAAACCTAATGTTGGAGACCAAATCCCCGCTAAGACTAAAATACCAATTGTCACAATGATTGCGCCAATAATATAAGAAGCGGTGTAGGTACCATTGGCTTTATGCCATTCGATATTTTTTGCGACCATTTTGCCTTCAGGGTTTTTATATAGGGTATATTCTTTCACTAAAACACCCTTATCATTTGTCACTTCATTTGCACCGTTTTTGTAAAGGAAACTTAAGAAAGGACTATTTGACACAAAGTGTGCAATACCATCTGCCTCATATTGGCAAACTTTTAAACCTCCAATCCAAACCATCACAACACAAATCGCAATGCGGATAAAGTTAATAAATTGACGTTGCAATGGCGCAACAATATTAGCTAGCAATGTAACTAAACTACTCATTAAGAACTCCTTATATAGTTCAATGGATATAACGGGCATAATGCCCAAGAATTTTCATATAAAATATTTATATAAATTATTAACAATATTACTCTCTAATATTGTTGGTATTTTTTTATTGCTAAGATTTATGCAATAAAAAAAGAGATACCAATTTCTTAGTATCTCTTATTTTTAATTAATTTTCCGTGACCAATTTCACATTATTTGAAATTTACTCTCGCATTTCTAAAAATTCGCATCCATGCGCCATCTTCAGACCAATCTTCTGGATACCATGAATTGCTCACGGCACGGAATACACGCTCTGGGTGTGGCATCATCGCAGCAATACGACCATCGACGTTAGAAATGGCAGTAATCCCTAATACCGAACCATTCGGGTTGGCAGGATAGGTTTCCGTCACGTTTAAATGGCTGTCGATATATTGCGCCACAATCAAGTTTTGCGCTTGAAGTGCGGTCAAATTCTCAGGTGTTTTGAATTCGACGCGACCTTCACCGTGAGAAACGGCAATCGGCATATGTGAACCTGCCATGCCTTTAAACCACAATGAGTTGGTGTCGTTGATTTTCACCATCGCAGCACGCGCTTCAAAACGTTCTGATTTATTACGCACGAAACGTGGCCAATTTTCTGCACCAGGAATAATTTCCGCAAGGGTGGAGATAAATTGACAGCCGTTACATACGCCTAATGAAAGAGTGTTTTCATTGGCGAAAAATTGGCTGAATTGATCGCGTAATTGTGGGTTGAATAAAATGGATTTTGCCCAGCCGCCGCCCGCGCCTAATACGTCACCGTAAGAGAATCCACCACAGGCTACCATCGCGTTGAAGTCGTTTAAGTTGTAACGGCCTACCATTAAATCGCTCATGTGAACATCAATCGCCGCAAAGCCTGCACGATCAAAAGCGGCTGCCATTTCAACGTGGCTGTTTACGCCTTGTTCACGTAATACGGCTACTTTGGGTTTCACGCCTTTGCTGATGTAAGGCGCAGCAATATCTTCATTTACATCATAGGTTAAGCAAGCCGATAAGCCTTTGTTGTCTGTTGCTTTTTTCGCTTCAAATTCTTGGTCTGCACATTCTGGGTTATCACGTAAGCGTTGCATTTGGTGAGTGAGTTCTGCCCAAATACCGCGTAATTCAGAGCGTTTTTCGCTTAATAGTTTTTTGCTACCACGTGTGATTTCAAAACGATCTTCTGAGCTTACAGAACCGAGTTCATAAGTTAAACCAAGCAAGTCATGGGCTTTTAATACCTCACGCACGGCGCTTAATTCACTTTCTGATACTTGGATTACCGCACCTAATTCTTCGTTGAATAACACAGCTAAATCATTATCGCCTAATGCAGAAATATCCACATCCACGCCACAGTTACCCGCAAATGCCATTTCTGCAAGCGTAGTAATTAAACCACCGTCTGAACGGTCGTGGTAAGCCAATAATTTACGTTCTGCCACCAATGCTTGCATTGCGTCGAAGAAATTTTTCAGTTTAGCTACGTTTACCACATCGGCTGGTTTATCACCTAATTGTTTATACACTTGCGCAAGTGCGGTCGCACCTAAGCGATTTTTTCTTTCACCTAAATCAATCAATAATAAACGGCTTGCACCTTTGTCTGTGCGCAATTGAGGTGTCACGGTTTTGCGTACATCTTCCACGCGAGCAAAAGATGAAATCACTAAAGAAAGTGGTGCGGTGACGGATTTTTTCTCACCATTTTCTTCCCAAGTGGTTTTCATTGACATAGAGTCTTTACCCACTGGAATGGTAATGCCTAACGCAGGGCAAAGTTCTTCACCCACTGCTTTTACCGCTTCATATAATCCAGCATCTTCACCACCGTGACCCGCTGCAGACATCCAGTTTGCAGACAGTTTGATACGTTTAATATCACCAATATTGGTACCCGCAATGTTAGTGATCGATTCAGCTACCGCTAAACGAGCAGAAGCACCAAAGTCTAATAATGCTACTGGCGCACGTTCGCCCATTGCCATAGCTTCACCGTGATAGCTATCTAATGAAGCGGTTGTCACGGCGACATCAGACACCGGAATTTGCCATGGGCCGACCATTTGATCGCGTGCCACCATACCGGTTACCGAACGGTCACCAATGGTGATTAAGAACGTTTTTTCTGCCACCACCGGTAAACGTAATACTCGATGAAAAGCGTCTTTTAATTGAATATTTTCTGTTGCAAGCGGTCGATTTTCGACAGTTTTTGACGAAACCTCACGCGTCATTTTCGGCGTTTTACCTAATAACACATTCATTGGTAAATCAATTGGGTTATTGTCGAAATGACTATCGTGCAAGGTTAAATGTTTTTCTTCTGTTGCCTCGCCAATGACTGCAAACGGCGCGCGCTCGCGTTCACAAAGTGCGGTAAATAATTCGAGTTTTTCTGGCGCAACGGCTAATACATAACGTTCTTGCGATTCGTTACACCAAATTTCCAATGGTGACATACCTTTTTCATCGCAAAGGATTGAGCGTAAATCAAATTTACCGCCACGTTCACCATCGTGCACCAATTCAGGCATCGCGTTGGATAAACCACCCGCCCCCACATCATGGATAAAGAGAATTGGGTTTTCATCACCTAATTGCCAGCAGCGATCAATCACTTCTTGGCAACGACGTTCCATTTCTGGGTTTTCACGTTGAACGGAAGCAAAATCTAAATCTTCTTTTGATTTACCGCTGTCCATAGATGAAGCCGCACCACCGCCTAAGCCAATATTCATAGCAGGGCCACCTAATACGATCAATTTCGCACCGACCGGAATTTCGCCTTTTTGAACGTGTTCACCACGAATATTACCGATACCACCGGCTAACATAATCGGTTTGTGATAACCACGCACTTCTTCACCGTTGAAACTGTTGACTTTCTCTTCATAGGTACGGAAATAACCCAATAATGCAGGACGACCAAATTCATTGTTAAATGCTGCGCCACCTAGTGGGCCTTCGATCATAATATCTAAGGCTGAAGCAATACGGTTTGGTTTAGAAAGTGGATTTTCCCAAGGTTGTTCAAAGTTAGGAATCACGAGGTTTGATACGGAGAAACCGGTTAAACCTGCTTTAGGTTTGGCACCACGACCTGTTGCACCTTCATCACGAATTTCACCGCCCGAACCCGTTGCGGCACCTGGGAATGGCGAAATTGCGGTCGGATGGTTGTGGGTTTCCACTTTCATTAAGATATGTGCATCTTCATTGTGGTAACGATATTGTCCGTCTTGATCCGCAAAGAAACGGCCGACTTTTGAGCCTTCCATTACCGCAGCATTATCTTTATAGGCTGAAAGCACGAAATCAGGGGTTTTCTCAAAGGTATTTTTAATCATCTTAAACAGGGATTTATCCTGTTTTTTGCCGTCAATAATCCAATCCGCATTAAAGATTTTATGGCGGCAGTGCTCAGAGTTGGCTTGCGCGAACATATAAAGTTCAATATCGTGTGGATTGCGCCCTAATTGGGTAAAGTTTTCCACCAAATAATCAATTTCATCTTCTGCCAATGCCAAGCCTAATTCTACGTTGGCTATCACTAAGGCTTCACGTCCGCCTTTTAAAATATCCACCGTTTTAAACGGTTTCGGATCTTGATGGCGGAATAAGATCTCAGCATCTTCAGGACGACGAACCACGGTTTCCATCATTCGGTCATGTAAAAGCGCGGTCAATTTTTCAGTTGTTTTTTCATCAAGCGGTTGGCTTAACTCAAAATAATATGCCAAACCACGCTCAATGCGCTCCACTTCATTTAAACCACAGTTATGCGCAATGTCCGTCGCTTTAGAAGACCAAGAAGAAATCGTGCCAACGCGCGGAATCACGATAAAAGTTTCGCCTTTGGCATCATGCTCTGCCAAAGTTGGGCCGTAGTGTAACAATGCTTTTAATTTTGCTTCCTGCTCGCTAACAAGCGGTCGATTTAATTCCACAAAATGCAAATATTCCGCATAAACCGATTTTACCGGTAATTGATTTTGTTGGAATTTTTGCATTAAACCTTGAATACGGAATTCAGAAAGGGCGGGTGAGCCACGAAAAGTTTGAAACATACGGGTACCTTTGAGTTGTGTTTGAGATGAAAATCGCGGGCTATTATAAAGGAAAACACGCCAAAACGAAAACGTTTGCGTCAATCATTTTCAAATGATTTTCAGTGGGAGAAAGCATATAATCATCAAGCAATTTAAAAACAATCCGAAAACTAACCGCACTTTGGGGCGCCACTATGATCATCAATGACATTAATTTCAACGATCTCTATCAACAACATTTAAAAGCCTGTAATCACTATAATCTTCCAGCGACAAAGTGGGATAAAAAAGCGCCTAAAATGGCTGAGAATTTAGTGGGTAAACCAAGCCGTTATAACGAAACGTTGCTTAAAGCCATGAATGTGCAACCCAATGAAACGGTGTTAGATATTGGCTGTGGCCCCGGCACGTTTGTGATTCCTTTAGCCCAACAATGCCAAGCCGTGTATGCTCTCGATTACAGCCAAGGTATGTTGGATATGGTGCAGCAATACAAAGAAAAGCATCAACTGAATAATATTACCCTTCTACATAAATCATGGTCAGATAACTGGGATGATGTGCCTCAAGCTGATGTAATACTCGCCTCTCGTTCTACGCTTGTGGATGATTTGGATGATATGATTGAAAAGCTGCAAAGCAAGGCGAAAAAACGCGTTTTTTTAACCTCAGTGACCCAACGCCATTTTCTCGATGAAGGCGTATTTGAAGCCATTGGCCGTGATGATGTGGGCTTCCCAACTTATATTTATTTAGTCAATCGTCTCTACCAAAAAGGCATTCATGCGAATATGAGTTTTATTGAAACTGAATCTGGTCATTTCCAAGGTGAAACCTTTGAGGATTTATTAAATTCCGTGGAGTTTTCTCTCGGTAATCTCACCGAAAAAGAAAAACAAGACTTAGCTCAATTCTATCAACAAAAACAAATAAACAATGAACCGATAAAACACGGACAACGTAAATGGGCGTTGATTTGGTGGGAGGTTTAAGAAAAAAGTGCGGTTATTTTTAACCGCACTTTACGTTTTAAGATGGATTAAAGAATCTCTAATAACTTCGCAAAGTCATCAAACACCCAATCTGGATTTGATTCAGCAATTGGGATATTGTAGTTGTATCCGTAAGTTAATCCCACAACCGGGCAACCCGCTGAATGTGCCGCGAGGATATCATTTCGAGAGTCACCCACAAACAGCACTTGGCGAGGTTCTACGCCAAATTTGCCGCATAAATAATACAATGGGCCTGGATGTGGTTTAATCGCGGGTAATGATTGCCCACCAAGCATTTCACTGAATAAATGATCGATACCAAATGCGGCTAATACCGGCTGAACGTGACGAGTGGGTTTATTTGTTACCACCGCTAAGGTATAACCTCGAGCTTTCAAAGTTTCCAATGTTTCTTTTACATTTGGATATAAACGGCTCACATTACAAAGATTCTCCGCGTAATACACGTTAAAACGCTCTTTCACTTGTTCCATTTCTGCATCTGAAAAGTCTTTACCTGTTTGCTCTTTTGCCCATTCTAAAGCTCGTGCAATCAATACTGGTGCCCCATTACCAATCCAAGTTAACACTAACTCTTCTGGTGCTTGAGGTAATCCAAAGTCTGCTAAAGCAGAATTCACAGACAACGCTAAATCTGGCAAGCTATTCACAAGCGTACCGTCTAAATCAAAACCGATAACTTTAAATTGAGTCTTCATTCTTACTACCATCTATTTAACTGAAGCTAACTGCGCGCGCATTTGATCAATGATTTGTTTATAATCTGGTTTACCAAAAATCGCTGAGCCTGCCACAAACATATCTGCACCGGCGGCGGCGATTTCTGCAATATTATCCACTTTTACCCCACCATCAACTTCTAAACGGAGATCTAAACCGCTTTCATCAATTAGACGACGTGCCTGTTGTAATTTTTTCAATGTTGAAGGTAAAAAGGATTGTCCACCAAATCCTGGATTCACGGACATTAACAAAATCACATCTACCTTATCTAATACATAATCTAAATAACTTAATGGTGTGGCAGGATTAAACACTAAACCCGCTTTACAGCCATGATCACGAATGAGCTGTAAAGAACGGTCAATATGTTCACTGGCTTCAGGATGAAACGTAATGTAATCCGCACCCGCTTTGGCAAAATCAGGAATAATACGATCGACCGGTTTTACCATCAAATGCACGTCAATGGGGGCTTTAATGCCATAATCACGCAAAGCTTTACACACAGCTGGGCCAAAGGTTAAATTCGGCACATAGTGATTATCCATTACATCAAAATGAATCACATCCGCACCAGCATTCAACACGTTTTGCACATCATCACCAAGACGAGCAAGATCTGCAGAAAGGATAGAAGGGGCGATTAAATAAGGTTTCATTTGTCATCTCCTAAAGGATAAAAGTCTTTGTAGTTTACTACGTTAGGCCTAATTTTACCTTGATTATTTACAAGTTTTAGCTGAAAACAAAGAAAAAAATAACCGCACTTGATTCAATTACCTCAAAGTGCGGTTGTTTTTTATCGTATTTTAAAATGAGCGATTAGTTTAATCCAATGATTTCCCAACGGTTGTGAGATTGACCATCGATTTTACCTTTTTTCACGTTGGTGATGTAATCGATCATCATATTTTGGATTGTGCCTTTTTCGCGGCCCATTGCGACTTTAGATTCCCAAAGTACCGGAATTTTTTGACCTTCCCAAATACCACCTTTACCGTTTAATTGAGCGAAACGATATGAGTTCATACCCACTTTTAATTTCATATCATCAGTTACCGGTTTGCCGTCAGCAAGGGTTAAATCAACAATTTTGCTACCTTTTGGATTACGTAAGTCAATTTTGTAATTTACGCCACCAAAAATGTCGTAAGTCACATATTTTGATTTTTTACGTTCCGCATTGTAACGGTATTCAGTGTCGCCCGGTTGGATGGTATCGAAGTAGTTCGCAGACCATTCCATATATTCTTTCAATTGTTTACCGGTCAATTCATAAACGGTGACATCACCGCCTGCATAACGATAGTTAAAGATGATGTCTTTTTTCTTGATATCGCCTTTATCCATACGTGCTTTTTGATGGTCGAAAGAGAAAGTCACCACATCTGCACCGCTGTAATGTTGTTCAACATCATTAATGAATGAAGATAGACCAGTATCTTTTGAGAATGCAGCAGATACACCGTGTTTAGTTTCTTGAGGTACCATTTCATTCGCTGTTTGACCGATTACTACGTTGTTTAATTCACGTAATTTCTCGTGATAAGGTTTGTAGATTTCCACAATTTTCTTATCTGCTTCAAGTGCTTTAACTGGAACCGTTTTAGATTCTTTCTTCACTAATTTCACTTCTTTTTTATCGTTGATATCAAAAGTGAGATCCACTTCAGATACCACGGTACCGTAACGGTGTGGTTCAGTGATTAGTGTGTTTTTAATGGTTTCACTTGGTACATCTTTGTGCATGTGACCCGCGATAACCACATCAATACCATCTACTGCATTGATGACATCACGCATACCGGTATCAGGAATATTGTTTTCATTATCGATACCCATGTGGGTCACCGCAATAATCGCATCCACGCCTTTTGCTTTTAATTTCTCAACTTGTGTACGCGCTTCTTCTGTCGGTGAAGTAAATTTCATGTCTTTTAAGTTGCCCGTATCTTCTTCAAATTTTGCTGACATTGGGGTACTTAAACCAATAATCCCTAACTTCACGCCATCTTTTTCGATGATGGTTGTCGCATCGATATAACGTTTGTCATTTTTCTTATGATAGAAGTTTGCGGTTAATTTTTTCGCTTTGATATCTTTTAGGATTTCATCTAATGCTTTCATCCCAAAGTTAAACTCGTGGTTACCCAATACGAAAATATCATAATTCATTTCGTTTAATACTTTTGGAATTGGGTGATCTTTGTAATATTTTTTATCTTTTGCGAACACATCGATTTGGTTATCTTGGATCGCATCACCGACTTCCACTAACACCACGTTCTTATTATTTTTACGCACATCTTTCACATAAGTTGCAATTTGTGCATAAGAACCAGATTTGTCCTCTACGTCTGCACCATAACTCCAAGGTACGATACGACCGTGAACATCTGAGGTCCCTAATAATTTAATATTCACTTCTTGTGCCATTGCTGTGCTAACAGCAGAAAGCGCAAATAATGAGCAAAGTAATTTTTTCATAGAATTTCCTTTAAAGTTGCACAAAGTGCGGTTAAAAATGCCGGAGAATTATAGCGGTGAATCGATTGCTTACATAATTTTATTTTGAAGAAAAATAAAATTTGTGAGCTTAATCACATTTCATTTGGAGGATTAATGCCCTGTTTGAGAAAACAAGTTAATCACTAAAACGCCACAGATAATCAATGCCATACCTATCAGCCCAGCGGTATCAATTTTCTGACCAAATGCGAAATATGCCACAATGGCGGTCAGAACAATACCAACGCCCGACCAAATGGCGTAAACCAAGCCCACGGGAAGTGTTCGGAAAACGATGGAGACAAAATAAAACGAAATGGCATATAGCGCCAATGAGCCAACGGTGGGTAAAAGTTTGGTAAAGCCATCACTGACTTTTAATAAATTCGTTGCCACGATTTCAAGGCAAATAGAGATAGCGAGTAATGTCCAAGGATTCATATCAATCAAACAGTAAAATAGAAAAGCTCTATTCTACCTTAAGCGGCGGATGGATGTAATCGAATTTGACGAGCCATGGCTTGCATATAAGACGCCGTTTGCTCAAAGAAATAACGGTAAGAGGCACATAAATAATTATGTGGATTAGGTTCATTTTCGAGAGAAATAAAACGATGTTTCGGGCAGCCGCCATAACAGAGTTTACGAAACTCGCAACGCCGACAAAGTGCGGTCAATTTTTGTGATTTTTCTAAACCAAATTGTTGCTGTTTATTGGAAAGTACAATCTCCGTTAAAGGTTGCTGAGTTAAATTCCCCATCTTGTATTCGGGATACACAAAATGGTCGCAAGCATACACATCACCATTGGCTTCTGTGACAAGAGATTGCCCGCAAGTGGGTTGATGAACGCAAGTTGTGGAAGGATAACCGAGCCATTGTCCTAGCAAATTATCAAACTGCGACACATAAATTTTTCCCACATCATGAGCATACCATTCATGAAAGACATCCACGAGAAATTGCCCGTAGCCTTCTGATGGTATTGAAAAATCGGTTACTGATTGTGTTTGGGCATGACGTTCCACGATAGGAATAAACTGCATATAAGTCGAACCAAGCTGTTTGAGCGCTAAATAGGTTTCTCTTCCTTTTTGCCAGTTTTGATCGTTAATGACGGTTAAGGTGTTAAATTCCACGCCATATTCTTGTAGCAGATTTAACGCTTTGACGACTTTTTCAAAAGTGGGATTACCGTTACCCGAAATACGATAACGATTATGCACAGCACTTAAACCGTCAATAGAAAGCCCAATGAGAAAATGATGTTGTTTGAAAAATGCGGCCCATTGCTGATTAAGAGCAATGCCATTGGTTTGAAAGGCGTTTGTGATCTGTTTGCCTTGGGCAAATTCCTGCTGATATTCAACGGCTTGTTTATAAAAATCTAAGCCTAAGAGAGTCGGCTCCCCCCCTTGCCAAGCAAATTCAACCACATTACCGGCATGAGATTGGATATAGTTTTTGACATAATGTTTTAAGGTGTCTTTCGACATAAAAGGCGCATGTTGCCCAAACTGTTCTGATTTTTCCAAATAAAAGCAATATTCACACTGAATGTTACAGTGAAAACTGCTTGGTTTTGCCATTAAGTGAAAATGAGCTTGAGGTGGAAAAACAGACATCAACCATCCTTTGTTACAACATCATTTGTGACCTGATATTCGGTCTAATGCGCCATTTTGTTTGAGTTCTTTTGCAATACGAATCGCGGTTTCAGTTTCACAGCCAGCATATTCTGCAATTTCACGATATGTCCAATTATAATCAGGAAAATGTTGTTTGAGAAAATACAAACTATCCATCACGCGATCTAAAGTGCGCAAATAGGCACTTTTTGCCAAACGTTCCTCTGCTTCGCGTAATTCATCTGCCAAAATCTGTAATAAACATTGGCTCATCACCGTATTATGCGTAAAAAACTCGCTCACTACATTAGGCTTGATGCGAGTAATCTCCGCATCAATTAAGACTTTTGCATTACAATGATAATGTTTATCCGCCATCGAAAACAAAGTTCGAAAACCAAAATAATCGCCCTTGGAATATAATCGCACTAAGCTTTCCTTGCCATTTTCAAGGGTATGAAATAAGCCAACCAAGCCTGCTTGCACATAATAAAATTCATGTGCTGACTCACCTTGTTGATACAAGAAGGAGCCTTTCGGTAAGTGATGCAACTCAGTAAACTGACAATGTGACAATTCAGTAGGCTTGATTGAGCAATTTTCCATAATCATCCCTTAAAAATGCGGTCAATTTTTTATTGGTTTTACACTTCGTGAATAATTCGATATACCCAGTTTTCTAGCGGATCATTTAAACGTTTCATTTCTTGGCGCATTTCTTCCAACATCTCTTTTTTGACCGCCTCATATTCTGGCTTGTAGAACAAATTATGCATTTCAGCCGGATCATTTTTCACATCATAAAGCTCACAAATATCCGAAGCATTAAATACTAATTTATAGTCTTTACGGTGCCACATGCGTTGTTCAAAGTAAACGAAATGCCCTGCTAACTGAGCCAATATCCCTTTACGTTGATTATCTTGATGTTGACGAACAATCGGCAAAATACTTTCCCCTTCAAAGGCTTGAGGAATAGGCTGATTCGCGAGATCGTAAACTGTCGAGGTTAAATCATGGAGATAGACAAGGTTATCATCTTGTTGATTAACGCGGTTTGAATTTGGGTCTTTAATAATCATCGGAATGTTGTAGGTAGTATCGAACATGAACTCCCCTTTCTCAATCATTCGATGAGCGCCCATCGCATCACCATGATCAGCGGTTGCCACAATAAAAGTGCGGTCATAAATGCCGTTGTTTTCTAAGAAGGTAAATAGCTCACCAATTGCATCATCAATTAAGGTGATATAACCCCAGAATTTTGTGATCACTTCTTTCCAATGATCTTCGCTCGCTTCCCACATTCCCCACATTTTAGAGATGGTACGATAGTGTCCTGGTTTGCCTTCTAGTGGCTTGAAGAAGCTTTCATCTAGCACCACATCTTCTTTGCGATACATAGAATAATACGGTTCTGGCACGATACAAGGCGTATGCGGTCCCCAGAAATTAATCCATGTAAAGAACGGTTTATTTTCAGCAAGTGATTCACTAATATAGCTTTTCGCTTCATCAATGATGAAATACGGGATGGTTTGTTCTTTTGTGCCTGAAAGCAAACCACAAAGTTCTTGTACACGTAAATGAGGGTTATCACCGAAATAAGCACGGCTCACTTCAGGAATTTCATAGCCTTTTTCATCTAACCATTCTTTATAACGATTGGAATGTGTCGGCGGTTGGTTGAACACTAAATTTTTATACACACCACTGCCCGGATAACCATAGCCATCAAAGTTGTGCCCTTTAATGCCATAATCTTCCGGCACGGATTTTGTACCCACGTGCCATTTCCCCACAACATAGGTGTTATAGCCGTCTAGTTTACCGATATTCGGTGCAGCTTCGCTCACTTCACCTGTACCGCCTTTTTCACCATTACGAATGATGCCATGGGTAGATGGCATTAAACCGGTAAAGAGCGAAGTCCGTGCGGGCCCACAAACGGAAGCTGGCGTAAAGGCATTATTAAAACGCACGCCATCTTTAGCTAGACGATCAATATTCGGGGTTTTAACGATCTGATGACCATAAGCCCCCAACATATCTTTACGCACTTGGTCGAGTAAAATATAGATAATGTTCATACACAATCCTTATCTATTTTAAGGGCGTACGTGATGTACGCCCGACTGCTTAATGTTGGTTAGAAAGATGTAATTGATGTTCTGTTTTTTCATTTTTTGGTCTAAAGACAATCAACACGATGAGTTGTAATACCGCATACACTTCCAACACTAACATTGGATTGCCATCTGGTGAAGCAATACCAATTGGTGATAAAAATGCATAAAGCGCAATTAAACCAAGAATTAATGAAACAGATGTTACTTTAATGTATTTCCAATTGGTTAAGTCTACATCGCCTTTATTGATGGTATTTTCCACATAAGGTTCACGTTTTAAGAATTGACCTAGAATCAACATGAAAACAACATCAAATACGAATAATCCGCCCATCACATACACGAAATTGATTTTCACATTGAACACCCAAACAATACTGAAATAAAGTACTACGTGTACAAGTAAAGCAATACGTGCAGCCAAGCCAGAAACAGTTTTATTAAATAAACCCACAGCAAATAACGCCACGATTGGAATATTCACAAAACCGGCAAAGCGTTTAGTGATTAAGAAAATACCATCTGTACCGAACATCAAAAGTGGACCAATAATCATGGTCACAATCGCCATAATGGTTGAGACTTTTTTCGCATAGACGATCAACTCTTGATCGGTACGTTGTTTTTTACTGATAGATGGTAATAAGTCTTTACAATAAATGGTCGCTGCAGAGTTTAAGAACGAGTTAAAGGTACTTAAAATTGCACCGAAAAGTGCCGCAATAAAGAAGCCTTGTAATGCAGTTGGCATCACTTTATTAACCAATAATGGATAAGAGGTATCAATTGGATTTAAGCCTTCACCTAAAATATGGAAACTCAATAAACCCGGTAAATTAAGAATAATCGGTAATGTGAGTAGGAAAAGCGCTGCAATTAAAATCCCTTTTTGACCTGATGCTAAATCCTTCGCCCCTAAACAACGTTGTACGATGGCTTGGTTCGTTGTCCAATAGAAGAAGTGAACAACCATAATACCGGTAAAAATTGTCGGCCAAGGAGTAGAATCTGTTGAGCTACCAATGGCGTTCCATTTTTCAACGTGAGTGGTAGTAATTATATTCAAGCCTTCAGAAATGCTGCCATTACCTAAGTAAAGCAATGCAAATATAGGCACAAGCAATGCACCAATCACTAAAATCACGGCATTGATGGTATCAGAAACCGCTACCGCTTTTAACCCGCCAAAAATCGCATAAATCGCACCGACAACACCAATAGCAATCACCGTATAGACAATTGCTTGAGCGTAGCTTAATCCAAAGATCGTTTCTAGATTGAAGATTTTGTTAAAGGCAATTGCCCCAGTATAAAGTGCGGTCGGAATAACGATTAAAAGATAGAAGACCAAGAATAATCCTGACATAATCAAACGAGTTTGACGGTCAAAGCGATTTTCAAAGAATTCAGGAATGGTGGTATAACCGTTACGCAAATATTTCGGCAACATATAAAGCGCCAAGAAACAAAGCGGAATCACCGTTGGCACAGTCCACGCAATAATAGAAAAGTTGTTTTGATAAGAAACGGCATTCACCCCAATCAATTGCTCAGTAGAAAGTGAAGTTAAAACCATTGAGCAACCAATCACAATACCGCTTAATCCTCGTCCCGCTAAGAAATAACCTTTCGAGGTGGTTAAATCATCGTTTTTCGTCCGTAGCCATGAAATATAGGCTACCAAAGCTGTTACGATGAGGAAACTCGAAACTGTTAATAGCATACGCTCCTCCTTGTAGAAGCCATTATTAAATTCTATTTATAGACTACTGCTAGGTGTATAAAGAGCATATGATAATTGTCATACTGATTGTGTGAGAAGGATCACAAAATTAAAATAAAGTCTGTTTTTATAGATAATTATGAGCAAGATCATAAATTATTTATTTATCCAAAAGAATAATAATGCCGTACTCCCACAAAAAAGGAGTTTGAAATGAGTTTACAGTTAATTTTTATTTTAATTTTATGTGGTGTGATGACAAATATAATGTCCGCTATTTTTGGCATTGGTGGCGGTGTATTGATGGTACCTATTCTCTACACCTTATTCCCACAGTTCCCTTTACAAATGATTGCTGCAACATCATTGACGATTGTCATGGGGTCATCCTTTATTAACTTAATTTATTTTTACAAACAAAAAGTATCGATTAATTACAAAGCGATGCTCATTTGGTCTGTGGGTATGATTATTGGTGTGCAGCTAGGATTCGAATCCAGTTTTTATGTACCTGATATTGCCATCATCAGTGTGTTTGTTATCACACTTTCCCTATTAGCAATTCGTACTATTTTTAGTAAAGAAACCGCAATAATTCAGCAATCTACAGCGGATGAAACGATTAAAGGAATCGGTCTTTCAACGGTAGGCGGATTTATTGCTGGCATGACCGGCATTGGAGGTGGCTCAATTATGGCGCCTTTAATTGGACAATTAAAATCCGTTAAAGCCCATCAAATTGCCCCTTATACCAACGCGATGATGTTTATTGGTGGGCTAGGTAGCCTTTATGGCTATCTTTCAAAAAGTTCGACTTATCACTTTGGTTGGCAAATCGGTTATGTCAATTTTTCGATAGTGATTATTGTTGTGCTAAGTGCTTTTGTAACCGGATTTTTCTCAATGAAAATCCGAGGTAAATTATCACCGCACTTAGTCAAAAAACTATTAGGTATTATTTTATTAGTAATCAGCGCTTATATGTTACTTATCCATTCCATAAAATAAAAATGGCAGAGGAAAATACCCTCTGCCATTTCGGTTATTTTTCTTCTTTTTTCACTTCATCCCACAGAATATCCATTTCGATTAAAGAAAGATCTTTAAGTGATACGCCTCGTTCTAAGGCCTTTCCTTCAACTTTGCGAAAACGTTGTTCAAATTTATTATTCGCCTTACGTAAAGCCTCTTCTGCGTTACATTTAAGGTGACGAGACAAATTGACTGTCGCAAAAAATAAATCCCCAATTTCCTCTTCTATTCTTTCTTGATTACGAGGTGTTTGGTTGACTTCATCTCGTACTTCCTTCAATTCTTCTTCAACTTTAGCAAATACAGGCTCAAGTTCATTCCAATCGAATCCAACCTTTGAACACTGTTTTTGAATTTTCTGTGCTCTTAACAATGCAGGAAAAGCATTCGGAACATTATCTAAAATAGACTGTTGTTTTTGAGCTGATTTTTCTTGAGCTTTGATGCTGTTCCAACGGGCTAAAGCTTCTTCTTCATTTCCTGCTGTTGCATCACCAAATACATGAGGATGGCGACGTACAATCTTTTCAGAAACATCATTAAGAACATCATCAAATGTGAAATAACCATCCTCTGAAGCAAGCTGACTGAAGAATACTACCTGTAATAAAAGATCACCAAGCTCTTCTCTTAAATTCGCAATATCTTTCTTTTGGATGGCATCAATAACTTCATAAGTTTCTTCAGTTAAACAAGAAATCATGGAGTCATAATTTTGTTTAAGATCCCAAGGACAACCGCCATTAGGATTGCGTAATTGTGCAATTAATTGAATAAAATCTTGAATAGAATAACGCATAAGAATATCTCTGAAATACTAAAATGCAATTAGTATAAAACGAATAACAAAATAGACAATATTCTTACAAAAATTAAAGATAAATTGATAAGAAATAATGGCAGGGGCGGAGAGGCTCGAACTCCCAACACCCGGTTTTGGAGACCGGTGCTCTACCAATTGAACTACGCCCCTATTGGTATTAAGAATTGGCGGAATGGACGGGACTCGAACCCGCGACCCCCTGCGTGACAGGCAGGTATTCTAACCAGCTGAACTACCACTCCGCTAAATGAGGTATAATTGGCAGTGACCTACTCTCACATGGGGAAGCCCCACACTACCATCGGCGTAACAATGTTTCACTTCTGAGTTCGGTATGGATTCAGGTGGTACCATTGCACTGTTGCTGCCAAAATTTTTATTTTGTTAATTTACTCTAAAAATAAACTAACAAAATAAAAAGTACCTGGCGGTGTCCTACTCTCACATGGGGAA
>NZ_KV801017.1:0-204 GCF_001810345.1 Haemophilus sp. HMSC061E01
GTTATTAACGGGGTTGATAAGAATTCTTATTCAATTAAAATTCAGTATTCTGAGAAGAAAGCCAATCGATGGTTAGATGCTGTTTCGTATACAGATCAAACAATAGAACGGTTAAGCAGGCAAATAGACTGTGGAGCCTTCTACGATTTAACTAAGTCCTATGACTTGAAATTGATTATTAAGGATAAGTTAAGCAAAGGAGCA
>NZ_KV801018.1:0-277 GCF_001810345.1 Haemophilus sp. HMSC061E01
AAGTGGTGGGCGATACCGGTCTCGAACCAGTGACCCCCTCCTTGTAAGGGAGGTGCTCTCCCAACTGAGCTAATCGCCCGCTTGGTCAAACTTTTACAACACTAAAGCCAACTTTGGAAAAAGTGGTGGGCGATACCGGTCTCGAACCAGTGACCCCCTCCTTGTAAGGGAGGTGCTCTCCCAACTGAGCTAATCGCCCGATGCACCTGAAAAGGTATTCGGATTTATTTAAACACTAAAATTAAGTGGTGGGCGATACCGGTCTCGAACCAGTGAC
>NZ_KV801019.1:0-217 GCF_001810345.1 Haemophilus sp. HMSC061E01
TCAATGTTTTGCTTACGCTCATCACTAGGATGAACGTCATCAGCCATGCCATTATTCTCTACCGCATCTTTCGCTGTCTTAGCCGCAATAATCGCCCCATCAGAGCTATCTGATAAACTACCACCAGCAATACCTGCTGCTACCTGACTTAAAGACGATACCGTACGTTTTTCTTCTTCACTAAGCTTTTCAGGTGATTTATTGTAAAGTGTCGAGG
>NZ_KV801019.1:317-791 GCF_001810345.1 Haemophilus sp. HMSC061E01
TATTGTAAAGTGTCGAGGCAAGGAAATGAGCCGCTGCCTCTCCACCTGCTGCACCCGCCGCACCAGCAGCAACATTACGGTTGCCCGCATAAGCCTCTACCGCGCCCCAAAGTGCATGAGCAGTCAAATTGAGAGCGGTATTTACATTACCTTTTGCATCTGTGGTCGCTTTCTTAATTTGGTTATTCACCGCAGGTGATAATCCTGAAGCCACCACTTCCGCTGCCGGTCTGCCGGCTAAAGCTGTGCTGATAACATTTAATGCCGAATCAATGACAAGACGTTGACTTCCACCCGTTTCCCATTCTTTGGCTTCGCGACTCGCTGTCTCAAAATTATCTCGTGCTTGTTTGGCTAAAGCTTGGTTCGTTTCGTTGTTGTTTTCTGCCTTGGCTTTTTCTGCTTCTTCTAAGGCAATTGCGGCTGCATTACGCTTCGCCTTCGCTTCTTCGCCAAATTTATTAGCAAGCAAAC
>NZ_KV801020.1:0-209 GCF_001810345.1 Haemophilus sp. HMSC061E01
AACTCTTAAGAAGGAGGAATATTAAAAATGGCTTATCGTAAATTAGGACGTACAAGTTCACAACGTAAAGCGTTATTACGTGACTTGACAACTGACTTAATTATTAACGAACGTATCGTTACAACTGAAGCTCGTGCTAAAGAAATCCGTTCTACTGTAGAAAAAATGATTACTTTAGGTAAACGTGGTGACTTACATGCTCGCCGTCA
>NZ_KV801021.1:0-115317 GCF_001810345.1 Haemophilus sp. HMSC061E01
GCGGCTTTCGCTGAAGAATCTGCCGCAGATGCTGAAGTACTTGCAGCTGTCGCTGAGCTATTTGCTGATGAAGCGGCACTTACAGCTGCTGAAGCTGCACTTTCAATTTTACTTAAGTTGCTGGTAACCACTTCCGCCGCTGATGTTGCCGCTGAAGCTGCTGTAGAGGCTAAAGAAACTGCATTACTTGCACTTGAAGCGGCTGTCTTGGCTGTTTCATTTGTTTGATCTAGCTGTGAAGTTACTGCATAAAGTTGTGAACCATTGATCGCTTCTGTTGAAGTCGCGGAAATATTTCCTGCTGCAACATTGATCAATTTACGCTCATCACCTACCGCACCTACGCTTACAAAGCTACCTGCACCTGCAACGGTTCCTTTGAAGCCACTATAGGTTAAATTACCCACAGTTGCTTCAGTTACATTTGCAATAGGATGAGAACCTGTCGTAGTTGAATGATTACCTAATACTACCGCTTCATCTAAACCCGCAGCGATATTTAAGTTATTACCCAATACAGCTGTACCGTTTGATGCAATAGTATTACCGTGTCCAATAATCGTGTTATTTTTAACACCATCTTTTACGTTATTTGCAACACCTACAGCAATGGTATTTTGAGTATTATTACCAACGAGGTTATATACCCCTAAAGCTGTACCATTATTCACATTTTCGCCAACCCAAGTGCGAGCACCAACTGATGTACCATTTGTTGTGCTGTTATCCACACCAGCGTAATGACCTAATGCTGTACCATCATTTGTATTTGGACGAACATAACTTCTTGAACCTACAACGGTTGCATTCACAGAATCTTTACCCGCTGCAGAGAATTGTCCAACTACAGTCGCATTCACTGAATTTGCTTCGGCCACAGAATTAGCACCTAATACGGTTGCATTTACTGTCCCTGTGCGAGCTGCACTATTAGACCCCACTACCACTGCATCTTCAGATGCTGCTGAAGCACCGTTACCCATAGCAATTGCATTATATGCTGTTTCGGTGGTTGTTGCTCGCATACCTGCTGTAATAGAAAATATACCTTGTGCACCAGCAGACGAACGAACTGAGCCGCCATTAGTTCTTAAACTCTCCTCTGAAGGAAGTCTATCTATATCTTCTGTTCCATCATTTACATGGAAATAAATATTAGCGGCTTGATTAGCTAACTCCAATGCATTGTTTGCGGTAGTCTTTGCTGTTGTTGCAGTCATACTTGCAGTTGTTGCAATAGTCTGACTGAGATCTGCAACACTTTTTGCCGCTGTTGCTGTAGTCTGAGCATTATCTGCGGTAGTTTGTGCATTATCTGCAGTCGTTTTAGCGGCTGTCGCCGTACTTGCTGTTGAATTTACGACTGTAATCACGTTGTAAAGCTGTGAACCATTAATCGCATCGGTAGAAGTTGCGCTAATTAAGCCTGCTGAAACATATTGAACCTGTCTAGCAGAGGTACTATTACCTACTGCGAGAACAGACGTTCCACTCTCTTGACCATTATTACCGACTTCATTTCCGTTAATTGTAATAGAGGTTAATGCATTACGAGCTCCAGTTACTGAGCCAGAACCTAACGCCACATCATCTGTATTTTTTGCATTAGCACTATTACCTAAAGCTATAGAGCTGCCACCACTTGCGGTTGCCTGGTTACCCGCAGCTACTGATTTTTCACCACTTGCAGTAGCTTGATTACCCAATGCCGTAGCGCTATTACCCGCATTTGCTAAACGCCCCAGAGCTACCCCCTGAGTTACTGACTGAGAGTTAGAACCAATAGCTACTGCATCTTGCCCATTAGCCAAAACAGTATGACCAATTGCAACACCTTTGATATTTCCTGTTGCGATTGAACCCGCTCCAATTACTACAGCTCCTGGTGCAGCAGAACTTCTTGCACCGAGTGCAATTGCTTCATATTTGCCATCACCTGCGCCTGCAGGTGCTGATGATGCCGCATATGCAGTGCTTGTGACATCTAAAAGCAGTAAAGACAATGCCGATAATTTAAAAATTCTTCCAAATGAGGCTTTACTTTCTACAGCCTTATTCTCACATGACGCCTTAGCCGCGCCTTTCGCTAATTCGGACGTTACTACCAACGACTGAGTAGTTCGATTCCAAATCACTTTAAAAATCTTATTCATAAAAAATAAAACTCCTTTGCATAAATTTAACTATTATAAAACTATGAGCCTGCCTCAAAACGCCCAAGCAGAAACCAATCCCCATTATCTAACACACGCTTAATAAAATCTAGGCATTTTCAATATAATTTATGTAAATGTATGTAAATAAATTATCCTAAAAAAAAACAAACACATATTAATTTTGCTTTTATATCCAAATACTATAACAAAATCCCACTCTCTGCTTTAGCAATACCGACACCTGTTTGTTATGAAAAAACGTCATTAAAATTGACCGCACTTTTATCTAAACAAGCGCGGTCATTCTTGAAATAATTCTAATTCACGTTCATAATGAACAAACATTCATATTTTATAGACTGAAGCTTTTTTTACTTCAGAATTTTCCGATAAGGCTCGCGTTATGTCCGATCAACAAACAGATACACCAACTTCCTCAAATAATAAATCTCAACAACGTAAAAAAGGGCTTTCCATTTTTATTCTTTTGCTTCTTCTGATTGCAATCGGTTCGGCGGCTTATTGGTATTTCTTTATTAAAGGCTTTGAAGAAACGGAAGATGCCTATGTCAGCGGCAATCAGGTGATGGTCTCATCACAAGTTGCGGGAAATATTTCGAAAATTAATGTTGATAATATGGATCCCGTACAAGCGGGCGATGTGTTATTAGAGTTAGATGACACCAATGCCAAATTAAGTTTTGAGCAAGCTAAAAGTAATTTAGCCAATGCCGTTCGCCAAATTTCTCAACTGAATTACACCGTAAAACAATTGAAATCTGCTGTTCGAGCGAATGAAATCACCCTTGCTCAAGCACAAGGGAATTTAAACCGTCGCGTTCAATTAGTGAAAGATGGAGCGATCGATAAAGAATCTTTCCAACACGCCAAAGAAGCCGTTGAACTCGCCAAAGCAAACTTAACAACCGCACAAAACCAGCTGGAGGCCAATCAAGCCTTGTTGTTAGACGGGCCTTTAAGTGAACAACCGCAAATTCAAAGTGCGGTCAGTAATTTGAAACAAGCTTGGTTGAATTTAGAACGCACAAAAATCCGCAGCCCAATTAAAGGCTATGTAGCTCGTCGCAATGCGCAAGTAGGACAAGCGGTTTCTGTTGGTGGAGCATTAATGGCAGTGGTGACTACCGATCAAATGTGGTTAGACGCCAACTTCAAAGAGACACAATTAACCCATATGCGAATTGGTCAGCCGGTTGAAATTCATTTCGACCTTTACGGCAAAGATAAAACCTTTAATGGAAAAGTCGTGGGAATTGAAATGGGTACGGGTAGTGCATTCTCATTATTACCAACCCAAAATGCGACAGGCAACTGGATCAAAGTGGTGCAACGTGTGCCTGTACGAATTCAACTAGATCCGCAACAGCTTATTGAAAACCCATTACGTATCGGTCTTTCTGCTACAGTGAAAGTAAATGTGAGTGATAGCCAAGGCGAAACCTTGCGTAACCAGGCACCAAACACAACACTTTATTCCACCAATGTGCTGCAATATGATGAAGGTGCGGTCAATAATTTGATCGAATCCATTATTCGCGACAATAGTTACTAGGTTTCACGATGTCGCAATCTCATTTTACGCCGGTACAAGGCGGTGCACTGGTTATTCTCACGTTAGCGCTCTCACTTGCGACTTTTATGCAGGTGTTAGATTCCACCATCGCTAACGTTGCCATTCCTACTATTGCAGGTGATTTAGGGGCTTCATCCAGCCAAGGCACATGGGTCATCACCTCGTTCGGTGTGGCCAATGCGATCTCAATTCCTATCACCGGCTGGCTAGCGAAACGTTTCGGCGAAGTGCGGTTATTTTTAATCTCAACCTTACTTTTCGTCCTTGCCTCTTGGCTTTGTGGCATTTCACATAGTTTGGAAATGTTGATTATTTGCCGCGTCATCCAAGGTGCGGTTGCCGGTCCAATCATACCGCTTTCTCAAAGTTTATTACTCAATAACTATCCGCCTAAAAAACGAGGCATGGCACTCGCATTTTGGTCAATGACCGTGGTCGTAGCACCTATCTTCGGGCCAATTCTGGGAGGCTGGATCAGCGATAACATTCATTGGGGTTGGATCTTTTTCATCAATGTTCCCATTGGATTAGCCGTCGTCTTAATGAGTTGGAAGATTCTAGGCAATCGAGAAAGCCAAATTTCTCATCAACCTATTGATACTGTTGGGCTTGTTTTACTGGTTCTCGGCGTAGGCTGTTTACAATTAATGCTGGACCAAGGAAGAGAGCAAGATTGGTTTAATTCAACGGAGATTATTGTTCTCACCGTGATTGCGATTGTGTGTTTAATCGCACTCACGATTTGGGAACTCACTGATGACAATCCCGTTGTGGATATTTCACTGTTCAAATCACGCAATTTTAGCGTAGGCTGCCTTTCAACCAGTCTCGCCTTTTTGGTGTATTTAGGGTCTGTTGTGCTTATCCCACTTCTACTCCAACAAGTTTATGGCTACACCGCCACCTGGGCAGGGCTCGCAGCTGCCCCAGTGGGATTATTACCGATTTTACTGTCTCCTATCATCGGTAAATTTGGGCATAAAATTGATATGCGAATTTTAGTCACGATCAGCTTTATGGTTTATGCCCTAACTTTCTATTGGCGAGCCGTGACCTTTGAGCCTAGCATGACCTTTGCCGATGTTGCCTTGCCACAATTTGTGCAAGGTTTAGCGGTCGCCTGCTTCTTTATGCCGCTGACCACCATTACGCTTTCAGGTTTACCGCCCGAAAAAATGGCTTCGGCGTCAAGCTTATTTAATTTCCTTCGAACCCTTGCTGGCTCGGTGGGAACATCCCTCACGACATTTATGTGGTATAACCGCGAAGCCGTGCATCATACTCAACTCACGGAAGCGATTACCCCATATAATCCGATTTCCCAACAGTTCTTCCAAACGATGGCAAGTTTTGGTTTAAGCGAAGAACAAACGGCATCATATCTCGCGAAACAAATCACCGCTCAAGGCTTTATTATTGGCGCTAATGAGATCTTCTGGTTATCTGCGATAATTTTCTTAGCATTATTTGTTATCGTCTGGTTCGCCAAACCACCTTTTGGAAATCGCCATTAAAAATCTCAAAAAAATAACCGCACTTTGATGATGCTCAAAAGTGCGGTTGTTTTTTCTAGCCTTTTGCTAAGATATCTTTCAGGAATCTCGCAGTATGCGAACCTTTGACTTTAGCCACGTCTTCCGGTGTGCCAGTCGCGATAATTTGGCCACCGCCACTGCCCCCTTCAGGACCAAGATCCACAATCCAGTCTGCGGTTTTGATCACATCTAAGTTGTGTTCGATCACCACGATGGTATTGCCTTGATCGCGTAAGCGATGTAACACTTCGAGAAGTTGTTTAATATCGGCAAAATGCAGACCGGTTGTCGGCTCATCCAAAATATAAAGGGTTTTACCGGTATCACGTTTTGAAAGCTCTGTCGCTAACTTAACACGTTGTGCCTCACCACCTGAAAGTGTGGTAGAAGACTGACCTAAACGAATGTAAGACAAGCCAACATCCATTAGGGTTTGCAATTTACGCGCAATCATTGGGATAGCATCAAAAAACTCACGGGCTTCTTCTACCGTCATATCTAATACTTGGTGAATAGTTTTGCCTTTGTATCGGATCTCCAAGGTTTCACGGTTATAGCGTTTACCTTTACATTGATCACAAGGTACATACACATCCGGCAAGAAGTGCATTTCAACTTTCAGCACACCATCACCTTGGCATGCTTCACAACGTCCACCACGCACGTTAAAGCTAAAACGTCCTGGGTTATAACCACGCGCACGCGCTTCTGGCACGCCAGCAAATAATTCACGAATTGGGGTAAATAATCCCGTGTAAGTCGCTGGGTTAGAACGCGGTGTACGACCGATCGGGCTTTGATTAATATCGATCACTTTATCGAAATATTCCAAGCCTTCAATGGATTTATAAGGCGCAAAATCCGTTTTCTCCGCACGATTTAAAGCATTTTGAGCCAGTGGGAATAAGGTATCATTAATTAACGTTGATTTGCCTGAACCTGATACCCCTGTGATGCAAGTAAATAAGCCTACTGGAATCTCTAAATTCACACCTTTGAGATTATTCCCTGTCGCACCTTTTAATTTTAAAAGTTTGCTTTTATCAAGTGCGGTTCGTTTTTTCGGAATTTCGATTTTTTCTTCGCCCGATAAAAATTTACCCGTAATCGAATTCGGGTTTGCCATAATCTCTTTGGCTGTCCCTTGTGCAATCACTTGGCCACCGTGTACACCCGCCCCAGGGCCAATATCAATAATATGATCGGCTTCTCGAATGGCATCCTCATCGTGCTCCACCACGATCACGGTGTTGCCCAAATTACGCAAGTGAATCAGCGTATTTAGCAAGCGTTCATTATCGCGTTGATGTAAACCGATTGAAGGCTCATCCAACACATACATGACGCCTACTAAGCCCGCACCGATCTGACTTGCAAGACGAATACGTTGCGCTTCACCACCCGAAAGAGTTTCGGCAGAACGAGAAAGGGAAAGATAATTCAAACCCACATTCACTAAAAATTCTAACCGCTCTCTGATCTCTTTCAGGATTTTTTCTGCAATTTGCGCTTTTTGACCTGTTAAGGTGAGTCCTTGGAAAAACTCAAGGCTTTCACCAATACTTTTCTCTGAAATTTGTGGCAAGTTAATGTTACCGATATACACGTTACGAGCTTCTGGACGAAGACGCGAGCCACCACAATCTGCACAAGGGCGGTTGCTGATATTTTTCGCCAATTCTTCGCGTACAGACATGGATTCCGTTTCTTTGTAACGGCGCGCCATATTATTCAAAATCCCTTCAAAAGGATGTTTGCGAATCACCACATCACCACGGTCGTTCATGTATTGGAATTCAATTTCTTCCTTGCCTGAACCATGCATCACAATATCTTTAATTTTCTGTGGTAAATCTTCGTATGGCGTTTCAATATCAAATTTATAATGTTTTGCTAGCGAAGTAAGCATTTGATAGTAATAGAAATTACGACGATCCCAACCTTTCACCGCACCGCCTGCGAGGGAAATGCTTTCATTTTGCACCACACGGCTTTCATCGAAGAACTGCTGAACACCTAAGCCATCACAAGTCGGACACGCCCCTGCCGGGTTATTAAATGAGAACAAGCGAGGCTCTAATTCTGGTACGGAATAGCCACAATGCGGACAAGCAAAATTCGCCGAGAAAACCAACTCTTCAGCTTTAGGATCATCCATATCAGCCACAACTGCCGTACCGCCTGAAAGCTCCAAAGCCGTTTCAAAAGATTCTGCTAAACGTGTGGCTAAATCTGACCGCACTTTAAAACGGTCCACCACCACTTCAATGGTATGCTTTTTCTGTAAAGCAAGTTCTGGCGGATCAGATAAATCACAGATTTCACCATCAATTCTTGCGCGAATATAACCTTGTGCCGCTAAACTATCTAACAGCTTAACATGCTCACCTTTACGGTTTTTCACCACAGGCGCAAGCAACATCATTTTGCTTTCTTCAGGCAAGCTTAAGACTTTATCCACCATTTGGCTGATGGTTTGCGCCGTTAATGGCACATCATGCTCAGGACAACGCGGCTCCCCTACGCGAGCAAACAGCAAACGCAGGTAATCATAAATTTCTGTGATCGTGCCCACGGTTGAACGCGGGTTATGAGAAGTGGATTTTTGCTCAATAGAAATCGCTGGTGACAAGCCCTCAATCGAATCTACATCCGGCTTTTCCATCAAAGAAAGAAACTGACGCGCATAGGCAGAGAGCGATTCCACATAACGGCGCTGCCCTTCCGCATAAAGCGTATCAAATGCTAAAGAAGATTTGCCTGAACCGGACAAGCCTGTAATGACAATTAATTTATCGCGCGGAATGGTTAAATTGATGTTTTTAAGGTTGTGAGTTCTAGCCCCACGAATGTCGATAGTATCCATAAAAAAAGCGATTGCCTTAAGAAAATAAATTCAAAAATTGCGACTATTATCGCATATTTCAATATCTGTGCAAATATCCAGTTAATTTTTATGGATCTTTTGTTTCTTTTAAGGCAAAATAGCCAAAATTTTTCACCTTATTTCTAAAATATAGAGGATTCTATGGCAGGTATTAATAAAGTAATCATCGTGGGTAATTTAGGTAACGATCCTGAAATCCGCACGATGCCAAATGGCGAAGCGGTAGCAAATATCAGTGTGGCAACAAGTGAAAGCTGGACAGATAAAAACACAGGTGAACGTCGTGAAGTGACCGAATGGCACCGCATCGTGTTATATCGTCGTTTAGCGGAGATTGCAGGTCAATACTTACGTAAAGGTTCGCAAGTTTATGTTGAAGGTCGTTTAAAAACCCGTAAATGGCAAGATAACAATGGCCAAGATCGTTACACTACTGAAATCCAAGGTGATAACTTACAAATGTTAGGTGGTCGTAATCAAGATATGGGCGGTTATACACCTGCACAATCAGCACCACAACCAAGCTATCAATCTCGTCCAACACAATCTGCGTCAGCTCCACAAGCTGAGCCACCAATGGATGCATTTGATGACAACATTCCATTCTAAATTGTATTGATACAAGATTATCTATACGAAGAGAGGCCTTTCATTGAAAGGTCTCTTTTTATCTCTCATTTTGACATCAATTATTCGTATGCCTTATCTCGATCAAGCACTAAAACGCAATAAATATTCAATTTATTGCACCGCATCCGAATCTAATATATCTTTATTTGAATACTGGAAAATAGTATAGATATCAAGGAGAACATTTCTTAGATGGGCAACATCACTCGAATCAGGAAAAAGAAAACGATGTATCTTTGCTTTATTTCCTTTGAACATCTTTAGGAGTAAGAATATATGGGAAATTTTAAACAAATCCTTTCGAAATTATCTGTTATTTTTTTATTGTTCTATTCGCAAAATATATTTTCCATGACACAAACCGAAATCCAATTGGAAAAAGCCTATTTAGCAGAAATGATTGATATTGCATCTGAAATTATGGAGAAAAAACAATCTGTTGATCCTGATTTATTGCAATATAAACGTAGGAATATCAAGGTTCTTACTCATACAAACATGAAAAACGGTTATACAATCTACACTTTGGAAAAATCAAAAGTTCATTTGGTTGTACCTAAAGAGTTAAAACAGAATACAAAACTTAATCTCTATTGGGATGAAAGTGAAGGTTCAATAAATATCCTATTTGACAAAGATGAATTGACAAAATACTTTCATCTGAATCTTAAAAAAAGTGAGGAAAAATCAGAAACACTGAAAACGGCTTTTGATGAGACCACATATTTTTTCACATCCTATGAATTTTCTATCGATAAATACCCTAACGTTACCGTTGAGTTTCGTCTCTACCATTCACCCGGTACGACATTCAGATTGGACTACCCGACTGAATTTACGCGGATTTTGATTTATAGAAAAATGTAACAAACGATGTTTCCTTATACCGTTTCTAACTTGGACGACATTGTTCCACCACCGACCGCACTTTAGAAGAAAAAAACGCAGTGGTAAGCTTTAAAGCGAAATTAGAGAAATAGATCACTATCACTGAATAAGAATTCAGTAATCACATGATGACTTGCTGGTACACCAAATGTATAATAGATAGAGTTCACTCTAATTATTTTTATAAATATAAAAGGTAAACTATGAAAAAAAATAATCGCATTATTATTTGTAGGCTTATCTTCATTTCTGACTGCGTGTAGCAGTCATTTAGATACGAGTAGCTTGCCGATTGAAGTCTATAATCATACATCCAAAGCTATTAACTTTAATATGACAAATGCTACTGAAAAAGACTGGAAAGGCTGGGAACTAGGCTATGGAGGCGAGCTTAAATCAGTAGCTGCGTTTAGTTCAGATACTGGCGCTGGAGGCTTATGGCGTCTTCCTCGAACTGGGCTGGTATGCTTATCAAATGAAGCTCATCGGCACAGGCAACACCCCGCAGCCGAAACGCTCCGCGTGGGCGGAACTGTTCCGCCTGCTGAAAAACATCCGCCAACACCGCCTGCGTTCCGAACGGGCGTAAAAAGTGCGGTGGAATTTTTGCAATTTTTCGCTTAAATTCCATCGCTTGTAGCTACAAAAGTGCGCTCTATTTTACGAATTTTTCTTTATATTCCCCAACAGTAATCTGCGCCCTTCAAATTCCTTGCCGGCAATTTCCAAAGCGAAGCGTTCTTTGTCGGCGTCGCGTACTTTGTCGTGTACGGCACGTAATTCCTGCACGCTAGCACCCAATGCCTTGACGATTTCATCACCCATTTTCATGGAAGAATAGAAGGTTTCGCGCACTACGAAATCCGCTTCCGCTTTCACTAGGGCCAGCGCATTGCGTCTATCCCAGGCGCGCACGAACACCTTGGCGTTCGGGTTGATATGACGAATATTTTCCACAATTCTGACCGCACTTTCTCCGTTGTCCACGCATACCGCTACGATGTCGGTGTGTTCCACGCCGCTGGCATGCAGCACGTCGGCGCGGGTGGCTTCGCCGTAATAGACTTTGAAACCGTATTCGCGTGCGACGTTGATGATGTCGGGATCGTTGTCCAGAATGGAAATGGTGGCACCGTAGGCTAGCGGCATTTGGCTGACCACCTGCCCCATGCGCCCGAATCCGATAATCAGCACGTTGCCGTTGAGTTCACCCGCATGTTCTTCCACATCGTCCACTGCCGCAGCTGCGCGGGGTTCTTTGACACAGCGGTCGAACAGCATAACGCTGAAGGGTGTCGTAATCATGGAGAGCACCACGATTGCCGTCATATTCGCTAGCACTTCCGCATTAATCGCCCGTTGTGCGGCAGCAGAGGCGAGTAATACGAAGGCGAATTCACCGCCCTGCGACATCAGTACGGCGCGGTGTATCGCGGTGTAATGGCTTGCTTTGGCAAAACGCGCCACTCCATAAATGGCAAAGCATTTCAAGATAATCATCAGTACAGTGGCGGAAAGAATTACCTTCCAGTTATTGAGCACCGTTGCCACATCCAGCGACATCCCGACAGCTAAGAAAAACAGCCCGAGCAAAAGGCCTCGGAACGGTTCGATATCCGCTTCAAGCTGATGACGGAAGTCGGATTCCGACAGCAGCACTCCCGCCAGAAACGCCCCCATCGCCATAGACAGACCGCCCAGCTCCATTAAATAAGCCGCACCGAGTACCACCAGCAGCGCGGCGGCAGTCATCACCTCGCGTGCTTTGGATTTTGCCAGAATTTTAAACAGCGGATTGAGCAGCCAAATACCTGTCGCAATCAACGCTGCCAAAGAAAGCGCGGCAACACCGATTTTCTGCCATAGCGGTACGGCATCGGCAACGGCATTGGGATTATCGGGTGCTAGAAATGCTACAATCGCCAGCATGGGCACAATCAGCAAATCTTCAAACAGCAAAATGGAGACAATGCGCTGACCTTGCGGTGTGCTGATTTCATGACGTTCGTCCATAATCTGCATGACCATTGCGGTGGAGGTGAGTGTAAAACCTACCGCCGCAATAAACGACATCACTAAAGAAAAACCGTAAGCTAGCCCGATTAGGGTAAGGAACAGACTGGAAAGCGTCACCTGCAGGGTACCCAAGCCGAAAATCTGATTACGCAATTTCCATAAATGCGACGGCTTCATTTCCAGCCCGATCAAAAACAGAAACATCACCACGCCGAATTCCGCAATATGCAAAATAGCGTGGGAATCGGTAATGAGCTTTAATCCGAAGGGTCCGATAACCAGCCCCGCAGCCAAATAACCCAGAATCGAGCCTAGACCTAAACGTTTAAATAACGGCACGGCAACTACCGCCGCCCCCAATAACACCACCACGTGCAATAAATCGCCGTCAGCCGCTTCTACCGCCATAATTCCTGCCTTTGTTAATTCATAAAAATTTTTCGTATTATAAAGAAAAATCGCCGTAACACAAGGAAGCCGTCATTTGACGGCTTCCTCTAAGAAAAGTGCGGTCGGTTTTTGTTAAATTATTGTACTTTGCCGTCGATTTCGATCGGGGTATATTCCACCGGCAGCCAAGTGTAGCTGCCGTTGCTTTCGGCACGGATGTGTCCGATGCCGGGGAAGGGCATATGTGCGCCAGCTATCTAGATTTTACGTGTGGCGGCATCTTTGAGCGCGTCTTGGCGGCTGGCGCGTGCCTGTTTGGGGTCGCTGTCAAACTCAATGGCGATTTCGGGATCAAGCATTTGCAGTGTGAGGCTGTGTTCGAGTTCGGGATCGGAGAGTCTGTGCCATTGTCCGAGCAGGACGGCTTTGAACATGGACAACAGGGGATAGGCGGGACAGTCGCGGTGGTCTCGGAGATAACGGGTTCTTTGACGGTTCAGGTACTGTTCGATCGGTTGCCAATCAATCACCTGATCCAACTTCAATAGAGGGAAGCGGTTGATGTGTTTGGCAATCACGGCTTGGGCGGTTTGCTGGAAGAAGGTAGTCATAAAAAATCCCCTAAATGTCTTAGTGGGAATTTAGGGGATTTTGGGGGAATTTTGCAAAGGTCTTATGTAAAAACAAATCGATAAGGTCTATAATTGGTGCGCAATCCATCATTTCACGGAGACAAATTATGCACACACAAAATCTTATTATCGGCTTTGGCAAAGCGGGCAAAACGCTGGCGGCGGATTTGGCGAAACACGGGCAACAGGTCGTGCTGGTGGAACAGTCGGCGCAGATGTACGGCGGCACTTGCATCAACATCGGCTGTATTCCCAGCAAAAAACTGATTGTCGAGAGCGAGCAGCGCGGGCATAACGCCGACAAAGCGGCGGTGTTTGCGGCGGCGATGAACGCGAAAAACACCCTGATTCCGAAATTGCGCGCCGCCAATTTCGCCAAACTGGACAATCTGGACGGCGTAACCGTGCTCAACGCGCGCGCCGAGTTTCTCGATGATCGCACGGTCAAACTGACTGACCCAGACGGCGGCGAGCAAACCCTTACCGCCGAACGCATTTTCATCAACACCGGTGCCACCCCGCGCCGCCTGGGCGTAGCGGGCGAAGACAGCCCGCGCGTACTGGACAGCACCGGTGTACTCGCGCTGAACGAACGCCCGCGCCGCCTCGTCATCATCGGCGGCGGCTACATCGGCTTGGAATTTGCCTTTATGTTCCACGCTTTCGGCAGCGAAATCACCATTCTCGATGGCGGCGACCGCTTCCTGCCGCGTGAAGATCGCGACATCGCCGAAGAAATGCTGCGCGTATTAAACAGCAAAGGCATCAAGGTGTTGCAAGGCGTGAAAATTGAAGCGTTCCGCGACAATACGGCGGACACCAGCGTCATCACCTCGCAAGGCGAATTTACCGCCGACGCGGTGCTGGTGGGCGTAGGCCGCATGCCGAACACGCAAGGATTGGGCTTGGCAAACGCGGGCATCGAAACCGACCCGAGCGGCTTCATCCTCGTTGACGACCATCTGCGCGTGCAAGGCAAAAACCACATCTGGGCGATGGGCGACGTGGCGGGCAGCCCGATGTTCACCTACATCTCGCTCGACGACTATCGCATCGTGCGCGAACAGCTTTTCGGCGACGGCAAACGCAACCGCGCCGACCGCACCCCGTTCCCGACCGCCACCTTTACCGAGCCGCCGCTCGCCCATATCGGCTTAACCGAAACCGCCGCGCAGCAATCGGGGCGCGAGGTGAAAGTGTTGAAACTGAAAGCCGACGCGATTCCGAAAGCCAAAATCCTCAACCAAACCGACGGCCTGCTCAAAGCCGTGGTGGACGCGCACAGCGGCGAAATCCTCGGCGTAACCCTGTTCTGCGCCGAAGCGCACGAAATCATCAACCTGTTTAAAATGGCAATCGATTTCCGCGTCCCTGCCCGCTATGTCAAAAACCAAATCTTCACCCACCCGACCATCGCCGAAGGGCTGAACGATTTGTTCGCGGGCTGCTAAAAAACTGGTTGTAAAACGACCGCACTTGATACGGAAATGCCATCTGAAAGCGATTTCAGAATCGATGTGGGTATGTTGTTTCGTAACCGAGTCTGTATAAACCGTTTTTCTTTGTCCAACGGGCATCTTTGTCTTTACTCGGTGTGGTTTGACCGCTGACTTGTCCTTCGTCATCGACTTCTATGGCCTGACGCTGTTTGCCGCCGGCGGTTTGAATAATGGTGGCGTCAATGACGGCGGCGGATGCTTTCTCTACTTTTAGGTCTTTTTCAGTCAGTTGGCGGTTAATCAGTTGCAGCAATTCGGACAGGGCGTCGTCTTGCGCCGCCAGTTGCGGTAGCGGCATAAGGTGCTGTAATCGGGGATGCTCAGTTCGTCGAAACGGCAAAACAGGTTGAAGTCGATGCGGGTAATGAGGCTGTGTTCGAGTTCGGGATCGGAGAGGCTGTGCCATTGTCCGAGCAGGACGGCTTTGAACATGGACAGCAGGGGATAAGCTGGACGGCCGCGGTGGTCTCTAAGGTAACGGGTTCTTTGACGATTCAGGTACTGTTCGATCGGCTGCCAATCAATCACTTGATCCAACTTCAATAGCGGGAAGCGGTCGATGTGTTTGGCAATCATGGCTTGGACGGTTTGTTGGAAGAAGGTGCTCATGAAAAATCCCCTAAATGTCTTGGTGGGAATTTAGGGGATTTTGAGGGGATTTTGCAAAGGTCTCAAAAGGAGAAAAAATATTACAAACAGCTGTTCCGTTAATTGAGCAAATTGATGAGTTATTTTTCGGAAAGTTGAATAACGACGAAGAACAATTTAAGCATTTTCTTGTTAGATTAAACAAAGAATAAGAATATTATTTATGGAGTTGTCAATTTTGATAACTCCATACTACATTTGAAACTCAAAAATAGAGCATAGCTATAGAACAGAAATTTATTCAAGAGAATTATTTACACCAAAGTATAGAAGTCCTCTGTTTTTATTTTCAAAAAGTAAAACAGAGAACATAAATGGTTGGCTCTTGAAAGCAATGTGTAAAAATTTTACGTTAATATTGTAAAATATAATGATATAATTACTCTGTTATCGGGGTTATTTTTACGTATTTTTAAGGAAGTTATCAATATTTGATTGCAACAAGTTGAAATAATTAGAGTTTTATTTTTCATTCTTTCCTTATATAGAAACAACCCTTTTAAGTTACATATAATTTAAAAACAAAAGCGTTGTTCTATATCGCTAGAACAACGCTTTTTCTATACATACAAGCAGTCAAATTTTTATAATTTCTTGCAAAAATTCATTAAATTTTGACCGCACTTTGCCCTCAAAAAAAGAACCTAGACACCTAATTTTAGGTTCGGATTATTATTCAATTTCGTTATAACTAAAAATCAGTACATATACTTAACAATTCTTTCGGTTTTGCTATGTGCTTTGCTACATTTTTACTATCTTATTTTCACTAGAGGTACAACTATGCAGCATCGCGATCTTTATCCCCACGAAATCTTACAAGATGTTATTGATAAAAGTTATGCTAAGTCGCAAGGACACTTAAAAACACTCTCTATTTTAAGTTTTTTAGGTGGCGGCTATGTGAGTTTTGGTTATATGGCCTATTTAAAAGTCGTGAGCGGCATTCCTCCAGAGTGGAGTGGACTATCAACATTACTTGGTGCAGCCGTGTTTCCTATTTGTTTGATTTGTATCCTAATCGGTGGTGGTGAATTAGCCACGGGAAATATGATGATGATGGCATTAGGCCGTTTAACCAAAAGAGTAAGCCTTAAAAAATTATTTCGTAACTGGATTGTCGTGAGTTTGGGCAACCTTCTCGGTGCGCTGTTTATGGCCTATTTCTTAGGGCATTATGTCGGTTTATCAGAAGGTGCTGCTGCCGCTAAAACCATCGCGATTGCCGAGGCTAAAGTGCAAATGAATTTTGGTCGTGCCTTTGTTTCAGCTATTGCCTGTAACTGGATGGTCTGCATGGGTATTTGGTTCTATTTTGGCGCCAAACAAACCTCTGGTCGTATCCTAGCCATATGGTTCCCTGTGATGATTTTTGTGCTTATCGGATTACAACACTTTGTCGCCAATATGTTTATTATTCCTGCCGGGATTTTTGCTGGTGCTAATGTGACTTGGAGCCAATTCTTCTTCAATATGATTCCTGTCTTTTTAGGCAATGTTACCGGTGGTGCAGCATTTGTCGGTGCATCTTATCTTTACGCCTATCGTCACTTATTAAAAGAAGATTATTGTATTTAGTAAACGAAAATCTGCCCGCACTTTGGCGTGAAAAAGGTCTTTTGAAATGTCAAAAGGCCTTTTATTCTCTCTAAAATGTATTGAATCCCCTTTTAATTAACCTCTCTTGAATAGTGTAAAGTTGCACTTTACATTAAAAGCATGTAAACTCATCTATTAAGAGCAATATGGAAAGAAAAACGTTAGCAAAACTGCCATATTATTTAGCATTCTCAAATTTACAATAAGGAAGAAATCACATGCCGAAGATGAAAATTTCTAGACTGATGTTTTATAGCACTGTTTTGACTAGTGTTATGTTGTCTTCTTGCAGTCAACATCCCCAAACCCACTCAGCAGTAGAAAATACAGCAAGCAATTATGCTCAAAATGCGGCAACGTATTGGACTGAGCAGCCATTTTGTAGTGGGCGTTACCAAATTAACTTACCAGCTAACCGTATAAGTGGGACTGGTTGGCTTCGATATAATGGTTGGCAGATAAGAGTGCGACCAGATTATTGGAATCTGGAAGTAGAATCCGTATTAGAGGTTAAAGAAAAAGGATATAATGGAAGTGATATTTTTATAGAAAACCGTACAATCTTTCCTAATAAAGCGATAGCGATGGTGACACAGGCTCCGGGTTCTTGGGAACACTCGGTGTCAAAGCACCTAAAAGGTATGCTCTATTATGTCGATTTCTATTTCAAGCTAGGTAAGAACGATGACTATTCTATTAGAGCTTTTGTGCGCATTATGCCTGTTAATGGCAAAACTCCCCCAAACCTGAAACAGCTGGAAAAAAGCAAAGTTGACGAAGCTATTGGGCAGATACGAAATGATTTTTTCGACAAGCTGAGAGATCGTAAAGATACTGAAATGCCACAGCAACAAGGTGTCTGTTTAACAGAAGGATTTATTGCCGATAAGGGAACTGAGCCGTTTTTTGGCAGTGCAGGCATCAAAATCAAAGACTATAAAGACGTTTATGCCGAGCTAACGACGGGTGGATCTTTGGAGGAAGATGATAAACCGCTATTAGAACGAGATCTTTTCACTAAAGATAGTGCTTTGGATAAACTCTTCTCATGGGCGAAATACAGCACCATCCGCAAAGGAAATCGCAATATCAATGGCATGACCGGCAGTGAAAAACTGGTTAAGTGGCAGGGAAATCGATATCTATTTATCTGGGAAAAAGATGATGGCAGTGTGAGATTTAAGATGACGTTCGGTGCCAATGAGAAAAATACTAAGGGTTCGCCACTCAGTGAGAAAGAGGCCTTAACCGCTTGGGATGCAATATTGCCGACATTGAAAAAACGACTTTAAACAAGGGACTACTGCAGTTAAATTGAAGTAAAAAAACAAGCGGTCGAGTTTTTAAGACGATTTGCAAAACACTTAAAAATTTGACCGCTCTTTATAGTAAAAATCCCCTACTGCTCTGCTCTAGGGGATTTTTGCTTTAAATAATGTGCTGTTTATTTCAAACCTTTTTTTACCAAATCTTCATAACCACCATGGTTAGTAACATTGGTATAGCCTGCATTTTTCAGCTCAGTGAGTGCAGCTTCGGCACGGCGACCACTACGGCAGTAAAGGTTGATCGGTGCATCTTTATCTGAGCCAATCGCTTTCACACCTTCAATGATTTTATCATGTGGAATATTCACCGCATCTTGTAAATGACCTGCGTTAAATTCCTCGGCTGAACGTACATCAATCCAAACGCCTTTTGCTTTTTCCGGTTGTACTGCACTTTGTTCTGTTTGTGGCGCAGTATTCGCAGAAGCAAAAAAAGGTACAGCAATGGCTGCCGCAGAAAGTACCGCTGTGAATAATTTTTTCATTATTCAATCTCCTATTAAATAGAAATAATATATTTACCTAAATAAATTTAAGGGTTATGTAAAACTAATAGTCATCATACGCCTAAACATAAAGATAATAAACTGTAAATAAAGTAAAAATTAAGTAAAATTTTCGTAAAATTTAACCGCACTTAAAAATGAAAAAAGACCATCTAAAATCTAACATTCAGACGGCCTTTTTTAATTGATTCAATTATTTCTTCTCAGGATCAACTTCGCTCACGGCTTTTTGCGATTTTTCATCCATTTCCACTTTAATATTGTGGTCAACCACCACATTCATATTAATAGTGATGCCTTCCTTTGGCGTATCCAATTGAATGGTTGGAGTGCAAGCTGTGAGTGTAAACATCGCCGCAAAAATAAAAAAGTGCGGTTGAAATTTAAGGTGTTTTATCATTTGTCTTGTCTAATTGCTTATAAATTTTATATTGCAGATTTTGTTCAAATTGCGAGCCATAGTCAATCATATTCCACAATTCAAACATATTTTCTTGGTGCGTATAATTTAACGTTATCGGATTATGAGTTCGCTTGGTTGGATTAAATCCACTAATGCTCGCACGTAATGTCATTTGTCCTTTCGGATCGAGCGTCAGTGCCGCATGAGAATTTTGCAGTTCCATTTCTTTTAATAAATCCACCAAAATATTCTCTGTCCAACCACCTTTTTTCAGCCCTTTCACCATTTCATCCGTTAATTTGATGGATACATTTCCCACTTGTTCCAATGTGCCATTACAAATTAAACATTCCTTATGTCCGAGCCAAAATGGCAAGGTCGCATTAGCTCGGCCGGTTAAGGTTACTTGATTATATTGTGCCAAAGCTAACACTTGGGCTAAATCGATATTGGTAAAAGAAAGTGTCGCCATTTTACTTTGTGGGAAAGTGAGCTGAGGGATCGTCAATTCACCATCAAATAAAGATACCTTCACATTTTTTAAGATAAGTGGGTTTTTCATGGTATTCGGATAGTGCCCGAATAAATCCAATTCCCCATTTGCAACAGAAAGTGCTCCATAGCGAATATTTTTAGTCGAAATATGAATGGGTTTGCCCGAAGCCACTTGTAATGCCTCGTTTTCATAATTCATTGGGAAGCGAATATTCAAGCCATAAACTTCACCATCTGGCATGGTGATTTTACCGTTTTTCAGGTTCAGTTCCCCGCCCATTTTCACGCCATTGGTATTAATCACGAATTTGCTCTGTCCTTTGATGCTACCCTCATGAATTAACCAGTTCCATTTTTGTGGGAAGAGTGATTGGAACACTTTTGCGGATTGTTCTTTCCAGCTGATTTCGCCTGAAAGTGCGCTATTCTGATATACGCCTAAGACATCTAATGGCCCAAGCGAGCCCGCCTTTAAATCACCTGCAAAATTGAAGTTACTGATACTCTTACCATCAATGCCTAAGCCAAAAATGGGCGAAACAAAACGACCTCCATAAGCAAATTCAATCCAATCAGTTTTCGCTTGCAACAAGCCGCGAATATGTTCTTCTTCATAATCCCAGCGGAGTCGATCTTTAAGTTCCAATGAAAGTGGCGCCATTTTTACCTCTTTCATTTTGACTTCTTTGGAATGAGCAGAAAGTTGATTTAATTCAATATGATCGGCTTCCCAAAAACCCTTACCTTCCATTTTGACTGGCGTATTTAAGGATTTCCAGTTTGCGCTTCCATTGATAATCCAATCCCAACGGTTTGTCGCTTGCTTTTCCACCGACTGTAACTTATGTTCTTCATCTCGGAAGTCAAACACGGTTTTAATACCGGCAATAAACTCGTGAGCGTTTCCGTCTAATTTTAAATTGAGATTTTCAAACTGCGGGGTTGTGCCATTCAACGTTGCCTGCAAACGCCCTTCTAAGCCATAACGACCGATAATAATGTCATCTAACGGTAAACGAACATGTAACTTGGTGCCCTCTTGTTCGTTATCCATTTTAAAGACCGACCCCGGATAAAAATACACCACGGGATGCGTAAAAATCCCACCTAGATGATAAGTTAAATTGGTGAGTGCCACAGTCGAGTTATAACGTAAATCCCCACGTGTTTTCAGCTCAAAATCCAATTCATTATTATCATCGCCACCACCGATTTCGCCATTTTTGCCTGAAATCACGATCTCCCCTTTGCCCATTTCGCCAAAGGTTTGCAAGATCACGTTCATATCAATGCTTAACGGCAACAAGCCCTCTGCTGCACGGTGGATAGATAACCCAAGGAAGCCTTTAATCGGTTGATAGCTGTCGAAAGTCCAGTAAAATTTCCCCCATGAAATATCCAAACCGTCTTTGGTGAAGACGAAAGGCACATCCAACAACGGAGAATTTGCCGTTAAATCTTGAACATTTAACTGACCATCCGCACCTTGCCACGACACTTTTGCCTCGCCTTTTGTGACGGCTAGTTCTGGGTTATTCCAATTGAATAAAACATTTCCTTGTTGAGGAAGTTGAGAAAGATCGGGCTCAAAATTTGCAGTGAACTGAAGATCATAGGTTTTATCGCCTGATTGTTTGATATCGGTATTGCCTGTCCATTGGAAGATCCCATCTCGTGGCGTAACAGTGGATTGATGATGCAGCTCAAGCCCATCATTATTCGCTTGTGCTTCTAGTGCTAATTGGTTGCCGTTATAGTTTGCATCTAACGCCCAATCAGCCGATAAAAAAGGCTGCAGCGCGGCTTGTTTTAGTGCGTCGGTATTTGTTAATTGAAAGTGTTTAACTTTGACATCAGAAATAGGCAATGCCGCCCAAAGTGCGGTTAAATTTGGCGGTGTTTTTTCAGCGTTATCGCTTGGCAAATGAGTTAAACAATCATAATTCAAGCTAGCCTTTTCAATATCAAGACTATGCGTATTCCACCAAGTGAGTTGCGCATCATTGAGGTTTATGAGGGTACATTGATCTGTTTTCACTTTTAGCTCAGGTAGCGTTAAACCTGTCGCTTTCCATTGCCAGTCATCAGCTAATTCAATGTGATAATGTGGTGCTAAAAAATGATTTGCAAGTTGTTCCACTCGTTTCGGGGTCGCAAAAACGCGCACTAAGCCAACGCTTACTACGATCAAGAGCAACAAAATAATCAAAGCCCACAGGCAACGCTTTCGCATAGTTTCCCCAATTACGCGATAAATAAATGAACAGAGACGTATTCTATCTTATCTCGTCCCAAATAGCTCAACTAACTTATCCCCAAAGAAATAAAATACTAATCCAAAGGCGACAATAATTAAGCCAATAAATTTCGTGATATTGACTTCTCGAATCGGCATACCGATAAGACCGAAATGATCAATAGTGGTTGCGGTAATTAATTGTCCGACGATGATAAAAAATAACATCGCGGTAATGCCTAGCTTAGGTGCAAGTAAAACCGTTGTGAACACGACAACTGCACCAAGTATCCCACCAATTAATTTCCACCAAGGTTGTGAAGGGACGGTTGATAAATTGCCCCATAAATCGGTTTTTACCCAAGCAATAAAAAAGAGAACGATCGTTCCCACTGCAAAAGAAATAAAGGTCGCGATCACTGCTTCGCCACTCATGGCTTTCGCCAACTGCGTATTAATGGCTGATTGCGTCGCGAGTGCGACACCTGCCGCTAAGGCGATAATGAGATAAACAAAAAACATTGAAACTCCCAACAGAAAATTTGGCTTATTTTAACCTTTTCCTATTTGTCTTGTCGCGAAATGCTTTCCATTCGATAAAAATCGTCCAAAAATCAACCGCACTTTGCATTTCATTCATAAATACCTCAAAAGTTGTAAGTCATCTTACCTGTTTATTTGATCTCGATCACTATTTGACTATTCTTTATTTGACGGTAATCTTCAAATCCATACACTAAACTCCATTCGGAGCAATCGTTTGCGTAATGCGTATTGAAAGCAAAATAGACTGATTTTATCAACTCAATGGGAGGAATATCCATGACCCACATTATCGTTGCAACGCACGGTAAGTTTTCTGAAGAAATCGTCAATTCCGCCGCTATGGTGTATGGCGAAGATGAAAACTGCCATGTCGTGACTTTCTTACCGGGTGAAGGTGGTGAGCATTTAATCGAGAAATACAATGCGATTATTGCCACGCTGCCTGAAAATGAACCGGTGCTCTTTTTGGTCGATTTATTTGGTGGTAGCCCTTATAACGCGGCAAGCCGAGTTGCCAGTGAAAGGGATAATACCGATATCGTCACCGGCATTAATCTACCGATGTTGCTAGAAGTACTTGATGCTAAAGATGGCGCTAGCTTAGATGAATTGGTAGAAACCGCGAAAGAAGTCGGGGTCGCTGCCGTGAAATCCTTCCGTCAACCTAAAGAAAGCAAGCCTGCTCCAACGCCAGCCTCTAAACCAGCTGAAGCACCAAAAACCTCTCCAAATCCAACCGCACTTTCTGGCAATATGAACATTTCCTTGTTGCGTATTGATAGTCGTTTAATCCACGGTCAAGTGGCAACCTCTTGGGCGAAAGCAGTGAAATGTGAAGCGATTTTTGCGATAAATGATGATGTGGCGAATGATGCGCTTCGTCGTGATTTATTACTCCAAATCGCGCCTGAACATTTGAAAGCTTATGTGATTCCTGTGGAAAAAGCCATTAAGGTGTATCACAACCCGAAATATGCAGGTAAAAATATTCTTTGGTTAGTGACCAACCCAACGGACATCCTGCGTTTAATCGAGGGTGGCGTGAAAATTGATAAGGTCAATGTGGGCGGTATGACCTATCGCGAAGGCGATAAACTTATTTCTCAAGCCGTTGCCGTCAACCCAACAGATGTAGCGGCATTTAAACAGCTTTTAGATAAAGGCGTGGAATTAAGCTTACAACAAGTGGCGAGCAGCCCGAAATCAATGCTCACACACAAAGAGCTTGATGCGATTCAATTTTAATTACGAGGACAATTCATTATGACAACAATGGAAATTATTTTAGTCACGCTCGTTGCCGCCATTTGCGGAATGGGGAGTGTATTGGACGAACGTCAAACCCATCGTCCTTTAGTTGCTTGTACCCTAATAGGCTTAGTATTAGGTGATTTAGAAACCGGTATTATTGTCGGTGGTACCCTTGAATTAGTGGCATTAGGCTGGATGAACGTGGGTGCAGCAATGGCACCAGATGCGGCATTAGCCAGTGTGATTGCGACTATCCTTGTCATCAAAGGCGGACAAGATAAAGGGAGCGCATTAGCGATTGCGATTCCGGTAGCGGCGGCAGGTCAAGTATTAACCATCTTCGTTCGTACTTTAACTATCTTCCTTCAACACAAAGCCGATGATTTTGCCGCAAAAGCGAACTTCCGAGGTATTGAATTCTGTCACTTTAGCGGCCTTGCATTACAAGCGTTACGCGTGGCAATTCCAACCTTCTTCGTTGCGTTAGTAGCAGGTACGGATACGGTAACCGAAGCATTGAACGCGATTCCAGAAGTGGTTACTCGCGGTTTACAAATCGCTGGTGGTTTTATCGTGGTCGTCGGTTATGCGATGGTCATCAATATGATGCGTGCAGGCGCATTAATGCCATTCTTCTTCCTAGGCTTCGTGATCGCCTCTTTCACCAATTACAACCTTGTCGGTCTCGGTATTTTAGGCACATGCTTAGCGATGATTTACATTCAATTGAACCCACGTTTCCATCAATCTACTGCACCACAAGCAGTTGCAAAACGTGAATTAGCTGACGATGAACTTGAAGGACTATAAGGAAGAAATTATGACTGAACAAACTAAAAAATCATTAACAAAAGGCGATATTCGTAGCACTTACTGGCGTTCAACTTTCTTGCTTGGATCCTTCAACTTTGAACGTATGCAAGCAATGGGTTTCTGTGTATCCATGATCCCAGCCATTAAACGTCTTTACAGCAAAAAAGAAGATCAAGCAGCGGCATTAAAACGCCATTTAGAATTCTTTAACACCCAACCTTGGGTCGCATCATCTATCATCGGTGTAACCGCTGCGATGGAACAAGAACGTGCGAACGGTAACGATATTGATGACTCAGCAATCAGCGGGGTGAAAGTCGGTTTAATGGGCCCATTAGCCGGTGTGGGTGACCCAATTTTCTGGGGAACATTACGTCCTGTATTGGCCGCACTTGGTGCAGGTTTAGCCATTACTGGTAGCCTTTTAGGGCCATTGCTTTTCTTCATCGGTATCAACCTTTGCCGTGCAGTAACTCGTTGGTATGGTTTCAAATACGGCTATGAAAAAGGTACCACAATCGTTAACGATATGGGGGGCGGTCGCTTACAAAAATTGACGCAGGGGGCATCTATCCTCGGTCTCTTTGTCATGGGCTCTCTGGTATCGAAATGGACGAGTATCAACATTCCATTAGAACTTTCCCGCTATAAAAACCAAATGGGCGAAGAAGTGGTTACCACTGTGCAAAGCGTGTTAAATGACCTTCTCCCAGGCCTTGCAGCGTTAGGTTTAACCTTCTTATGTATGTATTTATTACGTAAAAAAATCAACGCTATGTACATCATCTTCGCCTTATTCGGCGTGGGTATTTTAGGCTATCATTTTGGTGTGTTAGCATAATATATTATGGTATTGCCTTCCCTCTTTCTCTTGAGGGAAGGCAAATTTTTTAGCATGACATATAAATCCTATGAACTGGAAAGATCTCATCAAGCCACCACCGGCTGAAGGCTATATTAAAAATTCATCCAATTTAGTGACCGCACTTTTTGTTCTGGCGGGCATTCTTTATTATCCCACTAATGGCTATGGCGCCGTCATCGCTTTAATTGCCGCATTAATTGTATTAATCGGACAAAAAGTGCTGCTTGCTCAAACCAATAAAGATTTCACTGAAATGCAGTTAGCCGAAAAGCAATTCCAAGAAACCCAAAACAGCGATTACCTCCGCTTTATTGAGGCTCGTGCCACCCAAATGTTGCACGACAACAAAGTCCTTTCCGAAAAAGGCAAAAAAGAGTTGGAGAGATTGTTGTCTGTAGTTAAAACGCATTTAGCATAGCGACGCCAAAATAATCATAACTTTTAGCTATATGAAATAAGCTTTTCTTCTTTTTCTTATTTAAGTTAGAAAGGTATTATCAGGCGGAAATTTATGATTTATCCCTTAGGAGTAGTTTATGTCTCAATTTAAAATTCACACTATTGAATCAGCCCCTGAAGCAGCACAAGAAGCCTTAAAAGCCGTACAAAATGCCAATGGTTTTATTCCAAATTTAATTGGTGTTCTTGCGAACGCCCCTACTGCACTTGAAACTTATCGTACAGTGGGCGGTATTAATGGCCGTAACAGCTTAACCGCAACAGAACGCGAAGTAGTGCAAATTACTGCTGCTGTAGTCAATGGCTGTGGTTTCTGTGTAGCTGGTCACACAAAGATCGCGTTAAAAGTGTTAAAACTTGAAGAAGAGCTTGTAAACCAAATTCGTGCGACAGCTCGTATTGAAAGTGATAAAAAACTGGATACTTTAGCGCGTTTCACCCTTGCTGTTATTTTGCAAAAAGCAAAATTAACGGAAGCGCAGCTTAAAGCGTTCTTTGATGCGGGTTATACCCAAGAAAATGCCATTGATGTCATTTTAGGTGTCAGCCTCGCCACATTATGTAACTATGTGAACAACATTGCTGAAACCCCAATCAACCCTGAATTACAGGCATTTGCATAATCAAGCCAATAATAAAAGTGCGGTCCAAAATGACCGCACTTTTTTATTCCTTCACAAATTGTTTAATTTGATCTGAATTCAAATGTCCAGGTTGTGCTTTGATAAGATTTAAATCCTTATCCAAGAGTAAATTAAACGGATAGCCTAATACATTAGCTCGTTTAATGATTTCACCCTTTTCATCCAATAATACGGTGATATTTTTATAATCTAGCCCCTTATACCAATTAATAAATTTTTGGCTATTTTGTTCGTTCTTTTGTCCAGGTGAGGCAATCGTAATCACATTAAAATCAAGATTCTTTTCTGCACTAAGATCATCAATTTCCGCTAAGCCCGCTAAGCAAATTGGACACCAAGATGCCCACATTTTGATATAAAGCGGTTTGCCTTGATATTGTGATAAGGTGACGGTTTGATTATCCAACGTCTTCAAGGGTATATCCGCCAAAGACACCTTCTCTTGTGCAAAACTCAATGGACTCAAAAACAATAAAAGTGCGGTCAATATTTTTTTCATTTTTTCCTCTTATTTCACAAAGGGAATCAAATCGCCATAGCCTTGTTTTTCCATTTCATCTAATGGAATAAACTTAATCGATGCGCTGTTGATGCAGTAACGCAAGCCGCCTTTATCGCGTGGACCATCATCAAATACATGACCTAAATGGGCATGGCCACTACGACTTAACACCTCAATACGAGTCATATTAAAGCTATTATCTCTTTGATACTCCGCCACTTCAGCGGCAATCGGTTTGGTAAAACTTGGCCAACCACAACCGGATTCAAACTTATCTTTGGAAGAAAATAACGGTTCTCCCGTGGTGATATCCACATAAATTCCAGGCGCAAAATTATCCCAATATTCGTTGCTAAAAGAGCGTTCGGTATGTTTGCCTTGCGTCACATCATATTGAAGTGCGGTCAGTTTTTGCTTTAATTCTGCATCACTTGGTTTTGGGTATTTTTTATCATCAATTAATGGCTCATCGGCTTTTTTGATGTCAATATGGCAATAACCATTCGGGTTTTTCTTGAGATAATCCTGATGATACTCTTCCGCCTCCACATAATTTTTCAGCGGTTCTACTTCAATTTGAATCGGCACTTGATATTTACTTTGTAAGGTTTTTAATGCCGCTTCAATAACGGCTTTATCTTGCTCATTTTGATAATAAATGCCGGTGCGATATTGTCTGCCTCGATCATTGCCTTGCTTGTTAATACTGGTTGGATCGATAACGCGGAAATAATATTGCAGTAATTTATCTAACGAAATTTTATTTGGATCGTAAGTGACTTTCACCGTTTCCGCATGATCTGTCGCATGCAATAATTGGTAGTTAGTGGTATCACCTTTTCCATTGGCATAACCAGAAACAGCATCAGTCACGCCTTGAATTCTTTCCATATAAGCTTCTAGTCCCCAAAAACAACCACCGGCAAGATAAATAATTTGTTGTTCTTGTTTACTTTCCATTGTCATTTTTTGCTCCTTTGATGATTCTGTGTGATCAGCATACGTTAAACTACTTTGCAAACCGCCAAAAAGTGCGGTCAATATGAGAAATGTTTTTGTATATTTCATTTTCTTTCCTTATTATAGAAAAATCTTCAGCTTGCATTTCATTAGACGAAGACAAGCCCATTTTCTTACAAAATAAGGCAATTTTTTACCGCACTTTGTGCAAGGAACCTTTATGCCAAACATACATCTCCGCAATAATTATCAAAAAGCTGTTGTTTGTATGGTGTTAGCTTACATCAGCATTGCCTTAATGGGTGTATTTGTAAAATACGCCTCTGATGAATTACCGTCCAGTGAAATTTTATTTTCCCGCTTCTTTATTGGTTTTGTTTTTCTCTTGCCCTTTTTAATTAAAGATGGAGATTTCAAAGTCGATATGTCGCAATGGAAGTTTCTCATTTTGCGTAATCTAGCCGGCATTGCCAGTATGTTGCTAACCTTCTACGCCATTAAATATTTGCCGATTTCTATTGCGATTTTATTGATGAATACGTCCGCACTTTTTGTGCCTTTATTGCTGTTTTTCTTTAAAGTCAGAACGCCATTAAAAGTATTAGCTTGCAGTTTTATGGGGTTTATCGGTGTATCCATCATTATGCTGACCAACGGTTCAATGAATATCAACCCTATCCATGTAGGCTATGCGTTAGGTGCTGCAGTATTGGCGGCCATGGCATTTATCAGCTTACAAGAGCTCAATAAACACAACTCACCTAAAAATATCGTGTTTTACTTCCACTTATTAGGCTCGATTTTATTGCCACTCTTTTTTATTACTCAATGGGAAATACCAACACTACATGGATTCACATTACTGCTTTTAGTGGGCGGATTTGGTCTTATTTTCCAATTATTACTCACTCGCGCCTTTAAATACGCCCCTGCCAATGTCATCACGCCTTTTGCTTTTACTGGCGTGATTTTCTCCAGCATCTGTGACTGGTTCTTCTGGGATAACGTACCAAGCCTAAATTTCTGGATTGGTTCATTAGTCATTATTATTGCCGTCAGTTTACTTGCCAGAATGCGGGCAAAATAGAGAAATCCGACCAAATAGCTAGAATATAACTATTCTCAATAACATTGTTTGAGTGTATAATCCAAATGCTTTTTATTATTGAGGACACAACATGAAAAAATTATTCAAAACTACTTTAGCTTCCGCATTATTAATGGTATCCGCATTCGCTAGCGCCGTGACGGTTAAAGATGCGAAAGGTGAATTTACCCTTGATAAAACCCCAAGCCGTGTTGTGGTATTGGAATATTCTTTTGTGGATGCTTTAGCCCAAGTCGGTGTAAGCCCAGTAGGTGTGGCTGACGACAACAAAATCGATCGTATTTTGCCGCAAGTGCGCGAAAAAATTGCTGCATGGCAATCCGTTGGCACGCGTTCTCAACCGAGTCTTGAAGTGATTGCTTCTCTCAAACCCGATTTAATTATTGCTGATCCATCTCGCCATACTGCAGTATTTGAAGAATTGAAAAAAATTGCGCCAACGGTGATGTTTGATTCCCGTCATGAAAGCTACCAAGAAAATCTTGAAACTGCGCAGAAAATTGGTGATTTAGTCGGTAAAAGCGCTGAAATGAAAGCGAAGATCAATGAACATAATGATTACATTGCCAACATCGCAAAAAATTTAGGTGTACAAGGCAAAAAAGCCTCATTTGGTACTTCCCGAGAAGATAAATTTAATATCCAAAATGACAATGGCTATGTGGGTAGTTTCTTAACGACATTAGGTTTTGCGCCAACTAAACTCAATAGCGATCAAGCTTTCGTAGAAATCAACCTTGAACAATTAGTAATGGAAAAACCGGAATACTTGTTCATTGCCCATTATCGTGATGAAAGTATTGCGCGCAAATGGGAAGCTGAGCCACTTTGGAAAGCCATTCCTGCGGTCAAAGCGAACCATGTTTACAGTGTTGACTCCGACATGTGGGCGCGTGGTCGCGGTTTAGAAGCAAGCAAAATTATGGCAAAACAAATTGAAGATTTCGTGAAGCAAAAATAATGATGAAGTCTGCTTTCCGTTGGGGACTTCCCCTTATCATTCTGGCTTTCCTATTATGGGGAAGCCTGTTTTTGTATTATCCCATCGAAATTCGACCGCTTGCAGCGTTACAAGCGTTCCTCCCCGATGGCGATGAAATTGCCAAAATTACGGTAACCGATTTACGCCTACCGCGCGCATTAGTTGGCATGATTTTAGGTGCCAATCTTGCGGTGGCGGGGGCGTTGTTACAAACCATTACGCGTAATCCACTAGCCTCGCCTACGCTACTCAGCGTAAACTCGGGAGCCAGTCTTGCGATGGTAACCACCAGTGCGTTTAGCCCCTTGATTCTTTCTGGTTATAGCATTGCCTTAGTGGCCAGTATCGGTGGTGGTATAAGTTGGTTTGTTGTGATGCTGATCAGCAATGGTTGGAAAGACAACAGTGGGGATCGTAGCCGAGTGATTTTAGCGGGGATTGCCGTATCACTACTTTGTGCAGCCCTTACGAAATTGGTGCTCATTATCGCGGAAGATCATGCCTTCGGTATTATGAGTTGGCTAGCTGGCGGCATTGCACATGCTCGTTGGAATGAATTATTGACGTTATTTCCGTTCTTTATTTTGACCGCACTTTTCTGCTTGCTTTTTGCCAGTCGTTTGAATTTACTCAATTTAAGCGATGAATCCGCTCGTTCCCTAGGCATCAATCTCTTCCGTTTACGTTGGTACGCTAACATCATGGCATTATTAATTGTGGGTTCAAGCGTAAGTGTTGCTGGTCCCGTGGCCTTTATTGGCTTACTCGTGCCCCACCTTGCCCGCTATTGGATTGGTTATGACTTGCGAAAATCGCTCCCTATGGCGATGTTACTCGGTGCAATTTTAATGCTCGCTGCAGATACCATTGCCCGTGCGGTGAACTTCCCTAGCGAAGTGCCTGCTGGTGCGGTGCTTGCCTTAATCGGTGCCCCAGTCTTTGTATTATTTGCCAGAGGAAGACACTAATGCGAACCTCTCATGTATCTTTTCGCGCTATCGGCTTTTATGTCATCACGCTCAGTATGATGGTACTACTCTTTGGATTGAGTATTCGCCTTGGCACTTATACGCTTTCTTTTGAGGAAATTTGGGCGGCCTTTCAGCCTGATGATAAAAACTATTTTACCTTGATGGAATATCGTCTCCCCCGTGCAGTGTTAGCGATTTTATTAGGCGGAGCCTTAGCAATTTCTGGTGTGTTAGTGCAAAGCGTGGTGCGCAATCCACTTGCCTCTCCCGACATTTTAGGGATTAACAACGCGGCTGGGTTGGTTGCTGTTTCGGTATTGATGTTCTTGCCAAACTTAGCATTTTACTGGATGCCAATTTTTGCCTTTTTAGGCGGCGTGCTCTCTTTTGTCATTTTATGGATCGTGTGCGGTTTTAACTTCCGCCCTATCAAAATGGCAATCATTGGGGTCGCACTTTCCGCATTATGGGCAGCCATTAGTCATTATCTGATGCTTACCAATCCGGTCGAGATCAACACGGCTATGTTATGGCTCACAGGAAGCCTGTGGGGGCGCAGCTGGTCTTATTTGAATGTGGTATTGCCATGGTTAGTGGTATTGCTGCCCTTACCATTTATTTTCTGTCGCGATCTCGATACCCTTGGTTTAGGTGAAAACAAAGCCTCCACCCTGGGCGTAACCGTAAATAAAGTGCAAATTAGCGTTTTAGTGTTAGCGGTAGCTCTTTCCACTACAGCTGTGGCAATTTGTGGTCCGATTGCCTTTTTAGGCTTGGTTGCTCCGCATCTTGCCCGTCGTTTAGTCGGTGGCAGACATCGCACCCTATTACCGGCAGCCTTGATTATTGGCGCCCTCTTATTACAACTTTCGGATATTTTGGCGCGGGTGATTGACCCACCAACTGAACTACCAGCGGGTATTCTGACCGCGATTATCGGTGCGCCATATTTCTTCTACTTATTGATGAGAACTAAATAATGAGCATTGAAATCAATAATTTATCTTTAGGTTATCAAGATAAACTCGTGGTTAAAAATCTGTCGCTAAAATTCCCGAGAAATAAAGTGATTGCATTAATCGGCCCAAATGGTTGCGGTAAATCCACCACATTAAAAGCGGTAGCTCGCTTGCTTAAGCCAAAGCAAGGTTCAATCACCCATAAAGGTCAGGATATTTGGCAAAAAAGCCCTAAAGAATATGCCCAAGAATTGGCTTTTCTCCCGCAGCAACACCTGGTACCCGAAGGGATTAAAGTGCGGGAATTGATCGCCTACGGGCGTTCGCCTTACTTAAATCTCTGGGGCAAACTCAGCCAAAAAGATGAAGAATTGGTTAATTGGGCGATGGCGCAAACACAAACTACCGAACTCGCCGAGCAGTTAGTTTCCGATTTATCCGGTGGCCAGCAACAACGGGTATTTTTAGCCATGACTCTTGCGCAAGATGCCGAATTAGTGCTACTCGATGAGCCTACCACTTATCTGGATTTAAACCGCCAAGCAGAACTCATGGGCATGATGCGACAAATGCAACAAAACGGTAAAACCGTGATTACGGTGTTGCATGATCTCAACCAAGCCTGCCGCTATTGCGATTACTTAATCGTCATGAAAAAAGGTGCCTTAATGGCACAAGGCACACCTGATGAGGTCATGACCGAAGAGTTACTTAAGGATGTGTTTGATTTGGATGTCATCATTCATCGTGATCCTATCAGTAACACACCGATGTTTATTTTGAAATAACTTTCAATCACTTCTCTAATATCAAATAGGCGTTTTATTTTACTAAAACGCCTATTTTTTTACCTAAAATCCCCGCTGTTATACATAGTTATACATAAATAATGCTTTTTATAGCTCAATTAAAGGTCGGACCACTTTACAAAACTTACACGTCTTTACATTGTCATAGATATGGAGTCCACAATAAATAATTATAATTAAACAAGAAGTTAATATGAAGTCTCTATCCCATGTCTTTAAGGCTGTGCTATTAGTAGGTGTCAGTACCTCAGTAGTACAGGTTGCCTATGCCCAAAATTCCTCTATTGATACCGAACGAGAAAATATCATCATTTTCTCTCGTCAAGGAGAGGCCCAATTAAATCAAGCCATTCCAAAACTTGAGGCCTTATTTAAGAGGACGCACGATGTGAAAGTGCGAGATGATTTAATGACACTCTATCTGAGGACGAATCAATCCGCTAAAGCACTTTCACTTTGCGAAAGCTGCGCACCAGCGCAATTTTCCCAAAATGAACTGGAAAATTTAGGCAAAGCCGCTCGAAATGAAAAACAATACGACCGTGCCGTTACATTCTATTCCCAATTGCAAAAGCAATTCCCTGATAATCCAAATGGATGGCTTGGTGGCGCATTAGCCTCTACTGAAACCAAAAACTACACTGCGGCAAAAAATGCACTGAACGTTTATAAAAAACGTTTTGGACAAGATAATGCTTATCTTGATGCAGAAAGTTATTTACTTGATTTCACCGAACCCGACATGGCTAAACTTGGCCGTTGGCAACGTCAGTTAGAACAAAACCCGAAAAATATCACCTTAATGAGAGAGTTGTATCGTTTAGCATCAAAATACAACCTTCAACCATTACAAGAGAAACTACAAAAAGCCTATCCTGATCAATTCAATCAAAAAGACATGATGTGGTTTGAGCATGGTAAGACGATTACTTCCTCAAAAAATGCGACAACGCCTACGCAGCAAGAAAAATCATTTGAAGAATTGACCGCACTTTTGAGTAAAATTAACCCTGAACATCCCTTGTATCAACAAGCATTGCAAGATCGTTTTGTGATGGGTGTTCGCTTGAATAAATTTGATGAAATAAAAGACGACTTCAATACATTACAGGCTCAATCTAATGTGCCTGCGTATTTAGAAGAAGCCTTTGGGGATTATTGGGCAGCAAAAGGCTCACCACACAAAGCATTAGCGATTTACCAAGCAATTGAACAACAAACCTTAACCAATAAACTCGCTGTGAGCGACGGTTTACTTCATAAACTCTCTCTGACCGCAAGCGATGCGGGCAAATTTGAATTGGCGCAACAATATTTAGAGCGTATGAATTCAAATCTTTATATCAATGACTATACCCGAACATCAAAAATTCTGAATCCAGGCTACGATTCTCGCTATTTTGGTTTGGCTCGTTTAGCGTTATGGCGCGGTAACAGCAAATTAGCTCAGCAACTTATTGATGATCGTCTATTTAACAAAACGCCTGGTGATCCATGGGTGATGTTGCAAAAAGCAGAACTTGAGCGAAATCGTGGCAATTATGATGATGCCAAATTATGGGCGGAAAAAGCCGGTTATTTTTTGAGTAAAAATGATCAGCAAGAAGCTCGTAATAACCTGGCTGAAACTGCCTTAAGTCAAAATGATTTACCAACAGTTTCAAAAACAATTGATGCAATGAATGAAGAACAACGTCAGTCAGCGCAATCCCTTATTAAGCATTATGAACAAGCGCGTTCTGGCAAAATTGTAGGGAGTGTCAGCTTACAGCATCGCACCTCACCAATAAGTTATAGCAATGAAAGTAGCCAAGATTATGCGATTTACACACCGAAAACAGCAAATGGTCACGATCTCTACGTTCATTACTTAGAAACTCGCTCCCCTTATAACAAAGAAAGTCTTATTTCGCGTCGAATTGGCGTGGGAACAGAGCTCAATTTCTATCCACTCCAAGTGAAAATGGAAGGCGGGAAAGGCATTAAGCTTAATGATAAAGCCTATTTCTCTACAGAGGCAAATTATACCCTCAACCAGCATTGGTCATTTAATTTAGACGCCAATATTAATGGTAGTGGCACTCCAGTTAAAGCCATCAATAAGGGTGTGTATACCAAAGATATTGGTTTCTCTACCACGTATTCCTATTCCGATATTTTCCAAGCTGGGCTAGGTGGTGGCGTCATGAAATTTGATGATGGCAACTTAAGAAAAGAAGCCAATTTCTGGTTGAATCTCAATACATTCAAACATGACCGTTGGGCGCTAACCAACAATTTCAGAATCGATTACAGCAAAAATAAAACCATTGATTCTGCTGAATATTACAACCCATCAAAAGCGACAAGCTTGGAATTCGGTGCGGATTTAAGTTACTACCAACCACTTAATTATGGCTTAGTCTTAAATCACCATTTGAAAGCCAGTGTGGGCGCCTATAAACAGGCAGAACTCAGTCGAGAAAAAATGTGGTCGATTAGTTACGGACACCAATGGCGTATTGGTAAAAAATTTGGCGTGTCTTATGAAATCGGGCGTAAAAAGAATATTTACGACGGCAGTGCTGAATTCAACAATTTTGGAAATTTAAACTTTTCTATTTATTATTAAATATTTAAGCGGTATAACCTTATGAGATCTCTAAAACATTTTGCAAGAATAATTATTTGCACGCTTTCCCTTTTTTCGGCTTTTACCTTTGCGCAAGATCGTTATGGCGTATTAGCTTATCACTCTGTGGTAGATGAAAGTGCGGCTGAAAATCAAAAACAGTATTTTCCTCAAACGATTTCTGCCCAAATGTTAATTAAACATTTTAATTGGCTAAAAGAAAACGGATACAACGTGATCAGTTGGCAGCAAGTTATCGATGCTGAAAATGGTAAAGGCACATTACCTGATAATGCGGTATTGCTAAGCTTCGATGATGGCTATGAAACCATGTATAACGTGGTCTTTCCTCTATTAAAGGCCTATCACTACCCTGCTGTTTTTGCGCCAGTGACAGGCTGGTTGGATACACCGGCAAATCAAAAAATCACTTATGCCGATAAAATGCTAGATCGTTCTGTTTTTGCCACTTGGTCGCAAGTCAAAGAAATGGAACAAAGTGGGCTCGTTGAAGTAGCCTCACATACTCATAATCTTCATAACGGTATTAATGCTAACCCATCTGGTGGCCAATTACCCTCAGTGATTGCGCCTGAATATAAAAATGGAAAATATGAAACAGAAGATGCCTACAAAAACAGATTGAAATCTGATTTTGCTCGTTCTGTTCAAACGTTAGTCAATCATATCGGTAAGAAACCACGTGTAATGGTGTGGCCTTATGGACAATTTAATGATGTTGCTGTGCAACTTGCACGACAAGCAGGAATGCCACACTATTTCTCATTAGGTGAAAAAATCATCAATAAAGTTGGCGATAAACATATTGGACGCTTATTACTTAATGCAGAAACCGATCTAAATACCGTTAAAAACTATCTTGATGGCATTGATGAAAGCAAACAAATTCAACGAGTACTGCATGTTGATTTAGATTATGTCTATGATGCGGATAAAGCTCAGCAAGCCAAAAACCTTGATAAGTTAATCGACCGCATCTATCGCTATGGTGTGACGACAGTTTATCTTCAAGCTTTCTCCGATCCTGATGGGGATGGTGTAGCCGATGCCTTGTATTTCCCCAATAAATATCTTCCTGTACGAGATGATATTTTTGGCCGAATTGCTTGGCAATTACAAACACGCGCAGGCGTAAAAGTCTACGCCTGGATGCCTGTACTCGCCTTTGATTTACGCAAAAGCGTAAAAGAGGCAGAATATGTCATTGATAGCCGCACGGGCAAGCCTTCAACAAAGGCTTATTTACGCCTTTCACCTTATAACAAACAGAATGTTGAAATCATTAAATCCATTTATAACGATTTGTCATTCTACGCCAAATTTAATGGCATTTTATTCCATGATGATGCGTTCCTAACCGATTTTGAAGGCGCAGAAGGCAATCACGCTGAAGGCATAGTTAGCCCACAAGCAAAACAAAAAACACAAGATTTAATCCAATTAACCCATCAACTCACTGATGCGTTAAAACCTTATTTCTTGCGTGGTTCATATTCTCTTAAAACGGCTCGTAATCTTTATGCATCAGTGATCACCAATCCCAATGCAGAAGAATGGTTGGCACAAAACTTAAAAACGCTCACTGACAATTACGACACGACGGCCATTATGGCGATGCCATACATGGAAAATGAGCAGCCGATTTCACAAGAAGAAGCCTATCAATGGTTTGCCTCTCTCATTGAAAATGTGAAAGCCCAAGCACCATTAGATAAAGTCTTATTTGAATTCCAAGCGGTGAATTGGCGAACTCAAAAGCCAATTCCTGAATCCGAATTGATTGATTGGATGATGCTATTACAAAAAAATCATATTTATAGCTATGGCTACTATCCAGATAACTTTTTAACTAATCAGCCGGATCTGAACAAAATGAAACCGTATTTTTCTGTAAATACGAATGCAGGAAAAAAATAAGGATTGATCATGAACCAACAATTCTTAGAAGCAGTGAGTATTTTCGTATTCATGTATCCTGCTGGAATGGCAATATATTGGGTGACGGCAAGTTTGTGTTATTACCTTTTTATGGAAGGAAAACTTGGGCAACCAACTTTCCAACAAATGCCCAAAGAACGCGTGCCAATGGTCAGCATTATGGTGCCTTGCTACAACGAAGGGGACAACTTAGATGAAGCTATTCCTTACTTGCTTCAACTTCGATACCCAAACTATGAGCTGATCTTTATCAATGATGGCAGTAAAGATAACACGGGTGAAATTATTGATCGTTGGGCAAAAGCTGATGAGCACATCGTGGCGCTTCACCAAGAAAACCAAGGTAAAGCCAGCGCATTAAATCATGGTTTGTTAGTTGCTAAAGGTGAATATGTAGCCTGTATTGATGGTGATGCCGTATTAGATTTCGATGCGATCGACTACATGGTGCAATCCCTCGAATTAAACCGTGCTTATGGTGCTGTTACTGGCAACCCACGCGTACGTAACCGCAGTACTATCTTGGGACGTTTACAAGTGTCTGAATTTAGCTCCATTATCGGTTTAATCAAACGCGCTCAAAGCCTGATGGGAACCATTTTCACGGTATCTGGAGTATGCTGCCTATTTAGAAAAGATGTAATGGAAGAAATTGGTGGCTGGAGCACCAATATGATCACCGAAGACATTGATGTCAGTTGGAAAATTCAAACGGCCGGTTACAACATCATGTATGAACCCCGTGCTTTATGTTGGGTATTAATGCCTGAACGTCTTTATGGTTTATACAAACAGCGTTTACGCTGGGCACAAGGTGGCGCCGAAACCATCATCAAATATTTCCCACAGGTCTGGCGCTGGAAAAACCGCCGCCTATGGCCAATGTATGCAGAATATTTCGTTACCGCAACTTGGGCAACCCTATTAGTTGCGCTCGTTGCTCTTTCAATATACCGCAAGATTGTTTTAGGTGTAGGCATTCAAAACATGGAACTGTTTGAAACAAATATCTCGATCATGTTTTTTTCCTTCTTCTTACAGTGCCTCTTAAGCTTATACATTGACTCACGTTATGAAAAAGGATTAATCCAATATGGAATTTCCTGCATTTGGTATCCCTACGTTTATTGGTTACTCAATACGGTAACGTTACTCATTGGGATTCCAAAAGCGATTTTTAGAAACAAGTCCAAGCTAGCTGTCTGGACAAGCCCTGACAGAGGAGTTTAAATAATGGCAACCGCCACTTTACAACAATTGATGGTTATTAATAAAGGTAGCAGCCTTCCCTTGCTGATTAAAGCCAAAAGCTTTGTACTAGATCTAGTTACCTGGGCTTTATGGGCTTATATCATCACTTTTGTCGCGAGATATGCGGAACGCATCTTCACTAAACCGATTCTGGAAAGTTTCTTTTTTGTTGATGTGGTCAGCATCATGTTTTCTGTCTCTGCGGTACTGGTCATATTGGCTTATATTTGGTCTATTCTTACCGTAGCAAAAGAATAACTCGCAAAAACTTAATATAAAAAAACCGCACTTTGATTTGTAAATCAAAGTGCGGTTATTTTTAGAAATGTTTAATTAGATACGATATTCTCTAATTAAGCTTTTGGACCTGCTGCGATAAGCGCTTTACCTTCTGCATTAGTCGCATATTTTTCGAAGTTTTTCACGAAACGTCCAGCAAGGTCTTTCGCTTTCGCTTCCCATTGTGCTTTATCTGCATAAGTATCACGAGGGTCTAAGATCGCAGGATCTACACCTGGTAATGCTTTTGGAATCGCTAAATCAAAGATTGGTAACTCGCCCATTTCTGCTTTTTCGATAGAACCATCTAAGATGGCATCGATAATACCACGAGTATCTTTGATTGAGATACGTTTACCTGTACCGTTCCAACCAGTATTAACTAAGTAAGCTTCTGCACCAGCAGCTTGCATACGTTTAACTAACACTTGAGCATATTGTGTTGGGTGGAGAGTTAAGAACGCTGCACCGAAACATGCTGAGAAAGTTGGCGTTGGCTCAGTAATACCACGCTCTGTACCTGCTAATTTAGCAGTAAAACCAGATAAGAAGTAGTATTTGGTTTGCTCTGGTGTCAATTTAGACACAGGAGGTAACACACCGAATGCGTCCGCAGTTAAGAAAATAACTTTCGTTGCGTGACCAGCACGAGAGACTGGTTTAACAATATTATCAATGTGATAAATTGGGTAAGACACACGAGTATTTTCAGTTTTAGAACCATCATCGAAATCAACTGAACCATCTGCACGAACCACGACGTTTTCTAATAACGCATCACGACGGATTGCGCGATAGATATCCGGCTCATTTTCTTCAGAAAGATGGATAGTTTTCGCGTAGCAACCACCTTCAAAGTTGAAGATACCTACATCATCCCAACCGTGCTCATCGTCACCGATTAATTCACGTTTTGGATCGGTGGAAAGGGTGGTTTTACCTGTACCAGATAAACCGAAGAAGATTGCTACATCACCATCTTTACCTACGTTAGCAGAACAGTGCATTGCACCTACACCTTTAAGTGGTAGGAAGTAGTTCATCATTGAGAACATACCTTTCTTCATTTCGCCACCGTACCAAGTACCACCGATTAATTGGATACGCTCAGTTAAGTTGAATGCAACGAAGTTTTCAGAGTTCAAACCTTGTTCTTTCCAGTTCGGGTTGGTGCATTTAGAACCATTCATTACCACGAAATCAGGTTTAAAGGTTTTTAATTGTTCTTCTGTCGGACGAATGAACATATTTTTCACAAAGTGTGCTTGCCATGCTACTTCAGTCACAATACGCACTGCGATACGGTCTTGTTCACTTGCGCCACAGAAACCATCAACCACGAACAAACGTTTGCCAGAAAGTTGTTTAGTCACAAGGCCTTTCAAGCTTGACCAAGTTTCTTGAGTCATTGGTTTGTTATCGTTTTTCGCCACATCAGAAGTCCACCACACAGTATCTTTTGTGGTATCATCTAAAACGATGTATTTGTCTTTCGGTGAACGACCGGTAAAGATCCCTGTATCAACAGCCACCGCACCAGTTGTGGTAAGTGTACCTTTTTCAAAGCCTTCTAAGCCTGGTTTTGTTTCTTCTTCAAAAAGTTGTTCATAGCTTGGGTTATAAACCACTTCTTTTACGTCATGAATACCAATGGCTTCAAGTTCTTTAATTACATTTTTAATGTCAGTCATAGTTCACCTCTTGATTAAAGTTTAAAAATTTTTCCTATGGTTATTGTAGGGGAATTGCCAGAAAAAAAATGTTAACTAGATCAAATTTTTGAACATTCATTGAAAATTCCTACCTATTTTTAGGGTGTTTTGGGGAGCCAAGATGAAGTGCAGTTGATTTCACCTTTACTTTTACTATATAGTGATAACCATTCTCAAATTAAGACCGAATAACCATGTTCTCATTTCTGCGTTTACCCTTTTTATTTTTCCTGCTGATGTTTACACAAAGTACTCAAGCAGAACCTGACTTTAAGATTCCTCCTATTCAAGAAAGCATGAAAAAAATGTATCAAATTCAACAAAAAGATTTTACCTTTGAAAACAAACATTATCGTTTGTTTATTGCGGTACCGCCAAAAACATCACAAAAACTGACCGCACTTTATACGTTAGATGGCAATGCTCAATTTCCACTAGCGGTGAATGCTGTCAATCCCAATAAACCGCTCCCGCTTATTGTCGGTATCGGTTATATATCAGATAAAGCCTACGTCATTGAAGAACGCACTAGAGACTACACTTTTCCTGCAGAAGGTGCCGAATTCGCCAAAGGCGGAAAAGCTACTGATTTTCTACGTTTTATTCAACAAGACGTAAAGCCTTATATTGAACAGCATTTCGATATCAATAAGGAAAAACAATATTTCTTCGGTCATTCTTTTGGTGGATTATTTGGATTGTATGTACTCTTCCATCAACCGGATTTATTTCAACATTACACGTTGGCAAGCCCTTCTCTTTGGTGGGGAAATGGCTCATTTCTACCTCAAAATGAACCATGGATTAGCCAAAAACCATCACATATTCTGATTACATTAGGCTATTATGAAGAGCATCCTGAAGAGGATCCGAATATGACTGAAGAACAATTACAACGAATTAATCAACGGAAACAAATGCGAACAATCAATGCGCATCAATTGGCGGAAATATTGGAAAAACAAGGTAATTCCGTAGAGTTTATTTCCATTCCCAATAAAAATCATGGTGGCTCGATTCCGGATGCCATCAAACATTGTTTAGAACAAGTTCAACAATAAAGGCCATAAAAAAATCCCCGTTATCATGAACGGGGATTTTTCTTATTGGGCTTGTTTGAGTTTATCAATCGCTTCTTTATTGAAGAAGTAATGCGTGCCACAACATTCACACTGCATATCAATGCTGCCTTTATGCTCCTCTAAGATTTCCTCAATTTCAGCTTCTGGAATCAGTAATAATGCTGCCCCTGAACGCTCAGGTGAGCAACCGCAGAAGAAAGAAACAGTTTGCGGTTCAAAAACTTCCACTACTTCTTCATGATATAAACGATAAAGCAATTCTTCTGCGGGCAATCCAAATAACTCATCATCTTTTACGGTTGCAACTAAAGTAGTTAAATGCTCAAAATCTTCTGGTGTACCTTGACCATCTGGCATGATTTGCAACAACATCCCTGCAGCAACTGGTTTGCCTTCATATTCACCTGTGCGAATAATAAGTTGGGTTTGTAATTGTTCTGAACGGACAAAATAGTCTTCTAAACATTCCGTAATCGTTGGTTTATCTAAACCGATAACGCCTTGATAACGTTCACCTTCAGTTGGAGCAATCGTAATCACTAACACACCTTTACCGATCATATCATGAAGGCTCATACCATCTTGAATATCACCTTGTACACGTGCTAATGCACGGATCTGTTGTTGGTCATTACCATTTACTAAAGCTAATTTTAATGGGCCATCACCTTGAATTTGAACAGTAATATTACCGTTAAATTTTAATGTTGCGGTCAACAAATTAGTCGCTACCATCATCTCACCCAATAAGTTTTGTACTGCTTTTGGATAATGATGGGTATTCAAGGTATCAGTAAAAGTTTGGTTTAATCGCACCCATTCACCACGCACTGCACGGTTTTGAAAAAGGTAACGGTAAAGTTTGTCATTATCTTGAGTATAATTCATTATTTGTTCCTATTTATTCTTTGAGTAAAAAGTGCGGTCAATTTTGTGAATAAATCTAAAACGTTCAAAAAAGATGTCGTTTTGTTACCGCACTTCGTGCCTGTGCAGTATTATGGGGGTGAAAATCAAAATTACAAGCCAAAAAGAAAAGCGGATAGCTTTCACTATCCGCTCGTTTTATAAGATTAAACTGATAAATTACCAGTATGCACGTAAACCGATAACAGTTTTGAAGTCACGGCTACGATCAAGCTGTTTACCTGAGTCTTTATCGAAGGTATTCTCGTATTTAGTACGAGTAGCTTGCCATTCTAAGAATGGTTTCACTTTTAATGAACCTTGATTATACACATAGTATTCAGTACCCACTAAGAATTGGCGATCTGTTGATTTTGAATATGCAGAACCTACAGGTAAAGTTTTCTCAGTTTTGTAAGAATACATTGCATATACATTCCAGTCTTCATTTAAACCTTGGCGAATTACTGCGGTCACTTCATTATTTTTTACTTTGTTACCTGCACCATCTTTATTTTTAGTATCTTTGTGAGCAAAGTCTAAACCATAAGTAGTGTGAACAAAGTTATATGCTAAGCCTAAAGCGTAAGCATTGCTGTAATATGCTGTTTTGTTAGCATTTTCAGAGATTTCACGAGTGAAACCTGCTGCGACAGTTACATTTTGGATACTATCAATTTCATGATCAAAGATAAGACCTGTACCCCAAGTGTTTTTACGGTTATTTTTTAAATCTACGTTTTTGATGTTACGTTTGCTTGAACCGCCGTAGTACGCACCAAATTTCACTTTATTTGAACCATAGTCACCATTATAAACATATTGTGTTACACGACGAGCTGAAGTCTCTAATAAACCATCAGTCAAGCTATAAGTATTTGCTAAATCACTTTGTGTTACTTCATCAGTAATAGTTGTCATATTACCGTAAGTTAACTCACCGAATTGTTTGTGGCCAAAACCAGCATAAAGTTGGCGAGTATAAACATGGTCAAAATCATGTTGTGAAGGCGCATCACCACGCATACGCCATTCCGCACGGCCTAAAGCGTAGAAATCCCCACCTAAGCTTTGTTTTAATTTAATACCAAAACGTGAACCATTGTTATCTACTGCGTGGTTGATGTGTTCTTTAGTTACATCACCATTTACATAGTTAGTTTTGTTAGAAGTGCTTTCCCATTTAACACGTAAAGAACCGTAAAAATCAACATCAGTACCAGTTTGGTCAATGTGGAAATTATAAGCTTGTGCAGAACCTGCTGCTAATGCAGCCACAGATAAAGCAAGAAGTGTTTTTTTCATAACGCTTTCCCTATTATTTAATGAAGTTTATTAAAAAATTGAACTTTTTGCAGTTTATACACTACAACCTAAATGGTCAACCTTAAATTTTGCTAACTATCAGAAAATAGGCAATATTTTGACGAAAATCAATCCAGATAAATACATATTTGATTATTTTATCGCCTATTTAATTAATAAATTTAGCGTAGAAAACACTTGGCTTGAAGTAATATTTTCCATTGTATTCGCCGTTAAATAATGCTGATTTTGACCATAACAGCCAATTAAGGTCGGATCAGTTGCACCATAAAGCGTTATATTCGGTTTATCCAGTGCGGCTGTCAAATGGGCAAGCCCTGTATCTACCGATACCACGGCTTTCGCATTGGCAATTTGTCCAGCCAATTCATTCAATGAAAGCTTAGGCAAAACGACTACATGAGATAAACCTGCGGCTAATCGCTCTGCTCTTGCCTTTTCTTTTTCATTTCCCCAAGGTAAATGGACTTGAACAGAAAGTGCGGTCAGTTTTTCGATTAAATTTCGCCATTCTCGTTCTGGCCAATGCTTCTCATCTCTTGTCGTAGAATGAAAAAAGATCACATAAGGTTCGATAGAATCTTCGGAAATGAAATGTCGAGCAATGTCATAATCCCCTTTTTCTTTCGGTAATGGATAAGATAAGGCTTGCGCAAAAAGTTGACGAATACGTTCTACCGCATGTTGTTGATAGGAAATAGTGTATTTTTTATCGTAGAAAAATGAGGCAATCGGCTCACGGATACTTTTGCGATCATAGCCATGTTTAATGCCATTAGCTAAGCGTGTTGCAAAAAAGGCACTTTTAAAAAGACCTTGTGCATCAATCACGGCATCATATTGATTGGCTTGCAATAAAGTGCGGTAAGATTTCCACTCGTTTTTGGTCTGAATCGAAAAAGGCGATTTTCGCCAACGTCTTAAGGCAATTGGAATGATTTGCTTCACTGCAGAATGCCAATGTGGAATTTCGGCAAAATTCTCTTCTACCACCCAATCAATGGAGAGATTAGGAATAGCACGCTGCGCATCAGTCAATGCCGGCAAAGTATGGATTACATCGCCCATAGAAGACGTTTTGATCACGCATACTTTCATTTAATTAACCTTCTTCCCCAGTGCATAATACCGAGACCTGACACCGCTAAAATACCCCCAATAATTAAGGATGAATCCACTTGTTCATTCAACCAAACCGCTGAGAATAAAATTCCTAAAATCGGCACAAGAATAATATAAGCTGAGGCATTACCTGCCCCTAAGTATTTCACCCCATCAAAATACCAGGCATAGGCTAATACTGTGGCACCAAATGCGAGTCCAAGCAAACTGATCCATTCGTCTTGAGATAAATTCAGTACCGTAAGCCAATCGTCTGCACTTTCCACGCATAACGCGCTCATAAATAACAATAAAAAACCAAAAATAGAAGATAAGGTGGTTGCGGTGAGCGAATCAATTCCCGCGAGTACTTTTCTTGCTAATAAGGTGTAAACCACCCAACAAATTAGCGCCCCAATTAATAATATTTGCCCAAAGCCAAAGGAATCCATCATCTGTAAAAAGTTCCCTTTTGTGAGAGCCAATAGCGATCCACTCATGGCAATAATCATTCCGAGTATTACCCATCGATTCCATTTTTCTTTAAATAAAAAAATTGCCAAAAGCGTCGTGAAAACAGGGTTTGTTGCTACAATCACGGCTGCTTGCCCCGCAGGAAGATATTTCAGTCCCCAGATAAAAAACGTGGAATAGGCAAAAACACCGAAAAAGGCAGTCACAAACAAACCTATCCATTGGTTTGCTCTTAGTTGTTTCGCATATTTAAAGCGATTTGCCGCATATAACCAAATCATGAGCGGAATAATCGCAAAGAAAAATCGCAAACTGGAGGCAACAAACGTCGGCATAGCTTGGGCAACCACTCGCCCCCAAGGCCAAGATGCCCCCCATAAAATCGCCATTCCGATTAATTGTAAGTGTATGCGGAGAGGGTTCATTTTGCTAATAATGCCTCTAATTTTTCTAATGCCATTTCTGGTGTAATATCAATCAAACTTTGATGATAACCTTCCGAGCTATCTGTACTTTTACGCACTTTAATTAAATCACCTTCAATTAAACGAATAATCACCGCTTTATCAGATAATGGTGGCGTATAAGTTGGGCTCGTTGGGCCGTAAAGCGCGACCAATGGACGATCTGTTGCAGCGGCAATATGCATTAAGCCGCTATCATTGCTCACCACTGCTGTGCAGTTAGCGATTAGATCCACAGCTTGATTAAGATTCGTTTGCCCTGCCAAATTCAAACAAAACGGTTGTAGCTCGGCTGGCAACGCATTGCGGATTTGCTCTCCTGCCTCCACATCTTTTGGTGAACCAAATAATTCTACCGCATAGCCTTTTTCAATTAGCATTTCAGCCAATTTAGCATAATGATAATGCGGCCAACGTTTTGCCGGGCCAAATTCCGCCCCCGGACAAAATCCAATAATCGGACGTTCGCCTAAAAGTGCGGTCTGTTTTTCAAAGTTTTTTAAGGTTTCCGCTTGTTGAGTGGGATCAATGGTTAAATAAGGTTTTAGAACAGGAATATCAGCCGCTTTCGGTACCGCATTTTGCTCAAAGGCTAACGCCACATAACGCTGCACCATCATGGGGTACTCACGTTTGTTATTACGTAAATCGTTAAGCAAGAAATAACGGCTTTCCCCTTTCCAACCACGACGCACAGTAATTTTTGCAAAGGCGGGAATAAAGGCTGACTTCAAGGAATTTGGTAACACAATCGCCATATCATATTGATTACGTAATGCTTTACCTAAACGATAACGTTCACACAAGGCAAACTTACCATGACCAAGCGGCATTTCAATGGCATGACGCACTTCTGGCATGCGGGCTAAAAGCGGTTTACACCAATTCGGTGCCATCACATCAATTTGGCAATGGGGATATTGTATTTTGAGTTGTTGATACAAACTGTGCGACATCATCATATCGCCGACCCAAGACGGGCCGATAATTAAAATATTCATGCTTGACCTTATAACAAAAGTGCGGCTAAAAATAAGACTAATTTTAACCGCACTTTATTCATTTTCTAGTATTGAACGACATTATTTGTTCAATATTTTTATTTATTTAACCACGCCATGTACTCGGCCACACCTTCCGCTACGGTTTTAAATGGTTTGTCGTAGCCAGTAGCACGAAGTTTCTCAAGGTTAGCTTGCGTATATTCTTGATAGCGAGATTTCAAATGCTCTGGGAATGGAATAGTTTCCACTGCACCTTTACCATGGAATTTAATCACTGCTTTTGCTACTTCTGCAAAAGACTCTGCATTGCCAGTACCGCAGTTGAAGATACCTGAAATACCATTTTGCCAGCACCAAATGTTGACTTGTGCTACATCGCCTACATAAACGAAATCACGACGGAAGTGCTCACTGCCAGCAAATAATTTTGGATTTTCACCTTTCAGGATTTGGTTATTTAAGTGGAATGCCACGCTTGCCATTGAACCTTTGTGACCTTCACGCGGACCATACACGTTGAAATAACGGAAACCACATACTGGTGATTGCGCTTCAGGTAAAATTGCACGCACATATTGGTCGAATAAGAATTTAGAATAACCGTACACATTCAACGGGCCTTCAAATTCACGCTCTTCACGGAATTCAGTTTTGTCGCCATAAGTAGCCGCACTTGATGCATACAAGAACGAAATTTGACGATCTAAGCAGTAATGCAATAACTCTTTTGAATACTCGTAGTTATTGTGCATGATGTATTTACCGTCCCATTCAGTGGTCGCCGAGCAAGCCCCTTCATGGAATACGGCATCGATATCACCTAAATCATCACCAGCAATAATTGACGCGATAAAGTCTTCTTTGTCACAGTAATCTGCAATATCAAGATCCACTAAGTTAATGAATTTAGTCCCATCTTTTAAGTTATCCACCACTAAAATATCTTTGCGTCCCATATCGTTTAACGCTTTAACGATATTACTGCCGATAAAACCGGCACCACCTGTTACGATAATCATAATTCTGTCCTCTTTAAAATAAGTCTGTGTATTGTAATAGATTTTGTACCGCTTAGCCAAAAAACTCTGTGAAAAACAACCGCACTTTTAAGCCCCAGTAACTTGTCCAGCCCGTTGTGGCCAAATCCATTTTTCCTTTATTTAAAATAATAATCGTCGGTGTTACATTCACCTGCCATTGATCAGCAATCTTACCTTGAGGATCATTCACCGTTGTAAACTGATAGTGATGCGTTTGTAAATAATCCTCCACGTCCTTATTTGTCCCCGAACGTAGCGCGACAGACACTACAGGATAGCCTTCTTCTGAAAGTGAATTAACTGCTGGCGAAGTATAACGACAATAACCGCACCAACTTCCCCAGAAATAAATGATCGTAGGCTTAGCTTGATCTAATTGGGGTAAAAAGAAGGCATTCCCCTGTAAATCATAAAGTGCCGTCGCATTGATTTCAGGTGGAATATTAGGTTTACGAATAAAATCGAGAATACTGCTTACAATAATCAACGTCAGCAGGAGCGAAATCGCATTTTTTAATAATGTTTTAAGTTTCACAATAAAATTTCATGATCTAGGATAAATGGATTGTAATCGATCAGAAAAGTGCGGTCAAAATTGCAGAGATTTTGTTATAAATACATTATCTAAACTTGGCATCACATAAAAAATGCTCCTATTATAAAAATAGGAGCATTATTTAATAACTATAAATTTTCAATTCCTGTAGTTACACTAAATGCTTTCGTTTCTTTAGGTTTTAGCATAATTAAACTTCCTGCTTTTTTAGCTGCTAAAAAACCTTCTGGCCTACAAGTTGCTGGTAATACAAATGCACCTACTTGTTGATCCTCATTAAACAAAATCCATCGTGTTGCATAATTAAAGTCTTTAGATGAGAATTTTGTTATATAACTATGCCCACTAGGTGATTTCATTTTATATTCTAAATTCTCTTGATATTTACTGAGATTATCCATAAAGAATACTATTTCAGGATCATACATCACATCATTATCTAATTTATCAAGATGGTATTCCCCTTTTTTAATTTTATCATTAAACTCAAGCCACTTTTCTGTTGGGCTAACGTGAGCTGGTATAGTTTCTCTCAAAACAATAGCCTCATCAGGAATATTCTGAGTTAACTCCGCTCCATGCTCATAACAATAATTCATGTGGCACATATATTGCAATGGCATATCAACACTAGATAAATTAGTTACACTCATTTGAATATCAAATAAAGTACTATTTGAATAAAGTGTTACAGCTGGTCTTGCTGAATAATGATTTCCAAACCCTTTCACATATTCAACTTCTCCCGTAAGGGTTATTGAATTATTATCAATGATTAACCAGGCATTATTAATAATTGAACAGGGCATCTCTCCATGTAAAACATGATCATCTTCAGGGCTTGGACAGCCATTTCTGATTAACCCCGAATGAAAAGCAAAACATCCGTAAGTATCAACAATACTATTACCAAATTTCGGCTCAGAAAACATATTCTTCATTTTTAATGAATGTTTACCAAATTCAGCATCCCAAATAATTTGACCATAAAAAGGCAATACAATAATAAATCCTTTTTTATTACAAATTTTTATTGCTTCAATTCCTGATTCATACTTAAAGCCAAACACTGTAAAATCATTATTACTAAGCAATACTTTTTTATCTCTAGAAAATAACTCTTTGAATAAAAATAACTTCGTTTCCATTATTCCTCTCCTTTTTCTAATTTCATTTTATCCCAGAAGTAATATCCAACATAGATAAAGCAAAGCGTTGGTACAACAAAGGCCAATTGTAAAGATCCTAAAGTATCAGAAACATATCCATGAATAGCAGGAACAACCGCAGCTCCAATAATTGACATTACTACAACAGCTCCGGCTACTTCCCGATGTTCTTGTTTAACAGTTCCTAATACAGATGTATAAATTGTAGCCCAACATGGTCCAAACAATACACTTGCAAAAATTGCAGCATAAACAGCTGAAAAGTCATGAACAAAAGAAGTATAAGAGAGAGTAAATACACCAAGAATAGAATACACAAACAATACTGCATCTGATTTAAACTTAGTCATTAAAAAATTTGCTACAAATTTTCCGATGAAAAAACCAATAAAACTATATATCATGAAATTTGAAGCATCCCTCTCATTAATATTACTTAAATTTAAAGCTAAACGTATTGTAAATGACCATACTGCAACCTGCATGCCCACATATAAAAATTGAGCAATAATTCCTTTCTTAAATTGTTTATTCTTTGATAAATATTTCAATGTATCAATGAATTTCACATTAGTAGCTAAAACTTCATTTTCAGCTTTGCATCTAGGGAATTTTGTCAATAAGAACAACAAAGTAACAGCAATTAATACAAAAATAAGATATTTATAAGGTTGTAATGTATGCTCAAGCAATGATAATTTAAATTCATGAGCTTGATCTGGGGACATCGTAAGCAATTGTTCTTTCAAGCTAGCACCTTCTTGGAAGATTAAATATTTACCCAGTAAAATGCCAGAAATAGCACCAATCGGATAAAATGTTTGACTAATATTCAGTCTTAATGTCGCATAATCTCGATGGCCGAGCATAGAACTATAAGTATTTGCTGATGTTTCAAGGAAACTTAAACCGATAGCAATAGAAAATATAGCAGCTAAAAACATAGTATAAGTAGCCATGTGAGAAGCTGGATAAAACATTGAACAGCCTATAATATACAAGGTTAAACCAATCAAAATAGCAACTTTATAACTTGTTTTCTTTATTACTAGAGAAGCTGGAATTGCAATTAAGAAATATCCACCATAAAAGGCACTTTGAACTAATGCACTTGCAAAGTCACTTAATGTGAATACACTCTTAAATTGAGTAATAAGAATATCGTTTAAGCTCGCGGCAGCCCCCCACAATGGAAATAGGCAAGATAATAATATGAACTGAAATATAGGTGTTCGATTCAAATATCCATCAGGCATTTGCTGTATTCCTTTCATAACATACTCCTTATAATTTACCCAAAAAACACTCAAATTCTTTTTTATCTGGATATGATATTTGAGTTCCTTGACCAGTCACACTATAAGCTGAAAATGCAGAGGCCATGTTCAAAGATGCTAAAATATCATGCGTTTTAACAAGATAGTGTGCAAAACATCCTATAAATGCATCTCCAGCTCCACTAGTATCAATAGCATTAACCTTATGAGGAGCAATATGATGAATTACATTTCCATCTAGCCATATCGCACCTTTTTCCCCCAAAGTAACAACAAGATTTTTCAATCCTTTTGAAATCAATAAATTAGCTGCTATCAGAATCTCATCAATATTAGAAACTGGTAACCCTGTAAGAATTTCTAATTCAGTCTCATTAGGCATAAAAAAATCACACTTACACACATAATTAATATCTAAATTTGGATCAGCAGGAGCTGGATTTAATATTACAGGTATATTATTTTTAACTGCAAAATCAATTGAGTAATAAACAACAGATAATGGAACTTCTAATTGCAAAATAATAAGCTTACATTTTTTAAGTTCATTTTCTGCGTCATCTATATCTTTTGTTGATAAGTGACTATTTGCACCTTTAATAATAAGAATGCTATTTTGGGATGACTTATCTACAAATATCGGTGCGACACCACTGGAAACACCTTTTGCTACTGTTACATAATCAGTATTTATAGCATTCAGATGAAAGTTTTTTAGTGTGTTCTCAGCGAACAAGTCATCTCCAACTTTTGTTAACATCATCACATCCGATCCTAACTTAGCAGCAGCTACTGCTTGATTAGCACCTTTACCTCCACATCCTATCTTGAAGCTAGGAGCTTCGATTGTCTCACCCAACTTAGGCATCCGATCTATATATGTAATCAGATCAACCATATTTGAACCAATAACTGCAATATCCATACGACCTCCATTTCAATTGTTAATAAAGTAACATTTTATTTAAAACACAGTATAATCCTCAAAAAATGTTAAAAAAGTGACAAAGATCACAGTTCTAGAAAAAATTTTTATGATATTATTAGAAGCAATAAAACTATAACCACATATCACCATGGACAGAAAAAACAATTCAAGAATAAAAAGCTTAGAATTTATACTCAGAACAATGAGCTCTATAAAATTAAGAGATGCCGCCAATATACTAAGTGTATCTGAAATGACTTTAAGAAGAGATTTAAGTACTGAAGGATGCCCTTTAATTCTACTAGGTGGTCACATAGTCAAAGCCCCTCAAAACCATCATGAGGCTAACTATCTGATTTTTGAACAAGAAAATAAGAATTTAAAGGAGAAAATGACTATAGGTAAAGCGGCAGCAGAACTTGTTGAAAATGGGGATGTTATTTTTTTTGATTGTGGTTCAACAATCCCTTTTATTGCATCACAAATAAAATCAGATATAAAATTCACTGCACTTTGTTGTTCTCTAAATACATTTACAATTTTGCAAGAAAAAAGTAATTGTGAAGTAATACTAGCAGGTGGATCATACTCTAGTCATAACTCCTTTTTCACTCCAATTAATAACTCAGAAATAGAATCAATACTTACAACTAAAGCCTTTATTTCTGCGGCAGGTGTGAGCGATGAATATGGTGTTAGCTGCTTTGATTATAATGAAGCAAAAGTAAAAAAAATGGCAATGAAAAAAAGTAAAAAGAATATATTGGTATTTGATCATATGAAAATAGGACTAGTAAGAAAAGCATATATTAATGATTTAAATCAATTCGACTTATTAATATGTGATCAAGAATTACCTAAAAATTTCATAATAAAGAATAATCATCAATAATAACCGATGACTAAGTTAAGGAGAAAAAATATGGATAGTAAACAATTAGCACAATATATTGATCACACTGCCCTTACTGCTGAAAAAACAGAACAGGATATTCTTAAGCTCTGCGATGAAGCCATTCAATACGGCTTTTATTCCGTCTGCATTAATTCAGGTTATATTCCTTTAGCCAAAGAAAAACTCGCTGGCTCAAACGTCAAAATTTGTACGGTTGTTGGTTTCCCACTTGGAGCCAACTTATCCTCAGTCAAAGCGTTTGAAACCCAAGAAGCCATCAAAGCGGGTGCGGGTGAAATTGATATGGTAATTAATGTTGGCTTGATAAAAGCAAATAAATGGGATGCCGTAAAAGACGACATTCAAGCTGTATTAACCGCTTGTCATGGTGTACCGCTTAAAGTGATTTTGGAAACATGCTTACTCACCAAAGAAGAAATCGTAAAAGCTTGTGAAATCTGTAAAGCGTTGGGTGTGGCATTCGTTAAAACCTCAACGGGTTTCAATAAAGGCGGCGCAACCGTAGAAGATGTGGCATTAATGAAGAAAACGGTAGGCAACATTGGCGTGAAAGCCTCTGGCGGTATTCGTGATACTCAAACCGCACTAGCGATGATTGAAGCGGGAGCTACTCGAATTGGTGCAAGTGCAGGCATTGCGATCGTAACGGGTGTTTCTGGTAATGCCTCAAGCAATTACTAATCGATAATAAAAAGGAGATTGAGGCATCCACTTCAATCTCCTTTTTTCATCATCAAAGACTCAATTAAGCTTTAATTTGTCCTTTCAAGAAATCTAACAACTGATCTTTTGCAATCATTTGTTTTTCACCAGTGCGGCGATTTTTGTATTCGATTTCGCCATTTGCGAGATTTTTCTCACCAATCACTACCATGTGTGGCACGCCGATAAGTTCCATATCTGCAAACATGACACCTGGACGCTCTTTACGGTCATCAAAGATCACCTCAACGCCTTGTGCTTGTAAAGTGCGGTACAATTCTTCGGCATATTCTTGAACGCTTTCAGATTTATGCATATTCATTGGAACGACAGCTACGGTGAATGGCGCAATTTCATCTGTTGGCCACACAATACCGCGATCATCAAAATGTTGTTCAATCGCCGCAGCGACCACACGCGTTACACCAATACCGTAACATCCCATGGTTACGACCATTGGACGACCATCTTCACCTTGAACAGTCGCGTTCATCGCTTCTGAGTATTTTTTACCTAATTGGAAGATATGGCCGACTTCGATACCACGTTTGATCAATAAGGTACCTTTACCATCCGGGCTTGGATCACCTTCAACCACGTTACGAATATCCGCCACTTTTGGTAAGGCTACATCACGTTCCCAGTTGATATTGAAGTAATGTTTACCATCAATGTTTGCACCCGCGCTGAAATCAGACACTAACGCCACTGAACGGTCAATAATCACTGGAATATTGAGATTAACAGGACCTAATGAACCCACACCTGCCCCGATTTTAGCTTTGATAACCGCTTCGTCTGCAAACTCAAATGGTGAAGCTACTTCTGGTAATTTTTCCGCTTTGATTTCATTTAATTCATGGTCACCACGAATGACTAATGCCACCAACGGTTGCTCTTCGCTTGCCCCTTTTACAATTAAGGTTTTAACCGTTTTCTCAATTGGCAAATTGAATTGTTCCACCAACTCAGCAATCGTTTTTGCATTTGGCGTATCAACTAATTCCATGGCTTTCGTTGGTGCGGCGCGCTCACCAATTGCCACCGCTTCCGCTAATTCAATATTTGCAGCGTAATCAGATTTCGTAGAGAAAATCACATCATCTTCGCCACTGTTTGCTAGCACTTGGAATTCATGTGACGCACTACCACCGATAGAACCAGTGTCCGCTTGTACGGCACGGAAATCTAAACCTAAGCGATTGAAAATATTGCTATAAGTTTGGTACATCACATCATACGTTTGTTGCAAGCTCGCATGATCCGCATGGAAAGAATACGCATCTTTCATGATAAATTCACGCGAACGCATGACACCGAAACGAGGACGCACTTCATCACGGAATTTGGTTTGAATTTGGTATAAGTTAATCGGAAGTTGTTTGTATGATGACACTTCACGACGAACTAAATCCGTAATCACTTCTTCATGTGTTGGACCTAATACAAAGTTACGGTTTCCGCGATCCACAAAACGTAGTAATTCTGGGCCATATTGTTCCCAACGACCTGACTCTTCCCATAATTCTGCTGGTTGCACGACTGGCATTTTGATTTCAAGTGCGCCACTTTTATCCATTTCTTCACGAATGATTTTTTCTACTTTACGAAGCACACGCCAGCCAGTTGGCATCCAGTTATAAAGACCTGAAGCAAGAGGACGAATCATCCCCGCACGAAGCATTAATTGATGGCTCACAATGGCCGCTTCAGCTGGGGTTTCTTTTAATGTTGAGAATAAATATTGACTTGTACGCATTGAATTAACCTTAGATTCTAAGCATTGAGAAAAAATTGGTGAGAGTATAACAAAAAGTGCGGTCATTTTTAACCGCACTTTTTTCAGAGAAAAGATTATCTTCTCGGTAAGTATCTAACTGGATCGACAGATTTACCTTTATAACGGATCTCGAAGTGAAGTTTCACAGCATTGGTTCCTGTGCTACCCATTTTCGCAATTTCTTGACCCGCTTTCACTTCTTGTTGATCGCTCACAAGGATTTTGTCGTTGTGTGCATAAGCACTTAAGAAATCATCATTATGTTTGATGATGATTAAGTTTCCGTAGCCACGTAATGCGTTACCCGCATACACAACACGACCGCTCGCTGCAGCTTTAACCGCTTGTCCACGAGAACCACTGATATCAATCCCTTTGTTACCACCATCCGAGTTAGAGAAACCTTGGATCACGTTGCCTTGTGTTGGCCATTGCCATGCCACATTCGATGCCACTGGTGCTACAACGTTTGCATTAACTGGAGTATTGTTTGTGGTTTCCACTTGAGTTGTCGTTGTCACCGGTGTGCTAGGTGTATTGTTGGTAAACGCTGGTGTTGATGCGCCACCTGTTGCAACACCTGATCTAATTGGACCAATTACCGTACCATCAGAACCAATTTGAGTACCGTTTGCACCTGGTGTATAAGTCACTTCTGGTTCAGCAGGGACTGCCGGTGCAGCTGGTGCTGTAGTTTTCACTGGTACAGTCGTGGTAACCGTTTTAGTTGAACAATTTGAAATTTTTAACGTTTGGCCCACACTTAAGCTATAAGGCTCTTTCATATTATTCATGCTTGCCAAATCTTTCACGTCCATACCCGTCAAGTAAGCGATTAGGAACATGGTATCGCCTTTGTTTACTTTATAGGTATTTCCTTTGTATGAACCTTTTTGAATTTGGCTGTAATCCGGTGCATTAGTATTTGGATTACGCGGCACGTTGATTGCGCCAGAGCTGGTGCAATCAGAAACCGTTTTAGTTACCGTTTTAGTTTGCGGTTGAACTGGTGCCGGAGCAGGCGTTGGTTTAGGTTGTGCTGCAGCAGGTTGTTGAACCGGTTGATAAGTCGGTTGGAAACTTGGTTGTGGTGTTTGAGTTCCCGTTGGCACGCTATTGCCCATGGTATTTGGCATCGTATTTTGTTGGATTTCTGGCTGCCATGTACCGCTCGAATTATTATCAACAGGTTGCATTACCCCCGGAGAAAGTGTGCCATCTACATTTTCAATTGGCGCAGGGCTATTTGAACTACAAGCCGTTAAAATAGCGATACTCACAGGGAGCAATAAAAACGATTTTTTCATTTATTCTTCCTTTAACATTAAATTTATTTCATTTGATTTGGCATCGAATTTTTTTCAATTTCCGGCATAAAGCTACCACCGGCAACCGCTCCCGTTCCTTCTACGGGTTGCATAATACCATTAGGTAATGCATCGGGATCTTGTTTTTGTGGTTCTCCTGTACAAGCTGAGATCAGCAATGCACTCGAAATAATTAAGAGTAATTTATTCATAAAAAAGGTCATCCTGTTATTTTAAAATAAGATAAGCAATCACAGCCAGAGCAACCACACTCCAACCAATGATTTCAATGGATTTACGTAATTTCGCGGCGAATTTTTCTCCGCCCCATGCAGCGAGTTTTGCCACTAAAATAAAACGAGCAAAACGCGACACAAATGCAGTAATCACAAAGGGGATAAACGCCATTTGCATCACGCCCGCGCAAATGGTGAAAACTTTGTAAGGAATCGGGCTAAAACCAGCGACAAATACCACTAAAATGCCCCATTCTTTAAACCACGCCATAGCCTGTTCCCAAGCAGCTTGGTAGCCCCATTGTTGAATATAACCTTGAACCCAATCAAAGGCATAATAGCCGATAGCATAACCAATCATTCCCCCCACTACAGAAGCGACCGCTGTATAAAGCGCAAAACGAAACGCACTTTTCGGTTTTGACATTGACATTGGAATCAACATCACATCGGGTGGAATTGGAAAGAAAATGGCCTCAATAAAACTCACAAAGGATAGCCAAAACACGGCAAAGCGATGTTTTGACCATTGCATTGTTTTATCATACATCGCACCAAAAATATTCATTCACTTATCCTTTATTGCTTCAATAGGGAAATTTCGTTTCAAAACGGCACATTATTCACTTTCCAGCCAATCTTGTAAAGCAGCAATTGACTGATGAGCCGTAAGATCGGCTTGAATTGGCGTAATGGCGACATAACCATTTTTTACCGCATGGAAATCTGTACCTTCACCATCATATTCTGGCAAGCCTGACGGGCCAATCCAATAAATATTTTCGCCACGAGGATCTTCTTGTTTAATCACTTCTGCAGCGGATGAGCGATAACCTAAATGACAGACTTTGATGCCTTTAAGCTCTTCGTAAGGCAAATCTGGCACATTGATATTGATCACTTCGCGTTTATTCAATAATTGAGGATGTAATTTCGGAATTAAATCACACACTACACGAGCCGCTGTTTCATAATGCAAACGACCATCTAAAGATACCGCAATAGCTGGCAACCCTAAATGTCGGCCTTCCAATGCTGCAGCCAAAGTACCTGAATAAATCGTATCATCCCCCATATTGCAACCCGCGTTAATGCCTGATACGACAAGATCCACTTGTCCAGATAAAAAACCGTTTAGTGCCAAATGCACACAATCAGCCGGTGTGCCATTCACGCAATAATCACCACTGTCTAAATGACGCGGGCGAAGTGGCTCAACAAGCGTTAATGAGCTTGATGCCGCGCTACGATTACGATCGGGCGCAACGATCACCACATCGGCAATTTTGCGTAATTCTTTTGCTAAAACTTGAATCCCTTCGGCATGAAAACCGTCATCATTGCTGACTAAAATTCGCATTATTCTTCTTCCTTAATATTCACTAACTCTCGCACCAATGCAGTGGCATAGCTCCCCGCCGGCAAATAAAATGAGAGTTTCAATCCTTCTTCAACAAACGTCCAATGGAAATCTTTTGCCTGCATTAATAAAGGGCGGCGAGCAGCTTTCATTCGTTCTTGTTTCATTAATTCTTGGAAAATCTGATGTTCCAAAACGACTTTATTTTCGACCGCACTTGCAGATAAATTTTCTTCGCCAATTAAAGGTGCAGTGAGCAAAATATCTTGTTCGTTCAAACGTTGCTGTAAGACCACTAAATCTTCATTTTCATCAGCCTTAAACCAACTGTGCGATCCGTTTAATTGCACAATATCGTCTCTTAGAACCTGATCTGCCACATTTTGTTCAATTCGTTCTGCTACAACTAAATTAAAAATTTCGCTGCGAGCTGCTGAAAGATAAAAACTGCGTTTTTTACGATCTTTGACCTTAATCTCCCCTTTCGCCCAACGAATCGCTTGAGTCAGATTATGACCATCACGCCCAAAACGTTGTTCAGTGAAGTAGTTAGGGAAACCGTATTTCGCCACAAAATTTAAGCGTTCGTTTAACTCATCACTTTCTTTTGCACCACGCAATAAAATCTCGAAGGTATTTCCTTGAAGACTACCGGTACGAATTTTACGATTGTGGCGAGTAACGTCTAAAATCTCGACGCCTTCCAACTGAAATTGGCTAAAATCTGGCGTTTCCTTCCCCGGCATTTGCAAACAAAACCATTGTTCTGTAATACCATGACGATCTTTCAAACCGGCATAACCCATATTTCGATCAGAAATACCCGCAAACTTGGCGAGTTTTTCGCCCACAAACAATGTATTGCAATCCGTTTTACGGATTTTTACCGCCACAAATTCGCCTTCACCTGACATTTCATAGCCCAGATCTTCTTTCACAATAAAATCAGCGAACTCCTGCTTTAAAAGTGCGGTTGTTTTTGGCGGTGTTTTTAAGGTGAAATAAGGGAGATGTTTGACCATTTTTTTTCGTTCTAAAATAAGAAAGCCCAACTTTTTCGCTGCAATAAATAGCGTGATCAGCTGGGCATGTTAAGCACAATTTATTCGCGCAGAATTTTAACCTTTCCGACCCTTCAAGGCAAACTGAAATGAGAATAAATTTTTAGCGACATTTTCATCTTTATCTCCTACAATGACCGCACTTTTTCTGACAAAAGGAATGCCTTATGACGAACTTTAACGAACTTCAAGAAGAAACCCGTGAAATCATTACGGATTTATTAAATGATGGCAGCGATCCGGATGCCCTTTATATTATCGAACATCACATCGCCCATTATGATTTTGATACCTTAGAAAAAATTGCCGTGGATGCTTTCAAAGCAGGCTATGAAGTGTCAGAAGCAGAAGAATTTGAAGATGAAAATGACAAGGTCATTTTCTGTTTTGACATCATCAGTGAAGTGGAATTAAAACCTGAAATCATTGATGCACAACAAAAAGAAATTTTGCCATTAGTGGAAAAATACAAAGGTATTTATGATGGCTGGGGCACGTATTTTGAAGATCCGAATGCGGAAGATGATGAATACGGCGATGATGGCGAATTTTTTGACGATGAAGATGTCGAAGACTACAACGAACGTTTACATTAATAATAACAAAGGGCGCGTTAAACCGCCCTTAATTTTTATCTTACCCAAATAGGAATGAAACAATGAAACTCAAAGCGCTTTCTTTAGCATTACTTGCCTTGCCTATCACTTCTTTTGCAGCAGAGCCCGTATCTCATCAGCCAACGGATGTCAGCTTTAGTGTTGAAGCTGAAAGAGAGGTAGAACGCGATTTATTGCAAGTGTCTCTTTTTTACCAAGCGGAAGGCAATGATTTATCCGCGCTCAATAAAACCATGGCAGAAAAAATGAATAAAGCCATTGAGTTAGCAAAAGCACAAAGTGCGGTTGAAATTAAAGATAATTCTCGCAATACCTGGATTCGCTATGACAATAAAGGCAAACAACAAGGCTGGATTGCGCGTGCAGAATTAACCTTAGAAAGTAAAGATTCTCAAGCATTATCAACCTTAGTACATGAATTAGATGGCGTATTAGCCATTGATCGCGTAAGCGCTTCTGTTTCACGTGAGAAATTAAATAGCTTAGAAAAAGAATTAACCAAAGAAGCTTTAGCAAAAGTTAAAGATAAAGCCCTATTAATTCAAGAATCTTTGCAGATGAAAGGTTATCACACACAAAGCCTTGATGTGTCTTCTGCCAATGATTCCGCGAATGATTTTCGCCCTTATGCCGCAGGGGCAATGATGGCAAAAAGTTTATCTTACTCGGATGAAAAAGATGAAACTTACACTCAAAGTGGTAAAGAGAAAATTAAAGTCAGTGTGAATGCGCGAATTGCATTGCTTAAAGAATAATTTTCTATACAATGAATGACGATTTTTTTAATAAGGAAAACAATATGAAAGTAGCAAAAAATACGGTTGTGAGTATTGCTTACCAAGTACGTACTCAAGACGGTGTATTAGTTGATGAAGCACCAGCAAATCAACCATTAGAATATTTACAAGGCCACAATAACTTAATCATTGGTCTTGAAAATGCCTTAGAAGGTAAAGAAGTTGGCGACAAATTTGAAGTGCGTGTTCAACCTGAAGAAGGCTACGGCGAATACAATGAAAATATGGTTCAACGTGTACCAAAAGATGTATTCCAAGGCGTTGATGAAGTCGTTGTTGGTATGCGTTTCTTAGCTGACACAGATATTGGCCCGGTTCCTGTTGTGATCACGGAAGTGGATGGCGATGAAGTGGTAGTTGATGGTAACCATATGTTAGCGGGTCAAGAATTACACTTCACTGTGGAAGTTGTTGGCACTCGTGAAGCAACATTAGAAGAAATTGCTCACGGTCACGTACATGGCGCACATGATCACCACCACCATCATGATGACGAAGATGGTCACGGTTGTGGTTGCGGCGGTCACGGTCATCATCACCATGATCACGATCATGGACACGGTGGTTGCTGTGGCGGTGGTCATAAACACGATCATGATCACGGACACGGTCATGGAGGCTGTGGTTGCGGCGGTCACTAATCTTAATCTAGAGATAAAACTAGAGATAGAAAAAGTGCGGTTAAAAATAACCGCACTTTTTCTTTATCTAAACTTTCATTACAGAATGAATCGACTTAAATCTTCATTCTCAATCACTTCGCCTAATGCCTCACTCACATAAGCCGCATCAATATTCACGGTTTGTCCGTTCATATCGCTCGCATCAAATGAGATTTTATCCATTAAACGTTCCATAACGGTATGTAAACGTCTTGCACCGATATTCTCCGTTTTCTCATTCACTCGGAATGCAGCTTCGGCAATCTTCTTAATGGCATCTTGTGTAAATTCAATGCTCACGCCTTCTGTCGCCATAAGCGCTTTATATTGCTCCGTTAAAGACGCATTTGGCTCAGTTAGAATACGCTCAAAATCCTCTGCCGTTAATGCTGATAATTCAACACGAATCGGCAAACGACCTTGCAACTCTGGGATTAAATCCGATGGACGCGCCACTTGGAATGCGCCCGATGCAATAAAGAGAATATGATCGGTTTTCACCATCCCGTGTTTCGTATTAACAGTTGAACCTTCCACTAATGGCAATAAGTCACGTTGCACACCTTCACGAGAAACATCGGCACCACTGTATTCGCCTTTTTTACAGATCTTGTCGATCTCATCAATAAACACGATACCATTTTGCTCAACGGCATCGATGGCTTTTTGTTTCAATTCTTCCGGATTAATCAATTTGGCCGCTTCATCGTCAATTAAGGTTTTTAATGCATCCTTAATTTTCATTTTGCGTTTTTTGGTTTTATCCGAACCCAGGCTTTGGAACATGGATTGCAACTGATTAGTCATTTCTTCCATGCCTGGAGGTGCCATGATTTCCACACCCATTGAAACGCCTGCAGACACATCAATTTCGATTTCTTTATCGTCTAATTGTCCTTCACGTAATTTTTTACGGAACGCTTGGCGAGTGCTGCTGTTGGTGTCGTGGTTTTCGACTTCACCCCATTGATTTTTCGGTGGGGGCAATAATGCATCTAAAATACGATCTTCCGCCGCATCTTCTGCTTTCGCACGATTTTTCGCAATTTCTTGTTGGCGAACCAATTTCATCGCACTGTCCGTTAAATCACGGATAATGGAATCCACTTCTTTCCCCACATAGCCCACTTCGGTGAACTTGGTTGCTTCCACTTTAATGAATGGTGCATTAGCTAATTTTGCAAGACGACGCGCAATCTCGGTTTTACCCACGCCCGTTGGTCCAATCATTAAAATATTTTTAGGGGTGACTTCATGGCGAAGTGGTTCTTGCAACTGCATTCTTCTCCAACGGTTACGCAACGCGATCGCAACTGCTCTTTTCGCCTCTTTTTGGCCGATAATATGTTGATCTAATTCGGAAACAATTTCACGAGGGGTCATTTCAGACATAATTTTTCCTTATTTATTCGGTAATTCTTCAATAGTGAAATTTGTATTGGTAAACACGCAAATATCACCGGCAATTTTTAAAGATTTTTCCACAATTTCGCGTGCTGATAAATCGGTATTTTCCACCAATGCACGAGCGGCCGACAACGCATAATTACCGCCGGAACCGATAGCAAGAATTTGATCTTCTTCCGGTTGTACCACATCACCAATACCGGTAATGATTAAACTTTCTTTTTCATCCGCCACAATCAGCATCGCTTCTAACTTGCGTAACGCACGATCGGTTCGCCAATCTTTGGCTAATTCCACCGCGGCTTTTAACAAATGCCCTTGATGCATTTCTAATTTACGCTCAAATAATTCAAATAAAGTGAACGCATCAGCTGTGCCGCCTGCGAAACCGGCTAGAACTTTGCCATTATATAAACGGCGTACTTTGCGGGCATTCCCCTTCATCACTGTATTGCCTAGTGAAACCTGTCCATCGCCCCCAACAACTACTTGGCCATTACGACGTACGCTTACAATTGTTGTCATTCTTTTTATCCTTCTTTTAAGAAAAGTTACTCGTTATATGGCGATCGATTCCACCAAATTCAAGGGGAAATTTTTCTTTGATGTTTTATTAAACAACCATCTCAAAAAAAATGTGACAAAGATCACCTTTTTAAATAGCAAACGATTGCTATTATTTTACACCTTTATTTTAAAGGAATATGATTTGTTACAAGTAAAACAAACTACTTAATGAGGAAAACATGAAAAATTTACTTAAACTTTCTGCCATTGCAATTTTAGCGGCAAGCGCAGTCTCTACTTTTGCATCAAACAAAGAACCTTACACTGAACAAGGTACGAATGCTCGTGAAATGACAGAGCAAAAACCGATTCACTGGATCTCTGTTGAGCAGTTGAAAAAAGAATTGGAAGGTAAAGCACCCATTAATGTGAGCTTCGACATTGACGATACTGTACTTTTCAGTAGCCCTTGTTTCTATCACGGCCAAGAAAAATACTCTCCAGGTAAAAATGATTATTTAAAAAATCAAGATTTCTGGAATGAAGTGAATGCAGGTTGTGACCAATATTCTATTCCAAAACAAATTGCGGTGGATTTAATTAATATGCACCAAGCACGTGGTGACCAAATTTATTTCATTACCGGTCGTACAGCGGGCGATAAAGATGGTGTGACACCAGTGCTACAAAAAGCCTTTAATATTAAAGACATGCACCCTGTAGAATTCATGGGCGGTCGCAAACTTCCAACTAAATATAACAAAACACCAGGTATTATTGAGCACAAAGTGAGTATTCACTATGGTGACAGCGATGACGATATCCTCGCAGCAAAAGAAGCGGGTATTCGTGGTATTCGTTTAATGCGTGCTGCTAACTCCACTTATCAACCAATGCCAACCCTTGGTGGCTACGGTGAAGAAGTATTGATTAACTCAAACTACTAATCTTCCTAAAAAGTGCGGTTATTTTGACCGCACTTTTCTTATCTGATTAACCATCTTAATTTTTAAAAAGTTTCTAGGAATATGCTAAAATTTTTGCGTTTCTAGGAGCCTATTTATGTCAGAACTCACGTCTAATCAATATTTAATTATCATTGCCGTGCTGGTTTTTATCAGTATTGTGATGCTTTTTCTATTAAGCCGTAGCAAACGAGATACGCAAGAATTACAACAAGATCTCAATAAAACCATCGACGATTACAATCAATTGGCTGAGCGTTTTGATTCCTTAAGTGTGGTCAAAAATCAATTAGAACAACAAGCCGTTAAAGCACAAACTCATGCGGAAGGATTGCAAACTCGCCTTAATGAACGTGATGAAAAAATCCAATATTTAGAAAAAGAATTGGATGAAGAACAGCTCCGACACGATCAAATTGGCGGACAAATTACCGCATTAAAAGAACGCTTTGGGATCGCGTCAGCACAAGCCGAAAGCTTACAAGGTCAATTACAACAAGCGCAAGAAAATGTGCTTAGAAAAGAACAAGAGCAGCAAAAAACGCAGGAAAAATTGACCGCACTTTCACAAGAATTAACGGAGTTGAAAACCACCCTTTCCGAAAAAGAAAAGCATTTTGCCGAACAGCAACAGCATATTGAACAATCCAAACAACAACTAGGCGTAGAATTCCAAAATCTGGCCAACCGCATTTTGGAAGAAAAAAGCCAATCCTTTAATCAAACCAATCAAACGGCATTGGAAACCTTGTTGAAGCCTTTCCGAGAACAAATCGAAGGCTTTCAAAAACGGGTCAATGAAATCCATTCGGAATCGGTGAAAGGTAATGCGGGCTTAGAAGCGGAAATTAAAAAGGTGTTGGAAATTGGCTTAAATATGTCGCAAGAGGCCAATAATTTAACTTCTGCGCTAAAAGGGGAAAAGAAAACCTTAGGCAACTGGGGAGAAGTGCAACTTGAACGCGCACTTCAACTTGCGGGACTCATTGAAAACGTGCATTACAGTGCGCAGGCCCATTTTAAAGATGAACAAGGCGGTCGAAACTATCCTGATTTTGTGCTCAATTTACCTGATGAGAAAAATATTATCATCGATAGCAAAATGTCATTGAATGCTTACGAAAGTGCGGTCAATTCTGAGGATGAATTCGAACGTGAGCGTTTACTAAGGGAGCATATTAAAGCCCTGAAAAATCACATTGATGACTTGCACCGCAAGGATTACAGCAATTTGATTGGCATGCGCAGTCCTAATTTTGTCTTGATGTTCATTGCAGTGGAACCCGCTTATATTGAAGCCTTAAAATTAGATCCAAGTCTATTTAATTATGGCTACGAGAAAAATGTGATTATGGTTTCGCACACGACCCTCATGCCAATTTTACGCACAGTGGCGAATTTATGGCGTATCGAACGAGGCAACGCCGAAGCGAAAGAAATCGCAGAAAAAGCGGGGGAAATTTACAACCAGATTTGCCTGGTGGCAGAACGTTTAAACAAACTGGGGAATACCCTTTCCACGGTGAGCAATCAATACAACAGCACCGTCACCGCCCTTGTGGGGCAACAAGGTTTAGTGGGGAAAGTGGAACGCTTTAAAGACTTGTCAGCGAAAGCTAACAAGAGCATGCCAAACGTTGAATTACTCAATAATGACGTGGACTTAACGCGCCTATCCCTTATCACTACCGAGAACGGGGTAAAATAAAGCATCCCTGTTGAATTTTTCTTTAAAAGCGGCTATTTTCTTGCCGCTTTTTTATTTAAATTTTTTATTTGTGGGGAATTTTATGGCGACAGAACAAAAAGAAATCACGGATCCATGTGCAAAATATAACGAATAAACCAGTTTTCTAAGCAAAACAATTTTTGCGAGTCGTTGGCTACAAGTGCCTATTTACTTAGGTTTAATTGTCGTACAAGGTATCTATGCCTACAAGTTTATGAAAAACTTGTGGTATCTCATCACCAATGTTAATGAAATGGATGCAGACACCATTATGCTCGCCGTACTCAATCTCATTGATGTAGTGATGATTGCGAACTTATTGGTGATGGTGACATTAGGCGGTTATGAGATTTTCGTCTCAAAACTACGCACGAAAAATCATCCGGATCAACCTGAATGGATGAGCCATGTGAATGCGACCGTGCTGAAAGTTAAACTTTCTATGTCAATTATCAGCATTTCGTCTATTCACTTATTGCAAACCTTTGTGAATGCCTCAAAAATTCCTGAAAAAACGATTATGTGGGAAGTGATTATTCATTTTGCTTTCTTGATTTCAGCGATTGCGATGGCTTATACCGACAAAATCCTCTACAGTACAAGCCACAAAAACCATTAATACACAAAGTGCGGTCAAATTGACCGCACTTTTATTTTCTAGAACTCATCTTGGTGTTTAAATTTCAATAAATCTCGACGTTCTTTTTTGTTTGGACGACGATCAGGATGTGGCATAGACAGTGCATTATTTTTTCTTGCCCATGCCATTTCTTCGCGTTTTTTCACACTCTGTGCCGTTTCTTGGTAAAGTAATTGGGCCTCAGGGGCGCCACGGCGTTGATCACTTAAAGCAATCACTTCAATTTCTTTTTCGTCGCTACCTTGGCGAAGTTTAATCATCGCACCAACTTCGACGGTTTTACTCACTTTTGTACGTTGGCCGTTGTAATGGACTTTACCCCCTTCAATCATTGCTTTCGCAATGCTACGGGTTTTATAAAAACGCGCCGCCCAAAGCCATTTATCTAATCGTACTTCATTATTTTCAGCCATAACTCTTCCTATTTCTCTCACTTTGCGTATGATGAGCCAATAACAAGATAATAGGGCTAATATTATGAAAAAACAACTTCCACACATTCTCTCCCTTTCTACCGTGGCAAAATCCCGCTTGTTTGAAATTCAAGCCGTCGATCTCAAATTCTCTAATGGCATTGACCGCACTTACGAACGTTTCCGCCCTTTTAATCGCGATTCTGTCATGGTGATTGCAATTGATGGAGAGGATCTTCTCCTGGTTCGCGAATATGCTGTTGGAACGGAACAATATGAACTAGGTTTTGTAAAAGGTGGAATGGATACAGGAGAAACGCCCGAACAAAGTGCAAATCGTGAATTGCAGGAAGAAATTGCTTTTGGCGCAAAAAAATGGACGTTTTTACGCACCATGAAGATCAATCCACAAATCATGGGTCATAAAATGCACGTTTTACTAGGTGAAGATCTATACCCAAATCAACTGGAAGGGGATGAGCCCGAACCATTAGAAATCGTACGCTACCCTTTATCTCAACTTGATGCCCTGTTGGTGAGTGATGAATTTAATGAGGCAAGAAACTTAACCGCACTTTATATCTTACGAGATTATTTAAAAAAACGTAAATAAATCGAAGAAATTTAGATAAATTCTAATCACAAACGATTAACTTTAAATAAAACTTGAATAATTATTCTTTTTTTGAGAATGTATAGTCATTTTTCAAAAATAAATAGGAAAATTTATGTCTCATGATAATTTAAAAGAATTGACCTTCCGAGGAATGTTCCTTGGGGCGTTAATTACAGTGATCTTCACTGCATCTAACGTTTATTTAGGTCTTAAAGTGGGGATGACTTTCGCCTCCTCCATTCCAGCTGCCGTAATTTCAATGGCAATTTTAAAATTCTTCAAGGATTCCAGTATCTTAGAAAATAACATGGTACAAACCCAAGCTTCATCAGCAGGGACGTTATCTTCTGTTATTTTCGTGCTTCCAGGCCTATTAATGATGGGCTACTGGCAAGAATTCCCATTTTGGCAAACGGTGCTTATCTGTGCCTCTGGTGGTACTCTAGGCGTACTATTTACCATTCCATTACGTCGTGCAATGGTGGTAAACAGCGACTTACCTTACCCTGAAGGTGTGGCTGCGGCTGAAATCTTAAAAGCGGGTAACAATAGCGAAAGCGACAGCGGTGTAAAAGATATTGCTTACGGCGGTATTTTTGCAGGAACCGTTGCATTCTTCACCAATGCATTACGTGTCATGTCTGATAGCGCGAGCGCATGGTTCTCTAACGGTAAAGCGATTTTCCAATTACCAATGGGCTTCTCTCTTGCCTTAGTGGGAGCGGGTTACTTAATTGGTATCGTGGGCGGTCTGGCCATGTTATTCGGCACATTCCTTGCTTGGGGTGTCGCAGTACCTTATTTCACTGCAACAGGCGATATGCCAACCGATGCGTCAATCGTGAGCTATGCGATGACCGAATGGAAAACCAAAGTTCGCTTTATTGGTGTCGGGACTATCGGTATCGCAGCGATTTGGACATTATTAATCCTTCTCAAACCAATGATCGAAGGGATGATTCATTCTTTCCGTATGTTAAAAGGTTCCCAAGAGGAATCAGAACATCGTATTGATATCGACTTATCACCAAAAACCATCATTTACATTTTATTGGCGACAGTCGTGTTAATCGTGATTTCTTTATATCACTTCGTTGCCGCAGCGCCTATTTCTGCCGAGCTTGCCGTATTATTAGTGGTGGTTTGTACGCTACTTGCGGTGTTAATTGGTTTCTTCGTTGCAGCAGCATCGGGTTATATGGCTGGACTTGTGGGCTCATCTTCTAGCCCTATTTCTGGTATCGGGATTATTTCTGTTATCGTGATTTCACTTGTTTTAGTGACTATTGGTAAAAGCAGTGGTTTATTTGAAACAGCGGACGGTCAAAAATTCTTAACCGCATTGACCTTATTCACGGCATCTATCGTTTTAACCACCGCGACTATTTCAAACGATAACTTACAAGACTTAAAAACCGGTCTTCTAGTTGAAGCGACCCCTTGGAGACAACAGGTTGCATTGATTATCGGTTGTTTCGTTGGTGCATTAGTGATTGCACCGGTATTAGAAATTTTATACCACGCTTATGGTTTCACTGGCGCATTACCACGTCCAGATATGGATCCAGCACAAGCGCTTTCAGCACCACAAGCAACCCTTATGACCACCATTTCACAAGGTATTTTCACCGACCATTTAGAATGGACCTACATTTTAACTGGTGTTGGTTTAGGTATTGTATTGATCATTGTGGATGCATTCATGCGTAAAACCAGTGACAGCCGCTTTGCCTTACCAGTATTAGCGGTTGGGATTGGTATCTACCTTCCACCATCAATCAATATGCCGGTTGTGGTCGGTGCGGTAATGGCATGGTTTATCACCCGTCATATTAAAAACTATGCAAAACGCACTAACGATACTGAAGTGGAGAAAAAAGCAGAACGTTTCGGCACACTTTTCGCTGCGGGTTTAATTGTGGGTGAAAGCTTGATGGGCGTCATCTTAGCCTTCATTATTGCGGCATCTGTCACCTCAGGTGGTTCTGAAGATCCATTAGCCTTAGGATTAGAAAATTGGGATAATATTGGCGAATTACTTGGTCTTGCCGTATTTATCTTTGGTATCTTTATTTTCGTTTCTCGTGTATTACGTGCGAAGAAATCGAAATAATGGATTTAAATAGGCTGTCCTCGGATAGCCTATTTTTCTAGGAGCTTAAGGTGTCAACGCAATCCCCTTATCTAAAAGCAATTATCATCTTCCCATTGGTTACACAGCTAATCGGTAGCATTATTGCTTATGTCGCTTTCGGAATGGACTACTGCAAAGAAGGCAACTTCGATGCCGTATTATTTGGTTTCTTTCTAACATTTTGGCCTCTCACCGTGCCAGCAATAATCAATGCTTACTTTGCTAAATACCGCGGCTATCTACGTCATCAGTGGAATAAAATTCTCATTTTTTCATTCATCATTCTTTTTTGTTATTGGAGTATCGGCAACCTTCTCATCGCACAAAATACTCAATATCTGACTGACCGTGTATTATTTGTCTTAGAGGGTTCTGTCATCCTGGCAATCTATACAACAATTTTCCTCTCCTTGTTATTACCGAAATCAAAGTAGGAAATAAACATGCAATTATCTCAATCTCTTCTCGATCAAGTCCGTGCACTCGCTAATGAAGCGGGAAAACATTTAGCTCATTTTTACCAACAGGATGTAAAAATACAAACTAAATCGGATAACACCCCTGTCACGGAAGCAGATTTATTTGTCAGCCAATTTTTAATCAAAAAACTGACCGCACTTTTCCCTGACATTCCTGTTCTTTCAGAGGAAAACTGCAATATTCCCTTTGAACAACGCCAAACTTGGCAAACTTATTGGCTAATCGATCCCCTTGATGGCACGCAACAATTTATTGATCGCACAGATCAATTCTCCGTATTGATTACACTCGTACAAAACCATCAACCTGTACTGGGTGTTATCCACTTCCCTATTTTGAATATCACCTATTACGCAATGAAAGGTTTTGGGGCATTCAAGCAAAGCAACAAAGAAATAAAAATCTTACAACCCAAAAAAATCGATCTCACAAAACCGCTAAAAATCGCCGTAGGCGCCACTACCTCACAAGAAAAAGTGCGGTCAATTTTAGCAAAGAATTTGGCATGCGAATTTACGGTGGTGGGTTCGAGCAGTTTGAAAAGCGGTTTGGTTGCTGAGGGAGCTGTTGATTGCTATGTTCGACTCGGTAAAACTGGCGAATGGGATACGGCAGGCGCTGAAATTTTATTAGCTGAAATCAATGGAATGATTTTCGATCCGCACTATCAACCGCTCACCTATAATCAGCGTGAAAGTTTAATTAATCCCTCCTTTGTGATGGTGGCAGATAATACACAAAATTGGGCATCTGTCTTTCAATTTAATTGATTGGTTCGATTGGTAAAGTGCAGTAATATATTGCATTATTTAAAAATACTACTCGGAACAATAAGGAATAATATGCAAACTAATAATAACTGTATCGTGATTTTTGGTGCTTCCGGTGATTTAACTCACCGTAAACTCATTCCAGCACTTTATAATCTCTTCAAATTTGGTCGTTTAAACAAATTTTCTGTATTAGGTGTCGCGCGTTCAGAATTAAACGATGAGACTTTCCGTGAAAAAATGCGCGAAGCGTTACTTGAAACAGAAGAAACCACTCCAGAAACGCTAGACGCTTTTTGTAGTCATCTCTATTACCAAGCGGTAAACACATCAGATGCGGCCGATTACGGTAAATTAGTCCCTCGTTTAGAAGAATTACATACTAAATATCAAACGAATGGCAACACCCTTTACTATATGTCCACGCCACCAAGCTTATATGGTGTGATTCCAGAATGTCTTGCGGCTCATGGTTTAAATACAGAAGACGAGGGTTGGAAACGTATTATTGTCGAAAAACCTTTTGGTTACGATGAAAAAACCGCACAAGAACTCGACGTCCAAATTCATCGTTTCTTTGAAGAGCATCAAATCTATCGTATCGACCATTATCTAGGTAAAGAAACCGTTCAAAACCTACTTGTTTTACGCTTCTCAAATGGCTTATTCGAACCGCTTTGGAACCGTAATTACATTGATTATGTCGAAATTACGGGGGCAGAAGCCATTGGCGTAGAAGAACGTGGTGGCTATTATGATGGCTCTGGTGCAATGCGTGATATGTTCCAAAACCACTTATTACAAGTTCTCGCCATGGTTGCCATGGAACCACCGGCAATCATCAATGCGAACTCAATGCGTGATGAAGTGGCCAAAGTCATGCACTCTTTACGTCCATTAACGCAAGATGACGTTGAGCACAACTTAGTGCTTGGTCAATATACTGCTGCGGAAATTGATGGCAAAGAAGTTAAAGGTTATTTACAAGAAAAAGGCGTGCCGGCTAACTCTCGCACTGAAACCTTTATGGCATTACGTTGCGAAATCGAAAACTGGCGTTGGGCTGGCGTACCTTTCTATGTGCGTACAGGTAAACGCTTACCGGCACGTGTGACAGAAATTGTGATTCATTTCAAAACTACGCCACATCCGGTATTCAGTCAAAATGCGCCTGAGAATAAATTGATCATCCGTATTCAACCTGATGAAGCCATTTCAATGCGCTTCGGTTTGAAAAAGCCAGGTGCGGGCTTTGAAGCGAAAGAAGTCTCAATGGATTTCCGTTATGCCGATTTGGCCGATGAGCAAGTACTCACGGCTTATGAACGCTTATTGCTTGATGCGATGAAAGGCGATGCCACACTCTTTGCGCGTACGGATGCGGTGCACGCTGCATGGAAATTTGTGCAACCGATTTTGGATTACAAAGAATCGGGTGGTCGAATCTACGAATATGAAGCGGGCACTTGGGGACCTGTTGCAGCCGAAAAACTCATTGCGAAAAGTGGTCGCGTATGGCGTAAACCAAGCGGTAAAATGAAGAAAAAGGTTTAATCATTAATATCTCGCCTTCTTCAATAGAAGAAGGCTTATCACCGAATAGAGAGAAACAAACATGAACACCATTACCTTCCCAACGGCTCAACACGCTGTTGAAAAGATTGCCCAAGAATTTGTGATTTATAGTCAATTAAGTCACCCTGTGCATATTTCTCTTTCTGGCGGTTCAACACCTAAGCTGTTATTCAAAACTTTAGCCAAAGCGCCTTATACCGAACAAATCAACTGGAAGAATCTGCATTTTTGGTGGGGTGATGATCGCATGGTTCCACCAACAGATTCAGAAAGCAACTACGGTGAAGTGCAAAAACTCTTATTCGATCATATTCAAATTCCCGCAGAAAATATCCACCGAATTCGTGGCGAAAATGAACCGCACTTTGAGTTAAAACGCTTCGAAGAAGAATTAAGTGTGGTCATTCCAAACGGTGTTTTTGATTGGATCATTTTAGGTATGGGAACTGACGGTCATACCGCTTCTCTCTTCCCACATCAAACTAATTTTGATGATGAAAACCCAGCTGTCATTGCTAAACACCCTGAAAGTGGTCAAATTCGCATTTCTAAAACAGCCAAACTCATTGAACAAGCCAAACGCATTACCTATTTGGTCACCGGCGAAAGCAAAGCGGATATTTTAAAAGAAATCCAAACGACTCCTGCAGAGAATCTGCCTTATCCCGCAGCAAAAATTAAAGCAAAAAATGGAGTGACGGAATGGTATTTGGATAAAGCGGCGGCGAAATTGCTATAACAAGTTGAGTATCAAATATCATAGGGTTGCAAAATGATAGACTACAAAGTGAATGAACCAGTTTCAGTTAAACAATTTATTGAATTACTAAATAAAACAACGCTCGGGGCACGCCGTCCGTTAGAGGATGAAAAACGTGTCGCAGCGATGCTGCATCATGCGGATTTGTTAGTCACCGCTTGGGATGGTGAACAATTAGTAGGTGTGGCACGTTCCGTGACGGATTTTGCCTATTGCTGTTATTTATCTGATTTAGCGGTTGATGAACAATATCAAAAACAAGGTATCGGCTTGCAGTTAATTGAACACACCAAACAGGCGTTACATCCACAAGCCAAAATCGTGCTTTTATCAGCTCCACAAGCAGTGGATTATTATCCGCATATTGGATTTACTCAACATATGAGTGCGTGGACGAAGAGTTAATTTATTAGAATGATATGGAGACAAAAATGAAAAAACTGTTTGTACTACTGACTTCAACCTTTTTATTTGCTTGTTCATCTGGTCCATCTTTAGATCAGTTAGCGGCACAAATGCCAAAAGATAATCGCTCAGTAATGCTTCAAGTTCCAGAAGCAGGAAACCCAGTTTCAAATGGAATGCTTGTAGCAACGATTAGAACCGCAGGTGGTACTTCAGGAAAACGACTCGTATCTCTTTTAGCTACAGATAATTTACACATCGGAATTGCAGGGAACAGTCAATCTGTGAATAAAGCAGTTGCTATGTATGGACTAAATAATGCAGAAAAGGTCGGTAAGAATGTATCTTTATACCTTGTTGGAGATAGTCAAAGTGATAAAGTAGATCTAGAAAAAGCCGCAAAAGCGAAAAATGTAGAAATGCATTACATTATGCAAAAATAAGATATAGATACATCAGATGCGGAGTGACTTAATGTTGAATTTAGATAATAAAAAATTTGTTGCTGTTGAAAACACCGCAAATGGTGAGGTCAGTAGCCAAACAGAATTTCATTACCATCAACAGGGCAACATGATTTGGGCAGAATATGGTGGCGGTGAAATTTTAAAAGGCTTTTTAATTGGAAAATGGATTGACGATACTCAAATTGAATTTACGTATCAACATTTAAATCAATCTCTAGAAAATCGTCTGGGTCGTTGTTGTACAACATTTTCTTTAGAAGAAAGTAAACTCGTCGGTCATGAAAAATGGCAGTGGCTAGACACGTTAGAGCAAGGCAATTCTTTAATTAGAGAAATTTAAAGGAAGTTTTGCTATAGAATATCAGAAACAGGGTGTCATCTTACAGTTGATTGAACACACTAAACAAATCTTACATCCACAAGCCAAAATCTTGCTTTTATCTGCTCCGCAAGCTGTAGATTATTATCCGCATATTGTTTTTTTACGCGGCATATGAGTACGCAGGCGAAGAGTTAAGATGACCAAACGTGGAGTTATGGATAGTATTTTCCATACTATTTTAAATTAAATAATGAAAAAATATCGTTTAACAAATAATACTATTGTTTATGAAGGAAGAACACTTTATCAAATAGAAGCGCTAATAACAATTTACCTCTATGATGACGAAGAAGATAACTATTGGGATCCCCCGATTGTTGAAGAAGGCTCTCTCGGAGGATATATTGAAAGTGAAAATAATTTATCACATATAGGCAAAGCTTGGATAAAAGATAACGCAAAGGTTCTTGGAAATAGTAAAGTTCTAGATAATGCGATGGTTTCTGAAAATGCTATAGTTCGTGATAATGCAATGCTCATCCATAACGCAACAGCCTCTGGAAATGCTATAGTTTGTGAAGATTCATCTGTTGAAAATAACTCTTCGGTATACGGAGATGCTATGATTTTAGGTACATCTACAATTTGTGGAAACTCATACATCTTAGATAAAAGTAAAATTTGTGATTCTTCAATTGAAAATTCAATTATCTTTGATGATGCAATTATAGAAAACTCAAGTATTGTTAATGGACATATAGGTAAACATGCTCACATTCGATCATATAAAGATGTAATTTCTATATCCTACTCTGGTTTTTTAAAACTAAATCTAACCGCATATAAAACTGAAGATAATGTTTATATAGCAACAGAAAGTTACCCTAACCATGTTCGTATTTTAGAAAGCAAAAACTTCCTTAAGTTTTTATATGACTATGGAAAAAGAATATTAGATAAGAAATTCGAAGTTAAAAACCAAAATATTGCATGTATACTTGATAATATTAACTCAACACTGAAAGCAACCTCTAATATTGAAGGTAAAATAATCTTTGATTTTTTAATGACTGTCTTTTTATCTTTTCAAGAGCTTTTAGAGGATAAAATATATCAATAAATATAGGGTGAAATTTAGTTATACCAACATATTCAATCGGTACAAAGACTTGTACCTTACAAACAGGAGAAAACAATGTCAGTAAAAGGCGACATCGGTGTTATCGGCTTAGCCGTAATGGGGCAAAACCTCATTTTAAATATGAATGATCATGGCTTTAAAGTTGTGGCATATAACCGTACCACTTCAAAAGTGGATGAATTTTTACAAGGTGCGGCAAAAGGCACCAATATTATCGGTGCATACTCTTTAGAAGATTTAGCTTCTAAATTAGAAAAACCACGTAAAGTGATGTTAATGGTACGTGCGGGTGATGTGGTAGATCAATTCATTGAGGCATTATTACCGCACCTAGAAGAAGGCGACATTATTATTGATGGGGGTAACTCAAACTATCCTGATACCAACCGTCGTGTTAAAGCATTGGCTGAAAAAGGCATTCGCTTTATCGGTTCGGGTGTTTCTGGTGGTGAAGAAGGTGCTCGTCATGGCCCCTCTATCATGCCGGGTGGTAACCACGAAGCATGGCCATATGTTAAACCAATCTTCCAAGCCATCGCTGCTAAAACAGAACAAGGTGAACCTTGCTGTGACTGGGTTGGTGGCGAAGGTGCTGGCCACTTTGTAAAAATGGTTCATAACGGTATCGAATATGGCGATATGCAATTAATCTGTGAAGCTTACCAATTCTTAAAAGAAGGTTTAGGCTTAAGCTATGAAGAAATGCAAGCTATCTTCGCAGAATGGAAAAAAACTGAACTTGATAGCTATTTAATTGATATCACCACCGATATTCTTGGTTATAAAGATGCCGATGGTGAGCCATTAGTTGAAAAAATCTTAGATACAGCTGGCCAAAAAGGGACAGGTAAATGGACGGGTATCAATGCATTAGATTTCGGTATTCCATTAACCTTAATCACTGAATCTGTCTTTGCTCGTTGCGTATCTTCATTTAAAGATCAACGTGTTGCCGCTAACCAACTATTTGGTAAAACAATTCAACCTGTTGAAGGCGATAAAAAAGTGTGGATTGAAGCGGTACGTAAAGCCTTATTGGCGTCAAAAATCATTTCTTATGCACAAGGCTTTATGCTGATTCGTGAAGCCTCTGAACAATTTGGCTGGAACATCAACTACGGTGCAACCGCATTATTATGGCGTGAAGGTTGTATTATCCGTAGCCGTTTCTTAGGTAACATTCGTGATGCATATGAAGCAAATCCAGATTTAATCTTCTTGGGTTCAGATAGCTACTTCAAAGGCATTTTAGAAAACGCATTAAGTGACTGGCGTAAAGTGGTGGCAAAATCTATCGAAGTGGGCATTCCAATGCCATGTATGGCATCTGCGATTACCTTCTTAGACGGTTACACTTCAGCCCGTTTGCCAGCAAACTTATTGCAAGCACAACGTGACTACTTCGGCGCACATACTTATGAGCGTACTGATAAACCACGTGGTGAATTCTTCCACACCAACTGGACAGGTCGCGGCGGTAATACTGCATCTACTACTTATGATGTGTAAGTCTAAAAACGTATGATAAACTCACCGCACTTTGTTCACATAAAGTGCGGTTTATTTTTACCTTATTTTGGAGAAACCTATGTTACCTCAATCACGCTTAGATAAAATTTCAGAAATGGAAAACCTTCTTAATGAAGCAGAGAGTTTCTTAGCCGACGCAGAACAATTTCTTGAAAAATGGCAGGCTTTCTTACCAAAAATGAAAACCTTAGAACACTATTATTTTGATGGTGACTGGCGAGAAGATTATCAAGCTTATGAGGACGGTAAAATCCCAGAGGATATGCCTTGTGGTGTATTAAGTGAAGATTTAGTATTTAATGCGAGTACAGGACACCATGGATTGGCGATTGAATATTTGAAAGTGATTGCGAAAGTATTAGATCAAGCTAAAGATTAATATTCAATATATTTAATTGTTCAAAAAAACATCGAAAAACGCATATTTTTGAACTTTCATTCATATCCGTTTGTCTTATGGAGTACTATCAATATGGATAGTTTTATATGTTAAACACGGAGAGATCCTATGAAATTAATTGGAAAATCACTTGTTATCGCGATGACTGTTATTTCCCTTGCTGCATGTGGAAATATGAACCGTACACAAAAAAATACAACAGCTGGTGCAGCTATTGGTGGTGCAGCAGGCTATATGCTTGGTGGTAATACCGCGACCACATTAGGTGGTGCCGCATTAGGTGGCGTAATCGGTAGCCAAGTCAATAAATAGTCAAAAAAATAACCGCACTTCATAAGTGGCGGTTATTTTTTTATTATTTCTCATCTGTTTTTTCTGTGCTTGGTTTACGGCGTTTACCAATATTTTTCGTATCTTTATGACGTAATTTGGCTTTCTTCTTCACCTCTGATTTTTTCTTTTCTTCACGCTTTTCTTTCATACGTGCTTTTTGCTTTTTAGACATGGATTTTACTTCCCCATCTTTCGGTGGTTTAGTACGAGGTTCTAGCCCTTCTAAAATACGCGCTTTTAAAAGCTCTTCCGTATAGCGTTTAATTTTACCGAGCAATTTGTAATCATGTGCTTCAACAAAAGAAACAGCCGTGCCTTTTTTTCCTGCACGAGCCGTACGACCAATACGATGTAAATAGGTATCTGCACTATAAGGTAAATCGAAGTTCATGACGTGTGTGACATCATCAATATCAATCCCGCGAGCAGCCACATCAGTAGCCACTAACACAGTAACAACACCTGATTTCAACTTATCAATGGCATTATTACGTTGCGTTTGTGCCATATCGCCTTCTAGATAAGTGGAGCGAATGCCACGTTTACGCAAAGTTTCAGAAAGTTCTCGTACATCTTCGCGACGACGAACAAATACAATACCACGGCTCACTTTCTCAGTTTCGATAAAACGTGCAAGTAACTTAATTTTATGTTCATTACTATCGGCGTGATAATACCACTGGTTGATTTTCTTACGCTCACGACGACTTGGCTCTGCATCGATTTTTACTGGGTCATTTAATAAACGTTCTGCAAAATCAACTAATAACTCCCCTTCTAATGTGGCAGAGAAAAGGAGTGTTTGTTTACGCCAACGCGTTTCAGCGGCAATTTTCTCTGCATCTTGGCCAAAGCCCATTTGCAACATACGATCCGCTTCATCAAAAATCAGCATTTCCACCGCACGACAATCAAAGTTTTCTTCTTTGATGTATTGCAATAAACGTCCCGGTGTTGCCACCACGATATCCTGATTTGAATTAAATACTTCCCCATGATTTTGATACGCCACACCACCGGTAATGGTTGCAATCTTCAAATGCGTGAATTGCGCTAACTCTTCCGCTTGTTCTGCAACCTGCATCGCTAACTCACGAGTTGGCGTTAAAATTAAAATACGAGGTGCCCCTGGTTTACGACGCGGATAATCCAATAAATGCTGAATCGCTGGCAATAAGAATGCTGCAGTTTTGCCTGTACCTGTTGGTGCAGAACCGAGCACATCACGCTCTTCCATGGCAGCAGGAATCGCGTCTAATTGAATGGCAGTTGGGCGAGTGTAGCCTTTCTTTTCTAAGGCTTTTAATAATTCGGGGGAAAGATCGAATTCTTCAAATGGGGATAAATTCATTATTTTGCGTTAATTTGTTAAAATTGGGGCTGATTATACCTGAAAGTGCGGTCATTTTCCGCAAGATTTTATGAGCAGCTTTACCTTTAAACAATTCCATATTAATCAACAACATTGTGCGATGAAAGTCGGTACTGACGGCATTTTACTGGGTGCTTGGGCGGATGTGTCTGATTGTCAGCGTATTCTTGATATGGGAACTGGCACAGGCTTGGTTGCACTAATGCTTGCCCAACGAAGTCATGAATATTGCCAAATTGAAGCCGTTGAACTTGATCCCCTTGCAGCACAACAAGCACAAGAAAACTTCCAGGCTTCGCCATGGCACAATCGTCTTCATTTAACACGCCAAGACGTGCAAACTTATTGCCAACAAACAGCGCATCAATTTGATTTAATTGTGGCTAATCCGCCTTATTTTGCACAAGGCGTTGAATGTAAAAATGATGAGCGTGCTCTTGCCCGTTATGTTCAACAAAGCCATTTAGATTGGTTAAATTGGGCGACGAGTTGTTTATCCGAAAAAGGAAAAATCAGTTTTGTCTTGCCTTATGAGGCGGGGAAAACATTGATAAATTCAACCGCACTTTATTGCATTAAGCAGACTGATGTCATTACAAAAATAGGAAAAGCACCACAACGAATATTACTCACGTTTAGCCGAGAGCATTTACCACAGGTAAAAGATAGCTTGGTGATTTATGACGAAAACAATCAGTACACCGAAGCATTTATTGCGTTGACGAAGGCATTTTATTTAAAAATGTAAGGGCATATTACTATGCCCTTTTTTATTGATGTGATTAGTGGCTTTCCACTTTGACAAGTTTCGTCCAGTTGTAATAACCATATAATGAGTTAAGTAAGTAAGCACTATACATTAAATACATCGCTGGCTGCCCTTGCCAAAGCAAAATGGAAAGCACATTTAAGACAATCCATAATAACCATTGCTCACGATAACGCAAAATCATCAATAATTGCGCCGCTACAGTGATAATTGTGGTTAAACCATCTAGCGTTGTAGAACTCCCACCCGCTGCTTTTAAAGCCTGTACAAAACAAAGAGTACCAATCGCAACACTCACAAGCAAAATTGCCCAACCTTTTGGCGTCAGGGCTTTGGCAATTACACTTTCACCACCATCATCGTTTTGCATGTTTTGTTTCCACATGAAATACCCGATAAATTGTGATGGGATATATACATAGAGCGCCGTATTCATTTCACCAAGAAAATTGCTTCCCCAGGAGACATAAAAATAGGTATAAGCAAAAATAAGCCCAAAGAAATAGTTACTAATTTTTCCTTTACTCACAAATACTACACAGAGAATACCTGCGATACCCGAAATCATGCCTAATGGGCTATCCGGCATAAGAACATAAGCAATAATTTGTGCAGCAAGGAAAATAACTACCCATGCCACTTCAAAAGGTTTCCAACCTGATAAAAATTCTTCTTTAAATCGTTCTGTCCAATTCATGGAACACTCCTGTTTTATGAAAAAGTATGCCATTTTTACACTGCACTTTTTTAAAGTAAAGCTTAGGTGATATTTAATTTAATTATTGTGAGAAAAATCACACTTTATTTTTCATGCTTTTACTCGCCTTCGCCTTGCATTCCCTTATAATCAGACTACAATATCGCCCCATTTTAAGAGATTCATTAAGAGGAAGATGATGTCATTTGCAATCGGTCAACGCTGGATTAGTGAAACAGAAAATAGCCTCGGATTAGGGATGATTACCGCCTTAGATTTCCGTTCTGTTACCCTTCACTTTCCTGCCACAGATGAAACCCGAATTTATGCGGTAGCACAACCACCATTAACCCGAATTGTGTTGAATAAAGGAGAACAACTTCATCACCAAGCAGGTTGGCAAGGTGAAGTCCTTGATATTCAAGAAATGAATGGTCTCTTATTTTATTTAGTCAAAAATGCGCAAGGCGAAGAGATTATCGTCAATGAAAAAGAACTTTCTCCGATAATTTCTTTTAGCCAGGCAAAAGATCGTCTCTTTTCATCACAAATTGACCGCAGTGAACATTTTGCCTTGCGTTATCAAACCCTTCTGCATCAACAAGCTCAATTTCAATCGCCTTTGCGAGGCTTACGAGGCAATCGTGCGGGTTTAATTCCTCATCAACTTCATATTGCACAAGAGGTAGGAAATCGTATCAATCCTCGCGTGCTCTTAGCGGACGAAGTGGGGTTAGGTAAAACTATTGAAGCGGGGATGATTTTGCAAAATCAACTTTTTGCGGAAAAAGTACAACGTGTATTAATTATTGTACCGGAAACCTTGCAGCATCAATGGCTTGTCGAAATGCTTCGTCGTTTTAATTTGCATTTTTCATTATTTGATGAAGAACGTTGTGAAGATTTTGCCGAACAAGCCATCAATCCATTTAGCACGGAAAACTTAATTATCTGTGCATTAGATTGGTTGAAAGCTCACCCTCATCGCGTACAACAAGCCATTGAAGCTGAATTTGACTGTTTAATTGTCGATGAAGCGCATCATTTGACTTGGTCAGAAAATGCGCCGAGTGCTGCTTATTTATTGGTGGAACAATTAGCGAACGCTATTCCATCCGTTTTATTACTCACTGCAACGCCTGAACAACTGGGTTTGGAAAGTCATTTTGCACGCTTGCGCTTGCTTGATCCTGAACGTTTTTATGATTACCAAGCCTTCTTAAAAGAGCAGGAAAATTATCAACCTGTGGCCGATGCTGTGCAATCTTTACTCTCTGAGAAGCCGCTAAGTGCGGTCGAAAAAAATCATATTTCTGATTTACTCAATGAGCAAGATGTCGAACCATTATTCAAAGCTTTAGCCTGTCATAATGATGATGAGAAGCAAACTGCGCGACAAGAGCTCATTCAAAATCTCATCGATCGACACGGTACAAGCCGTATTTTATTTCGCAATACACGCCAAGGGGTGAAAGGTTTCCCGCATCGGGTTTACCATCAAATAACGATTGATGCGGCTGAAGTAGATGAAAAAATTCATTGGTTAATTGATTTTCTAAAATCACACCGAAATGAAAAAATCTTAGTCATTTGTAAAACTGCACAAACGGCAATTCAACTTGAACAAATTTTACGAGAAAAAGAAGCTATTCGCAGTGCCGTTTTCCATGAAAGAATGTCAATCATTGAACGAGATCGCGCGGCGGCTTATTTTGCCGATACCGATAATGGCGCTCAAGTTTTACTGAGTTCTAGCATTGGTTCTGAAGGACGAAACTTCCAATTTGCTTGTCATCTCATACTCTTCGATTTACCAGAAAATCCTGACTTACTTGAGCAATGTATTGGCCGTTTAGATCGTATTGGACAAACGCGAGATGTACAAATTTATATACCTTGCCTCGCAAACTCTGAGCAGCAAGATTTAGCACGTTGGTATCATGAAGGTTTAAATGCTTTTGAACAAACTTGCCCTATTGGCATGACATTGTTTGAACAATATGAATCATTACTAAAAGTGCGGTCAGAAAATAAAGCCGATTTTGAGCAACTTATTCTCCAAACGCAAAAACAAGCAAAAGCATTGCGCTTAGCCTTAGAGAAAGGACGCGATCGTTTGTTAGAATTAAATTCTAATGGTGGAGAAAAGGCACAACGACTTGCGGTAGAAATTGCTCAAACAGATAATTCGCCACAATTAGTCGATTTTGCACTGAATTTATTTGATATTATTGGTGTAGAACAAGATGATTTAGGTGAAAACAGCATTGTCATCACGCCAACGGGCACCATGCTTGTTCCTGATTTCCCAGGACTAAAAGAAGAAGGTGTTACAGTAACCTTTGACCGACAACTTGCTCTTGCGCGTGAAGAATTAGAATTTCTGACCTGGGATCATCCAATGATACGTCAAGGCATTGATTTAATCGCTTCTGGTGACATTGGCAAAGCATCGATGGCATTATTAGTCAATAAACAGCTGCCTGCTGGTACTCTGTTGGTTGAATTGATTTATATGATTGAAAGCCAATCACCAAAAGGTTTGCAACTGAATCGTTTTCTTCCGCCTACACCAGTTCGATTATTGATGGATAGCAAAGGAAATGATCTCGCCGGACAAGTTAATTTTGATACATTGCAAAATAAACTTAAACCGCTAGGCAAAGACATTGCGAATAAAATGATCAAAATGGCTCGTCCAAATATTGAGCAATTAATTAAACTAGGCGATCACAAAATAACTGAAATTGCACAAGCTCAAATTCGAGAAGCCAGTAAATTAGCAGATCAAACATTGAGCACTGAAATCAATCGACTTATCGCCTTGAAAGCAGTAAATAAAAATATTCGCCAAGCAGAAATTGATGTATTAGAAAAACAACGTGTGCTTTCTCTGGAAGAGTTAAGTAAAGCAAGCTGGCGATTAGATAGCCTTCGGGTAATAGTGACAAACAAGGAATAATATGGCACTCATTGAATACCATCCCCCTTTAGAACCGTATTTAGATATTATCTACCAAGATAATCATATCTGCGTAGTAGACAAACCGAGCGGTTTACTTTCAGTTCCTGGCAATCAGCCAGAATACTATGACAGTGCAATGAGTCGGGTAAAAGAGAAATTTGGATTTTGTGAACCTGCACATCGTTTAGATATGGCCACAAGTGGGATTATTCTATTTGCATTAAGTAAAGCAGCAGATAAAGAGTTGAAACGTCAATTTCGTGAACGTGAGCCAAAGAAATATTATCACGCTTTAGTATGGGGACACTTAGAACAAGATAGTGGGGAAATTAATCTTCCAATGATTTGTGATTGGGAAAATCGCCCACGCCAACGCATTGATTTTGTTTTCGGCAAAAGAGCGGTCACGTTTTATGAAGTTTTAGAAAGATTACCGACTAACTGCACTCGAGTTAAACTGACACCAATCACAGGACGTTCACATCAACTACGTTTACATACACTCGCACTAGGACATCCTATTTTAGGTGACAAGTTTTATTCTCACCCACAAGCTAAATCGATGTCACCTCGCCTATGCTTACATGCAGAAGAACTTACGATTACGCACCCCATCACAGGTGAAAAAATGACATTCAGAGCTGAAGCTGAATTCTAGAAATGAAATATAAAAAAGGCTCACTTAGTGAGCCTTTTCATTTTATAACAAATTATTATTCCGCTGCTGCTTCTGCAACTTCTGGACGATCAACTAACTCAATGTATGCCATTGGAGCGTTGTCACCTGCACGGAAACCACATTTTAAGATACGGGTGTAACCACCTGCACGTTGAGCAAAACGTGGACCTAATTCATTGAATAATTTCGCAACAGTTTCGATGTTACGAGTACGAGCGAATGCTAAACGACGGTTTGCAACGCTATCTTCTTTTGCTAATGTAATTAACGGTTCAACTACACGACGTAATTCTTTAGCTTTTGGTAAAGTAGTCTTGATGATTTCATGACTAACTAAAGCACTTGCTAAGTTACGGAACATCGCTTGGCGATGGCTGCTATTACGGTTTAGTTGACGACCACTCTTACGATGGCGCATGATCTTATCCTTCTCAGAAAAATCTTAACCTATGACCAAACTAGTCTTCAGCAATACTTGCTGGTGGCCAATTCTCAAGGCGCATACCAAGTGACAAGCCACGTGAAGCGAGAACGTCTTTAATTTCAGTAAGAGATTTCTTACCAAGATTAGGCGTTTTTAATAACTCAACTTCTGTACGTTGTACTAAGTCACCGATATAGTGAATTGTTTCTGCTTTCAAACAGTTAGCAGAACGAACTGTCAACTCTAAGTCATCAACAGGACGTAATAAAATCGGATCAAATTCCGGTTTTTCTTCCTTGACTTCAGGTTGACGAACATCACGCAAATCAACGAATGCATCGAGTTGCTCTGCTAAAATTGTTGCTGCACGACGAATTGCTTCTTCCGGATCAATAGTCCCGTTAGTTTCTAACTCGATAACTAGTTTATCTAAGTCAGTACGTTGTTCAACACGTGCTGCTTCAACATTGTAAGCAATACGGTCAACCGGGCTATAACAAGCGTCTACTAATAAACGACCAATTGGACGATCTTCATTTTGTGAATGAGTACGAGCAGATGCAGGTACATAACCTCTACCACGTTGAACACGAATACGCATATTAATTGATGCGTTTTCGTCTGTTAAGTGACAGATTACATGTGATGGATTAACAATCTCAACATCACCGTCATGGGTGATATCAGCTGCAACAACAGGGCCAATTCCAGATTTATTTAATGTCAGAATAACATCATCTTTATTCTGTACTTTAACCGCTAGACCTTTAAGGTTTAAAAGAACTTCAAGAATATCTTCCTGAACACCTTCTTTACTACTATATTCGTGCAGTACGCCATCAATTTCCACTTCAGTTACAGCACAACCTGGCATTGAAGACAGAAGGATACGACGTAATGCATTCCCTAGAGTATGACCAAAGCCACGCTCTAACGGTTCTAAGATCACCTTAGCATGAGTAGAGCTAATTTGCTCGATATCTACTAAGCGTGGTTTTAAAAATTCTGTAACAGAACCCTGCATTTTATCCTCTCTTTGCTTTTAAGCTTAACTATTATTTAGAGTAAAGCTCAACGATCAGATGTTCGTTAATGTCTGCTGATAAATCAGAACGTTCAGGAACACGTTTGAACACACCTTCCATTTTCGCAGAATCAACTTCTAACCAAGTTGGTTTTTCTCTTTGTTCTGCTAATTCTAATGATGCTTTAATACGTGCTTGTTTTTTAGATTTCTCACGAACAGCAACGACATCATTTACAGAAACTTGGAAAGATGGGATATTTACAACACGACCATTTACGACAATCGCTTTGTGGCTCACTAATTGACGAGCTTCTGCGCGAGTTGCAGCAAATCCCATGCGATAAACAACGTTATCCAATCTACCTTCTAATAATACTAGTAAGTTTTCACCAGTATTACCTTTTAAACGGTTTGCTTCTTTATAGTAGTTACGGAATTGACGTTCTAAAATACCATAGATACGACGAACTTTTTGTTTTTCACGTAATTGACTACCATAGTCAGACAAACGCGGTTTACGAGCACCGTGTTGACCTGGTGCTGTATCAATTTTACATTTTGAATCAATCGCACGCACACCTGATTTAAGGAATAAATCAGTGCCTTCACGACGGCTGAGCTTGAGTTTAGGGCCCAAATATCTTGCCATTTTCTTTCTCCAACTATCCTATTACGCCATTAAACACGACGTTTTTTCGGTGGACGACAACCGTTATGAGGGATCGGAGTCACATCTGTGATGTTCGTGATACGGAAACCCGCTGCATTTAATGCACGGATTGTTGATTCACGACCCGGACCCGGACCTTTAACCATAACTTCCAAGTTCTTTAAGCCGAATTCTTTAACGATTTCAGCACAACGTTCTGCAGCAACTTGTGCAGCGAACGGGGTAGATTTACGAGAACCACGGAAACCTGAACCACCTGCTGTAGCCCAAGCTAAAGCATTACCTTGACGGTCAGTAATGGTAACGATTGTGTTATTGAAAGATGCGTGAATGTGTGCTACGCCATCTACAACTTGTTTTTTTACACGTTTACGTGCACGAACTGGTGTTTTAGCCATTCTTTATTTACCCCGACTATTTTTTGATCGGCTTACGTGGACCCTTACGGGTACGCGCATTAGTTTTAGTACGTTGACCACGTACCGGTAAACTACGACGATGACGTAAACCACGGTAACAACCTAAGTCTAAAAGACGTTTGATGTTTAGTGTTACTTCACGACGTAAGTCACCTTCAACGGTAAATTTACCAACTTCGTCACGCAGTTTGTCAATCTGCTCTTCAGACAATTCGCTGATCTTAACATCTTCAGCAATACCCGCTGCAGCACAAATGCTTTTAGAACGAGTTTTACCGATACCGTAAATTGCAGTTAAAGCGATTACAGCGTGTTTGTGATCAGGAATGTTAATGCCTGCAATACGGGCCACTATGCACTCCTATTATTTTAACTAATTTGGCATTCTGATCTTGAAAAGCCCGTTTTCAGGATACTCAAACAGAATACCAAGGACATAAATGAGTTGAGTAGTATAACTACTCAACCGGTTCTTTGCAAGAAGAAATGTTAATTAACCTTGACGTTGTTTATGTTTAGGGTCGCTGCATAATACGCGAACAACACCTTCACGTTTAACAATTTTACAGTTACGACACATCTTCTTAACGGAAGCACGAACTTTCATTGCTTATCCTTTTTACTTAAATGAACAATTACTGTCCAAAACCTTTAAGGTTTGCTTTTTTTAACGCAGATTCATATTGAGACGACATTAAGTGACTCTGAACTTGCACGATAAAATCCATAATTACAACAACAACGATTAATAAGGAAGTACCACCGAAGTAGAATTTAACATCCCATGCTGATGTCATAATGTAAGGGACTAAACATACGAACGTTACATAAAGACCGCCAATTAATGTTAAACGAGTCATTACTTTATCAATGTAACGTGATGTTTGTTCACCTGGTCTAATTCCTGGGATAAATGCACCAGATTTTTTTAGATTATCTGCTGTATCACGTGGATTATATTGCATTGCAGTGTAGAAGAAACTGAAGAAAATAATCGCTACCGCATAAACAAGAAGATATAAAGGTTGTCCAGGATTCAACAACATTGATAAGTCATTTAACCACTCAAACTTATCATTCTGACCAAACCATTGTGTCAATGTAGCTGGGAATAAAATAATGCTTGAAGCAAAAATTGCTGGCATCACGTTTGCCATATTAACTTTTAATGGTAAGTGAGTTGAATGACCACCTAAAATTTGACGTCCTTGTTGACGCTTAGCATATTCAACACGAATTCTACGTTGTCCACGTTCTACGAAGACAACAAAATAAGTTACTGCAAAAACAATAGCAGCGATTAGTAGAAGAACTAAAGGATGCATTTGTCCTTGACGAGCTTGCTCAACTGTTTCGATGATTGCATGTGGCAACCCTGCAACAATACCACCAAAAACAAGAATTGAGATACCGTTACCAATACCCCTTTCAGTAATTTGCTCACCTAACCACATTAAGAACATGGTTCCGGTCACAAGACTCACTACTGCAGTGAAGTAAAAAGTAAAACCGATATTTGGCACTAACTGTGGCAACATATTCGGTAAACCGGTAGAAATTGCGATAGCTTGGATAGTAGCAAAAACCACCGTTGCATAACGAGTATACTTGGTGATTTTTCTTTGTCCTGCTGCGCCTTCTTTCTTCAATTCTGCTAAAGCAGGTGAAACCGTAGCAAGCAATTGCATCACGATAGATGCCGAGATATACGGCATAATACCTAATGCTAAAATTGATGCTCGGCTCAATGCACCACCAGAGAACATGTTTAACATATCAATGATGGTGCCTTTTTGTTGTTCAACTAATTGAGCTAACACGGCGGCATCAATACCAGGAAGCGGAATAAAAGAACCAATACGATAAACGATAAGTGCACCTAATACAAAAAGCAATCTGCTTTTTAGTTCACCAGTACCACTATTAGTACTTCTGCTTTGATAACCTGGTTGTTTAGCCATTTGCTAATTATTCCTCAACTGAACCGCCAGCAGCTTCGATTGCTGCTTTTGCACCTTTAGTTACACGTAAACCACGTACAGTAACTGCAGACTTCACTTCACCAGCTAAGATAACTTTAGCGAATTGAATATCTTTAGTTAAAATGTTTGCAGCTTTTAATGCTTCTAAAGTGACAACATTTCCTTCAACTTTTGTTAATTCGTTTAAACGAACTTCAGCAGTTACAGCTGATTTCATTGAAGTGAAACCAAATTTTGGTAAACGACGGTATAATGGCATTTGACCACCCTCGAAACCACGACGAACACCGCCGCCAGTACGAGATTTTTGACCTTTATGACCACGACCACCAGTTTTTCCTAAACCTGAACCAATACCACGACCAAGGCGTTTTGCACTATGCTTAGCACCTTCAGCCGGAGATAGAGTATTTAAACGCATTCTCTTACTCCTCCACTTTAACCATGTATGAAACTTGGTTAATCATACCACGTACTGCCGGAGTATCGATTAACTCAACAGTATGGTGCATATGGCGAAGACCAAGGCCACGCAAGGTAGCTTTGTGCTTCGGTAAACGAGCAATTGCGCTACGAACTTGAGTTACTTTAATAGTTTTAGCCATTATCAATTACCCCAAAATTTCATCAACGGTTTTGCCACGTTTAGCAGCAACCATTTCTGGTGATTTCATATTTGCTAATGCATCAATAGTTGCACGAACAACGTTGATTGGGTTGGTTGAACCATACGCTTTAGAAAGAACGTTACGTACACCAGCAACTTCTAACACTGAACGCATTGCACCACCTGCGATGATACCTGTACCTTCGCTAGCTGGTTGCATGAATACGCGAGAACCAGTGTGAACACCTTTAACTGGGTGTTGTAATGTACCTTCATTTAAAGCGACATTAATCATATTGCGACGTGCTTTTTCCATCGCTTTTTGGATCGCTGCCGGAACTTCACGAGCTTTACCATAACCAAAACCTACGCGACCGTTACCATCGCCTACTACTGTTAAAGCAGTAAAGCTCATAATACGACCACCTTTTACAGTTTTTGATACACGGTTTACTGCGATTAGCTTCTCTTGCAGTTCACCAGCTTGTTTTTCGATGTTTGACATCTCAATTTACCTCATTAGAACTGTAGACCAGCTTCACGTGCAGCGTCCGCTAAAGTTTGGACACGACCATGATATTTAAAACCGGAACGGTCAAAAGCAACGTCTTTAACGCCTTTTGCTAATGCGCGCTCAGCAACAAGTTTACCTACTACTGCTGCGGCATCTTTATTACCGGTATATTTAACTTGCTCACGAATTGCTTTTTCAACAGTTGAAGCAGCGGCAAGCACTTCTGAACCGTTTGGTGCAATAACTTGTGCGTAGATATGACGCGGAGTACGGTGAATAACTAGACGAGTTACACCTTGCTCTCTCATCATATGACGTGCACGAGCTGCACGACGGATACGAGCTGATTTCTTATCCATAGTGTTACCTTAATTATTTCTTCTTAGCCTCTTTCATACGTACTACTTCATCAGAGTAACGTACACCTTTACCTTTATAAGGTTCAGGACGGCGATAAGCGCGAATATCTGCTGCAACTTGACCAATTAACTGCTTGTCAGCACCTTTTAAAACGATTTCCGTTTGTGAAGGGCATTCAGCAGTAATACCTGCTGGTAAAGTGTGCTCCACAGGGTGAGAGAAACCTAAGCTTAATGCAACTACGTTGCCTTTAACTTGAGCTCTGTAACCAACACCCACTAGTTGTAATTTCTTAGTGAAGCCTTCAGTAACACCGATAACCATTGCATTAACTAATGCACGAGCTGTACCCGATTGAGCATTCGCTCCAACAAAACCTTCACGTGGAGTGAAAGTAAATTGACCATTATCTTGTTTAACTTCAACTGAGTTATGAATTGCGCGAGATAACTCGCCATTTTTACCTTTTACTGTTAATAGCTGACCGTCGAGTTTAACTTCAACGCCGGCAGGAATATTAACAGGTGCCTTTGCAACACGAGACATTTTCCTACCCCTCTATTAAGCTACGTAACAGATGATCTCACCGCCTAAGCCCGCTTGACGAGCTGCACGGTCAGTCATAACACCTTTAGATGTAGAAATTACAGCAACACCTAAACCACCCATAACTTTTGGTAATTCGTCTTTACGTTTGTAAATACGAAGACCAGGACGGCTTACACGTTGGATGCTTTCTACAACCGGTTTGCCTTGGAAATATTTTAAAGTAATTTCCAATTCAGGTTTTGCACCTTCTAAAACTTTAACGCTTTCGATATAACCTTCAGCAGCTAATACGTTGGCAATTGCCACTTTTAGCTTGGAAGAAGGCATATTGATTGCAACTTTGTTCGCAGCTTGACCGTTACGAATACGAGTCAACATATCTGCGATTGGATCTTGCATACTCATTGTACTTTTTCTCCGATTCCAAAATAAAGTGGTATATTACCAGCTCGCTTTTTTAAGGCCTGGGATCTCGCCGCGCATAGCCGCTTCACGAACCTTAATACGGCTTAAACCAAACTTACGTAAAACGCCGTGAGGACGTCCAGTTTGGCGGCAACGGTTACGTTGACGACTAGGGCTAGAATCGCGTGGTAAAGTTTGTAATTTTAACACTGCATTCCAACGATCTTCGTCAGAGGCATTGACATCAGAAATGATTTTCTTTAATTCTGCACGTTTAGCGAAGAATTTTTCAGCCAATTTAACGCGTTTTACATCGCGTGCTTTCATTGATTGTTTTGCCATTATAACCTGCCTTATTTACGGAATGGGAAATTAAAGGCAGCAAGTAGTGCTTGACCTTCTTCATCATTCTTAGCAGTAGTTGTGATAGTGATATCTAAACCACGTACACGATCTACTTTATCGTAATCGATTTCAGGGAAGATGATTTGTTCACGCACACCCATGCTGTAGTTACCACGACCATCAAATGATTTCGCGCTTAAACCGCGGAAGTCACGAATACGTGGAACAGCAATTGTAATTAAACGTTCAAAGAACTCCCACATACGCTCACCGCGTAGTGTTACTTTACAACCGATTGGATATCCCTGACGGATTTTAAAGCCAGCAACAGATTTACGAGCTTTAGTTACTAAAGGTTTTTGACCGCTAATTGCTGTTAAGTCCGCTACTGCGTTGTCTAGCAATTTCTTATCGGTCAATGCTTCACCCACACCCATATTCAGGGTAATCTTTTCGATTCGTGGGACTTGCATGACAGATTTGTAGCCGAATTTATTTTTTAACTCGTTTACTACTTGATCTCTGTAGTAATCATGCAGTTTCGCCATCGCATTACTCCAGTTTGTTAGATAATTTCATTGTTAGATTTGAAGAAACGTACTTTTTTGCCGTCTTCGAATCTAAAACCTACACGGTCAGCTTTGTTTGTTTTTGGATTGAAAATCGCAACATTAGAAGCATCGATAGCTGCTTCTTTTTTCACTAAACCACCAGCTTGTCCTAAAGCAGGAACTGGTTTTTCATGTTTAGTGATGATGTTGATACCTTCAACAAACACTTTACCGTTTGGTAACACTTTAGTTACCTTGCCACGCTTGCCTTTGTCTTTACCGGCAAGTACGATTACTTCATCGTTTTGACGAATTTTTGCAGCCATTTCTCACTTCTCCTTACAGTACTTCTGGTGCCAAAGAAATGATCTTCATGAATTTCTCAGAACGAAGTTCACGAGTCACCGGTCCAAAAATACGAGTACCGATTGGTTGCTCTGTGTTATTGTTTAAAATTACACAAGCGTTACCATCGAAGCGAATGACTGATCCGTCTGGGCGACGAACACCCTTCTTGGTGCGCACAACAACTGCTTTTAATACATCACCTTTTTTAACTTTACCGCGTGGAATTGCTTCTTTCACAGTAACTTTGATGATATCACCAATAGCAGCATAACGACGGTGCGATCCACCTAGAACCTTGATACACATTACGCTGCGAGCACCAGAGTTATCGGCAACATCCAGCATAGTCTGTTCTTGGATCATATTTTATGCTCCGTTAAGTTAATAATACACCCTTTCGGGACGAACCTATCCATGCCTTATAAAGATATATGGCGGATAGGTGGCGGAGTTTACCAAAATCAAGCTATAAACGCAATCAAAATTTTATGCTTAAATCAGAGTGCTTAAAGTGCGGTCAAATTTTTATGACTTTTTAGCAAACTTTGGAAAGAAAAAAGCCAACGGTATAAACCATTGGCTTTTATTTTTAACTTGTTAATTAAGCAATAACTGCTTTCTCAACAACACGAACTAAAGTCCAAGATTTAGTTTTAGAGAGAGGGCGACATTCGCGAATCTCTACTACATCACCTAATTTGGCTTCGTTGTTCTCATCGTGTACGTGTAATTTAGTTGTACGACGGATAAATTTACCGTATAACGGGTGTTTTACCTTACGTTCAATAGCAACAACGAAAGATTTTTCCATTTTGTCGCTAACAACTTTACCTTGTACGCTACGAATTTTATCAGTCATTACTCACCCGCCTTCTCAGTTAAAATGGTTTTAACACGTGCGATATCACGACGCACTTGTTTAGCCTGATGGGTTTGTTGAAGCTGACCGGTGGCTGTTTGCATACGCAATTTGAATTGTTCACCTAAAAGGTTCACTAATTCATCATTCAGCTCTTCAACACTTTTTGTACGTAAATCTTGAGCTTTCATTACATCACCGTCTTAGTTACGAAGGTAGTCTTGATTGGCAATTTAGCAGCTGCTAATGCAAATGCTTGTCTTGCGATCTCTTCAGACACACCATCCATTTCATAAAGTACTTTACCCGGTTGGATTAAGGCTACCCAGTACTCAACGTTACCTTTACCTTTACCCATACGGACTTCTAATGGTTTTTCAGTAATTGGTTTATCTGGGAAAACACGGATCCAGATTTTACCTTGACGTTTAACTGCACGTGTCATTGCACGACGAGCCGCTTCAATTTGACGAGCGGTTAAACGACCACGACCAACTGCTTTTAACCCGAATGTACCGAAACTAACTTCAGTACCACCCGCGATACCACGGTTACGACCTTTGTGAACTTTACGGAATTTTGTACGTTTTGGTTGCAACATTTAGCGTTTCTCCTTACTTACGACCTTTGCCACGCGGAGCCTTTTTAGGCTTGTCGGCAGGTTGTTGTTCTGATTGCGCAACTGCAGCCATTCCACCCAAAATTTCACCTTTGAAGATCCATACTTTAACGCCAATTACGCCGTATGTAGTATGAGCTTCTGCAGTGTTATAATCGATGTCCGCACGAAGAGTATGTAGAGGTACACGACCTTCACGATACCATTCAGAACGTGCGATTTCTGCACCACCTAAACGACCGCTAACTTCAACTTTGATACCTTTAGCACCTAAACGCATTGCGCTTTGTACCGCACGTTTCATAGCACGACGGAACATTACACGACGTTCTAATTGAGAAGCGATGCTGTCTGCAACTAATTTTGCATCTAATTCCGGTTTTTTCACTTCAGCAATGTTGATTTGAGCCGGAACGCCAGCGATTTGAGATACTGCGTTACGTAATTTTTCAACATCTTCACCTTTTTTACCGATAACGATACCAGGGCGAGCTGTGTGAATTGTTACACGAATACTTTTCGCTGGACGCTCAATAGTAATACGTGAAACCGAAGCGTTTGCTAATTCTTTAGTTAAGAATTTGCGTACTTTGAAGTCACCGTCAAGATTGTCGGCGAAATCTTGTGTATTCGCGAACCAAGTAGAGTTCCAAGGTTTTACAATACCTAGGCGAATACCATTTGGATTTACTTTTTGACCCATTGCTATTCCTCTACTTATTAACGATCTGACACAACCACAGTGATGTGGCTAGTACGTTTTAAAATACGATCTGCACGACCTTTAGCACGTGGCATAACACGTTTCATGCTAGGACCTTCGTCAACGAAGATTTTAGCAACTTTAAGATCATCGATATCTGCACCATCATTATGCTCTGCGTTAGCAATAGCAGACTCTAATACTTTTTTCACTAAAGCCGCAGCTTTTTTGTTAGTAAAAGTTAAGATTTCTAATGCTTGCGCAACTTTTTTACCACGAATTAAATCGGCAACTAAGCGAGCTTTTTGGGCAGAAGTGCGAGCGTAACGATGTTTTGCGATAGTTTCCATCTATTTACCTCTTATTTCTTAGCTTTCTTATCTGCCGCGTGACCGCGGTATGTACGAGTCGGTGCAAATTCACCTAATTTATGGCCGATCATTTCATCAGATACATAAACAGGAACGTGCTGACGACCATTATGGACTGCGATGGTCAATCCTATCATTGAAGGAATGATCATTGAACGACGGGACCAAGTTTTGATTGGTTTTTTATCCCCGCTTTCCACCGCCTTCTCTACCTTCTTCAACAAGTGTAGGTCAAGGAAAGGACCTTTCTTGAGAGAACGTGGCATGGCTTATCCTCTTATTAATTTAAATTATTTGCCACGACGACGTACGATGAATTTATCAGTACGTTTGTTGTGACGAGTTTTCTTACCTTTAGTTTGAACGCCCCAAGGAGTTACTGGGTGTTTACCAAAGTTACGACCTTCACCACCACCGTGTGGGTGATCTACTGGGTTCATTGCAGTACCACGGACTGTAGGGCGAATGCCTCTCCAGCGATTAGCACCAGCTTTACCCAATACGCGAAGCATATGTTCTGAGTTACCAACTTCACCGATTGTAGCAACACATTCAGCTAATACTTTACGCATTTCGCCTGAACGTAAACGTAAAGTTACGTAGTTGCCTTCACGAGCGATGATTTGTACATAAGCACCAGCAGAACGAGCGATTTGACCGCCTTTACCTGGTTTTAATTCAACGTTATGTACTGTTGAACCAACTGGGATATTACGCATTGGTAATGAGTTACCTACTTTAATAGGTGAGTTAACGCCAGATTGGATTTGATCGCCAACTGACAAACCTTTAGGTGCTAAGATATAACGGCGTTCACCATCTTTATAAAGCACTAAAGCAATGTTAGCTGAACGGTTTGGATCATATTCTAAACGTTCAACAACCGCTGGGATATCTAACTTGTTACGTTTGAAATCGATTAAACGGTAATGTTGTTTATGACCACCACCGATGTGGCGAGTGGTAATACGACCATAATTGTTACGACCACCAGTTTTAGATTTAGTATCTAGAAGAGGCGCGTAAGGTTTACCCTTGTGTAATTCAGGGTTCACGATTTTAACAACGTGACGACGACCAGCGGAGGTCGGCTTACATTTAACGATAGCCATTCTCTAATTTCCTCCGATTACTCTGCACTGTCCACGAAGTCCAAGTTTTGGCCTTCGGCTAAAGTTACATAAGCTTTTTTCCAGTCGCTGCGACGACCCATTTTGTTACCACGGCGTTTAGTTTTACCTTTAACAACCACAGTACGAACTGAGTCAACTTTTACTTCAAATAATTGAGCAACAGCAGCAGCAATTTCAGCTTTGTTCGCATCTAAAGCAACTTTAAGTACAACAGTGTTAGATTTTTCAGCATTGTTAGTTGCTTTTTCAGAGATGTGCGGTGCACGTAGCACGCTTAGCAAACGTTCTTGACTCATGCTAGGATCTCCTCAATTTGTTTCACAGCGTCAACAGTAACAATCACTTTATCGAAAGCGATTAAGCTAACTGGATCGATACCTTGAACATCACGTACATCAACTTTATATAAGTTACGTGCCGCTAAGAATAGATTTTCATCTAAACTTGCTGTGATTATTAACGCATCTTCAACTGCTAAATCTTTTAATTTTTGTACTAAAACTTTAGTTTTTGGTGCATCTAATTCGAATTTTTCAACAACAACCAAACGGTCTTGACGAACTAATTCAGAAAGAATGCTTTTGATAGCACCACGGTACATTTTCTTGTTCACTTTTTGGCTGTGATCTTGTGGTTTAGCCGCGAAGGTTGTACCACCAGAACGCCAGATTGGTGATTTGATATCACCAGAACGAGCACGACCTGTACCTTTTTGACGCCAAGGTTTTTTACCTGAACCAGACACTTCAGCACGAGTTTTTTGCGCACGAGTACCTTGACGAGCACCTGCTGCATAAGCAACAACAACTTGGTGAATCAAAGCTTCGTTAAACTCACGTCCGAAGGTAGTTTCAGAAACAGTTAGTGCGTTTGCACCTACAACTTGTAATTCCATCTCTATCTCCTAGACTTATGCTTTAACTGCTGGCTTAACGATAACATCGCCATTGATAGCACCAGGTACAGAACCTTTTACTAATAGCAATTTACGCTCAGCATCTACACGAACAACTTCAAGTGATTGAACGGTTACACGCTCAGCACCTAAATGTCCTGCCATTTTTTTACCTTTAAACACACGACCTGGAGTTTGGTTTTGACCAATAGAACCAAGTACACGATGTGATAAAGAGTTACCGTGTGTAGCATCTTGAGTACGGAAGTTCCAACGTTTAACACCACCTTGGAAACCTTTACCTTTAGAAGTACCAGTAACATCTACTTTTTTAACATCTGCAAAGATGTCAACATTGATTTCTTGACCTAAAGTGAATTCTTCACCTTCAGTACGAAATTCCCATAAACCGCGACCAGCTTCAACACCTGCTTTCACGAAATGACCTGCTTCAGGTTTAGTTACACGATTCGCTTTTTTAGAACCAGTAGTAACTTGAACTGCAGTATAGCCATCGTTTTCAAGAGTTTTAACTTGAGTTACGCGGTTGGCTTCGATTTCGATAACGGTAACTGGTACAGAAACACCGTCTTCATTGAAGATACGGGTCATACCAACTTTACGACCGACTAAACCAATCATTGTAATAACCTCTTAATTAACCTAGGCTGATCTGCACGTCCACGCCGGCAGCCAAATCTAAACGCATTAATGCATCAACAGTTTTTTCTGTTGGCTCTACGATATCTACTAAACGTTTGTGTGTACGAATTTCGTATTGATCACGCGCGTCTTTGTTCACGTGTGGAGAAATCAACACGGTGAAACGCTCTTTACGAGTTGGTAAAGGGATTGGACCACGAACTTGTGCGCCAGTACGTTTAGCTGTTTCTACGATCTCCGCAGTAGATTGATCGATCAAACGGTGATCGAAAGCTTTTAAGCGGATACGGATTCTTTGGTTCTGCATTAGACCAGAGCTCCAATAAAATTTAGCTAATAAAAAACTAACACCAATCACAATTCTAACTTCAAAATAGAAAAGGAGGTGTAAGTTACCTGTTATATAGTCTCCAAATCGGAAACATTGTTAGTATTACATATCGTAATACTCGTTTAATAAATGATTACATTAAACGGCTTTCAATATCTGAAAGCCCGTGGATATTACACAAAAACACCTAATTATGCAAGCTTTTTGTTCAATTAATTTCCACATACAAAAAAGTGCGGTCATTTTCCCGAATGTTTTCAGATGAAAACACGACAAAAAATGACCGCACTTTAATATAAATGAAATCTATAGTTTGTTATCTAACATTGCAATATGTCTTGTTGCTGCAATCCAAGCGCCAACATACCCCATAATCAAGCAGCTGACTAATAAGAAGATCAGCTCGCCTACGCCTAATCCATTGAGCTCAAATGTAACCGCAAAGATATCCGTTACATATTTCACCGCTGAAGTAAAGTACCCGACAATAAGACTGCTAAAGAGTGCTGCAACCAATCCGCCCAACACCGCATAAATCATACCGGTATAAAGATAAGGACGAAGAATGAATTGATCTGTCGCACCTAATAGTTTCATCACATCAATACTTGCTCGACTACTATAGACATCAGAGCGAATACTATTTCCGATAACAAGGAACACCGCAATAGTCATCAAAACCGTACAGAAAATTGCCACATGCGCAAATAACCACGAAAGTGCGGTCAATTTTTCCATCCAATCGTTATCTAAACGAACTTCTTGCACCCCTTTAATTTTATTTAAATTGGTACGTAATTCTGCTCGTTTTTCAGATGCATTAAAGTCTTTAGACGGCTTCACCATCACGACAGCCGGTAATGGATTATCATCTAAAATCTCTAATTCTTCACCAAAACCAGACCAACTCTTGAATTCTTTTAAGCTTTCTTGGCGAGAAACATAATTTAAAGATTCCACGCCTTCTTGTTGACGGATTTTTTCCACCACTAAGTTAGCATCTTCTTCACTTAAATTTTTGTGTAAGTAGATTGTGAGTTCGCTTTCCGGATAAAATTGAGTCGTCGCTAAATGTAAATTTTTCCATAACAAATAGCTCACCGTTGGAATCGTTAAAGACACGGCAATGACTAAAATTGTTAGCAATGTACCAAATTTACGTTTTACCAAATCGCCCAAAACAGAACGCAAGGTATAGGCAGTTTGCACGCCAAAAGAAGCATCAATACGTCTTGTCATTTTTTATCCTTAATAGCGTAAATAGCCTTGTTCAAGTACAAGACATGGTTTTGGTTTTTGTTGAATTAAATTGATATCGTGTGTCGCAATTAAGACTGTCATGCCTAAACGATTAAACTCTTCAAAAAGATTAAAAATCCCTAAGGAAAGTTCATCATCAAGGTTGCCAGTCGGCTCATCCGCTAATAAAAGTTGCGGTTTATGTACGATTGCGCGTGCGATATCTACACGTTGTTGTTCCCCACCTGAGATTTGTGGCGGCATATAATTCGCTTTACTACGTAAGCCCACACGATCTAATGCAACCAATGCACGTGTATGTGCTTCTTTCGGGTTCATGCCAGCAATAATCAATGGCAGCGCCACATTTTCTACCACGCTACGATCCGTTAATAAACGATAATCTTGGTGAACCATACCGATTTGACGACGTAAAAATGGGATTTCATATTTAGACAAACGCGTAATATCATGACCATTAAACCAAATATTACCGGCATTCGCCTTTTCCATTCCCATGATTAATTTAAGCAAGGTACTTTTACCCGCGCCAGAATGCCCAACAAGATAAGTCATACTTCCGACAGGCAGATGAAAATTCAAACCCTGCAAGGCCGGCTGAGTCGCACCATGATAAGCTTTAGAGACATTTGAAAATCGAATCACTTTATTATTCCTTTTTATTCTTCATTTTCGTGAACAAACAATGCTTCAATAAATTCTTCTGCATTAAATTCGCGTAAATCTTCAATTTTTTCACCCATACCAATATAACGAATTGGTAAATTAAACTGATCTGCAATGGCGAAAATTACCCCACCTTTTGCTGTTCCATCTAATTTGGTTAATGTAATACCTGTTAACCCAACAGCCTCATTAAAGAGTTTGGCTTGGCTAATGGCATTCTGCCCTGTACCCGCATCTAAGGTAAGCATGATTTCGTGCGGTGCGGTTTCATCGTATTTTCTCATGACACGAACAATTTTCTTCAATTCATCCATGAGATTATTTTTATTTTGTAAACGTCCTGCCGTATCCGCAATTAAAATATCAATGTTACGTGCTGCGGCAGATTGCATTGCATCAAAAATCACCGACGCAGAATCTGAACCCGTACTTTGTGCCACCACCGGAATATTGTTTCGCTCACCCCATACTTGAAGTTGTTCTACTGCTGCGGCACGGAAAGTATCCCCTGCTGCTAACATGACTGATTTACCTTCATTTTGGAATTTACGAGCTAACTTACCAATTGTGGTTGTTTTACCTACACCATTTACGCCAACCATTAAAATAACGTACGGTTTTTTAGTGCTATCAATAACTAACGGCTGCGCGACAGGTTTTAAGATCTCCGCCATTTCAACTTTAAGTTGTTGGTAAAGTAATTCCGCATCTTGTAATTGTTTACGACTTGCGTGCTCCGTTAAATTCTTAATGATCTTATTGGTTGTTGGCACGCCAATATCGGCAATCAAAAGCTGCTCTTCCAACTCATCAAACAAATCATCATCAATTTTTTTGCCTAAAAAGAAAGATCGGAAACCCGCACCAATATTTTGTTTGGTTTTGAGCAAGCCTTTAACTAAACGGCTGAAAAAGCCACCTTCACTTGGTTTTTCTTGCGTTTCGGTATTGATATCTGAACGTAATTCGTCTTTAACATCTTCAACAATTTCAGATTCAATCTCCGCTTCAACCACAGGAAGATCTTCAATGACATTATCTGGTTCAATAATGCTTTCTGCTGGCTCTTCTGTAGGAAGTGCGATTGAAATTTCTTCTGTTTTCACCGTTTCTTCGTCAATTGTTTCAATCACCGGTGTATCTAAAACAGGTTCAATATTGATCGCACTTTCAGGTGAAATCACTTGTTCTACGATAGGTTCAAGATGCTCAACAACGACCTCTTCTGCTTTATCTTCTTGCAGTTGTTCAGCTAATTCCTGTAATTCTTCCTGTTCAACTTGTTCTAATTGAACGTTCTCTTCAGCGTGAACAATTTCTTCCTCAGGTGAAACATCGACAGGTTCTACAGATGGCTCTTCAATAATTGGCTCAATTTTTTGTTCTTCTTGCTTTTTATTGCGACCAAAAAGGGAGGCCCAAAATCCACCTTTTTTCTTTTCTTCTGACATAAATTCTTCTCTTAAACACAAATCTGTAAAAAATACTGCCTATTCTAGCAAAAAATCGTCTAAACTAAGCACAATTTTCACTAAAAATCTGTTTCTTTATGAAAAAAATGCAAGTTCAAAATGCCAAAGGCGAAGTTCGAATCATCGCGGGTCTTTGGCGTGGACGAAAATTACCGGTTTTAAATGCTGAAGGTTTGCGTCCAACAGGCGATCGCGTAAAAGAAACCTTATTCAACTGGTTGATGCCTTACATTGTGGATAGCCATTGTCTTGATTGCTTTGCAGGCAGTGGCTCACTTGGTTTTGAAGCTCTTTCTCGCCAAGCGAAACAGGTGACGTTTTTAGAGTTAGATAAAAATGTAGCAAATCAATTAAAGAAAAATTTGCACACACTAAAAACAACGAGTGAACAAGCTCAGGTGATCAATCAAAATAGTTTAGAATTTTTAAAACAAGCGCAAAATCAACCGCACTTTGATGTAGTATTTTTAGATCCGCCTTTCCATTTTGGTTTAGCAGAACAAGCGATTGCACTTTTAGAAGAAAAGAATTGGCTCTTACCTCATACATTGATTTATGTTGAAACAGAAAAAGACAAACCACTTAGCGTGCCTGACAATTGGCAATTACTGAAAGAGAAAACCGCAGGCATGGTGAGTTATCGCCTGTATCAAAAAGATTAGGAAATTATTATGTTAGATATTGTGTTATACGAACCTGAAATTCCACAAAATACGGGAAATATTATTCGTCTTTGTGCGAACACTGGCTTTCGCCTTCATTTAATCGAGCCACTTGGCTTTACATGGGATGATAAAAAATTACGTCGCTCGGGTCTGGATTATCATGAATTTGCCGAAATCAAAAAGCATAAAACTTTTGAAGCCTTTTTAGAAAGTGAAAAACCGAAACGTCTTTTTGCACTTACAACCAAAGGCGGCCCAGCACATAGCGAAGTACAATTTGAATTAGGGGATTACTTGATGTTTGGCCCTGAAACTCGTGGTATTCCGATGTCTATTTTAGATAGCATGCCAATGGAGCAAAAAATCCGGATTCCTATGACCGCAAATAGCCGTAGCATGAACTTATCTAACTCGGTAGCCGTGACGATTTATGAGGCGTGGCGACAACTTGGTTATGAAGGCGCTGTGAATTTAAATCGATAAAAAATCTGTAAAATAGCCGCTTATTTTCTAACAAAAATAAGTGGCTTGCTTTTTGCATTTAAATTGTGATCTCGATCACAGATTTGTAATTTTAATATTCCCTTTTTTTAAAAACAGCAGTATAAATAAATTACATTTAGAGAGGGATCTCGATGTACTCCACTTGATCTATCAAGATCTTGTCTTTCTTGACTCTTCAAGCAAACCTTCCCCGTAGTCCTAAATAAAGAATTGGCAGTCGAATGATTTGTCGTCCGTTTTTATCCCTAAAATTTAATATGCAGCAAAATTAGCCTTATCTCATATTAATAAGGATGTTGGCATGAATGGGGTTAATTTTGGATTGGTCGAAACAGCAGTGGCTAAGCATGGATGCCTACAAAAAAAAGTGCGGTCAATTTTGGCCGCACTTCCTATTTCTATCATTTGCAAATCACTAACTTTGTGTTGCTATTTTCTAAATAATCCGCAATTTGTTTTGGCACATCATCAGTGAAAAGATAATCCACGTCTTTGAGCTCACCCAATCGCACAATCGCTTGTCGAGAGAATTTCGAATGATCGGTCGCTAATAAAGTTTGACGCGAACTTTCTATAATAGCTCGCTTCACTTGAACTTCATGATAATCATAATCTAATAATGAACCATCAAGGTCGATCGCACTAATCCCGAGAATCCCAAAATCTAAACGGAATTGCGAAATAAAATTAACCGTTGCCTCACCAATAATGCCCCCATCCTTACGTAAGGAACCGCCCGCCATCGTAATATCAAAGGTTTCATTTTGGCGTAATAAATGAGCGGCATTGATATTATTCGTCACAATACGTAACCGTTCATGGTTTAATAAAGCACTTGCTACAGCTTCAGGCGTGGTACCAATATCAATAAATAAGGATGCACCGTTTGGAATACGTTTTGCCACTTCACGAGCAATGGCGCTTTTTTGGGAAGGGAAAAATTGTTTACGTTCAATATAATCAGAATTTTCTGCGGTAGAAGAAGGTGCCGCGCCACCATGATGACGACGAATTAAATCTTGTTCTGCAAGGATATTAAGATCGCGTCTAATGGTCTGTGGGCTGACTTCCAGTTCGATAACCAGCTCTTCTGTACTGGCATACCCTTTTAGCTTTACAAGCTCAATAATTTTCTGATGGCGTAATGATTGTTTCATATAAATGCCTATAAATTTGAATTAGCTAAACTTTTTAATATTAATTTTACTCTGCAGAAATCCCCAAACCAATCCTAAGATAAAGCCTGAAATATGAGCTGCGTTACCTATCTTAATACCAAACAACGGACTAATAAAGCCAAAGAGAAGACCTACCAGTAACATTGTAAAAAAACCTTCCGGTAAGTCAAAGCTATGCGGGTGCAATTTGTCCACCACCAACACATAACCTAACACCGCATACACGACGCCAGATAATCCGAAAAAAGCTGGACCGGTAAAATAATTCTGTACGGCGCCACTCACTGCGGCAGACACTAAGACCAATAATAAAAAATGGAAAGAACCAAATCGGCGTTCAATCGCGCCACCAAATAACCAAAACCACGAAAGGTTAAATAAAATATGCGGTACCGACAAATGAATAATAGCATGTGTGAAATAACGCCATATTTCCTGATCTTCCCAAGAATAAGCTGGATAATGGAATAAATCCACAATTGGTTCTTCAAACCCTACATTCTGCAAGAGATAAATCACCGCGCAAAGTGCGGTCAAAATAAACGTGATTTTTTGTGCGCCCAATGTGCGTTTCAATACTTTTCTCTCTTCTGGCGCATCGGTTTCACTATCAAATAAAGACGGCATTTGTTATATTCCTTTTTATTTTTCGTCAATCATATAAGGTTCATTATGAAAAAACAAACTATGCCGACAGGATTTAGCGGCTTCGCTTGGGGAATCGCGGCATTTTGTTTACCCATTTTACTGTGGCCTATGGCCTCTTTGCTTTCTACTTCTTTTGTAAAAAACCCTACACTGAGCGATTTTCAGATCGATCTTTTCTCGATTATCTTTTGGGTTTACCCCTTTGTTTTGGTTTTGATTGCACGTTTACTTTATAAGTTGCATCAGCACAAACCTAAACTTGCCGTAAAATTATTACTGCTAAGTGCGCTCATTTTCTACGTCGTTTTAATCTCGGTTTGCTACATTGGTTTTAACGCTTAAGAACATAACAATACAATAAAAAGGGAGCTTTCGCTCCCTTTTAACTTATGTTCCTAATAATCAAAAATATAAAAAAATTTCCTACCTAGCAATCAATTATGCAAAGTATTTTTCTAAATCGTCGCTACCGCCGATGTGTTTACCACCGATGAATACTTGTGGCACAGTTGCACGACCAGAAACCGCACGTACACTCACGATAGTTGCATCTTGACCTAATACGATTTCTTCAAAGCTTAAACTTTTATCACGTAAAAGTTGTTTTGCTTTCGCGCAATATGGGCAGCCTGGTTTTGTGAAGATGGCGATTGATTCTTGCACTTGGAAATCTGGTGCAATGTATTTCAACATGGTATCGGCATCAGATACTTTAAACGGATCGCCTGGCTCATTTGGTTCAATAAACATTTTTTCCACTACACCATTTTTCACGAGCATAGAATAGCGCCAAGAACGTTTACCAAAACCTAAATCATCTTTTCCAACTAACATGCCCATACCTTCAGTGAAAGTACCGTTGCCATCTGGAATGAATTTTACATTGTGTGCTTCTTCCGCTTCTTTCCAAGCATTCATAACGAAAGTATCGTTTACAGACACAACTAAAATATCATCTACACCATGTTTTTTGAACACTGGCGCAAGTTCGTTATAACGTGGTAAGTGAGAAGATGAACAAGTTGGCGTGAATGCACCTGGTAATGAGAAAACAACAACTGTTTTGTTATCAAATAATTCAGATGTGGTCACATCAACCCATTGATCGCCTTGGCGAGTGCGGAATGTAACTTGTGGAACTTTTTTTCCTTCCATATTAGACATAATGTGTCTCCTCTGTGAGTTAAATTAATTTATCCTAAAAACTTGATAGGCATTATAGAAAGTTTTGTGATATAGTCATAATCAATTAATTCTATCCTTTTAATTGACATATTCTATAAAGTGAGAACCCTATGAATATTCGTGATTTAGAATACTTAGTAGCCCTTTCTGAGTTTAAACATTTCCGTCGAGCGGCGGATTCTTGCAATGTTAGCCAACCCACTTTAAGTGGCCAAATCCGCAAACTCGAAGATGAATTAGGCATTATTTTACTTGAACGTACTAGCCGTAAAGTACTTTTCACGCAATCTGGTATGTTACTTGTCGATCAAGCTCGCACTGTATTACGCGAAGTAAAATTACTCAAAGAAATGGCTAGTAATCAAGGTAAAGAAATGACAGGTCCATTACACATTGGATTAATCCCAACCGTTGGCCCTTACCTACTTCCTTATATTGTACCAACATTGAAAGAAACTTTCCCAGATTTAGAAGTTTTTCTTTACGAGGCCCAAACTCACCAACTATTAGAACAATTAGAAACTGGCCGATTAGATTGTGCGATTGTGGCTCGCGTACCCGAAACTGAAGCGTTTATCGAAGTGCCTATTTTTGATGAAAAAATGTTACTCGCTGTATCCGACCAACATCCTTGGGCTTCAGAAAGTAAAATTGCCATGAATACCTTAAAAGGGCAAGAAATGCTTATGTTGGATGATGGGCATTGCTTACGTAATCAAGCACTCGATTATTGTTTTACGGCCGGTGCTAAAGAAGACTCTCACTTCCAAGCCACTAGCCTTGAAACGTTGCGTAATATGGTGGCAGCTAATGCAGGCATCACCTTTATGCCAGAACTTGCTGTATTAAATGAAGGCACACGTGCAGGTGTAAAATATATTCCTTGTCATTCGCCAGAACCGTCTCGTACTATTGCTCTCGTTTACCGCCCAGGTTCACCATTACGTAATCGCTATGAACGCGTTGCAAGTGCGGTCAGTGAACAAGTTAAATCGATTTTAGCGAATAAAAAATAATTTATCATAAGCTGAGGAAAACCCAATGGCTGGTGTTCGAGCAATTCAAAAAGAAAAAACCCGTAGAGCTTTAATTGACGCTGCATTCAATCAATTGAGTGCAGAAAAAAGCTTTTCTAATTTAAGCTTGCGTGAAGTTGCCCGTGAAGCGGGCATTGCACCAACTTCTTTCTATCGCCACTTTAGCGATATGGATGAGCTCGGATTAGAAATGGTAGATGAAGCAGGTTTAACCCTCCGTCAATTAATGCGCCAAGCGCGTAAACGTATTGATGCAGGTGGCAGTGTGATCCGCGTATCCGTGGAAACCTTTTTTGAATTTATCACTCACAGCACCAACGTGTTCCGTTTGCTCTTACGTGAAAGTTCGGGCACATCTCAGGCTTTCCGTACTGCAGCCGCTCGTGAAATCAAACACTTTGTTGATGAATTGGCTGAATATATTGCGAAGAAAAATCACTACTCGCAATATGTGTCTTATGTTCAGGCTGAGGGAATGGTAACCATCGTATTCACGGCAGGTTCCAACGCTTTAGACATGACAAAAGCTGAACAAGATTTACTAAAAGAGCGTGTTATTTTACAACTTCGCATGCTGGCGAAAGGCGCGGACTTCGCATCTCATAAAGAAAAAATGATGCGAAAATAGACCGCACTTTTAGACTAAAACAAAACACCCGCATCTCTGCGGGTGTTTGTTTATCTCAAGAAGGGAATTATTTACCATCCCAAGCTTTAACTGCATCTAAACGTGCTTTTACTTTGCTGCTTGAATCGCCTTTGAAATAATCTTTTGCTAAGCCGCCTTCAAAGCCACCGTAGTTCGGGTTAGGTAATACGATGAATGTTTTACCAAATTTCGCTTTGTTTTGTGCCACGAAATCACGACGTTCTGCATTTTGTTTACCGTAGATCGCATCACCGAAGTCATCTAGGTTATCACCCACATAAACGACGATTTCATAACCTTGTTTTTCAATTTCTTCAAAACGTGCTGCTTTTGGTGATTTATCTTTTTTCAAGTAAAACGCTGAATCTTCAACACCATTAAAACCTAAACGTTTCATGTCATCAATCGTACCTGCTTTTTCATTGCTGTCTTTACGATTAGAAACATAGAACATTTTACCGCCATGGGTATTTACATAGTTATTGAATTCTACTGCACCTGGTACCACACCTGATTGACGAGCTTCTACCCAACGAGTCCAGTCTTTGCCATCAAATGGTTTATTGTTTTGAACTTGCCAACCTGCATAAGGGCTGTTATCTAGCATGGTTTCATCTAAATCCACCACAACCGCTTTTTTCTTACCTTTTTTCACTTTAGCGTGATCAAATGCCACTTTTGCTGCATTGTATGCTTGGTAAGAAAGGGCTTGGTATTCACCTGATTGTTGAATCCAGTTAAGACCTAATACCGCTTGTTGTTGAAGCTGCGCATCCGCTTCTGCACTCTTATCTTGAGTCGCACAACCAGTTAAAATAAATGCTGACATCGCTGCAATAGCGGTAAGTTTTAATGTTGTTTTCATTGATTGTTCCTTCTGTTAAAAAGTCATAATGACAAGCAAAAGTATAACAAGCCTATTTGGGCGGTGACTATGGGTTTGTCAAACTTTATAACTAATTTGTGAGGAAGATCACATTTTTAAATTTTAAGTTACCTGATAAGCCGAATAAGATCACTTCAAAAATCATCTTATTTTTAACCGCACTTTTTCATCGCATTTCGCTGTATTTCACGGTAAACTATCCCAAGTTTTCAGAAATAATAGGTAATTTATGCGTCTTTTCATTGGAATTTTAGTGGGTGTTCTCGTGCTATTTCAGTACGATCTTTGGTTTGGTAAAAACGGATATTTTGATTACAAAGATGTCGCAGCTCAAATCAAAGAGAATAAAGCTGAAAATGAAAAGCTCTCACAAAGAAATCAAATGATTTCAGCTGAAATTCAAGGGTTAACAAAAGGCTTTGAATCCATTGAAGAACGTGCTCGCATGGGCCACGATATGGTCAAACCAAACGAGGTGTTCTATCACATCGTCAAAGAGCATAAATAATGAACCGTGAAATTATTGCCGTCATTCCTGCCGCGGGTGTTGGAAGCCGTATGCAGGCAAATAAACCTAAGCAATATCTGAAAATCCTAGACAAGACGATTCTGGAACATACTCTCTCTGTCATTCTATCCCACCCTGCAATCAATCACGTTATTCTTGCAGTAGGAAAAAATGATCCCTATCTTTCTAAAATGACTTTATTTCCTCATCAAAACATCACCCTCGTTGAAGGTGGTGAAACACGAGCCGAGTCAGTTCTAAATGGACTAAATGCGATCAAAAATAACCATGCTTGGGCATTGGTGCATGATGCAGCCAGACCTTGTTTAACACATCAAGATTTAGATAAATTGCTCCAAATCGATAATGAACACGGCGCTATTTTGGCCATTCCAGCGGTCGATACGATTAAACGCGCGAATAAACAGCAAGATATCATAAAAACAGAAGACCGCACTGAACTTTGGCTTGCACAAACACCTCAATTTTTCCGTTGCGATCTATTAAGAAACGCACTTGAACAGGGGCTATCTCAAGGTGCCAATATTACAGATGAAGCCTCTGCGATGGAACTTGCCGGATTTCGACCGCACTTAGTCGCGGGACGAAGTGATAATATTAAAGTAACGCGTCCAGAAGACTTAGCTTTAGCCGAATTTTATTTAACAAGGAAAACTCTATGATACGAATTGGACATGGGTTTGATGTTCATGCCTTTGGTGAAGATCGCCCTTTAATTATTGGTGGCGTTGAAGTGCCTTACCATACCGGATTTATTGCCCATTCTGATGGTGATGTCGCCTTACATGCCTTAACGGATGCCTTATTAGGTGCGGCAGCATTAGGAGATATAGGTAAACTCTTCCCTGATACCGATACGCAATATAAAAATGCAGATAGTCGTGTTTTATTACGAGAAGCATTCCGCCAAGTACAAGCAAAAGGCTATAAGGTCGGTAATGTGGATGTAACCATTATTGCTCAAGCCCCTAAAATGCGTCCTCATATCGATGCAATGCGAGCGAAAATTGCGGAAGATTTACATTGTGATATTGAGCAAGTCAATGTGAAAGCAACTACAACAGAAAAACTTGGCTTTACAGGCCGAAGTGAAGGCATTGCTTGCGAGGCCGTCGCATTATTATTAAAAGCTTAAATTTTAGGTAAAAGAAAAGGTTGGTAAAATACCAACCTTTTTTATTTGGATTAAATTCTTATTGTTTTTTTAATAAATCGCGAATTTCAGTAAGTAATTCTTCTTGTGAAGGACCTTTTACTTCTTCTACTGGTTTTTTCACTTTGTTGATACCTTTGATCATCATGAAGATTGCGAATGCAATGATGATGAAATCAAAGACGTTTTGAATAAATACACCGTAGTTTAAGGTTACTGCTGGGGTTTCACCTACAGCTTGAGCTAACGTGATTTTCAAATCTTTGAAATCCACGCCACCAGTTAAAATACCTAATACAGGCATTACTACGTCACCGACAAGTGAACTTACGATTTTACCAAAAGCACCACCGATGATCACACCGACTGCCATATCTACTACGTTGCCGCGCATTGCGAATTCGCGGAATTCTTTAAGAAAGCTCATAAAATTTCCTTTTGTGTTGGTTTAAAAAATTAAAAGAGTGCGTATTATAGGTTTTCAGATTAAAAAGTAAACTGTTATTTAAATAAAAAATGCACTTGGTTGGAATAATTTTTCAATTTCTGACACAGATTTCTTGTCATTAATATAAACAATCACATTATCGCCTTCTTCAATAACAACCTGACGACGAGCAATGATTACTTCATTTTTACGTAAAATTGCCGCAATCATCGCCCCTACAGGCAGCTTAATATCGCCAATTTGTCTTCCTACCACATTGGATGTTGTCGCATCGCCATGTACAACAAGTTCAATGGCTTCTGCAGAACCATGACGCAAAGAGGCCACATTTTTGATATCCCCTTTACGCACATGTCCTAATAAAGCGGAGATTGTTGCCTGTTGTGGTGAAACCGCAATATCAATGGTTCCACCTTGAATCAAATTGATATATGCCATGCGTTGAATAAGCACCATGGCTTTTTTAGCCCCTAGGCGTTTTGCCAGTAACGCCGACATAATATTGGCTTCATCATCCGCACTTAGAGATAAAAAGACATCAACGCTCTCAATATGCTCTTCAAAAAGTAAATTTTGATCAGAAGCATCACCATGGAAAACCAGGGTTTTAGAGAGTCTTTCTGCTAAAACTTTCGCTTTTTCTCCATCACGCTCAATGAGTTTTACTTGATACTTATCTTCTAGCTGTTTTGCCACACCTGAGGCAATATTCCCGCTGCCAACGATCATGATACGTTTGTAGGTTTTCTCAAGGCGTTGCAACTCACTCATCACCGCTTTAATGTGTTCCGTCGCACAAATAAAGGTAATTTCATCGCCCGCCTCAATAATGGTCGAACCTTGCGGACGAATTAATCTATCATTACGTAAAATCGAAATGATTCGGCAATCAATGTGTGGCATATGCTCTTTAAAAGCAGATAGCGCATAACCCACTAAGGGACCACCGTAATAGGCTTTTACAACCACAATGCTAATTCGATTATTGGCAAAATGCGCCACTTGCAACGCACCTGGAAAAGCAATTAAACGTGTAATCTCATCCGTAACTAAATTTTCTGGTGAAATCAGATGATCGATAGGCACGTTTTCATTATTAAATAATTTATCTTTCTCGCGCAAATATTCCGCATTACGAATACGTGCAATACGTGTTGGGGTATTGAAAAGGGTATATCCCAACTGGCAAGCAATCATATTGATTTCATCTGATGCTGTTACGGCAATCATCAAATCTGCATCGGCCGCGCCCGCATCACGTAAAACCTTGGGTGAAGAAGGGGAACCTTTAACTACGCGTAAATCATGCTTATCTTGTAAATTCTGCAAATGTTGAGATTCATTATCTACCAGTGTGATGTCGTTATCTTCACTCACTAAATTTGCCGCAAGTGTTGTACCTACTTGCCCTGCACCTAAAATGATTATTTTCATTCTGTTCTCTCCACAACCAAAGGTCGGATACCAATTTCAGCTGAATTTAGACCGCACTTTAATGCCTCAATACGGCGACAAATAGTCGATGTTACTTGTTCTGCTTCTGCCATTTTTTCGGCTGTAATCGCTGGATCTTGTTTACCAAATAACAGGCCATCGAGTAAACGTTCTGCATGCATACCTTCTCGACAAAAATGCAGAACACCTACATCTTCAAATAATGTCGCTACTTTTGCCGTTTTAGTGGTTGCAATGCCTAAAGCGCCATCTTCACCGCCGAGCTCTCGGAATAATTGATGTGTTGGAAATCCGCCGCACGCTAAGAAAAAAGCTTTATTAAAAACAACATTTCCCCCGCAGGTCATGCGCATATATTGCCATGCCTGATCAAAATTAGGGTGTTCCGCATAGCGTTGAGCTAAATTTATCGGCTTTAACGCTAATCTCACTAGCGAAGTATCTGGCTGAAAATGAAAGGTTGCCGCCGCCACTTCTAATGCTCCCGGTTCATATGCATCATCTGCATCTAAAAATGCGACAAAATCAACCGCACTTTTAGCCGAAAGCATCGCACCCCAATTTCGAGTCATCGCTACACCACTATTTTTCGGCATTTGCTCGATAGAGATTCTGTCAGGATATTGTTCTGCGAGCTGTAAGGCTAATGCAAATGTATTATCTGTCGACGCATCATCAATCAACCAAAGGTGACCAAGATTATTTTGCTGCAACACAGACTCTACTGCACGAACAAGCGTTTGTTCAGTGTTATAGCAAGGAATGACGACATCAATTAAAGGCAAATTCATTTAAGCTGACCGTTTTCTCAATTTTGCATAATAGAACCCATCCCCGCCATTCTCTTGTGGCAGGAATTGGATTCCAATCGTATTTTCCGTTTGTTCAAACGGCAATGGCATTAATTCTGCATCGGGTATTTCAGCTAAAAAATGCTGTATTTGCTGACTGTTCTCATCAGGAAGCACAGAGCAAGTCGCATAAAGCAAAATGCCATTAGGTTTCAATTTTGCCCAAAGCGCTTTTAGAATTTGTCCTTGCAAGGCAACCAATTGAGCAATATCTGTTTCTTGACGTAACCATTTAATATCTGGATGACGACGAATCACGCCCGTTGCTGAGCAAGGTGCATCTAATAAAATACGATCAAAGGATGCTCCACTTAAACCTATTTCTGAGAGCCACTTTTCTGGCTCGGTCGCATCACCACAAACAATTGTCGCCTGCTGATTCAAACGGGCAAGATTTTCTTCAACACGTCTTAAGCGATGAGCCTCGACATCAAGCGCAATCACTTTCGCTTGTGGCGCCATTTCTAAAATATGCGTAGTTTTCCCACCTGGCGCCGCGCAAGCATCTAAAATTAATTCACCATTTTGTGGCTCAAGCAATAAAGCAGACCATTGGGCATTGAGATCCTGAACTGTCACTGCGCCTTGTTCAAAATTTGGTAGTTTTGAGACAGAAAGTGGTTGAGCTAAGCGCAGAGCATGTGGATTATCACATTCAAATGCTGCTATCTCTTGCTTTTCCAACAAAGTGCGGTAAGTTTTCGTGTTATTTTGCTGTTGATTGACCCGTAACCACATTGGTGGCTTTTGGTTATTCGCCTCAATAATTTCACGCCAATTCGGATAAGCTTTTTTGAGTTTATTCACAAACCATTCAGGATGAAGCGTTTGCCAATGCTTATCGACTACAGCAAGAATATCCTCTTGCTCCCGTAAGAAACGACGCAATACACCGTTAACTAAACCACGGAAACTGTCCGATTTTAATGATTTTGTGGCATTCACTACTTCATCCACTGCAGCATGAGCGGGCACACGCATATAAAGTAATTGGTACAATCCTACTAATAACAAGCAATGTACAATACGGGTCTTACCCTTCAATGGCTTATCTAATAGTTTTTTTATAATATTTTCTAAACGAGGTAATACGCGACAAATACCAAAGGTGATTTCCTGTAATAAAGGTAAATCCTGTGGTTTTACCTGCGATTGCACTTCAGGAAGCAACGTTGATAAGGACTTACCTTGATCTAAAACCTGTAAAATCACTTGAGCAGCAATAGCGCGTACCGAAAGTGCGGTCGATTTTTCCGTTTTTTTTCGTTGAAATACCATTAGTTTAGAACCTTACCAACCTGGAACCAATCTGCTCGACCATTGAGGAAGTCTTGCACAGACATAGGTTTCTTGCCTGCGGGCTGAAGTTGCAATAAATTTAAAACGCCTTCTTTCGTGGCAATTTGGATACCTTTTTTATCGACACTTAAAATCGTCCCAGCTGGTTTATCTACATGTGGCAACACGGCTGCAGCATAAACTTTTAAGGTTTGTTCATTACCCTGCTCATCAGTTAATTGTAGGAAACTAATCGGCCAAGGATTAAACGCGCGAATATTGCGTTCAAGCTGGGCTGCCGATAGCGACCAATCTAATTTAGCCTCTTCTTTGGAAAGTTTCTCTGCATAGTTACTTTGGCTATCATCTTGTTTTTCTGCAGTGAATTTCCCTTCTTCCAAATGATCCAAAACATCAATCAATGCAGCTGGCGCAATTTCAGCTAATTTATGGTAAAGCGAGGTTGAGGTTTCTTGTGCATCAATATCGCAATACACTTTGTGTAACATATCGCCAGTATCCAAACCCACATCCATTTGCATAATCGTCACACCGGTTTGTTGATCCCCTGCCCAAATAGACCGCTGAATAGGTGCAGCACCACGCCAACGTGGCAAGAGAGAACCATGCACATTTAAACAACCTAAACGAGGCATATCCAACACTGCTTGAGGTAAAATCAAACCATAAGCAACAACAACCATTACATCAGCATTTAACGCTTTAAGCTCTGCTTGTGCGTCTTCTTTACGTAAGGATTTTGGTTGATAAACAGGAATTTGATGCTGTTCAGCTAATTGCTTTACAGGACTCGCCTGTAATTTTTTACCTCGACCAGCCGGTTTATCTGGCTGCGTATAAACAGCAATAATATTGTGATGTGAATTTAAGAGTGCAGCAAGATGCTGTGCTGCGAAGTCCGGCGTACCGGCAAAGATGATATTCAATGGTTTCATAATGTTCTACGTTATGGCGTTGATAGGAAAAGTGCGGTCATTTTATACCGCACTTTTGATTATTGTTTTGCAATTTGTTTTTTATATTTCACTAATTTTTCTTTGATACGTTGACGTTTCAACGGTGAAAGATAATCCACAAATAAAATACCGTTCAAATGATCGATCTCATGTTGAATGCAGATCGCTAATAAACCATCTGCATCAAGCGTAAATTCTTTTCCATTACGGTCTAACGCTTTTACCGTGACTTTTTCTTTACGAGGAACTAAAGCCCGGAATCCAGGAATAGATAAACAACCTTCTTCAATGCCTGTTTCACCTTCAGAAGCCAAAATTTCTGGATTAATCAACACTAATTGATTTTGTTTGTCACCTTCAATATCAATCGTAATAATACGCTGCAAGATATCTACCTGTGGAGCGGCAAGACCAATGCCTTCTTCTTGGTACATCGTATCAAACATATCATCTACAATTTTGCGAATGTCATCATTGACTTCAGCAACTGGCTCACAAACAATCTTTAGGTGATCATCTGGATAAATTAATACATTAAGTGCGGTCATATTTTCTCTTGTTTTATTAAAATTACGGCGGTGATTGTATCATAGAATCAACGCTTTGCTAAAATATTGAAAACTCTATAAACAAAAAACCCCAAGCTATTTAGCTCGGGGTTCACATTCACTACCTGGCGGTGTCCTACTCTCACATGGGGAAACCCCACACTACCATCGGCGCATCGGCGTTTCACT
>NZ_KV801022.1:0-220 GCF_001810345.1 Haemophilus sp. HMSC061E01
TACTGTATAAAGATGGCTACTATCAAATTGATACGCATAACCATGCGGAATTGCCTGAAGATGTCTATAAAGGGCTATACTCTGACCTAGGTAAGTCTAAGCAACGATTCGAACAACAGTTGGAGCAGTTAACAACTGCTAAGCTCAGAGTCGCAGGGTTAGTGAATTACCAAGGAACAAGTCATACAAAGACGAAATTCACGTATGAGAAGTTGATGAA